>NZ_JRKN01000035.1 GCF_000763905.1 Paracoccus halophilus
CCGCTGGCGGCCCGGCGCGGGGCCGGCCCACTAACCGGACCTGCCGTGCCGGAGAAGGCCGTGGAATTGCTGACCCCCGATCCCACCGATTTTGCCGTGCTTCTGATCGGTCTGCCCGTCGTGCCCTTCCAGCTGCCGGCATTGGTCATGAGGGCGCTGTTCGGCCTGCCGCTCTGACGGATGGCGCGGCCCCAAGGGCACCACGACCAGCTGTCCCAGCCGCACACCGCCCTCGGGCGCAAGATAGTCGAGGATGCCGACCACCTCCTGCGTCAGCACCGCGATCCGCGCGCCATGGGGATAGAACAGCGGCCGCGCCATCCGTCAGAGCGGCAGGCCGAACAGCGCCATCATGACCAATGCCGGCAGATGGAAGGTCACGACGGGCAGACCGATCAGAAGCACGGCAAAATCGGTGGGATCGGGGGTCAGCATTTCCACGGCATTCTCCGGCATGGCAGGTCCGGATAGTGGCACGGTCCCGCGCCGGGCCGCAAGCCGCCCGGTCAGACTTCACGCGCCCGCTGTTATGCGCTAAACCTGCGGGCAAATCAGCCAGCCAGGGGTTCCCGCACATGAAATTCTTTGTCGATACCGCCGATGTCGCCGCCATCCGCGAACTGAACGATCTGGGCATGGTGGACGGTGTCACCACCAACCCTTCGCTGATCCTGAAATCGGGCCGCGACATTCTCGAGGTCACCCGGGAAATCTGCGACATCGTCGAAGGCCCGGTCAGCGCCGAGGTCGTCGCCAGCGATGCCGAGGGCATGATCCGCGAGGGCAAGCACCTGGTCACCATCGCCCCCAATATCACCGTCAAGGTGCCGCTGACCTGGGACGGGCTCAAGGCCTGCAAGGCACTGTCCTCGGACGGCCACAAGGTCAACGTGACGCTGTGCTTCTCGCCCGCGCAGGCGATTCTCGCGGCCAAGGCCGGCGCCACCTTCGTCAGCCCGTTCATCGGCCGGGTCGATGACATCAACCTGGACGGCATGGAACTGATCGCCCAGATCCGCGAAATCTATGACAATTACGATTTCGAGACCGAGATCCTTGCCGCCTCGATCCGCTCGGTGAACCATATCACCGAGGCCGCGCGCATCGGCGCCGACGTGATCACCGCGCCGCCCGCCGTCATCAAGGGCATGGTCAAGCACGTGCTGACCGATCGCGGGCTGGAACAGTTCGAGGCGGACTGGGCCAAGACCGGCCAGAAGATCGTCTGATGAGCGTGGACGCCCCCGCCGATGCCGCCGCCGCGGCGCTCTCGGAGGACGAGCGCGCCCGCCTGCTGGCCAGACCCGAACTGATCCTTGCCGATCGCGACCTGATGCGCGCCCTGATCGGCGCGCGCGAGGCCGAGGTGGGCGAGAACGTGATCGACATTCGCGGCCGCGCGATGCAGGCGCTCGAGGCGCGGCTGGAACGGCTTGAAGCCGCGCATGAAACGGTGATTTCGGCCGCCTATGACAATCAAAGCGGCATGAACACCGTCCATCGCGCGGTGCTCTCGCTGCTGGAGCCGATGGATTTCGAGGGCTTTCTGGAAAACCTCGAAACCGCCATCGCGCCGATCCTGCGCGTGGAAACCCTACGGCTGGTGATGGAGGCCGGCGGCGACCTGCCCGCCCCCGAGGCGACCGGGCCGCTGGTGATCGTCCCGGCTGGCACCGTCGGAGGGCTGATCTCTGCCGGGCGCCGCAGCCCGCGCGGCGACGATATCGTCCTGCGCCGCGCCGCGCGCGAGACCCTGCCGATCCACGGCGAGGCGCGCGCGCCGATCCAGTCCGAGGCCCTGATGCCCATAGATCTCGGCCCCGGCCGGCTGCCGGCGCTGCTGGTCATCGGCTCGGCCGATACCGGGCGCTTCAACCCGGCGCAGGGCACCGATCTCCTGCGCTTCTTCGGGCAGGCCTTCCGGCTCGTGCTGCTGTCCTGGCTGCGGACATGACGGACGGGGCCAAGCCTCTGGCTCTGGCCCCGGCAATGGCCGACGCGCTGGCGCGCTGGCTGGACAGCGAACGCGCCACGCGCGACCGCTCGGATCACACGATCCGCGCCTATCAGGCGGATCTGCTGGCCTTTCTGGGCTTTCTCGGCGGCCATCGGGGCGCGCCCGCCCTGCCCGCAACCCTGGGCGAGCTGACGCAAACCGACATGCGCGCATTCGCCGCCGCCGAACGTGGCCGCGGCCTGTCGGCGCGGTCGCTGGCGCGCCGGCTTTCGGCCACGCGCAGCTTCATCCGCTGGATGTCGGACCGCCACGGTTTCGACGCCTCCCGGGCGCTGGCCTCGCGCGGGCCGAAATACACCCGCTCGCTGCCCCGGCCGCTGGCGCCGGAACAGGCGCGCGACCTGCTGGACATGGCCGAACACAGCCATCCCGAACCATGGATCGCCGCCCGCGACACGGCGGTGCTGACCCTGCTCTATGGCTGCGGCCTGCGCATCTCCGAGGCGCTCGGCCTGAACGGCGCGGACTGGCCGCTGCGCAAGACCATGACCATCCGCGGCAAGGGCGGGCGCGAACGCCAGGTGCCGGTCCTGCCCGTCGCGCATGAGGCCATCGCCGCCTATCTGGAACTCTGCCCCCACCCGCTGCAGGCGGACGGACCGCTGTTTCGCGGCGCCCGTGGCGGCCGCCTCGGCCAGCCGGCCGTCTCGGCGGCGATGCGCATCCTGCGCCAGGGCCTCGGCCTGCCGCCGACGGCGACGCCGCACGCGCTGCGCCATTCCTTCGCCACGCATCTGCTGGCGGCGGGGGGCGATCTGCGCAGCATCCAGGAATTGCTGGGCCATGCCAGCCTGTCCACCACCCAGATCTATACCGGGGTCGATGACGCCCATCTGCTGGCGGTCTATCGCAGCGCCCATCCCCGCGCCTGAGCGCCGCGCCCGCGCCTTCTTCTTCATCCAAATATCCATGCCGGCCGCGCCACCAGTAGGGCACCTTTACAATTCCCGCGCGGCGGACCATCAGGACGCCATGCTCGACCTCTCCCTCGACCTCATCCTGATGCTCGTCGCCGCCGCCTTCGCGGCCGGTTTCGTCGATGCGATCGCCGGCGGCGGCGGCCTCATCACCGTGCCGGCGCTGATGCTGGCGGGGCTGCCGCCGGCGCAGGCCCTGGCCACGAACAAGGTGCAGGGCGTGTTCGGCGCGGGGACCGCCGCGCTTTCCTATGCCCGGCGCGGGCTGGTCGATCTGCGCCAGCAGACCGGCCCCGCCGCCATCGCCTTCGCGGCGGCGGTCGTTGGCGCGCTGATGGTCACCCGGATTCCCACGCAAACGCTGCGCTACGGGCTGCCGGTGGTCTTGATCGGGATCGCGCTCTTCTTCGCGCTGAAACCGGGGCTGGACGATTCCGACCGCGCGCGCCGCATCACGCCCGCGCTTTTCGCCGCGACGGCAGTGCCGGTCGTCGGCTTCTATGACGGGCTTCTGGGGCCGGGGGCGGGATCGTTCTACATGCTGGGTTTCGTGATGCTGGCGGGTTACGGCGTGCTCCGGGCCACGGCACATACGAAACTGCTGAACTTCGCCTCGAACCTGGGCGGCCTGCTGGCCTTTGCGCTGATCGGCAAGCCGCTCTGGCTTTTGGGCGGGGCGATGGCGCTGGCGCAGATCGCGGGCGCCATGCTGGGCGCACGGCTGGCCATGCGGATCGGCGCGCGGGTGATCAAGCCGCTGCTGGTGCTGACCTCGACCGCGCTGGCATTGCGGCTGATCTGGCAAATGCTGTAACGGCCGGCGAATTGCGCCGGGTCAGGCCGGAAAGCCCTCGGCCCGGCGCAGTTCGCCGGTCGCCAGACCGCGCCAGTTCCGCAACGGCCCGGTCAGGTAGCGCTGCACCACCGGATCGCCCTCGGCCAGGATGCCCAGATGCACCAGCAGCGCCGTGATCGCCGCCTCGGCGGCACGCGTGCCGCCATCCGCGATCTTCAGCGCAACGCCCAGGCCGCGCTCGGGCAGGATGGCGACGAATACCGCCTCGGCCCCGGTTTTCACGACCGCCCGCCCCCCGGCCGCGCGCATCAGCTCGGTACAAGCGCGGCCTTCGCCCGCCACCAGTTCGGGATGGGCGATCATCGCCTTGACCAGCCGGCGCTGCGCCTGCCCGCGCCGACCGTCCCCGGGCCGGGCGAACCGCGCCATGGCCAGCGCCAGCCCGGCGACGCTGCAGGCGAAATTCGGCGCCGAGCAGCCATCGATGCCCCAGCCAGCCGCCTCTTCTCCGGTCACCTCCTCAAAGGCGCGGCGAACGGCGCGCTGGACCGGATGATCCGGATCGACATAGTCCGGCCCGGCCCCGAGATGCCGGTTCAGGGTCAGAAAGCCCGCATGCTTGCCCGAGCAGTTGTTATGGATCTGGCACGGGCTTTCCAGCGCGCAGATCAGCCGCCTGCGCTCATCGGGGTCGGCCGGCAGATGCGCGCCGCAACGCAGGTCGGCCTCGGCCAGGCCCAGCCCGTCGAGCCAGGCGGCGACGGGTTCGATATGGATGCGCGCGCCATTATGGCTGGCGCAGGCCAGCGCCAACTGCCTGCCGCCCAGCCCGTGGGCATCGGCCGCGCCGCTTTCGACAAGCGGCAGCGCCTGGATCATCTTGCACGAGGATCGCGGAAAGATCACCGCGCCGGGATCGCCCCAAGCCGCGACGACGCCGTTTGCATCCGCGATCACCGCATGGCCGAAATGCAGGCTTTCGCACAGCCCGCCACGCCATAATTCGATCATTCTGGCCAATGGCACGGCAATTTCCTCTGACAATCGCGCGATTTTCCGCATCCGGGGGTTTTTCGTGTCACAATTTTCGCATTATCTTGCCGGCAGATGGTTGAAAACACCACCGTCATCGGCAACAAGCCGGAATAAACCGGACCATGGCAGGAGGCCAGAGCATGTTGAAATTCGCGCCGCGCGCCGCAGCGGCAGCCGCCGTCATCGCAATCGCCGCGTCTTCGCCGGTCCTGGCCCAGGACTCGACGAATGTAATCGGGACCGAAGGCGACTGGACCGCGTTCTCCGCGAACAGCCCCAAGGAATGCTGGGCGGTATCGGCACCGAAATCGACCCAGAACCTGGACAGCAGCGGCAACCCCAAGGAGGTGACGCGCGGCGATATCCGCCTGTACATCGCCTATCGTCCCGGCCAGTCGGGCGAGGTGTCCTTTGCCGGCGGCTATCCCTTTGCCCCCGACAGCGCGGTCGAGGTGAATATCGGCGGCCAGGAATTCAAGCTGTTCACCGAGGGCGAAAGCGCCTGGACCGGCTCTCCGTCCGAGGACAGCAAGCTGATCTCGGCGCTGCGGGCGGGTGCTTCGGCGGTGATCACCGGGCGCTCGTCGCGCGGGACCGTCACCAAGGACACGTTCAGCCTGTCGGGCGTCACCGCCATGACCAGCCGGGCGCAGGAATCCTGCCGCTAGGCCGCATGGCTGCGAATTGATGAAGGCAGGGGCCCGCGCCCCTGTTTTCTTTTGCCCCGGCATGGCCTATATATCCGGCTTCCCCTTTGCCCGGACAACCAAGCCATGAACGCCGCCCCGATCACGCAAGACCTGCTGACCATCCCGCGCAAGCTGCCCGATGCGGCGCGGCAAAACATCGTCGGCCTGACGCGCGAACAGCTGCGCGAGGCGCTGATCGAGGCCGGCACCCCCGAACGTCAGGCCAGGATGCGGGTCGGCCAGATCTGGCAATGGGTCTATTACTGGGGGCAGCGCGATTTCGCCCGGATGACCAATCTGGCCAAGGATTACCGCGCCCTGCTGGCCGAGAAATTCGAGATCTCCCTGCCCGAGATCGTGACCCGGCAGGTCAGCGCCGACGGCACCCGCAAGTATCTGCTGCGCATCGCCGGCGGGCACGAGGTCGAGACCGTCTATATCCCCGAGGAAAACCGCGGCACGCTGTGCATTTCCAGCCAGGTGGGCTGCACGCTGACCTGTTCCTTCTGCCATACCGGCACGCAGAAGCTGGTGCGCAACCTGACCGCGGGCGAGATCGTCGGCCAGGTCATGGTCGCCCGCGACGATCTGGGCGAATGGCCCGAGCCGGGTCAGCCCAAGGACGAGACCCGCCTGGTCAGCAATGTCGTGCTGATGGGCATGGGCGAGCCGCTTTATAATTTCGACAATGTCCGCGACGCCATGAAGGTGGTGATGGATGGCGAGGGCATCAGCCTGTCGCGCCGCCGCATCACCCTGTCGACCAGCGGCATCGTGCCGGAAATCGCCAGGACGGCCGAGGAGATCGGCTGCCTGCTGGCGGTCAGCTTTCACGCCACCGATGACGCGACCCGCGACCGGCTGGTGCCGATCAACAGGAAATGGAACATCGAGGCGCTGCTGGACGCGCTGCGCGACTATCCGCGGCTGTCGAATTCCGAGCGGATCACCTTTGAATATGTGATGCTGGACGGGGTGAACGACAGCGACGAGGATGCCCGCCGGCTGGTCCGGCTGATCCGCGGCATTCCCGCCAAGATCAACCTGATCCCGTTCAACGAATGGCCCGGCGCGCCCTACCGGCGCTCCAGCTGGGAGCGGATCGAGGCTTTCGCCGATATCGTCCACAAGGCCGGCTATGCGAGTCCGATTCGCACGCCGCGCGGCGAGGATATCATGGCCGCCTGCGGTCAGCTGAAATCCGCGACCGAGCGTGGCCGCAAGTCGCGCGCCGAAATCGCGGCCGAGACCGGTGCCTGAGGCTTTGCCGCCCGGCCCGGTGGCCGCTGTTGCATGGATATTTGGATGAAGAAGAAAGGCGATCCGGCGCGCGCGCATGCGCTGGCGGCCATGCGGCGGTTTTCCGGCAGGATTGTCGGCATGACGCGCCGGGAACTTGCCCCCCGCGCCTTGCGGTCGTAGAAGCGGACCACCCCGAAAACGCCAGCGAGAGAGGCCCGACATGTCCCATCCGAAACCTGTCGTCCTGTGCATTCTTGACGGCTGGGGTATCTCAGATCGTCCCGAGCAGAGCGCGCCGGATCAGGCCAAGACCCCGAATTTCGACCGGCTGATGCGGGACTGCCCGCATGCGACGCTGGTGACATTCGGCCCCGATGTCGGATTGCCCAAGGGGCAGATGGGCAATTCCGAGGTCGGCCATACCAATATCGGCGCCGGCCGCGTGGTGGCGATGGATCTGGGCCAGATCGATCTGGCGATCGAGGATGGCTCGTTTTACGACAACGCGGCGCTTGGCGAATTCGTCTCGCGGCTTGGGGCGACGGGCGGCACCGCGCATCTGATGGGCGTGATCTCGGATGGCGGCGTGCATGGCCATATCCGCCATGTCATCGCCGCCGCCCGCGCCGTGGCCGAAAAGGGTGTGCCGGTGGTCGTCCATGCCATTACCGACGGCCGCGACGTGCCGCCGAAATCGGCCCTGGGCCATGTCGCCGAATTGCAGGAAAGCCTGCCTGAGGGCGCGCGCATCGGCACCGTGATCGGCCGCTATTTCGCGATGGATCGCGACAATCGCTGGGACCGCGTCTCGCGCGCCTATGCCGCGATGATCCAGGGCAAGGGGCTGACGGCCGCAAGCGCCGATCAGGCCGTGGCCGAGGCCTATGCCCGCGACGAGACCGACGAGTTCATCCCGCCCACGGTGATCGGGGATTTCCCGGGCGCCGGCGATGGCGACGGCTTCTTCTGCCTGAATTTCCGCGCCGACCGCGCGCGCGAAATCCTGGCCGCGATCGGCCAGCCCGGTTTCGATGCCTTCGATACCGGCGCACGGCCCGAATGGGCAGCGCTTCTGGGCATGGTCGATTATTCCGAGAAGCATGACGAATACATGAGTTCGGCCTATCCCAAGAAGCAGGTGGTCAATACGCTGGGCGCCTGGGTCGCCGCCAGGGGGCTGCGCCAGTTCCGGCTGGCCGAGACCGAGAAATATCCCCATGTCACCTTTTTCCTGAATGGCGGCAAGGAAACGCCAGAGCCGGGCGAGGATCGCCATATGCCCGCCAGCCCCAAGGTCGCAACCTATGACCTCGCCCCCGAGATGGCCGCCGCAGAGGTCAGCGACAAGCTGGTCGAGGCGATCGACGCGGGTTACGACCTGATCGTGGTGAACTATGCCAATCCCGACATGGTCGGCCATACCGGCAGCCTGCCGGCCGCCATCCGCGCCTGCGAGGCGGTGGACAAGGGCCTGGGCATGATGCTGGCGGCGCTGGAGCGCGCGGGCGGCGCGGCGGTGGTGATCGCGGATCACGGCAATTGCGAAACCATGCTGGACCCCGAGACCGGCGGCCCGCATACCGCCCATACCGTGAACCCGGTTCCGGTCATCGTCTTTGGCGGACCCGAGGGCGCGCGGCTGCGCGACGGCCGTCTGGCCGATATTGCGCCGACGGTTCTGGACCTGATGGGCCTTGATCTGCCCCCGGAAATGACCGGCGCATCCCTGATCGGGCGCGCATGAGACTGCGCCTGCTTTTCCCGGTTCTGGCGGCTTTCGGGCTGGGCACGACGGCGCCCGCGCAGCCGGCGGGCTCGGCGCAGGGCGATTCGCAGCTGAGCCGCGCCGCGCAGGAGGCCGCCGATGCCGCCGAGACGATCCGCGCCGCCATCGGCCAGCTGGATCAGGCCCTGACCGAGGACGATCAGGTGGTCGCCCTGACCGGGATGATCCGCGCCTATGAGCAGGGGCTTGCCGCACTGCGCGAAGGCCTGCGCCATGCCGGCATGCGCGAACAGGAGATCCGCGCCGATTTCGACGCCCGGCGCGAACGACTGGCGCGGGTGCTGGGGGCGATGACCTCGATGCAGCGCTCGCCCGAGACGGTGCTGCTGCTGCATCCTTCGGGGCCCGAGGCTGCGGCGCGGGCGGGCATGATCCTGGCCTCGGTCGCGCCGGGGCTGGAAGCCGAGGCGCGCGACATGCAGAGCAAGCTGGACCAGATCAGGACCGTCCGCACCATCCAGCTTGCGGCCGCCAATTCGCTGGCCCAGGGCCTGGGCGAGGTGCAGGAGGCGCGGCGGCTGCTGGCCTCGGCCGTGACCGACCGGTCGAGCCTGCCGGTCCGCTTCGGCGAGGATCCGCAGGAACTGACGGCGCTGGTGCAATCGGCCGACACCCTGGATGCCTTTGCGTCGGGACTGGCCGGCATGGAGCAGGATATCGGCGCCCCCATGGCCGATTTCGAGGGCGCGCAGGGCAGCCTGCCGCTGCCGGTCATCGGCAGCATCCTGCGCCGCTATGACGAACCCGACGCCTCGGGGGTGCGGCGTCCGGGTCTGGTCATCGCCACCGGCCCGGCAGCGCTGGTCACCACGCCCTGGCCTGCGACGATCCGCTATCGCGGCCCGCTGCTGGATTACGACAATGTGATGATCCTTGAACCCGCGCGCAACTATCTGATGGTATTTGCCGGGCTGGCGCAGGTCTTTGGCGAGACCGGCGATGTGCTGGCCGCGGGCGAGCCGGTCGGCCTGATGGGCGGCGAGGAGCCGCCCGCGCAGGAGTTCGGCGCCGAATTCGTCGCCAATGCCGCCGCGGGGGGCGGTGCCGGGCAGACGCAAACACTGTATGTTGAACTGCGGCAGGGCAAGGAAACACTGGACCCGGCCGAGTGGTTCGTGATGAATCCGATTATGGGCGAGGCCAGTCATGACGGCGCTGGCCGCAACGCAACCGGGCAGGACGGAACGGAATGAAACATTATCTACTGGCAGGGGCGGTCGGGACGCTTGCGGGCATCACCGTCGCCACGCAATTCGCCGGCCCGCTGGTCGCGCAGGAATCGGGCAGGAACGCATCGGTCTATGAGCAGCTCGACCTGTTCGGCAATGTGTTCGAGCGGGTGCGCTCGGAATATGTCGAACAGGTGGACGACAAGGAGCTGATCGAGGCGGCGATCAACGGCATGCTGACCTCGCTCGATCCGCACAGCTCGTTCCTGTCGGCGCGGGATTACGAGGACATGCAGACCCAGACCCGCGGCAGCTTTGGCGGCCTGGGGATCGAGGTCGGGCAGGAGGACGGGCTGGTCAAGGTCATCTCGCCCATCGACGATACGCCGGCGGCCGAGGCGGGCGTGCAGGCGGGCGATTTCATCACCCATGTCGACGGCGAATCGCTGATGGGGCTGAACCTCGACGAGGCGGTGGAAAAGATGCGCGGCCCGGTCGGATCGGAAATCAAGATCACCATCCTGCGCGAGGGCGAGAGCGAGCCCTTTGACCTGACCATCGTGCGCGACACGATCAAGCTGACCGTGGTCAAGACCCGGACCGAGGGGCGCGCCGTCGTGCTGCGCGTCACCACCTTCAACGACGAGACCTTCTCGACGCTGAAATCGGAAATGGCCAAGGCGATCGAGGAGGCCGGCGGCATCGACAAGCTCACCGGGTTCGTGCTGGACCTGCGCAACAATCCCGGCGGCTTGCTGAACCAGGCGATCGAGGTTTCGGACGCGTTTCTGGAGCGGGGCGAGATCGTCTCGACCCGCGAACGCGCGCCCGAGGACAGCGAGCGCTGGAACGCGAGGGCCGGCGATCTGGCGCAGGGCAAGCCGATGGTCGTGCTGATCAATGGCGGCTCGGCCTCGGCCTCGGAAATCGTGACCGGCGCGCTGCAGGATCACCGCCGCGCCATCGTCGTCGGCACGAAAAGCTTTGGCAAGGGGTCGGTCCAGACGGTGATGCCGGTGACCTCGGACAGCGCCATCCGGCTGACCACGGCGCGTTATTACACGCCCTCGGGACGCTCGATCCAGTCGCTGGGCATCCAGCCCGACATCATCGTCGAGCAGCCCCCCCGGAAGGCCGAGGATGAGACCGAGGCCGACAAGCCGCGCACCGAATCGAAATTCCTCAGCTCCGAGGCCGATCTGCGCGGCGCGCTGAACAACGATTCGATCTCGGACGAGGAGCGCAAGCAGATCGAGGAGGAGGCCGCGCAGGTCGAGGCCACCGCCAAGCTGCGCGAAGAGGATTATCAGCTGGCCTATGCGGTGGATATTCTCAAGGGTCTGGCGGCGATGGATTATCGCGCCGACACCCCGTCGGGAAACGCCAAGGCCGCCAATAACCTTCGCGGAGCCCGGACCGAATGAGCGAGGCCCCCGGCCCGTCCGGTCTGCCCTATCGCCCCTGCGCCGGGATCGTGCTGATCAATCGCGACGGGCTGGTCTTTGCCGGTCAGCGCATCGACAATCCCGGCACCGCCTGGCAGATGCCACAGGGCGGGATCGACAAGGGCGAGACCCCGCGCCAGGCCGCGCTGCGCGAGCTGGTCGAGGAAACCGGCGTGGCGGCCGATCTGGTCGAGGTGCTGGCCGAGACCCGCGACTGGGTGATCTATGACCTGCCGCCGGAACTGCTGGGCAAGGTGTGGAAGGGCAAATATGGCGGCCAGAAGCAGAAATGGTTCGCCATGCGCTTTCTGGCCGAGGACGGGGCGGTCAGGATCGACACCGAGCATCCCGAATTCACGCGCTGGCAATGGATGCGCGCCGAGGATCTGATCGCCAGTATCGTGCCCTTCAAGCGCGCGGTCTATGCGCAGGTGTTCGACGATTTCCGGGATCTGCTCGCCTGAACCTGCCGGCCCGTCGCCAGCGGCGCGGGCGGCATGGATATTTGGATGAAGAAGAAACGAGGGGGGCGGCGCATCGGGCCGCCCCGTCGGCTATCAGTTGCGCAGCAGCGCCAGCAGCCGGGTATCCGCATAACCGTCTGGCGTCACGCCCCGCGAGCGCTGGAACGCCTTGATCGCGTCCGAGGTCTTGCTGCCGATCTTGCCGTCCACGCCGCCGGTATCGAAGCCGCGCGCGTTCAGCTGGCGCTGGATCTCGGTCTTTTCGGCGCCGGAGAGGGGGCGGTCGCCGCGCGGCCAGCTGCCGCGAATTCCGGGGCGGCCGGCGATCGCCTCGGCCAGATAGGCGACGCCGAGCGCATAGCTGTCCGACGTGTTGTATTTCAGGATGGCGCGGAAATTGTCGGTGATCAGGATCGCCGGGCCGCGCGCGCCCGCCGGCAGCAGGATCGAGCCCGAGGGCACCGCGCCGCCATTCATCGCCCGCACGCCAAGCGCCGACCACTGGCCGCCCGAGCGGGTTACCGATTTGCCGCTCAGGTTATAGTCGAAACCGGGTGGGAGTGTCACCTCGGTTCCCCAGGGCTGGCCCGGGCGCCAGCCCATCTGGCGCAGATAGGCCGCCGTCGAGGCCAGCGCATCGGTCGGATCGTTCGACCAGATATCGCGCCGGCCGTCGCCGTTGAAATCCACCGCATGGCCGAGGAAGGAGGACGGCATGAACTGGGTGTGCCCCATGGCGCCGGCCCAGCTGCCGACCATATGCGCGCTGTCCACATCGCCGGCCTGGATGATGCGCAGCGCCGCGACCAGCTCGCCGGCGAAATACTCGCCCCGCCGGCCGTCATAGGCCAGTGTCGCAAGCGCGGGGACGATCCGGGTGTTGCCGCGATTGGCGCCGTAATTCGATTCCATCCCCCAGACGGCCAGCACGATTTCGCGCGGCACGCCGTAGCGCGATTCGATCGCCGCCAGCGTGCCGGCATGGCGCGCGGCCATGCTGCGGCCGGTCGGGACGCGCGTGCCGCCCACGGCGCCGTCCAGATAGTCCCAGATCTGGCGCGAGAACTCGCTTTGCCGGCGGTCCAGCGCAACCAGATCGGGCTGGAAACTGGCGCCCGCCATGGCGCTGTCGAAAACGCCGGGCGAGATTCCGGCCGCCAGTGCGCGCGGGCGGAAGGCCACCACCCAGTTGCGGAAACCGGCCTCGCTGCCCTGCCCGTTCGCCGTGGGCAAGCCACTGTAATTGCCGCCGGCCACCGCGCCGGGGGTCTGGCTGAACGACACGCCGCAACTGGCCAAAGCGGTGGCCAGCAGGGCCGAAAGGGCGATGCGGGTAATGCGTCGGGTCATGGGAATACTGCCTGCCTGTCTGGGTTTTGCCGGCAGTCTAGCCCAGCGCCGCATGGCTGAACAGGGGCGGATCAGTCCGCCTGATCGTGATCGAAAAGCGGCTCGATCTGGGCGACGATGACGGCGTTTTCGGTGAGCGCCCGGTCCATCAGGGCGCGTTCCTCGTCGGGGATCTCGTGCCCCTCGGCCAGGCGCTCCGGCAGGGTGCCGTGGCCGGTGACCTCGATCGGGGCGAGGCCGGCCTGCTTCAGGATGGCGACGGTTTCCCGCACGGCCTCTTCCTCATCCTCGCCCGCGGCATAGCAGACCAGTGCCGCGCCGCTTGCGCCCTTGGGCAGATCGTCATCGGGCGCCCGGCCGACCTGCACCAGAAGCGTATAGACCTGTTCCGCCATGGCCTTCCCTTTGCTGCGATTTCGCGTCATATCGCCCGAAAGCGGAGGAGTGACAATGAGCAAGAGCTTGCGCCGTGTGCAAAGAGCGCTGGAAGAGGCCGGGTTGCAGGTCGAGATCCGCGAGACGGATGACAGCGCCCGCACGGCGGCGGGAGCAGCGGCGGCGGTCGGTTGCCAGATCGACCAGATCGCCAAGTCGATCATCTTTCGCGGCGCGGAATCCGGCCATGTCGTGCTGTTCCTGACGGCAGGCGGCAACCGGGTCGATACGGAAAAGGCGACGGCGGTGGCCGGGCAGAATCTGGGCAAGGCCGATGCCGATCTGATCCGCGCCGAGACCGGCTTTGCCATCGGCGGCGTGGCGCCGGTCGGGCATCTGCGGCGGATCGAGGCGTTTCTGGATCCGCGCCTGCTGGAATTTGACCGGGTCTGGGCGGCCGCCGGCACGCCGCGCCACGTCTTTGCCATCGCGCCGGTCGATCTGATGCGCGTGACCGGGGCCGAGCAGGCGGATTTCATCGCCTGAGCGCATCGAAAAGGGGCAGGAAAGCCCTGCCCCGTTCGCTTTCTGGCCGGCCCGCTAGCCGGCGACGGCGCGGTATAGCCAGATCAGCACCACCGCGCCCAGGAGCCCGGCCACGCCCTGCGCGATCCAGCTGCCCGCCTGCGCATTCAGCCCGAACAGGCCAAGAAGCGCATTGCCGACAATGGCGCCGACAATGCCCAGGATCACGTTCAGGATGATTCCCGTATCGGCCTTCATGATATTGCTGGCGATCCAGCCCGCGATGCCGCCGACGATGATTGCCGACAGCCAACCCAATCCCTGCATGTCAAACTCCGGTTATCAGGATCTCATTGCAGGGTGAACGCAAAAACCCGGCGCGGGTTCACGCCGGGGCGAGGCAATTTTTTCGCGAATCAGTCGCGCAGCAATTCGTTGATCGAGGTCTTGGAGCGGGTCTGAGCATCGACACGCTTGACGATCACCGCGCAATAAAGGCTCACCCCGTTCTTTGACGGCATCGAGCCGGCGACGACGACCGAGCCGGCCGGAACCTCGCCATACATCACCTCGCCGGTTTCGCGGTCGACGATCTTGGTCGATTTGCCGATGAACACGCCCATGCCGAGAACCGAGCCCTCGCGGATGATGCAGCCTTCGACCACCTCGGAGCGGGCGCCGATGAAGCAATTGTCCTCGATGATGGTGGGGCCGGCCTGCATCGGCTCCAGCACGCCGCCGATGCCGACGCCACCCGACAGATGCACGTTCTTGCCGATCTGCGCGCAGGAGCCGACGGTGGCCCAGGTATCGACCATCGTGCCCTCATCGACATAGGCGCCCAGATTGACAAAGCTGGGCATCAGCACCACGCCCTTGGCGATATAGGCCGATTTGCGCACGACGCAGTTGGGCACGGCGCGAAAACCGGCCGCCTGCCAGTCCTTTTTCTTCCAGCCGGCGAACTTGCTGTCCACCTTGTCCCACCAGGTGCCGCCCTGCGGGCCGCCGGCATGCTTTTCCATGTCGTTCAGGCGAAAGCCCAGCAGCACGGCCTTTTTCGCCCATTGGTTCACATGCCAGTCATTGCCGCGCTTTTCGGCGACGCGCAGGGCGCCGCTGTCCAGCGCGGCCAGCGTGGCTTCGACGGCCTCGCGGGTGGCGCCCTTGGTGGCGGGGGTGATCTGGTCGCGGATCTCCCAGGCGGATTCGATGGCGGATTCCAGGGCGTCATTCGACATGGGCGGGCCTCTCTCGGGTGGAAACTGTCGTTCAAGGGCTATAAGCCGAGGGGTGCGGTCGCGCAATGCGCGGCAACCAGCCAGAGGTTTCGATGAAAGACGAAGACGAGCGCAATCACCCGTTCCGCGACAGTCAGCAGGATGCCGCGACCGCGCGCACCATCCCCGACACGTTGCAGACCCGCGCGCCGGCCTATCGGCTGGCCTTCGCGGATGACGAATTCCTGCTGCGCGAGGAGTTGCGCCCGGTGCGGCTGCAGCTTGAGCTGCTGAAGCCGCAGCTGATCATGGATGCGCGGGGCATTCGCTCGACCGTGGTGATGTTCGGCGGCGCGCGGATCACCTCGCCCCAGAACAAGGCCGGTGCCGCCACGCCGATGCTGGCGGAACTGTCACGCTATTACGACGAGGCACGCCGCTTTGCCCGGCTGATGACCGAGCGCAGCCTGGAAAGCTATGGCGCCGAGAACGTCATCTGCACCGGCGGCGGCCCGGGCGTGATGGAGGCGGGCAATCTGGGGGCGCATGAGGCTGGTGGCATCTCGATCGGGCTGTCCATCGTGTTGCCGCATGAGCAGGCGCCGAACGAATATGTGACGCCCGATCTTTGCTTCAATTTTCACTATTTCGCCATCCGCAAGATGCATTTCCTGATGCGGGCCAGGGCGGTGACGGTCTTTCCCGGCGGTTTCGGCACCATGGACGAACTGTTCGAGACGCTGACCCTGATCCAGACCGGCCGCATGAAACGCGTGCCCTTCATCCTGTTCGGACCCGAGTTCTGGCACGAGGTCGTGAACTGGCAGGCATTGGCCAGGGCCGGGACGATCAGCGCCGAGGATCTGGATCTGATCAGTTTCGTCGAAAGCGCCGATGAGGCGGTCGCGATCATCGACAACTGGCAAGAGCCCTGCCCCTGAGGCGTGACGCGCCGCCACCCGTTTCAATTCCGCGGCAATGGCGCGCGCGGGATCATTTCGGCCACCAGGCGACGAAATCCCCGGCGCCGACGCTTTGCGGGACGGCGCGCGGGCCAGACGCCTCGACCGGTGCCGGCCCGGTCTGCGCCGCGCCATGGCGATAGATCGCATGGGCGATTTCCGGGCGCAGATCCGGGGGCGGCATGTCCTCGACCGCGCGCACGACGATGGTGCCGCGATCAAGCGCGCGCTGGAACGAGGCATCGTCGCGATAGATCGCCTGCAGGAACTTGATGACCTTGGCGCGGAACACGGCGCGATCCTGTGGCGAATCGGCGTCGATCGTCGCGGTTTTCGCCCTTTGCGAACGCAGCCGCAGCGCCGCGGCGGATTGTGCGGCCAGCGCGCGGTCAAGATCGTCGCGGCCACGCTGAAAGGTGCCGCTTGCCGCCTCGGCCTGTTCGACCGGCGGGATCTCGACCTGTCCGGCGGCCGTGATGTCGGCCACCATCTCGGACAGGCGCGCGGGTTGGACCGTCACGGGACCGGCGCGGCTTTGGGCAGGATTTGCGATCGGCAACATATGCACCCCCGACAAATGAGGAAGTATTTCCGCCAGTCTAGCCTGAAACCCGCCGCTCGCGTGAAATGAATGCCGGGGTTTCAATTAAAGGTTTATTAATATCAGAACGCTATCGTCATTCCCGGTGATAGGGACCGCCCGCCAGAATGGTCGTGGCGCGATAGATCTGCTCGGCCAGCATGACACGGGCCAGCATATGCGGCCAGACCATGCGCCCGAAGCTGATCGCCAGATCCGCGCGGTCGCGCAGACCGGGGTCGATCCCGTCGGCGCCGCCGATGACAAAGGCGACATCGCGGGCCTGATCGCGCCATGCCGCGATCCTGCCGGCAAATTCGGGAGAGGTCAGCATCTGGCCGCGTTCGTCCAGCACGACCAGCGCGGCGCCCTCGGGGATCGCGCGTTCCAGCAGCGGCGCCTCGGCCGCCATGCCGCCGCCGCACCTGTCCTCGACCTCGGCCACGGTCACCGGCGGCAAGCCCAAGGCGCGGCCGGCCCTGGCGTGTCGGTCGAGATAATCGTCAAGCAGTTGCGCCTCGGGGCCCTGCCGCAGCCGCCCGACCGCGGCAATGACCATCCGCATGCGTCAGTTCTGGGTCTTGCGGGCCGTGTCGACCGCGTGATCGGTGCGCATCCGGTCCAGCGTGGCCGAACGCAGCGCATCCGCCGGCATCCACATCTTTTCCAGCTGGTAGAAATCACGCACCTCGGGGCGAAAGACATGGACGATCACGTCATCCGTGTCGATCAGCACCCAGTCGCCGGTCTCCTTGCCCTCGATCCGGGCGGGCTGGCCGGTCTGCGCCTTGAGGCGCTCGACCAGCTTTTCCGCGATCGAGGCCACCTGGCGCGCATTCCGGCCCGAGGCGATCACCATGTGATCCGCCATCGCAGAGCGGCCGCGCAGGTCGATGGTCACGACATCTTCGGCCTTGTCGTCGTCCAGAGAGGCAAGGATGCGGTCCAGAACCTGATCGCTGGTCAGCCCGGACTCGGCGGCGGTCGCTGTCGGCGCAGAGGCCGACGAGACGGTATTGGACAGGGGTGTATCCTCCGGTCAGCGCGCCGATCGCCCCCGGCGCAGGGGATAGTTCCAAGATAGCATTTTTTCAGCCCATCTCAATGACCCGAGACAAGTCAGGCATCGGGCTGCCCATCCGCGGGCGGCGGTGCCGTGGCGCTGACGGGCAGGCTGTCGTTCAGCAGCCGCACCTCGCGCTGCGGGAAGGGGATCGAGATGTCGTTTTCCTTGAACGCGTCCCACAGCGCCAGATAGACCAGACCGCGCACATTGGTCAGCCCGCCGGTGGCGTCGCCGATCCAGAAGCGCAGGACGTAATCCACTGAATTATCGCCGAAACCCGTCACCCAGCAGACCGGCTTGCGGCTGGCGATCACGCGCCCCACGCCCATTGCGGCCTCGATCGCGATGCGGCTGACCTTGTGGGGGTCATTGTCGTAAGAGGCGCCGAACTTGATATCCAGGCGCACGAAATCGTTGCTGTGCGACCAGTTCACCACCTGCCCGGTCACCAGATCCTCGTTCGGGATCAGGTATTCCTTGCCGTCGCGGGTGACGACGCTGACATAGCGCGCGCCCAGTTCCTCGATCCAGCCGAAAGTGTCGCCCAGGCTGATCACGTCGCCCGGCTTGATCGAGCGGTCCAGCAGGATGATCACCCCGGAAACCAGGTTCGAGACCACCTTTTGCAGGCCGAATCCCAGCCCGACCCCGACCGCGCCGGAAAACACCGCAAGCCCGGTCAGATCGAAGCCCACCGCCTTCAGCCCGACGATGACCGCCAGGCTGAACAGCACCACCTGCAACAGCTTGGTGGTCAGCACCCGCATGGTGGGCGAGATGTCTTCGTTCCGGGCCAGCCGGGCCGAGATCAGCTGCGACAGAAGCCGCGCCCCGGCGATCATCAAGCCGGTGATCGCCACCGCCTTGAGAACCGTCAGCGCGGACAGCCGGAAGTCGCCAAAGCTGATCGCCACGCCGTCAAGCACCTCAGAGACCGAATCGGTCAGGTCCAGAAGGTCGATCGTCACCCAGATCCAGGCCGCCCAGCTGACGATGCGCCGCAGGAAACGATTCGCGATGACCCGCGCCAGAAAGAAGATCGCCACCCAGGCGGTCGCGATATTCGCCGCCAGCGCGATGACCTGGCTGCGCGAGGGCCAGGTCACCTCGCGCATGACCAGCACCACCGCCCATGACAGCAGCGCGAACACGATCAGCGTCAGCCTACGATCGACCAGCAGGCCCAGCCGCAGCCGCCATTTCGGCCAGTTTTCCCGGCTGCGCAGCCAGCCGGTCAGCAGCGGCGACAGCCCGCGCGCCAGCAGCCATGACAGCGCCACCAGCCCCAGAACGGCGATCAGCTGGCTGCGCCGCGTCGGCAGAAGCAGCAGCTTGAAGAAGGTCGCGACATTGCTCCACAGCCCCTGCGCCGCATCGACCATTTCGGGATTCAACTGCTCCATGCGCCCTCCTCCTGGCGTCATTTGAACCCGGCGGGGGCCGGCATGACAAGGACCACGAATATTGCGTCGCGGCCCAAAGCGTCGTAAAACACCCCTTATGTCTGGATTCATCTATTTCGACATTCATGACCGCGCCCGCCTGCCGGGCCGGTTCTATGGCGAAAGCCTGTCTGTCACCGCCCGTCTTTGACGGGCGGGCGCCTGCGCGCGCCCTTCCGTCCAGATGCGGCCATCCGGACGGGCATGAAACCCTTCTCCCAGCTACTCTTCACGGAAAGAGACAGCCATGACCGGCAACACCAACGCGGGCGCGCCCCGCACCCTCTATGACAAGATTTTCGACGCGCATGTGGTGGACCGTCAGGAGGACGGCACCTGTCTGCTTTATATCGACCGGCATCTGGTCCATGAGGTGACCAGCCCGCAGGCCTTCGAGGGGCTGCGCATGACCGGCCGCAAGGTCCGCGCGCCCGAGCGCACCATCGCCGTGCCGGACCATAACGTGCCCACCACCGCCGGCCGCGAATCCCATATCGACAACCTGGAATCGCGTATCCAGGTCGAGGAGCTGGACAGGAACGCCCGCGAATTCGGGGTGCATTACTACCCGGTGACCGATATCCGTCAGGGCATCGTCCATATCGTCGGCCCGGAACAGGGCTGGACCCTGCCCGGCATGACCGTCGTTTGCGGCGACAGCCATACCGCGACCCATGGCGCATTCGGCGCGCTGGCGCATGGGATCGGCACCTCGGAGGTCGAGCATGTGCTGGCCACCCAGACGCTGATCCAGAAGAAATCGAAGAACATGAAGGTGGAGATCACCGGCAAGCTGCGCCCGGGCGTCACCGCCAAGGACATCACGCTGGCGGTGATCGGCAAGACCGGCACCGCCGGCGGCACCGGCTATGTCATCGAATATTGCGGCGAGGCGATCCGCGATCTGTCGATGGAGGGGCGCATGACCGTCTGCAACATGGCGATCGAGGGCGGCGCCCGCGCCGGGCTGATCGCGCCGGACGAAAAGACCTTTGAATATTGCAAGGGCCGCCCCCACGCCCCGAAAGGCGCCGCATGGGAGGCCGCGCTGACCTGGTGGAAGACGCTCTTCACCGACGAGGGCGCGCATTTCGACAAGGTGGTGACCATCCGCGGCGAGGATATCGCCCCGGTCGTGACCTGGGGTACCTCGCCCGAGGATGTGCTGCCGATCACCGCCAATGTCCCCGCCCCCGAGGATTTCCAGGGCGGCAAGGTCGAGGCCGCCCGGCGCAGCCTCGACTATATGGGTCTTGAACCCGGCACTCCCCTGAACCAGATCAGGATCGACGCGGTCTTCATCGGCTCCTGCACCAATGGCCGGATCGAGGATCTGCGCGCCGCCGCCGAGATCCTGCGCGGCCGGCATCTGGCCGAGGGCGTGCGCGGCATGGTCGTGCCCGGCTCGGGCCTCGTGCGTCATCAGGCCGAGGAAGAGGGGCTGGACAGGATCTTCACCGATGCCGGTTTCGAATGGCGCCTTGCCGGCTGCTCGATGTGTCTGGGCATGAACCCCGACCAGCTGGCCCCGGGCGAACGCTGCGCCGCCACCTCGAACCGCAATTTCGAGGGGCGCATGGGCTACAAGGGCCGCACCCATCTGATGTCGCCGGTGATGGCGGCGGCGGCCGGGATCAAGGGCCACCTGACCGATGTGCGCGAGATGATGGCCCCGGCGGAAACCGTCTGACGCGGCGGGCGGGGGTGGCTAACGCCCCCGCCGCAGCAGCCAGATGGCGTTGATCGCGATCAGGACCAGCCCGGCATTCTCGAACCAGAAGTTGAACTCGATATTCGCGAAATCCATGCTGATCAGACTGTCCACACCATGAAAGCCCACCGCGCGCACCAGCACGAAGCCGCACAGGACGGTCACGCCCGACAGGGCCAGCCCGTTCCTGCGCATCTGGCCGCGCAGGCGTTTTCTGGCCCAGATCAGCGTGATCGCCACGCCAAGCACCAACCCGGCGATAAAGGCCAGCTGCACGACATAGCGCTGTTCGTACCAGCCCTGGGCATGGGCCATGCAGCGGCCTGTGGCCGTCAGCGCGGTCTGCAGGTCCAGCTGCTTGTTCAGCCCCAGAAACGCCGTCAGACCGGCGATGGCCAGCCACAGCCCGCGCGCCGCCCCCTCCGGCCGGCGACGCAGCACCTGCACGGCCAGCGCCAGACAGACAAGATAGGCGATCACCGTCACCCAGCCGGTGATCTCGGGGTCGCCGATCCGCGGCGTCCAGTCGCGCGCGATGCAGGCGCGCAGGGCGGCGGGATCGGAAAACCCAGCGAACATCGTCGACATGACCCGTTTTACGGTGGCGCCCGGCGCCGGTCGGGTTCCGGTTAACGGGGCTTCGCGCCCCAAGTCAATTCTGCGAGGAACACAAAATGGACAAATTCACCACCCTGACCGGCATCGCGGCCCCCATGCCGCTGGTCAATATCGACACTGACATGATCATCCCGAAACAGTTCCTGAAGACCATCCACCGTTCGGGGCTGGGCAAGAACCTGTTCGACGAGATGCGCTACGACCAGAACGGCGCCGAGATCGCGGACTTCGTGCTGAACCAGCCCGCCTGGCGCGAATCGCAGATCATCGTCGCGGGCGACAATTTCGGCTGCGGCTCTTCGCGCGAGCATGCGCCCTGGGCGCTGCTGGATTTCGGCATCCGCTGTGTCATCTCGACCAGCTTTGCCGATATCTTCTATAACAACTGCTTCAAGAACGGCATCCTGCCCATCGTCATGCCGCAGGAGGTGGTCGATGTGCTGATGGACGACGCGCGCAAGGGCGCCAATGCCCGCATGACCGTCGATCTGGAAAACCTGACCGTGACCACCTCGGACGGGCAGAGCTTTCCGTTCGAGCTGGACCCGTTCCGCCGCCATTGCCTGCTGAACGGGCTGGACGATATCGGCCAGACGATGGAGAAATCCGCCGCCATCGACACGTTCGAGACACAGATGGCCCAGAGCCGGCCTTGGGTCTGAAAACCCTTGCCGGGGCGGCGCTGATCGCCGCCCTGGGCGCCGGCGCCGGTGCCGGTCCGCTGCGGATCGCGACCTATAGCCCGGACCTGTCGCGCGACGGGCCGGGGCTGCTGCTGCGCGACCTGACCCGGACCGGCAAACAGGCCGACCGGCAGATCGCCGCCGCCGTGCAGGTGATTGCCGAGACGCGGCCCGATATCCTGCTGCTGACCGATCTCGACTGGGACTATGACGGCCGCGCGCTGGAGGCGCTTGTCGCCAGACTGGCCGAGGCGGGGCTGGACTACCCGCACCGCTTTGCCGCGCGGCCCAATTCCGGCATGGCCTCGGGGCTGGACCTCAACGGCGACGGGCGACTGAACACCGCCGACGACGCGCAGGGCTTTGGCGAATTTCCGGGTCAGGGCGGCATCGCGATCCTGTCGCGCCACCCGATCGGCCCGGTCACCGATTACAGCGCCTATCTGTGGCGCGACCTGCCCGGCAACCTGATGCCCGACCTGCCCGAGGATGTCGCGGCGATCCGCCGCCTGTCCTCGGCCGCGCATTGGGATGCGACGGTGACGGTGGCGGGCCGGCCGCTGCACCTGCTGGCCATGGCCGCGACGCCGCCGGTCTTCGACGGCCCCGAGGATCTGAACGGCCGCCGCAACCATGACGAGCTGGCCTTCTGGCTGGATCGCCTGCCCGACGCGCCTTTCGTGCTGGCGGGCATCCTGAATGTCGATCCCGCCGATGGCGACGGCCGGCCGCAGGCACTGGCGCGGATCATGGATCATGTCACCGACCCCCTGCCGCGCAGCGCGGGCGGCGCCGCGGCCAGGGGCGGCGTCAATGCCAGCCACAGGGGCGATCCGGCGCTGGATACCGGCGACTGGTCCGATGACAGGCCGCCCGGCAATCTGCGCGCCGATTACGTGCTGCCGCGAAAAGGGCTGAAGATCCTTGGCTCGGGCGTGTTCTGG
This sequence comes from Paracoccus halophilus, assembly GCF_000763905.1. Classification (GTDB taxonomy): domain Bacteria; phylum Pseudomonadota; class Alphaproteobacteria; order Rhodobacterales; family Rhodobacteraceae; genus Paracoccus; species Paracoccus halophilus. The sequence goes on from NZ_JRKN01000035.1 coordinate 23,037, forward strand.
CCGGCCGAGGGCCCGCTGGCCGAGGCGGCGCTGACAGCATCCGCGCATCGTCTGGTCTGGGTCGATCTGGACTGGCCCTGACGGGGAACCAGCCCCCGGATCGGCTGTCCCTTGCCGCGGCGATCCTGTATCGCTGTCAGAATCTGAATCGCGAGGGGGGCATATCATGGACGATCTGGAACGGCGCATCGCGCAGGCCCGCGGTGACATGCCCGCCGATCTGGTGCTGCGCGGCGGGCGGGTTCTCGACCTGATCACCGGCACGATGATCGCCGGCGATGTGGCGATCTGCGGCCGGCATATCGCGGGGATCGGCGCCTATGAGGGCGCGCGGGTGATCGACGTTGCCGGCCTGACGCTGGTGCCCGGTTTCATCGACACCCATCTGCATGTGGAATCGAGCCTGGTCACCCCGCATGAATTCGACCGCTGCGTGACCCCGCGTGGCATCACCACCGCCATCTGCGACCCGCATGAGATCGCCAATGTCATCGGGCTGGACGGCATCCGCTGGTTCCAAGAGGCCAGCGCGCATCTGCTGATGGATCTGCGTGTGCAGCTGTCCAGCTGCGTGCCCTCGACCGAGATGGAAACCTCGGGGGCGCGGATCGGGCCGGAGGACCTGCGTCGGGTCATGGGCCATCCCTCGGGGATCGGGCTGGCCGAGTTCATGAACTATCCCGGCGTCATCCGGCGCGACCCCGAGGCGATCGCCAAGCTGCATCTGTTCGCCGGCGGCCATATCGACGGCCATTGCCCGCAGCTTTCGGGGCGCGATCTGAACGCCTATATCGCCGCCGGCATCCGCACCGAACACGAGGCGACAACCGCCGATGAGGCCCTGGAAAAGCTGCGCAAGGGCATGCGCGTGCTGATCCGCGAAGGTTCGGTCAGCAAGGATCTGGAGGCCCTGCAACCGATCCTGACCGAGGTGACAAGCCCCTATGTCTGCCTGTGCACCGATGACCGGAACCCGCTTGATATCGGCGAACACGGACATCTGGATTACATGATCCGCAGGCTGATCGAACTGGGCACGCCGCCGCTTGCCGCCTATCGCGCGGCCAGCCTTTCGGCGGCCGAGGCGTTCGGGCTCCGGGATCGCGGGCTGATCGCGCCCGGGCTGCGCGCCGATATCGTTGCGCTGGACAGCCTTGAGGGCTGCCACGCGCAACTCGTTCTGGCCGCCGGTCGCGTGGTCGATGCGGCAGCATTTGCCGCGCGCGAAACGCTGGCGCCGGTTGGGCGGCGCTCGGTCAGGGCGCCGCGGGTCGAGGCATCGGATTTTCGCTGCACCGGCAACCGGGTCGCGACGGATGTGATCGGCATTCTGCAAGGCAAGATCATCACCGAACACCTGCATGAGGAGATCGACCCCGAAGACGGCGACAAGCGCCCCGACCCGGCCCGCGACCTCATGCGCATCGCGGTGATCGAGCGTCACGGCAAGAACGGCAATATCGCCACCGGCTTCGTGCGCGGTTTCGGGATGAAGCGCGGCGCCATCGCCTCGACCGTCTGTCACGACCATCACAATATCGCGGTGGTCGGCGCGGATTACGCCGACATGGCGCTGGCCGCCAACCGGTTGTCGCAGATCGAGGGCGGCCTCGTGGTGGCCCTGGGCGGCGAAATTCTGGCCGAACTGGCCCTGCCGGTCGCCGGGCTGATGAGCCTCGAGCCCTTCGAGGCAGTCCGCGACCGCCTTGTCGAACTGCGCGCGGCCGCGCGCGGCCTTGGCGTCACGCTGGACGAGCCGTTCCTGCAACTGGCCTTTCTGGCGCTGCCGGTGATCCCTGTCCTGAAGATCACCGACCGCGGCATGATAGATGTGGAGCGCTTCGAGATCATCGCGGGTTAGCCGGCCGTGGGCGCCGGGCGTGCCCGGCCCTGCCGCCATGGCAGGGCGGGTGAGTCCCCGGGCTCCGGTTTTACCTGCCCGTCAGTTTCTGACGATCCCGCGATACTCGCCCTGATCCGCGGTCGCGCGGCTGACCAGAACAATCGCGACCCAGGCGGCGACAAAGCCCGGCACGATTTCATAAAGCGTGCTGGAAAGCCCCAGGGCGATCCACAGGATCACCGTGACCGCGCCGACGATCAGCCCGGCCACCGCGCCGGCGCCGGTCATCCGGGGCCAGGTCAGCGCCAGAACGATCAGCGGACCGAAGGCCGCGCCAAAGCCGGCCCAGGCGTTGGACACCAGCCCCAGAACCTGCGAGTCCGGGTCCGAGGCGATCAGCACCGCCACCAGTCCCACCGCGACCACCGCCGCGCGGCCCATATTGAGCATTTCGCGATCGGTCGCATTGCGCTTGAACAGCGTGCGATAGATATCCTCGGTCAGCGAGGACGAGGCGACCAGAAGCTGGCTCGACACCGTCGACATGATCGCCGCCAGCAGCGCCGCATAGAGGAAACCCGTGATCAGCGGGTGGAACAGCATGTCCGACAGGATGATGAAGATCGTCTCGGGGTCCGCGACATCCAGCCCGTTCCGCTCGGCATAGGCGCGGCCAAAGACGCCGACCGCAATGGCGCCGATCAGCGACACGGCCATCCAGCTCATGCCGATATTGCGCGCCTTGGGCACCTCGGCGACGCTGCGCACGGCCATGAAGCGCACGATGATATGCGGCTGGCCGAAATAGCCCAGGCCCCAGGCGACCGCCGACAGCCAGCCCAAGGCCGTGACGCCGTTGAACAGCGACAGGAAATTCGGGTCGATCGCGGTCAGCCGCTCGGCCGCCTGCCCGACGCCATTGCCCTGCCCTGTGGTCAGGATCACGATCGGCATGATGACCAGCGCCAGCATCATGATGCAGCCCTGCACGAAATCGGTCAGGCTGACGGCCAGAAAGCCGCCCATCACCGTATAAACCACCACCACGCCCAGCGTGAGCAACACGCCGGTCATGTAATCGCCGCCGAACGCGCTGGCGAACAGCTTGCCGCCGCCGACCAGCCCCGAGGCGGTATAGACCGCGAAGAACAGCACGATCACGATGGCCGAGACGAACCGCAGCAGGCTTGCCTGGCTGGGGAAGCGGTTGCCCAGAAAGCCGGGGATGGTCAGGCTGTTATCGTAATGCTCGGTCTGCTCGCGCAGGCGCGGGGCGACCACGATCCAGTTGATCAGCGCGCCGACGAACAGGCCGATGCCGATCCATGACTGCGCCAGCCCCGAAACGTAAAGCGCCCCGGGCAGGCCCAAGAGCAGCCAGCCGCTCATGTCCGAGGCGCCGGCCGACAGCGCGGCGACCGCGGGCGGCAGGTTGCGCCCGCCCAGCATGTATTCCTCGGAACTGGCGGTCGATTTCCGCCAGGCATAGACACCGATGGCCAGCATTAACACGAAATATGCCGTCAGGCTGATCCAGACTCCGGGCTGCATGACTTCCTCCCAAATTTGATATTTGGAACGGATTTTTTCACAAAACTGTGTAAAACCCTATAGAAAACAGCCATTTTCGTGACCATCGTCGATATTTTGGCCGAATTTCCCGAAAATCGCCCCTTGAAGTGCGGATCGTCTGGGAAGACGCGTATTTTAGACGATCCGACTAGCAACTGTGTTCATGCGGCCGGTTGAGGCTGCCATGGGACGCCCGTTTTGAGGATTGCGTTTGCGATGGTGGCGAGTCTGCGGGCGATCGCGACGATGACGAGTTGTGGGGTTTGCCGCGCGTCCTGGGCCTTTGCGCGATCGGTTTCAGAACCGGGTTGTGACAGGCGGCGGCCCCGTCTGCGGTCATCCGGCCAAGCTCAGGCATTTCCGCTATCAGCATGGCCGCGCAGACCGTTCCAATCCCGGGGATGGACCGCAGAAGCCTTGCCTTTGCTGCCGAAGTTTCCTGCTGCGCAATGACGCTTTCGATCCGCCGCTCAAGCTCACTGATCTGGGTATCCGGCATGGCCCTTGGGGGCTGCATCCATGCCCTCGACGTCGGCGGGAATGTCTTGCTTCCTGCGCGCCGCGATCTGCACCGAAAGCCGTTTGCGCATGTCCAGGATCTGCGACCTGCCTGTAGTCAAGGGCCTGAGAGTACGCGAATTCTCGACCGGCAGCCGTCGACCAGCTTGCGGTCGGAACAGCATGAACCGGGCGATCAGCCCTGCATCGATCCGGTCTGTCTTCGCGCGCGTGCACCGGGAAAGGGCAAAGGCCTTGATCTTCTCCACCACCTCCAGCTAGGTCGGCTGCGGATGCGACTTGTGGATCGGCGACAGCTCCTTCGGCCCGTCGAAGCCCTGGGTCTAGAACCGCCGCTTCCATTCGTAGAATGCTGGTCCGGTCCATCCCTCGCGGTCGACATGCCTCGGCGACATTGCCCAGTTCTCTGGCCAGCTCGAACACGATCATCCGCTGCCGCGCCACCTTGCTGATGGCGTCACACGGCCCCGGCGTCTTCGCTGTCGTCGATCGTCCCATCGGATGTTCCTCATTTCCTAAAATAGCACGGAAAGAAGGTTAAGTGGACACCTGAATTCTGCAACAGTACCACCGTTTGGTATCGGGCCATTCGCTACCGGATGTCCGCCAGACATGTTTGCTTCACCCCAGCCGCTCACAGGTTCTGCCGGTCGGTCAGATTGTTCATGAATTCGGTGAAGCTGTCGGCGACGAAGCCGAGGCCTTGAGTGTTTTCACCTTCCATCCAAGGATCATGGGACTCCATCCAGGTGAATACCTTCCCGAAGTCGGATTCTCCCTTTCGAACGGATAAAAGAACGCTGGTATATTCCTTATCACCTTCCGCCGTTCCAATGTCCACATATCCCTTCGGAACCATATAACCGTCATGATACAAACTTTCTTGGAACCCCCACGTTCCGAGCATTATATTTCGCAAATTACCGAGCCACTCCAGCTCCAGTATTTTGCTGCCATTTCGATATCTAGATATAAACCAAGCGTTTTCATCTTTTGTGCCTAACCCCTCACTTTCCAGTAGAAAATCTTTATAGTCATCTGGCAAAAAAACATCTCCTATCGGACCCTTGAAAGTCACTGAGCCATCTGAGTTAAATACGACCTGAGCAGGGTCGTTCTTCTGCCAAGCGGGGTTAAGATTTAAAGACATCATCAGCTTTATCCTTGCCCTCTATAGCTCCGGTGAGGCGCTCGCGAATGTCACCCAATATATCCCCCTGTCACTCACAGATTCTTCCGCTCAGCAAGGTTATTCATGAAGTCGGTGAAGCTGTCGGCGACGAAGCCGAGGCCTTGGGTATTTTCACCTTCCATCCAAGGATCATGGGATTGCATCCACGTAAAAACTTTCCCGTAATCCGATTCCCCCTTGCGAACAGAGAGCAGGACGCTGGTGTATTCCCTATCACCTTCTGCCGTTCCAATGTCCATATACCCCTCTGGAACTGTATAACCGTCGTGATAGAGGCTTGCCTTAAATCCCCAAGTTTGGTTGACTACCGAGAAGAACTCAGAAAGGTATTCTAGTTCTAAAATTTTTACACCATCTCTATATCTAGTTAGAAACCAAGAACCTGTCTCTTTTGTCCCGACGCCGTCCGTATACAGCATGAAATCTCTATAATCCTCTGGAATAAAAACATCGCCAACCGAGCCCCCAAAAGCAACCGAACCATCGCGATTAAAGCTCATCTCTGCCGGTTCATTTTTTTCCCATTTTGAGTTCCATTTTATATTCATTTCTTTTCCCTTACAACGTTAGAATTCAGGCGACGTGTTCATCGAAACGCCACCCTGGTGTGCTAAGGCTCTATGAACGTCTCGATCCACATATTGCATAGTCACACCATCGCCGGTGTGATGCCATTGCCCATCCGAAGGATTTCGTGTATCAGGATAATCTATCGCCCGCTGCTCCCAAGCGGCATGGGCATCAGCATTTCGATCGCCAGAGAGGTTCTGCTCGATTTCAACGGAATAGGCTTTGCCGTCGGGAGCCGCCCCGTTGCGACCTAGCGGCGGAAACCCAGAAAGATCTGGTTGACCATCCTTGAAGGGCACGCCAGTGACAGGCTGCTGATGTCGTCCCAAAGCTTTATGCATTGGCGTCCCTTCTTTCGGCACAAAAACCCCTTCGCCCGGCAATGCCGGACTGCCATCCGCGTTCTTCCACTCGCCCTGCTGCCGAGATGGCAGCCGTGTGGTTTGCTCCAACTCTCGCTTGCGCGCCTCTTTGCATGGTTCGGTGTCAAATTTCCTATAGGCGTCCTTGATCTGATCCCGCCGCCTCTTGATGGCACCCCAATATTGGGAAGCAGCCATGCGACGCCGGGCAAACTCTTGCGCACGGGATAATCCTGTTCGCGCAGCTGCCATCGCATCATCGGCAGCCTCCATGGCCCGCTTGATGCGTCGCCCACGGAAAAAAACCCTTGATGGCATCGCCACCGAAGGGGATGAAGCCGATGACATCCATGACCACGCCGCCAATATCTCCGGCGGCAGCGCTGCGAGCCAAGGACACGGTATCGGCAGCCCATCCCACGCCAGGCACCGACGATGCGACAAGCAATCCCGCCTCGACCCCGACATCAATCCAGACCTGAGTGGCATCGTCAAGGTTGCGCCGGGCTGCAGCTACGCCAGCGTCGCCGGAAATGTCCGCGTTCCGGACGGTACTTCCCATGCTATTCGTCCTCGTCGTCGTCGTCGTCGTCGTCGTCGTCGTCGAAAAGTTCGGGATCTTCCTTGAGGCCAAGAATGTTGTTTTTGATCCGCCACGGGTACCAATACAGATCGTTCGCCCGCTGAGCCGCCATTCCGCCTGCCCGATCCGACACGGCGTATAGCGCGTCGATCTTGGCGTCTTCCGTCATTGAGGTATCGGAAAGTATTTCGCCGAATTCCTCGACTTCAAAAAAATTGGGCCCCAACGCCCACATGATCGTCATGAATTGCGCTTGAAGGTCCGGCCGCATGATCCCGAAATGCCGCGCATAGAGCAGGCCGTTTCTGGTTTGCTGTTCGCAGATATGAGGATAGAGATCGCGAACAAAATGCGGGAACTCGGTGGTCATAATTTCACTTACGTACCACTTCGCAAATTCGCGCGGCGGCATCGGCGCAGAGTTCATCTGTTCTTTCGTAAACTTGATCACCATATTATCCTCGCTCAGTGGCAGGCTGAATGACATTGCCGATATCCGCAGGCCTGATCATCAGCGGCTTGCCAGTCTCGACGAGGTCCATCCGCTGGCTGG
>NZ_JRKN01000036.1 GCF_000763905.1 Paracoccus halophilus
CCGTTGCAAGCCCGCACCCTCTGGGTGATCCATGAAACGCGCCCCTCGCAGCCTTCAACACCATGTTTTATATAGGAAATATAATGGTCAGGACAGCGAAATCAGCGCCTTACTTGGGAAATGTGGGATCATCTGCGTGCAAATGTCGGCCGAGGACCAGATCCGTCTGGACAAGGCCAATGGCACCTACGAGGCGAATATCGCCGCGGACCCGAAATATTACCTGCAACTGAACGATCTGCAGACCATCCCGGTCGGCCTTGACGGCAATCCCGAGCAATATGTCGCGCTGCTGCGCGACGCCCTGCCCGAGGCCAATACCCTGCGGCTGTTCTTCAACGAGGCGTCCTTCAATCCCGACGGATCGCTGCACCCGCAATTCGAGCGTTTCCTGATCGCGGCGGCGGATGCCGGGTTCGAATTCATCATCGGCGCGACCGGCGGCAACCTGCAGCGCCTGGGCGAGGATGGCGGCCTGAACCTGAACCAGATGCGCGCCGGCCTGCGCGGCGAGGTATTCGATTCGATGTCCGGCGCCTGGGCGAAGATGCTCGACTGGCTGGACGGTCATGACAACGTCGCCGAGGCCATATACGGGTTCGAGATCGCCAACGAGCCCGCCGCCTATGCCCGTGCCGAAGGCATGGCCGGCAACAGCGGCGAATTCGTCCGCATGTATGCCAATCACATGCTGACCCTGGCGAATGAGATCGACCAGCGGATGGACGGCCGGATTCTGGTCGGCGGCTGGGGCTATTCCAACCGTTTCGACATTTTCGCGGAAACCGAATACCGGAACGGGACCGTGCTCGACGCGCTGCGCGCCGGCATCGGCGAGGATCTGGTCTGGTCCTCGCATCTCTATCCGACCTGGGTCGACGAGGGAATCCAGACGCGCGCGCAGTTCGACGCGCTTTACGACGGGATCTACGGCGTTCTGGGCGATGACGACATCATCATGACCGAAACCAATGCCCCGGGGCCTGGGGTGAACGACAATACCGCCCGCGATGTTTCATACGACATGGCGCGCGCCTATGAACTGCTGGCCGAGCGCGGCATCGGCATCGGCTGGTTCCAGGGCCTCGAGGCCGGCGAATCCAACCTTGCGGTGATCGACGCCTATGGCGAGGGCGGCGTGCGCTACCTGCATCCCAATTCGCTGGCCCATGCCATGAACGCCTATTCCCTGGACGAGACCGATCCGGCGCTGGCCGGGAACGACATGCTCAGCGCGCGGCTTTACCCGGGCAAGGTGCGCGATGACAATTCCGGCTTTCTCATGGATGTGGACGGTGTCGCCATGGCCTTTGGCCGCAATGGCAACGATACGCTGCTTGGCGTGAACGATGCCGTCAACATGCTTTATGGCGGCAATGGCAATGACCATCTGGTCGGCCGCGCCACCGATGACCACCTGTTCGGCCAGTATGGCAATGACACCCTGCGCGGCGGCGGCGGCAACGATATCCTCATCGGCGGAGATGGCAGCGATGTGCTGATCGCCGAAACCGGCCCCGACACCATCACCGGCGGGCGCGGGGGCGATGTCTTCCGTCTGGTATCGGGCAATCACGTCGTCACCGATTTCAGCTTCGGTGACGAGGATCAGCTGTATCTGGACGGTGTGCGGATGACCCGTGCCCGGCTCGAGGCGAATGGCGTCATGCGCGACATCGACAATGACGGCTATGTCGACGACCTGCTGCTGAGCGCCGGTTCGGGCCGGATCAGCATCGTCGATTATCGCAACGTGATCGCCGATGGCGTGGTCTCCGGCACCAGCGGGGCGGACCGGATCAACGAAAACTACAAGGATTTCGACGGGGACCGAATGGACTGGCGCGGCGTGACCGTCATGGGCCGGGGCGGCAACGACGATATCCTGGGCCTTGCCGGGAACGATGTCATTCGCGGCGACAGCGGCAATGACACCCTTCAGGGCCGGATGGGCAATGACCAGCTGCTTGGCGGCTCGGGCAACGATTCGCTTGTCGGCGGCGGCGACAACGACATCCTGCTGGGTCACTCCGGAAATGATTACCTGATCGGATCATGGGGACATGACACGCTTTCGGGCCATGACGGTCACGATACCCTGTCGGGTGGCGACGGCCGGGATGTCCTGTCCGGTGGCGGCGGCAAGGACATGATCCGCGGGCTGAGCGGTGCGGACCATCTGTCGGGCGATGGCGGCCGCGACACGCTGGTCGGCGATGCCGGCCGCGACAAGCTGGTCGGCGGCGCCGGGGCCGATGTGCTGACCGGCGGCGCGGATGCGGATATCTTTGTCTTTCGCGCCATCAGCGATTCGACGCCCGCCGCCACCGGGCGGGACACGATCCGCGATTTCCAGATCTGGCAGCAGGATCGCATCGACCTTTCCGCCCTCGACGCCCGCGAGGGTCAGGCGGGAAATCAGGCCTTCAGCTATATCGGCGATCGCGGTTTCAGCGGCCGCGCCGGCGAATTGAATGCCCGGGTCGAGAATGGCGGCACGCTGGTCGCGGCGGATCTCGATGGCGACCGGCGGGCCGATTTCGCCATCTTCCTGGATGACCGGCTGAGCCTCGGCGCCGACAGCTTCATCCTGTAGCGCCCCGGCAGCGCCCTTTGCAGGCAGGCTTGGCAAGGCCCCCGCCCCGTGGCGCGGGGCCTTGTCTTTTTCTGCTGGACTTCCGCCGGGTTCCGGCGCATTCGTCTTGACAGTTGCGAATGAGTTGCATTTACATGCAATCGAGATTTTGGCGGAAGGACAGGATATGCCAGCGACTGTGATGCGCCTGATTGGCGCGGTGGCCATCACCGCACTGATCCCGGGCGCGGCAGCGGCCAGCGAGGACCGCATGAAGGTGGCGACCACCTTTACCGTACTGGCCGACATGGCGCGGCAGGTCGCCGGCGATGCGGCGGATGTCGTCTCGATCACCAAGCCGGGGGCCGAGATCCACGGCTACGAGCCGACGCCGCATGATATCGTGGGCGCGCTGGATGCCGATCTGATCCTGTGGAACGGCATGAATCTGGAACTGTGGTTCGAACAGTTCCTGTCCAATCTGGGCGAGGTGCCCTCGGTCACCCTGACCGAAGGCATCGAAGGCATCCCGATCGCCGCCGGCGGCTATCAGGGCAAGCCCAACCCCCATGCCTGGATGGGGATGAGGAATGCCGCCGTCTATATCGACAATATCGCCCGCGCCTTTGCCGAGCACGACCCGGAAAACGCCGACATCTATGCCCGCAATGCCGCCGCCTACAAGCAAGAGCTGTTCGACACGCTGGAGCCGATCCGCCAGCGCATCGCCCGCATCCCCGAGGACAAGCGCTGGCTGGTCACCTGCGAGGGGGCCTTCAGCTATCTGGCGCGGGATTTCGGCATGAAGGAACTGTATCTGTGGCCGATGAATTCGGATCAGATGGGCACGCCACAGCAGATCCGCACGGTGATCGACGCCATTCGTGCAAACGATATCCCGGTGACGTTCTGCGAAAGCACCGTGAACACCGCGCCCGCGGAACAGATCGCGCGCGAAACCGGCGCGCTTTATGGCGGTGTGCTTTATGTGGACAGCCTGTCCGAAGCCGATGGCCCCGTGCCCAGCTATCTGGATCTGGTGCGGGTGACATCTGAAACCGTCGCAAAAGGTCTGGAGCAGGGTCTGAAATGAACATGGCCGACAAGTTTGATCCGATGATCCCGGACAGTGCCGGTCCGGCCGGCGGCATTCTGGCGCGCGATGTCACCGTGACCTATCGTAATGGCATGACCGCGCTGCGTCAGGCCAGCTTTCAGATCCCGCGCGGCACGGTGACCGCGCTGGTCGGCGTGAACGGCGCCGGAAAATCTACGCTTTTCAAGGCGATCATGGGTTTCGTGCCGGTCGCCAGGGGCGAGATCCGGCTGCTGGGCATGCCGGTGCGCGCGGCGCTGAAAAGCAATCTCGTGGCCTATGTCCCGCAATCCGAGGAAGTGGACTGGAGCTTTCCGGTGCTGGTCGAGGACGTGGTGATGATGGGCCGCTATGGCCATATGGGATTCCTGCGCCGTCCCTCGGCCGTCGATCACGCGGCCGTCGATACCGCCCTGCGGCGGGTCAACATGCAGGATTACCGCCACCGCCAGATCGGCGAACTGTCCGGCGGCCAGAAAAAGCGCGTCTTTCTGGCGCGCGCGCTGGCGCAGGACGGGCGGGTGATCCTGCTGGACGAGCCCTTTACCGGCGTTGACGTCAAGACCGAGGAGCAGATCGTTGCCCTGCTGCGCGAATTGCGGGCCGAGGGGCGGGTGATGCTGGTCTCGACCCATAATCTGGGTTCGGTGCCGGAATTCTGCGATCAGGTGGTGCTGGTCAAGGGCACGGTGCTGGCTTACGGCCCGACCGAGACGACCTTTACCCGCGAGAACCTGGAATCCGCCTTTGGCGGCGTGCTGCGCCACTTTACCCTGGGCGGCGACGATCTGCATGACGACGACGACCCGCGCCATGTCACCATCCTCAGCGATGACGAGCGCCCGCTGGTGCAATATGGCGACCGCACCCATACGCGGGAGCGCGGCGAATGAGCATCCTGCTGGATCCGTTTGCCTATGGCTACATGCTCAGCGCCATGTCGGTGGCGGCGCTGGTCGGCGGGGTCTGCGCCTTTCTGTCGGCCTATCTGATGCTGAAAGGCTGGTCGCTGATCGGCGACGCGCTGTCCCATTCGGTCGTGCCGGGCGTGGCCGGGGCCTATATGCTGGGCCTGCCCTTCGCGCTTGGGGCCTTCATCTCGGGCGGGCTGGCGGCGGCGGCGATGCTGTTTCTGTCCGACCGGTCCGGGCTCAAGGTCGATGTGGTGATCGGGCTGATCTTTACCTCGTTCTTCGGGCTGGGGCTGTTCATGGTCTCGGTCAACCCGATGGCGATTTCGGTGAACACGATCATCATGGGCAATATCCTGACCATCACCCCCGAGGACACGCTCCAGCTGACCATCATCGGCGTCGTCTCGCTGGCCGTGCTGATGGCCAAGTGGAAGGATCTGATGGTGGTGTTCTTCGACGAAAGTCATGCCCGCTCGATCGGGCTGCGGCCGGGCATGCTCAAGGCGGTGTTCTTCGTGCTCTTGTCGGCCTGTATCGTGGCGGCGATGCAGACGGTGGGCGCGTTTCTGGTCATCGCCATGGTGGTGACGCCGGGCGCGACCGCCTATCTGCTTTGCGACCGCTTTCCGCGCCTGATCGCCACCTCGGTCGCCATCGGGGCGGGGACCAGCTTTTTCGGCGCCTATATCAGCTTTTTCCTCAGCGGCGCGACCGGCGGCATCATCGTCGTTCTGCAGACGCTGATCTTTCTGCTCGCTTTCGTCTGGGCGCCCAAGCACGGGCTGCTGGCCACCCGGCGCAAGGCGGCCCAAGCCCTGCGCGCAGAGGGGACCGCGTCATGATCGAGAGCCTGCTGCTGCCGTTCCGCTTTGCCTTCATGCAGGATGCGTTCCTGATGGCGGCGATCATCGCGGTGCCGACCGCGCTGCTGTCGTGCTTTCTGGTGCTCAAGGGCTGGGCACTGATGGGCGACGCGGTCAGCCATGCGGTTCTGCCCGGCGTGGTGCTGGCCTATATCTTCGGCTTTCCGCTGATCCTGGGCGCGTTCGGCGCCGGCATGATCACATCGCTGGCGACCGGCTATCTGTCGGATAACAGCCGCGTCAAGCAGGACACGGTGATGGGCGTGGTGTTTTCCGGCATGTTCGGGCTGGGCATCGTGCTTTACACCTCGATCCCGTCGGACATGCATCTGGACAAGATCCTGTTCGGCAACCTGCTGGGCGTCGGCGCGCGCGATCTGTGGACCACCGGGCTGATCGCCCTGGGCGTTTCCGCCGCGCTGCTGCTGAAATGGAAGGACCTGATGCTGCATGCCTTCGACCCGGCGCAGGCGCGGGCCTCGGGCCTGCCGGTGGGGCTGCTGCATTACGGCATGCTGACCGCGCTGTCGCTGACCATCGTGGCGACGCTGACCGCGACCGGACTGATCCTCGCCATCGGGCTGCTGATCGCGCCCGGCGCCATCGCCTTTCTGCTGGTGCGCAGCTTTGGTCGCATGCTGGTGGTCGCGGTCGCGGTCTGCATGTTCGGCACGCTGGGCGGGGTCTATTTCAGCTTTCACTTCAACAGCTCGCCCGCCGCGACCATCGTGCTGATCCTGACGGCGGTCTTCGTCGCGGCCTTTGTCCATCGCGGCCGGCAGGTCCGCCGGGCCACTGCCACAAGCTGATGCCGGGCGGGGTGGGACAAACTGCCCCGGAGAGCGGCCTTGGCCCGGCGGGCAAACCAGAGTAATAAACTCGGGAACCATGACCGGCCCGTGATGACAACCGCGCTCCACAGCCTTGCCCTTGCCGCCTGCCTTGCGCTGCCCGCCGCCTTGCCCTTGCAGGCGCAGGAACTGGATGACCGCCACCTGCAGGTGATCCCGCGCACCGCCAGCGAACAGGCGCGGATCGGGGCGGTCACCGCCCCGACCCTTGATTTCACCGCCGCCGAGCGGTTCGAGACCAAGCCCGGCGGCGCCGCCTCGGTCCGGGTGCGCGATACGGCCGATGCGTTTTCCCAGCTTTCCGGCAATATGCCCTTTGAGCGCGAGATGGATTTCAAGCTGGGCAACGGGCTGTTTCGCAAGACCTGGGTGGCGGCGCCCGCCTCGACCAAGGGTTCGGACGGGCTGGGGCCGCTTTACAACGCGCGCGCCTGTCAGGATTGTCACCTCAAGGACGGGCGCGGCCATGTGCCCGCCCCCGGCGAGGCTGCCGTGTCGATGTTCCTGCGCGTCTCGGTCCCCGGCGGCCCGGCGCCCGGCGATATCGCGGAATGGCTGGCGACGCAGCCCGATCCGACCTATGGCGGGCAATTGCAGGATTTCGCCTCGAACGGCTTGCCGGCCGAGGGGCAGATGGTGATCGAATACGAGGATCTGCCGGTGACGCTGGGCGACGGTACCATCGTCACGCTGCGCAAGCCCGTCTACAGCATGGCCGATCCCGGCTATGGCCCGCCTTCGCCCGATCTGATGCTGTCGCCGCGCGTCGCGCCGCAGATGATCGGGCTGGGTCTGCTCGAGGCGATCCCGGCGGGCGATATCCTGGCGAATGCCGATCCCGGCGATGCCGATGGCGACGGCATTTCCGGCCGGCCCAGCATCGTGCCCTCGGCCGAGTTCGGCGTGCCGATGCTGGGGCGTTTCGGGCTCAAGGGCGGCACGCCCACCGTCAAGGAACAATCCGCCGCCGCCTTTTCCGGCGATATGGGCCTGTCGACGCCGCTGCATCCCGATCCCTATGGCGAATGCATGACAGCGCAGGCCGATTGCCGCAGCCAGCCTGTGGGGCAGGAGCCTGATGCCCGCGACGGGCTCGAGGTGGACCGCGAAAGCCTGGATCTGGTGGCCTTTTATTCGCGCAACCTTGCCGTGCCCGAGCGGCGCAATCCCGACGACCCGCAGGTTTTGCGCGGCAAGCAGCTGTTCTATCAGACCGGCTGCATCTCCTGCCATGTGCCGAAATTCGTTACCCATCGGCTCAAGGACCAGCCCGAGCAGAGCTTTCAGCTGATCTGGCCCTATAGCGACCTGCTGCTGCACGACATGGGCGAGGGGCTGGCCGATAACCGCCCCGAGGGCCGCGCCTCGGGCCGCGAATGGCGCACGCCGCCGCTTTGGGGGATCGGGCTGACGCAGACCGTCTCGGGCCATACCGAATTTCTCCACGACGGCCGGGCGCGTAACCTGACCGAAGCGATCCTGTGGCACGGGGGCGAGGCGCAGGCCGCTCGCGATGCCTTTGCCGGAATGGAAAAAGCCGACCGCGACGCGGTGCTTGAATTTCTGGGAAGCCTTTAATGCGCCTTGTCAATATCCTTCTGGCCCCGGCCCTTGCCTTGGCCCTTTCCCTCGCCTCGCCGGCGCAGGCGGATGTGGCATCAGTGATCGACCAGCGCATCCTGCCCGATCTGGCCGCCTTTCGCGAAGCCGCAGGGGCGCTTGCCGAGACCGCCGCGCGGACTTGCGACAGTGAGGAATTGCGCCGGTCATGGAACGAGACCTTTGACGTCTGGCTGCGCGTCGGCTTTCTGAACCTCGGCCCGGGCGAGGAGGGCGGGCGCAATCTCGCCATCGCCTTCTGGCCCGACCCCAAGGGCATCGGCGCGCGCCAGCAGCGCCGCATGCTGGCGACCGAGGACCCGGTGGTGAACGACCCCGCGCGCTTCGCGGAAAGCTCGGTCGCGCTGCGCGGCCTGTTCGGGCTTGAGCGTCTGCTTTACCCGGACGCGCCGCCCGAGGGCGACTATGCCTGCGCGCTGATCCGCGCCACCGCCGCCGATCTGGCGCGCATGGCGACCGAGATCGATCAGGGCTGGCGCGATGGTTTCGCGCAGGAATTGCTGAGCGCCGGCCAGCCCGGCAATGACCGCTTCCTGTCGCCGGCCGAGGCGCAGCAGGCGCTGTTCACGCAGTTCATGACCGGTCTGGAATTCATCGCCGACCGGCGGCTGGCGCGGCCGCTGGCGACGTTCGAGCGGCCGCGCCCGGAACGGGCCGAGGCGCGCGCCTCGGGGCGGTCGCTGCGCAATGTCGAACTGTCGCTGCAGGCGCTTCTGGACTTTGCCACGGCGCTGGCGGGCGACGTCCCCGAGACCCGGGCCGATATCGGGCAGGCCATCGCCGACGCGCGCGCGCTTGACGACCCGGTTTTCGCCGGGATCACCGATCCGCAGGGCTATGTGCGCGCCGAAAGCCTGTTGCAGCGGGTCCGCACCGCGCGCGAAACCGCGCTGGCCGAGGTCGGCGGCAAGCTTGGTGTAAGTATCGGCTTCAACTCGGCGGACGGGGACTGAGGATGGCGACAAGGCGGGGATTCATGGCGTCACTGGCGGCGGCGCTGACGGTGCCGCGCCTGACCTGGGCCGATGCCGGCAGCCCGTCGTTTCTGGCGGCGGCGAAACGGGGCGATGATTTCGTGCTTTACGGTCTGGACCTGCGGGGCGAGGCGGTGTTTTCGGTCCCGCTGCCCGCGCGTGGCCATGCCGCCGCCGCCCATCCGGCCCGCCCCGAGGCGGTGGCCTTTGCCCGCCGCCCGGGCAGCTTTGCGCTGGTCATCGACTGCGCGCGCGGGCTGGTCGCGCATCGCCTGACACCGCCCGGCGGGCGACAGTTCAACGGCCATGGCGCGTTTTCCGAGGACGGCGCGGTGCTTTACACATCCGAGGTGGTGGCCGAAACGAGCGAGGGCCGGCTGGGCATCTGGGACGCGGCCGGAAACTATGCCCGGATCGCGGAACTGCCCAGCGGCGGCATCGGCCCGCATGAGCTGCGGCGCCTGCCCGATGGCGTTCTGGTGGTCGCGAATGGCGGCATCCGCACCGATCCCGGCGACCGGCGCAAGCTGAATATCGACCGGATGCGGCCCAGCCTGACCTATCTGGACCCGCAGGGCAGGCTGCTGGAGCAGGTCGATTTGGGTGCCGAGCATCACCAGCTCTCCATCCGCCACCTTGCGCCTGGCCCCGATGGCGAGGTCGCCTTTGCCATGCAATGGGAGGGGGACCCGGCCGAGCCGGTGCCGCTTCTGGGTCTGCACCGGCGCGGTGAGGCGGCGCGGCTTTGCCCGCCCGACGAGTCCGAGGCCTGGGCGATGCAGGGCTATGCCGGCTCGATCGCCTGGAGCGGCGACCGCATCGCGCTGACCTCTCCGCCCGGCGGGGTGGTGCATCTGTTTGATGGCCGGGGCGGTTTCCTGCGGGCGATCCGGCGCACCGATGCCTCGGGCGTGGCGGCGCTGCCAGACGGGCTGATGATCACCGACGGCACCGGCGCGGTCAGCCGCATCGGGGCCGAGGGGCTGCGCCCGCTGCAACGTTTCGATCTGGCCTGGGACAATCATCTGGTGGCCCTGGGGTAAGGGCCGGGTCTTGCGGCGTTACCTTTCGGGCGGCGTCCAGTCGCTTTCCACCGATGTCGCGCGGCCAAGGCGCAGCGCCAGACCGATCCCGACCCCGACGCCGATGGCGACCGTCAGGTCGATCAGCACGGTCAGCACCATGGTCAGCACCAGCAGCATCCGGTCGGTCGGCCGGGCGCGGGCATATTCGGCCCATTTCTGCGGCTCGCTCATGTTCCAGGCGGTAATGACCAGCAGCGCCGCCAATGCCGGCATCGCCATGTAACCGGCCAGATCCGAGGCCAGAAGCATGATCAGCAGTATGGTCAGCGCATGGATTATGCCCGCGACCGGGGTCTGGCCGCCGGCGCGGACATTGGTCGCGGTGCGCGCGATCGCCCCGGTCGCGGGCAGCCCGCCGAACAGGGCCGAGGCGATATTCGCCGCGCCCTGCGCGGTCAGTTCGGCATTGGGCCGGTGCTGGCCCTGGATCATGCGGTCGGCCACCATGGCCGACAGCAGCGATTCGATCCCGGCCAGAAACGCGATCACCACGGCCGAGGGGAACAGTTCCGCAAAGCGCGCCCAGCTAAATTCGGGCAGGACCGGCGCCGGCAGCGTCGCGGGCAATTCGCCAAAGCGCGAACGGATGGTTTCGACATCCCATCCCAGCACCGCGACCAGGGCCGAGGCCAGCGCCACCGCCACGATCAGGCCCGGAAAGCGCGGGCTCAGACGGCGCAGGGCGACGATCAGCCCCAAAGCCAGCAGCGCGATGCCAAGCGCCGGCAGGCTGAGGCTCGCGCGCGCCTGCCACAGCACCGGCAGCTTTTCCAGAAAGGCGGCCGGCAGCGGGCCGGTTTCCAGCCCCAGGAAATCGCCGATCTGGCTGGTCGCGATAATGATGGCGATGCCGATGGTAAAGCCGTTGATCACCGCCTCGGGGATATAGCCGATCAGCCGCCCCAGCCGGAACCAGCCCGCCGCCAGCAGGATGAACCCCGCCATCAGCGTCGCCAGCACCAGCCCGTCATAGCCGTGTTCCGCGATGACGCCAAAGACCACGACGATAAAGGCCCCGGTCGGGCCGCCGATCTGCACGCGGCTGCCGCCTAGCGCGGAAATCATGAAGCCGGCGACAATGGCGGTGATCACGCCCTTGGCCGGCTCCGCCCCCGAGGCGATCGCAATCGCAAGGCTGAGCGGCAGCGCCACCATGGCCACCGTCACGCCGGCGATCAGATCGGCGCCGAACTGACGCGAATCATAGGTCTTGAGGGTCGTCAGGATTTTTGGCAGGCGCATGATATCGCGTAATATTCCAGGGTCGCATGGCGACGGCGCGGGCATTCTGGCCTGTTTGACTGCTTTTGGCAAAACCCGGCGCGCCGGCACCGAAAAAGGGGCGGCCGAGCCGCCCCTTGCCGTTCGTTCGGGCGGCGGGATTACTGGAAGACCGCGTCCGGGTTATCCAGCGAATCCGAGCCCTCGAATGCGATCTCGGCGCCATCCAGCGCGCCCACGGCCCGCTGGATCGAGGCGGTCTGCGTGACCAGCGCATTCACCGCGTCCATGATCAGCGCCTCGCCCTCGGCATTGCCGGGCGCGAGCATCTGGTCATAGGCGAAACCGCCATCGGCGGCCGCTTTCAGTGCGGCCAGCTTGGCGACGCTGTCATCCAGTTCCGCCTTGAGCTGGCTGTCCACCGCCGGATCGACCTCGGCGACGAGGTCAGAGAGCGACGGCCCCTCGACGACCGAGCCGTCGGGCCGGGTATAGCTGCCCAGATAGACGTTGCGGATGCCCAGCCCGTCATAATAGTGGCTGTTCTGGGTATTGTCCGAAAAGCAGTCATGCTCTTCCTCGGGGTCGTTCAGCATCAGGCCCAGCTTCATCCGCTCGCCCGCCAGTTCGCCATAGGACAGGCTGCCCATGCCCGTCAGCATGGCGGTGATGCCCTTGGCCGGGTCCTCGGTCACGGCGGCGCGGGCGGCGCCACCCTCGGCCCAGCTGTCGGCCATGTCCTGCAGGTCGCTGATCAGCAATTCGGTCGCGGCGGTCAGATATTGCCCGCGCCGGTCGCAATTGCCGCCGGTGCAGCCCTCGCCCTGGACGTAATCGGTATAGGGGCGCGCGCCGGCGCCCGGTTCGGTGCCGTTCAGGTCCTGACCCCAAAGCAGGAATTCGATGGCGTGATAGCCCGAGGCGACATTCGCCTCGATCCCGTCCGCCTCGTGCAGGGTGCGGATCGTATCGGCTGTGATCGTCGTGGCATCGACATCGGTCGCGCCGATCCTGAAGCCGGGATTGGCGATCACGTTCAGGGTGGAGAGCGGGTTTTCCTCGGACGGGCCGCCGTAAAGCGCGTCGTCCACATAGTCGATCAGCCCTTCGTCCAGCGGCCAGGCATTCACCATGCCCTCCCAGTCATCGACGATGGCATTGCCGAAACGATAGGCCTCGGTCTGCTGATAGGGCACGCGGGCGGTGATCCAGGCGTCCCTGGCGGCTTGCAGCGTTTCCTCGGAAGGGGTGGCGATCAGCGCATCGATCGCGGTCCTGAGCGTCTGCGCCGAGGTCAGGCTGTCGGTGTAACCGGCGGCGGCAATATCGGCATAGGTCCTGACGACATCGGCCTGTTCGACGGCCAGCGCCGGTCCGGCCAGCAAGGTGCCGGTCATCAGGATTGCGGTAAGGGTCGGTTTCATCGAGTGCCTCCTCGATCATTCGTTGCGTCATGACCGGCGCGATCGGCGGGCAAGCAGCCCCGACCCGTCGCCGGCCGTCCATCGGCATTGCGCGCGGGCCAGCCGCCCGGGCGGATGCCTGAGTTTTCCACTCGGGAATCGGATATGTCAATCTGTCAAAAGGTTTACGCTGCCGGCGGGTCGCTGCTGGACCCGCCGGCGCGCTTTCATTCGGACTTTTCGGGCGCCGCCGAGCCGCCCATCCGGCGATGCGCGGCCTCGCGCATCTTCTGGAAGATGACGTAGAGCGCGGGAATGACGCAGATGCCGATGATCGAGGCCACGGCCATGCCGCCCGCGACCCCGGTGCCGACCGCACGCCGGCTGAGCTCGCTGGCGCCCTCGGCAAAGACCAGCGGCAGCAGGCCGGCGATAAAGGCGAAGCTGGTCATCATGACGGCGCGGAATCGTGCCCGGGCGCCCTCGACCGCCGAGGTCAGGATATCCTCGCCGGATTCGCGATGCGCCTTGGCGAATTCCACGATCAGGATCGCGTTCTTGGCCGCCAGCGCGATCAGCACGATCAGGCCGATCTGGGCATAGATGTCGAACGACAGCCCCGCCGCGATGATCGAGGCCAGCGCCCCCGCCACGCCGAACACCACCGACAGCAGCACCGGCACCGGGATCGTCCAGCTTTCGTAAAGCGCGACCAGGAACAGATAGGCGAAGATGATCGCCATCACCAGGATCGGGCCGGTCTGTCCGGCGGCCTCTTTTTCCTGCACCGCGGTGCCGGTCCAGTCATAGCCATAACCGTCGGGCAGCGTCTCGGCCGAAACCTCTTCCATCGCGAGCAGCGCCGCGCCCGAGGAGACGCCCTCGGCCGGGCCACCATTGATCGTCACCGAGCGATAGTTGTTGTAGCGCACGATGGATTGCGGACCCAGGATGACCCGCGGCGTGGCGACGGCGGCGACCGGGACCAGCTTGCCGTCGCGGTTGCGCACGTTCAGCCGGCCGATATCGTTGATCGAGTCGCGGTCGGACTGGGCGGCCTGCATGTTGACCTGCCAGACCCGGCCGAACAGGTTGAAGTCATTGACATAGATCTGGCCGAAAGTGCCCTGCAGCGCGCCAAACAGATCGCTGACCGAAACGCCCAGCGTCTGCAGCCGCTCGCGGTCGATATCCAGGAAAAGCTGCGGCGCATTTGCGGCATAGGTGGTGAAGGTCGGGCCAAGCTGTTCGTTGCCATTGGCCGCGATGGCGAGGCCCGAGGCCACCGCCGACAGATCCGTCGGCGTGCCGCCCTGGAAATCCAGCAACTGGTATTCAAAGCCGTCGCCGGTGCCCAGGCCGATGATCGGCGGCAGGTTCAGCGCAATGATCTGCGCCTCGCGGATGCCGGCGCCCAGCTCGGTGGTTTCCCGGATCGCGGCAAAGACGCTTTCCGAATCCTTGCCCGCCCGCTCTTCAAAGGGCAGCATGGTCACGGTCACGAAGCCGCCGTTGGGCTTGGCCAGACCGTCGAGGAAGCTGTAGCCGGCAACGGTCAGGACGTTCTCGACCCCTTCGATCTCGCTCAGACGCTCGGACAGGCGGTCCATGACCTCTTCGGTACGGTTCAGCGATGCGCCTTCGGGCAGCCGCGCCTCGACGATATAGGCGCCCTGATCCTCGGCCGGCAGGAAGCCCGTCGGAACCGCCTGGAACAGCGCGCCGACCAGGCCGAAGCCGACCGCCAGCAGCACCAGCCCCAGCACCGCGCGCCGGGCGATGGCGCCGGCGATATGGGCATAGCCGTCGCGGGCCCAGTCGATGCGGTTGGAGATCCAGCCCAGGATGCCGCGCTTGGGACCGTGATGGGGCTTGAGCAGGATGCCGCACAGCGCCGGGCTGAGGGTCAGCGCGTTGATCGCAGACAGCACCATCGACACCGAGACCGCGACCGCGAACTGTCGGAACAGTTCGCCGCTGAGGCCGGGGATGAAGGCGACCGGGACAAAGACCGAGAGCAGCACCAGCGTGATCGCCAGAATCGCGCCGGTGATCTCGCCCATCGCCTCACGCGCGGCATCGGCCGCCGACATGCCGGGGTTTCGCTCCATCACCGCCTCGACGTTCTCGACCACCACGATGGCATCGTCGACGACGATGCCGATGGCCAGAACCAGCGCCAGCAGCGACACGGTGTTCAGCGAATAGCCAAGCGCGGACATCACCGCGAAGGTGCCGATCAGCGCCACCGGAACCGCAAACAGCGGCACCAGCGTCGCCCGCGCATTGCCCAGGAACAGGAACACCACGATGATCACCAGCACAAAGGCCTCGATCAGCGTATCGACGACGTTCTCGACGCTGGCGACGACGAATTCCGAGGTGTCGTAGCCGATTTCATAGGTGATGCCGTCGGGGAAGCGCTCGGAGAGCCGCTCCATTGTTTCGCGCACGCCCTCGGCGGCTTGCAGCGCGTTGGCGCCCGGCGACTGGAAGGTGCCGATCAGCGCCACCGGCGCGCCGTTGAACCGGCCCAGACCGTCATAGTTCGCGGCGCCCAGCTCGACCTCGGCCACGTCGCGCACGCGCACGAAACTGCCGTCCGGATTGGCGCGGACGACGATATTGGCGAATTCCTCGGGCTCGGTCAGGCGACCTGTCGTCTGGATGTTCAGCTGCAGGTTGGGATCGGCATCCATGGGCTGCGCGCCCACCCGCCCGATCGCCGCCTGCACGTTCTGCGATTGCAGCGCGGCCAGGATATCGGCCGGCGTCAGTTGCAGGTTGGTCAGCCGGTCCGTGTCCAGAATGACCCGCATCGAATAGTTGCGCGCCCCGTAAAGCGAGGCGTCGCCGACGCCGGGAACCCGCTTGATCTCGTCCAGGACGTTGATATTGGTGAAATTGGTCAGCACCAGATCGTCGACCCGGTCCTCGGCCCCTTCCTCGGCATAGATGGCGATCAGCTGCATCAGCGCGGTGGACTGTTTCTTGACGCTGACGCCGGTGGCGCGGACCTCGGCGGGCAGGCCGGCCTCGGCCAGCGCCACCCGGTTCTGCACGTTGACCGTGGCAATGTCGGGATCGGTGCCGACGGCAAAGCTGACCACCAGCCGGTATGAGCCATCCGCGCCGCTGGTCGATTTCATGTAAAGCATGTCATCGACGCCGATCACCTGGCCCTCGATCGGCTGCGCCACGGTCTGTTCGACCACCTCGGCGCTGGCGCCGGGATAAAAGGCCGACACGGTGACCAGCGGCGGCACGATATTGGGATATTGGGCGATCGGGATGCGCGTCAGCGCGATAAGCCCGGCCAGCGTCAGAACGATAGAGATGACCGCCGCAAAACGCGGCCTGCTGATGAACAGGGATGAGAACACGACGTCAGCCCTCCGCCGCGAGGGCAGCGTCGACCGTGATGCCCGGCCGGACCTTGTTCTGGCCCTCGGTGATGACCTGCTCGCCGGTCTCCAGCCCGCCGGAAATCACCGAGAACCCCTCGACGCTATGGGCGACATCGACGCGGCGCTGCTCGACCTTGGCTTCGCCATCGACGACCAGCACGTAATAGCCCAGCTGATCGCGCTGCAGCGCCTGCGTCGGCACGCTCAGCGCCATCTCGGGCTCCGAGCCGGTCAGGCCGACCCGGACAAGCGCCCCGTCGAGAAGCCTTTTTTCGGGATTGTCGAACAGTGCCCGGATGCGGACCGTATCGGTGCTGGTATCGACCTGGCTGGACACGAAGTCGATCCGGCCCTTCTGGTCGAAGACATCGCCATTGGGCAGGGTGATGGTCACATCGGCGGGCCTGCCGCCGGTGGCTTCGACCTGCTTGCGATAGTTGAGATAGATCGAACTGGCGACCGGGAACTCGACGCTGATCGGATCGAGCGAGGTCAGCGTGGTCAGCGCCCCGCTTTGCGGCCCGACCAGCGCGCCGACATCGGGAACCGACAGGCCGACGATGCCGGCGAAGGGCGCCTCGATGCGGGTATAGGACAGGTTCAGGTCGGCATCCGCCTTTTGCGCCACCCGCGCGGCAAGCTGGGCCGCGGCCTCGTCATAGCTTGCGGTGGCGAAATCCAGCTCGGACTGGGCGACGGCATTGCGCTGAACCAGTTGCGAGCGCCGGTCCTTTTCGATTTCGGCCAGGCGCAGCGCGGCCTCGGCGGCCTTGATCGCCGCCTCGGCCTGCTGCACGCTGGATACATAGGCGTCGTCCTCGATCAGGAACAGTGTGCTGCCCTGTTCGACCAGCTCGCCCTCGGTAAAGCCGATTTCCTCGACATAGCCGGGAACGCGCGCGATCACGTCGATCTTCTGAAGCGAGATGACCCGGCCGGTAAAGGTCGCGGCCTGTCGCAGGTCGCGCATTTCCGCCGCGGCGACCACGACGGCCGGCGCCGTCTGCGCCGCGGCCGGATTGGCGGTCAGCATCGCGACGGCGGAAAAGGCGATCGCGATCGCAAGCTTTCCTCTGGACGGATGCAGCTGCGCGCGACGCCCCCTGTCGCGGTCGGCGACGGCGTTCTTGAATAGAAACATGTTCCTGCGAGTCCTCGGTTGCATCTGATCCTGCCCTTGATAATCCGGCGCCATGGCGGCGGCGCGTCAGGTTCCTGGCCAGAGTTTGCCGTAATTCGCCATCATTGCGATGACGGCAAACTCTGAATCGCGTTCAGTATCAGGTTAAACAGCAGCGGAACGGCGCCGCAAGTACCGTTTCCGGATTTCCCTTGCGTCGAAACAAAACAGAGGGGCGCCATGCGCCCCTCTGCCAGATTGCCGAATGTCATGCCGTGGCGTGGCGGGCGCGGCGGTCAGCCGCCGGCGCATTCCTGGATCCGCGCCAGATCCGGGCCCTGGGGCGTGCGGCCCAGGTTGAACGGCGCCGAGGCATCGCGCCATTTGCTGTAATCCTGCAGATAGCCCAGCATCGAGGCATAGACCTTGGCCGAGCTGGGGTTGTCGCAGGCGACCTCGGTGATGGTCTCATTGGCCATGTTCTGGATGTTTTCCAGCGTGGCGTCGTCCAGACGGGTGATCTCGGTCCCGGCCTCCTGGAACTTCTGATAGGCCTCGGTCGCGCGCTTTTCGGTATTGGCCAGCGACCACAGCAGGGTGGCGTCGGCGGCAACTTTCAGCCGCTCCTGATTTTCGGGCGACAGCGCGTCCCAGGCGGCCTTGTTGATCATCACGCCGAAGATCGACGAGGACTGGTGCCAGCCCGGCGTCGACCAGTATTTGGTCACCTGATCGAAGCCGCCCGACAGGTCCACGTTCGGGGTCGAGAACTCGGCCCCGTCGATCACGCCGCGCTCCAGCGACTGATAGATCTCGCCGCCGGCCATGCTGACCTGGCTGCCGCCCAGTTTCTCGAGCAGCTTGCCCTGTTCCAGCCCCGAGACGCGCAGCCGCAGGCCCTGCAGATCCTCGGTGGTGCGGACCGCCTTGGAGACGGTGCGGAAGCCGGATTCGTTATTGGTCACGCCATAGGGCAGATAGACCATGCCGAATTTGCCATAGACCTCGTTATAGATCTCGGCGCCGCCCCAGCCCTTGATCCAGTTCACGTAATCGACCGCGTTGAACAGGCTGGCGGTGGTGGCCAGCGGCGAAAACGCCGCGTCGCGGCCGGCCCAGTAGCCCGGCCAGTCGCCGCCGGCCTGGATGGTGCCGGATTCGACCGCGCCAAAGACCTCGCCCGCCGGGACCAGGCTGCCGCCATCAAAGAATTCGATGGTCAGATCCTCGTCATCGATCAGCGCATTCGCGATCTCGACGAATTTCTTGTCGATCTCGATCAGTTCCAGCGATGACGGCCAGGTCGTGGTCATGGTCCAGTTCTCGGCCATCGCCGGGCCGGCCAGCACGGCCGCCGTCGCGGCCCCCATCAGGTATTTCGCAAACATATAGCTTCCTCCTTGTCAGCTTCGATAAAGCGTATCTGGCAACCATGTGACCAGTTCTGGAAACAGCACGATCAGCCCGCAGACCATCAGCACCATGACGATGAACGGCGCGACGCCGCGGATGATGTCGGCGGTGCTGACCTCGGGCGGCGAGATCGCGCGCATGTAGAACAGCGCATAGCCGAAGGGCGGCGACAGGAAACTGGTCTGCAGCACCACCGCCATCAGCACGACGAACCATAGCGGGCTGATCTGCATCTCGTTGACGATCGGCAGGAAGATCGGAAAGCACAGCAGCACGATTCCGGTCCAGTCCAGGAACATCCCCAGCACGAAGACCGCCGCCAGCATGACGACCAGCAGCGCGTTCGGGTCCTCGGCCAGGCCGCGGATCAGGTTCTGCGTGGCAGACAGCCCGCCGGTTATGTTGAACACCCCGGTAAAGGCGGTGGCGCCGACGACGATGAACAGGATCATCGCCGATGTGCGGCCGGTCTCCAGAAACGCGTTGTAGAAATTCGCCCAGGTGAAGCGGCCGCGCGAAATCACGATCAGCAGCGCCAGCAGCGCGCCGATGGCCGAGGCCTCGGTCGCGGTGGCGATGCCGAGCAGCATCGAGCCCAGGATGCCCAGGATCAGGATCAGCGGCGGCACCGCCTCGACGATCAGCATGCGCCACATCTCGGCGCGCGAGATCTGTTCGCTTTCCGCGACGCGCGGCGCCAGGTTGGGGCGGATGACGGCCAGCAGATAGACATAGATGCCATACATCACGCCCAGCAGGATGCCCGGCAGCATGGCGCCGGCGAACAGCTCGCCGACCGACAGGCCCGGCGCGTAGGAGGCCATCAGGATCAGCATGATCGAGGGCGGGATCAGGATGCCCAGACAGCCCGAGGCGCCGATCAGCCCGGTGGTCAGCCGCTTGTCATAGCCGTAATTCAGCATCGGTTTCAGCGCCATGACGCCCATCACCGTGATCGAGGCGCCGATGATGCCGGTCGTCGCGGCCAGCAGGATCGAGATGAACACCACCGCCAGCCCCAGCCCGCCCCGGACCTTGGCCATCAGGTGGCGCAGCGCCTCGAACATCTTGTCGGTGACGCCGCTGTCCGACAGGAATCGCGCCATCAGCACGAAAAGCGGAATCGCGATCAGGGTGAAATTGTCCAGCACATCGCCATAGATGCGGTTGATGGTGATGCCCAGCACCATCGGCTTGCCGGCGATGAATGCGCCGAGCACCGCCGTACCCCCCAGAACGAAGGCCAGCGGATGGCCCATGAACAGGCCCAGCACCAGGAGCCCGGCCATGATCAGCGCGATGGCGCTGCCGTCCAGCCCGGGAATCGCCATCCAGCCAAGCGCCAGGTTCAGCTTGCCGATCGAGGCGTCGATGAAACTAGCGAACATCGCCCGGCTCCATCGGGGCAAGGTGATCGGTGCGGTGCAGGATCAGTTTCAGCAATTCGGAAATCCCCTGGATCAGCAGCAGCAGCGCCGCCACCCCCATCGCCAGCTTGATCGGATAGACCGGCATCTGCACCGCGCCATAGGTCTTTTCCCCCTGCGCCAGCGAGCGCAGGCCGAACTGCCAGCTGTAAAGCGCGAAGACGATGCTGAAGGGCAGAAAGAAGATCACATAGCCCGCGATCTCGACCCAGCGGCGCAGGCCCGGCGACATCACCGCGGTCAGCAGGTCCACCTTGACATGGGCCTGATGGCGCAGCGTGTATCCGCCCAGCATGATGAAATAAAAGGCATAGATCATCTTGGTCAGATCAAAGCCCCACAGCGTCGGCGCGTTCAGCACATAGCGCATGAACACGTCATAGATGATGATCGCCGCGAAGACGCCGGCCAGCAGGGACACGGCGCGGCCCACCGCCTCGTTGATCCAGTCGATGACGGAAATCATGCTCTCCCCTCTGCTGCAGTTTTGGGGGGAGTGTTCTGGCCCGCAGGGCGCTTGTCAATGGCGTCGGGGCCCGCCTTTGCCGCCGGCCGGCATGCCGTGGCGTCAACTGTGAACTGCCGCTTGACGCGCGGCCCCGCCCTGCCCGAAGCTTGCCGCCGGAGGGGCGCCATGGCGCATGGGGAATTGCCGATGTCAGCGGCCGGCGGTGATTTCAACGAAATCCGCCGCTCTTTCAAATGGCATATTCCCGAATACGACAATATCGGCACCGATACCTGCGACAAATGGGCCGAGCGCGATCCCTCGCGGCCGGCCATTATCGAGGTCGATTCGCGTGGCGACAGCCGGGAGCATGATTTCGGCATGCTGCGGGCGGTCGAACCAGCTGGCCAACGTGCTGGCCAACGTGCTGGCCGCTGGCCGCTGACCGGAGATCGCGGAAATGCCGATGACCACGACCGGCAAGATCGTCCTCGGCGCGCAGGGCAGTTGAGATCATGGGCCGGGAAATCGCGCCCTTTCTAGATCAGGCCGTCCAGGAGCAGGAAACCCGGCAGCCAGCCGGTGAATATCCCGGTCAGCAGCGTCACCCAGGCGGTTTGCCGCAGGATCGGCCGGCCAAGCGCCAGCAGCAGGAAATACATGAACCACAGCACGCCCCAGACCAGCCAGTTCACGGCCAGCCACAGATCGGTCGTGGAGCCGGCCGTGGCGATCGCGCGCAGGAATACCGGAACCGTGGTAATCGCCACGAACAGGCTGAACCAGCCCAGGCCGCGGCCATCGACCGCTGCCATGCGGTTATGGGCGACCCACAGATAGGTGGTGCTGAACATCAGGGTCAGCGCGGCGTCCCGGATCGTGTCCGGGCTGGCTCCGGACCCGAAGGCCCCGTCGATGACCACCCCGGCCGCGACCAGACCGGACACGACATTGATGACCACGATTTCGCGATCCGCGATCCGGCCCATCAGCCACAGCCCGTTCAGGAACAGGACCGCGCCGACATAGAACAGAAGAAATCCCAGCAACATGAACGATCACTCCAAAAGGCCCGTTCCGGTTGCCGGGACGGGCGCGGTTCATGCCTTGATCCGACCTCGCCAACGACATGTCGGCGACCGGGCGTTTCGGCCCGTCGGCATTCGGCCGGATGTCGAAATCGAAGATTCCGGCGGGGATTGCAAGCGTGCGCAGATATTGGAATTGTCCGCGCTGCCGGGGATGCCGGAAATCGCGCCGCGATCAGTTCGGCCGAGAGGCGTCACCCCTTGCGGGGTGACGAAGGGGCGGGGGCAGGGCCCCGTTTCGCCTCAGCGCGTCGGCACCGGCGTTTCGCCGGAATAATCGTAGAAGCCGCGCCCGGTCTTGCGACCCAGCCAGCCGGCCTCGACATATTTCACCAGCAGCGGGCAGGGCCGGTATTTCGTATCGGCCAGCCCGTCATGCAGCACGCTCATGATCGCCAGACAGGTGTCCAGCCCGATGAAATCGCCCAGTTCCAGCGGCCCCATGGGCCAGTTGGCGCCCAGCTTCATCGACTGGTCGATGGATTTGACCGAACCGACGCCCTCGTACAGCGTATAGACCGCCTCGTTGATCATCGGGATCAGGACGCGGTTGACGATGAAGGCCGGGAAATCCTCGGCGCTGGCGGCGGTCTTGCCGATCTTTTCGACGACCTCCAGCAGGGTCTCATAGGTTTCCTGATCGGTGGCGATGCCGCGAATCAGTTCGACCAGCTGCATGACCGGAACCGGGTTCATGAAGTGGAAACCCATGAATTTTTCCGGCCGGTCGGTGCGGCTGGCCAGCCGCGTGATCGAGATCGACGAGGTG
The DNA here is from genome assembly GCF_000763905.1 of Paracoccus halophilus. GTDB lineage: Bacteria > Pseudomonadota > Alphaproteobacteria > Rhodobacterales > Rhodobacteraceae > Paracoccus > Paracoccus halophilus. Next base: position 22,275 of record NZ_JRKN01000036.1, read on the forward strand.
TTCGAGGTCAGGATGGTGTTCGGTTTCAGATGCGGCAGCAGGTCCTCGAATATGGCCTGCTTGACGGTCTCGCGTTCGGTTGCGGCCTCGATGACCAGATCGGTCTTGCCCAGATCGGCCAATGTCATGGTGGTCTTGATTCGGGCCATCGCGGCGGCCTTTTCGGCAGCCGAGATCTTTTCGCGGCCGACCTGCCGTTCCAGGTTGTGGTCGACCAATGCGACCGCCTTGTCCAGCGCATCGCGCGAAACATCGGTCATCAGCACATCATAGCCTGCCAGAGCGAAGACATGGGCGATGCCATTGCCCATCTGTCCAGCGCCGATCACGCCCACGGATTGAATAGCCATTTTCCCGGTTCCCCTTGCAAGATCGGCCCAAGGATAGAGTGAAGCGTGGCGATGGTTCAATGTCGAATCGCCCCTGTGCGGCACGCCGTCACGCTGGGTCACGGGCCGCCGCGAGGAAACGGCCAGCGGCCGCCATGTCCCCGGTATGTCCATGACATTTCTATGACTAGGCCCGCCGAACTGGCGGGCCCTGAAGGGCCGGACAAGGGGTCGCGCCCCATATCCGGCATATCCGAATGAAAGCTGCCGCTTACAGCTTTTCTGTCAGTTCGGGCAGCACGTCGAACAGGTCACCGACCAATCCGTAATCGGCGATCTGGAAGATCGGGGCTTCCTCGTCCTTGTTGATCGCCACGATCACCTTGCTGTCCTTCATCCCCGCAAGGTGCTGGATCGCGCCCGAGATGCCGACCGCGACATAAAGCTCGGGCGCCACCACCTTGCCGGTCTGGCCCACCTGCCAGTCGTTCGGCGCATAGCCCGAATCGACCGCCGCGCGCGAGGCGCCGACCGCCGCGCCCAGCTTGTCGGCCAGCTTCTCGATGATCGCGAACTGCTCCTTGGAGCCGACGCCGCGCCCGCCCGAGACCACGCGCCGGGCCGAGGTCAGCTCGGGCCGGTCGCTTTCCGCGACCTCGTCGCCGACCCAGGAGGACAGGCCGGGATCGTCGGCCAGCGTGGCATCCGCGACAGGCGCCGCGCCGCCCTCGCCCGCCGCCTCGAAGCTGGCGGTGCGCACGGTCAGCACCTTTTTCGCATCCTTCGATTTCACCGTCTGGATGGCGTTGCCGGCATAGATCGGGCGCTCGAACGTGTCGGCATCCACGATCCCGGACACGTCCGAGATTACCATCACGTCCAGAAGCGCCGCCACGCGCGGCATGACGTTTTTCGCATCCGTCGTCGCCGGCGCGGCGATATGGCTGTAATCGCCGGCAAGGCCGACCAGCAGCGCGGCGGTCGGTTCCGCCAGCCGGTGGCCATAGCGCGCATCCTCGGCCACCAGCACCTTGGCCACGCCGGCGATCTTCGCGGCGTCTTCGGCGGCGGCTTTCGCCGATGCCCCGGCGCAGAGCACCGTCACATCGCCCAGCGATTTCAGCGCGCCGACGGCCTTGCCGGTCGCGTCGATATTCAACTCGCCATTGGTGACTTCACCCAGCAGCAATACAGCCATTACACCACCCCCGCTTCTTTCAGTTTCGACACCAGCTCATCGACCGAGCCGACCTTGATCCCGGCGCTGCGGCCCTCGGGCTCGCGGGTCGAGACGACTTCCAGGCGCGGGCTTGCATCGACGCCGTAATCGGCCGGCGTCTTTTCCTCGAGCGGCTTTTTCTTGGCCTTCATGATGTTCGGAAGGCTGGCATAGCGCGGCTCGTTCAGGCGCAGGTCGGCGGTGATCACCGCCGGCAGCTTGACCTGGATCGTCTGCAGGCCGCCGTCCACCTCGCGGGTGACCTTGGCATTGCCGCCGTCGATCTCGAGCTTCGAGGCGAAGGTCGCCTGGCCCCAGCCCAGCAGCGCCGCCAGCATCTGGCCGGTCGCGTTCATGTCGTTGTCGATCGCCTGCTTGCCGGCGATCACCAGGTCGGTGCCCTCGGCTTTGGCGACCTCGGCCAGGATCTTCGCCACCGCCAGCGGTTCGATATCCTGATGCACGTCATCGGCCGCGACCACCAGGATCGCCCGGTCGGCGCCCATGGCCAGCGCCGTGCGCAGCGTTTCCTGCGCCTGCCTGACGCCGATGCTGACCGCGATCACCTCTTCGGCCGCGCCTTTTTCCTTCAGCCGGATCGCCTCTTCCACGGCGATCTCGTCGAACGGGTTCATCGACATCTTGACATTGGCAAGATCGACGCCAGACCCGTCTGCCTTGACGCGGGCCTTAACGTTGTAGTCGATCACGCGCTTTACCGGCACGAGGATTTTCATGAGCCTCTTCCCTCTTGTTGCGTCACCTTTTCGGTGGATTTGTTAGCTGGCCATTGACTGCATTGACAGGGAAAAAACGACAGTTACGCATCGTTACGCGACGATCCCGTCAAGTTGTCGCTATCGGCTTGCTCCTGGAACCCAAAGGATATCCTGCGCGCCGTTCTCATTGGCGACGCGCCCGGCCACGAACAGCCAGTCCGACAGCCGGTTGAGATAGCGCAGCGCGGCGGGATTCGCCCCTTCGGCGGCGGCAAGCGCCACGGCGCCGCGTTCCGCCCGGCGCGCGACGGTGCGCGACAGGTGCAGATGCGCGGCCAATGCGCTGCCTCCGGGCAGGATGAAGCTGCGCAGCGGTGCCAGCGCGGCGTTCATCGCGTCGATTTCGGCCTCGAGCCGGTCCACCTGCGTCTGGATGATGCGCAGGACCGGATAAGGCGCCTCGGCATCCTGATCCATCCCCGGGCGGGACAGATCGGCGCCCAGATCGAACAGGTCGTTCTGGATCGTGGCGATACGGGTGGCCATCTCGTCCAGCGCGTGCAGCCGGGCCAGTCCCAGCGTGGCGTTCAGCTCGTCGACCGTGCCATAGGCCTCGACCCGCAGCGCGTGCTTGGGCACGCGCTCGCCATTCGACAGCGCGGTGTCGCCCTGATCGCCGGTGCGGGTATAGATCTTGTTCAGGACAACCATCAGCCGCTGCTCGCCCACAGATAGATCAGGAAGATCGCGATCGCGATGGCCTGCGCGATGATGCGCCAGCGCATCATGCGGTTGCCATGCTTGCGGTTGAATTCGCCGCCTCTGGCGAAGCCGCCGATGCCGGTGGCCAGGATCACCAGGACGGCAAGGCAGGCGATCGCCAGAAGGATGAGCAGAGGTTTGTTTTCCATGGGCGGGCCCTTTCGCCCTGCACCCTAGCTGCGCCGGGCGAACCAGTCCAGTGCGCGCGTCGGCAGAATGCGCCGGCCGAGCCCGGCGATATGGGTCGGCCGGGTGACGTAATAGCGCGGCCGCGGGCGCGGCGCCTCGAGCGCGTGGGCCAGTTTCTCGCTGACCGCCGAGGGGGGCAACTCGAACCGGTCCTTTTTCACGGCCGGGTCATAGAGGCGTTTCAGCAAGGTGTCGCGGTACTGATCCGCGCGGGGGCTCGATTGCCAGTCGATCCAGCGCTCGAAATGCGGGATCGAGTTGGCGCGGATGCGCGTGCCGATGGGGCCGGGCTCGATCAGGATGATCTTGACCGGGGTATCGGCCATTTCGACGCGCAGCACGTCGGTCAGCCCCTCGAGCGCGTATTTGGTCGCCACATAGGCGCCGCGCCAGGGGATGCCCACGAGGCCGAGGACCGAGCTGATATTGACCACCCGCCCGCCGGTTTCGCGGAAATGCGGCAGGAAATGGCGGGTCAGGTCATGGCTGCCGAACAGGTTCGCCTCGAAGATCGCGCGCAGGGCGCCGCGCGGCAGGTCCTCGACCGCGCCGGGAATGGCGAAGGCGCCGTTATTGACCAGCGCATGGACCGGACCCATGGCCAGCGCGCCCTCAGCGCAGGCGGCCACGCTGTTCTCGTCCGCCAGTTCCAGATGCAGCGTGTCGAAGCCCTCGGCCCGGCGGGCGGCGATGTCTTCGGGCTTGCGACAGGTGGCGATGACGCGCCAGCCGCGTGCCCGCATGTGCCGCGCGGCATCAAGGCCGATGCCCGAGGAACAGCCGGTGATCAGAACGGTTTTCATATGCGCCCCCTTTGGGCGCGGTTCTGCGATATGCCGGGGCGGGGCGCAATATGGCGCTGCAGAGGGGGCTTGTTGCGCAAATGGGACGATGGGTAGATGTGCCCTTTCTCCGGAGGGAGTTATCCTGCGGGCTCTGTGACGGCTATGCCGAGGGCTGTGTAGCGGTTGAGCACAGCGACGCGGATCGGGATTTCCGCGGCGTGCGATCGAAATCGCGGGCCGTCAGGGATTGGCCAGGGAGTTTGAAGCAGGTCATCTCGCTCTCGGTACGGTTTCGGCGGTGGTATCCACCCCGTCGTGGCCATATTGCGCGGCTGGGCGGGCCGGTTCCGCCGCGATACGGCAGGCTTCTCACGTTCAAAGTCTTCTGACGGCGACACAGGGAGCTGAAATCGGGCGCAGGCCCACCCAACCCCAGCAACCGCGACAGGCTCTCGACGAAACCCGTTGTTTGATCCGGCGGCATTATAGATAGTGCTTTCAGCGTCTGGCGTGTGGCGTCACTGAACTGATGCTGGCGGCCGCGCTTGCCACTTGTTGGTGGCGTCCAGATATAGAAGGGAATCATCCGTCAGATGGCGAGCACAAGCGACTCGAAGAGGCGCTCGACCGCAGAATTGTCGTAATAATCGCCTGTACCGCTCATTGGCACTTCGAACTGGCGTTGTTGCAGATTTCGTTGTCGGGACGCACTCCCTCTTGTCGAAAGACTTCCGGCCTGTCCGGCGGGGCGCTATTATTTCTAACGCTGGCGCGGTCCCGGTTGCTGCACGGTATCAATCACGCAAAAAGTGCCTTGTTTCCCATCAGCGCGATCCATATACGGGGCGATGGAGACGTGGCCGAGTGGTCGAAGGCACACCCCTGCTAAGGGTGCAGGCGGGAAACCGCCTCGAGGGTTCGAATCCCTTCGTCTCCGCCAATTTTCCCGCGATTTTCGAGCATAACGCATTTATTTTGCTGTTATTCACTTCCGGCATCCTGCTGGCATGGTGGGAATTGGCTTGTATTGGTGCACATATTGGGTGACAAATTGGTGC
>NZ_JRKN01000037.1 GCF_000763905.1 Paracoccus halophilus
GCTGGCAAAGGATTGGGAGAAATCCATCGAGAGCGCAGAGGCATGGGTTCTCATCGCACATATCAGGCGCATGACCAGGGCAATCGCAACAGATTGAAATCATTCATCTCGTTTTGAATCTGGCTCTGAGTGATGACGATCGGCAGGAGATCAGCTGCGCGCTCTCGGCAGAACGGGATCAGGGGTGAAAGCGTTGCGGGTTACGAAGCCGGGATGGGCCCGGACGGGCTCGTTCGCGGATGACCAGCTGTCAACTGCAGACCCGTCGATGGCAGTCGGTGCAATCGCTCGGTTGAAAGGCAGGTTCAGGCGGCGGCCAGATAGCCGCGCCGCATCTTTGCCCGGATCAGTTCGGTCGCTGCGCCCTCCGCCAATGACATCGATGCATAGCAGATAACCCGGCCTTGCCCCCTGCCCCCGACCCTGCCCCAACGGCGCTCGACGATAATGTCACCGAAGAGTTCGAACAGGATCTCCACCCGGTAGAACCGGGCCATGTTCTGATCGGGATCGATTCGGTAGAGCAACTGACAGGACATGCGAACCTCCTGTCTTGAAAATGGGCCGGGCGCCAGGCACTGTCCAATCAGAAAGCTGAATCAATCCTTCAAAACAGATTCAGGACTTTGATGATCCAAGGTCCGCGCTATGGGGCCATACTTGGGGCCGTGAGCACCGCCCGGTTCAGCTAAGCCGGCCTTCATCATCGACAAGTTGCAGTCGCGACGGGCTACCGGATGTCCAGACCCAGAGGACGAGATTCAGATCTGCCGTACTTGCCCCCTTTGCGAAAGAGCGAACCTGCATCCCGAAACATCCAGCGGCCCTGAGCCGCTCTGCCAATACCTGGGTCGGCGCCATCCCCTTGGCCAGCATGCGCGTGCGCCAATCATCTGCCGCAAGGTCAGCCATACTCAATCCGTACCTTGCCAGTTCTGCAGCATCGGTCGCATCGAATATCGGATCGATATCGGCCTCGTAGGCGACAAGTGTCGTCGGCTGAAGCGTTCCGACCTGGTTTGCCTCGCGAAGGGCGGTGATGACCGATTGGGACGTGTAGAGCGCAGGCATGCCCTTGGGATTGAAGCGCCCACCATGTTTCCGCGCGCCCTCCCCCGACAACGGGTCACGGGCGTAGATCGGATTCAGCGCCCGATAAAGCAGTCCTTGATAACGCATTTGACCTCAGGCGTGGACGCCTGCATCGACGGCATCGATATAGTCCATGACCGCCTCAGCCTGCCCATCGCGCACCAATTGCATGGCGGTCAGGCCACTAAATCCCGGCAGCGGTTCCGACCGGTACCAGGCATAGGCGATCAGGGCCGAACCGAAGCGCGGTTCGACCCGGTTCAGGATCTCAACCATCTCGCGAAGGCGTTTCTGGGTTTTCGGACTTTGCACCCGGTCGGCCCGCATCAAGGCGTCACGCCCAAGGCCGACGGTCCGCGCGACTTCATCCTTCGTCGTGCGCAGGATTTCGGCGATACGGGCCGGGGCAAAGAGACCACCTTCGGCAAAGGACTCGATCTGCATGATAAGCTCCACTTTATTTGACGTAATATAGTGTCACTATATGTGGCAATCAAGACCGCGAATGCCTTCCGATGTACCATCACGCCGCCTGCCCACTGAGCCTGCCATAGAAGCTGCGCTCGAGATGCAACTCCCCTGCCCCGGCTTTTTCGACCATGCCACGCAGGTATCCACCCGGAGAGGCAACTTCGCCCGCACAATGCTTCTCGAAAACAAGCGCCAGCGCCGCTGACGCAACCTGTTTGCCCAAACGATCCTGAGCCACGTTCCAGGCATGCTCGGACACTCCGATCATCGGCCTGAGTTGACCGGCAACCCGGTGCAGATCGCCCCAATCCTTCAGGAAACCACCCAGATTGCGGGCCCAAGACGCGAATTCCGGACAAGCCTGCATAACGGTGGGTAGATCCAGCGCCGCTCGCTTCTTGCGCACTTTGGCCACCCACTCTTCCAATTCCCTATCAACCTGATCTTCGGGCTGAACATTTGGCACCAAGGCTGCGACTTCCTCATCTTCTGAGGAATTACTGATTACAGGATTAAGTTGGGTTGTAATTAGTATATGAGGGTCGGAAATGACCTCCTTGGGGTTCATTTCTTGAGTCTTCTTGGCGGCTTGTGGCGTAGTTTGAGGCGTGTTTTCCACAGGAACGGTGGCCCCAGTTGCCTTGACATAGGCGGCTTCGACCCGCGCCTGAAGTTCCTTGAACCAGCCCAGCACGCGCGCAAGCTGGTCAGAAGCTTCATGAGGGCGCGGAAGCCGGTCCAGAAGTTCCTCGAAGAGCCTCGTGAACTGCGTCCAAGGCCCGCGCAGTGCGCAGCTGATGGCCGCCTCGATACGCGCACGGATCATTCGGCGCGCGACGGTGATCTGGCGCTTCAGACGTTTGCAGAGCTCGCGTTCGGCCTGCAATTTGGCATTAAGCTCCTCGAACTCCTCGACCCGGGCCGCGAGTGGCGACAGATCGAAGCCATAAGCTTCGACGATGCGCCCTTCTGCGTCCCTGTGTCCCCACCGTTTGCCGTTGGAGCTGTCCTGGAAGGAGATCACGCCAATCTCGGACAGACGCCGCGCATAGCGCTTGAGCGCGGAGAGCGAAAAACCCGTCTGCTCCATCAGGTAGGCATTCGATGCCCAGACGATCGGGCGCTGCCCTTCCTCCCAGTCCTGGGACTGGGTAAACGCCCCCAGCGTGTCGAGGAGCATCAAGTCTCCGGCCTTGAGCCCAATATATGCACCGACCCGCTTCACGGCCACGAAGGCCCGCGTTTTGGGTACAGCTACCTGTTCACCGGCTTGGGCAAGTTGCTCTGCAACGCCAAGACCCGGTGTCGGCTTGCGCCAACCTGTATGTTTCATGCCTGTTTCTCGCCTCCTGTTATGTGGAGGCAAAAGAAAGCCGTTCGCTCAAGAGCGTTGTTGTTGACAGTGATTCGAGAGAGACTTATCTTTAAGGCGACCAAACCAAATAGATCAGCTCTCAGGCCCTCAGCTTGGGGGCTTTTCTTTTGCCTTTAGATCACATTTTTTCCTTCTTGCTCGTTGCCTCAATGTATGGAGATGCACCGATAGTCAGGCTTTAGCCCATCGGTGGAACCTCCTTATTCTTAGCCAAGAAGTCGGCGATCAGATCGCTCAACTCCTCAAGTTTCTCTTGGCTCAGCGGTACGCTTGCGGCTTTGATCGAGAGATTGCCGTTCGCTGACGTGAGCGAGAGATTGCGGCTTCCTACCTTGCGCTTGGCGGTGAGCCTCTGCGCGGACCTTCTGACTTGCTTCTTCGGCTTGCCTTCAAGGCTGGCCAGCGCTTTTTGCAGATCCTGGAAGCTCATGTCGTAAGCGTTCTTGAACGCATTCAAGATTTGATCTCGAGCGTCGAAAACTGCGCGGCCTCGCGACACAATGCTCTCGTGGACACCAATACGTGCTGCAAACGCCACCGCAGTAGTTTTCTCGCCGGAATCACGAAGCGTCTCGTACATCTCACCGATTGCCAGCAGGCGTTCGAAGGCACTAAGGTTTTCCCTTTCCTCGTTCTCCCGGAAACGAAGGAACAGCATCTCAAACTGCGAGTTTTCCGCGTCTCGCTTGTCTGGGGACGCTAAAATTGCCCGGAGCTTCAGCCCCAGGGTCTTCGCTGCGGCATGACGGCGTCTGCCGGTCAGCATAATGAAGCGGACATCCTCGACGTCGGTCGGGTTCAACAAGTCAGGCTTCCAATTCGGGTCCTCTGGCCAGACTAGGATTGGTGTGTCTTGGCCGTTGATTTCGATGCTCTTCAGAAGTGTTTGGAAGGCCTCTTGTGCCATCCAATCATCACGGCGATCCGAACCAATCGGATCTTCCACACGATCCGGTGAAATCTGAAGTTCGTGACGGCCGTTCAGAATATCATCGACCAGCTGCGCACGTCCCTGCTCTACAGCTGCCTGCGATTGGGCAAGTGCGCCGGCTTTCCACGCACTTCCCGCTCCCTTAAATGCAGCAGCTGTAGAAGTCGGTACAGCATCTACCTTCGCGTCGTCGTCATTGCCATTCGGCTCAACGGATTGGTTCAGAGCTTTCGAAACCAGCGACCTCGGGATAGTTCGCTTCATGCTGCGTTCTCCCCGTCATCGTCGTCATAAAACGTGTCCATCCAGGCATTTGCATAACCACGTTCTAGACCTGGCCACAGACGGCTAACGATCGCATCGTTCACCGCGTCGGCGTTCTCAATAAACCTATTGATTCCCTTTCGTTTGCCAGGCGTGTCAGGTTCATATTCGTAGACCGACTGGTAAACATCCGAAGCGTTGGAAATCGCGTCTGATCGTAGGTAGAACACGGGCAAGATTTCCGTCGGGCAGTGCTCTAGAAGGTTGCCGATGTGCTTGAGATCCTGACTGTTGGAACGCTGCACGATCGTTGGCAACAACATGTTGGCACCTGAGCCAATATCGATGCGCTCATGTGCTAAGATGTGCTGCAACATGCCGAGCAAACCGGAGACAAAAGTCGACAGCGTTGCGATGTCGAACCCTTTCATGGTCTGCGGAATGACGAGAGAGGAAGAGGCTATCACGTTGTTGAGCTGGAATAGCGTCAACGCCGGTTGATAGTCGATAATGATGCAATCCAACGTTTCGTTCAGCGCTCGCTCGAGACGGACAGGATCTACCCTTCCATCCTTCGCCAATTCGTTGGGAGCTGTTGCCGGAGGATGCGCCTCTTTCCAGCAATCAATCGCGTCCCGAAGGTAGCGATAAAAACTTTTCCCCGCAGGAGCTTCGCGAACCAAGCGAGCGATCTGAATCTCGCCTTCAGAGGTCTCTCCGTGCGCCGGCACCAATCGAAGCCCCGGCCAGGAAGTCTTCAAAAAGAAGCTATCCAGCGTCTCCGCAGAGTGATCCGTGTACGGCGCCTCTTCAGATTGGAAGAGACCCGCGAAGTCCACCATCGATGGGGTTTCCTCAGTAGGCATTTGAGTAATTGCCTCACCGCCTACAAAGTACAGTGTTATCGTGCTCTGCGGATCCGCGTCCATGACGCCAACGCGCATGCCGTAGTGGAGGCTGAGATACTGTGCAAAATGTGCTGCGCTGAGGCTCTTGGCAGTGCCGCCCTTCTGACTGGCAAATGAAATAACAGGAAGCGGATCGTCGGGCTTGCGCCAAGCAAGATAATCAAAGGGACGCTTTGCAGACGCCGCCATCAAAGCGCGCATATGCATCAGCTCATGAAGGTTGAAGACACGTTCGCGACCAACGTACTCACCCTTTGGAAAGTCATCGTTGCCGTTCGCAAATTTGGTCAAGTATTGGATGCTGACGTTCAGGAAACGAGCGCATTGCCGCATCGACCAGGTACGTTTGATACGATGGCGCAGCGTCAGCTCTTTGTTGACGGCGACCATAGTTCGCTCCAGACCTCGTGACAGGTCGGTCAAAAACTGTTCTAGACTTCCGCTCATATCACTGCCCCGACTTCGGTTGATTCCGAGTTCGACTCGTTTCAACTCTCATAGTAGCACTATTATGGACGCAATTGGAAGATACCACGCGCCTACCTGATTTCAGGAGCACGATTAGAGATAGTGAGAGCTAAAACTATCTAATCTTGAACGCGTTCAAGATCGTCTTAAGGGAATAAGCCCGATAGCAGCCGGGCCGATTCTTCAGATCACACGGCTCCTTAGGGACCCTAGAGATGACGGTCTGTAAGGACAGGTTGTATTGGTTCACGGCTCTGCCGAGGATGGCGTTGAAGCCGTGGTCGCGTATCGTCGGCGTATAATTGTCGGTGCCGGTCTCCTGGCTCTGCCACTTCCAGGTACTGCGGCACTCGACCAGTTTGCAGCGCGGAGAGCGGCCAAGGACGCGGTGCATAAGAGCCATCGGGTTCGAACTCGCGACGGCGACATCCGTGATGTCGATGACGACGGTAGCGTCGAATTAGAGACGATGCCTTTGGCGCCTCGATTTGGGCAAAGGTGAGTTTGATACAGTTCGTGGTCATTGCTCTTCTTTGTGTTTGCATTGCATTGATTGTTGCCTTGCAGACAGCCGAGACCCGACCAAACCGAATGCGGAGCGTCGCGGCCAGGTCAGGCGCCGGTCTTTTTTGGTCCGCGCGGAATGACTCGCAGGGTCAGAGGAAAGAGATCGGCGACATCCGTGGTTACGGATGGCTGGCGCGTGATAGACGGCATCGGTTGCCGATCAGATGAGCGCGCCAGCAGGGCAGGGCGCAGGCTGCCATTGGACCCCGACATGCAACATCAAGGCCGTGCGGAACGCAGGTTTGGCGCTGCGCGAATGTCAATCGAGCTGCCGCCGTTCAAGCAAATCCGTCGCCGGATTATCCTCGATCTCGACATCGGCATAATAGGCCTGCGCCTGCGCCGGATCGCGGTGCAGCGAGAGTTGCATGGCGGCGGCCAGCGGCGCCCCGTCCAGCGCGGCCTGCGTCAGAAACCCCGAGCGCAAACCGTGCGGGCTGGCAAAGTCCCTTGGATAGCCAGCCAGTTCCAGTCGGTGCGCGACGATCTCCCGAAACCCGCCCGGCGTCAGGCGACGTTTCAGCACCCGGTCGGCTTGGCTGACCGGACGGAAGAGCGGCCCGCCGGTGATTCCGGCGGCCTCGATCCAGGCCAGCACCGAGCGTGCCGGAAACCCTTTCAGCGGCAGCCAGGGCGCCTGATCGGGCGTGGTAGTCTTGGTGTGCAAGAGGCGAATGCGTATCAGCCCGCGCTCCGCCATTGGCCGGGCGTCGATATCGTCGAGATTCAGCGCCGTGACCTCGGAGCGCCGGCGCCCGCCACTTGCCCAGGCCAGCGCCAGGGCGGCGTGATCGCGCAGATCGCGCATGGCGCCCGTGCGGCAGGTCGCCAGCATCGCGGTCAGCACGTCCCGGGTAATCGGGTTTTCGGATTTGCGCTGGCGGGGACGGGCCGCGGCACGCCGCGCCTTTACGCGCGCCTCCTTGATCAGCGGCGCATCGAAGGGCGAGGGCAGGTTCTTCATCCGGTGGAAGGCCCGCCAGCTTGCGATGCGACGATCCAGTGTCGACGGGGCAGGGGCGGCGTATCCGCGCCTCAGTCCCGCGGCCACCAGGGCCTCGGCTGCCTCACGGGCCGGCCCGGTCGCGTCGCGCAAATCCCGCGCATGATCGAGGATGAAGCGCAGCGCCACCGCTTCTTCCTCGGGCCAGGCGAGTGCGGCACCGAACGCAGCAGCCTTCCAGGCCCCGATATAGGCCAGGTCCTGTTCATAGGCGCGGAGCGTGTTCTCGGCCGTGCCCCGGCGGAAGAGTTCCGTCAGCGCGTCCTGGTCTGCGGGCGTGAGCGACGCCGGGAGGGGCAGAGGTTGAAGTTGTGACATCAGGTTGCTATCATTGATAACGGATTGATGGAGAACGAGCCATGGCACAGCTGATCGTGCGGGATGTCGACGAGACCACGGCGCAGGCCCTGCGGCTGCGGGCGGCCGCCAATGGCCGCTCGGTCGAGGCCGAACACCGGATGCTCTTGCGCGAGGTGCTGGGCACGCCCGGCCAGTCCGAGGACTTCGCAGCGGCGGCGGCCCGGTTGCGGGCCCGCCTCGATCGCGGCACCGACAGCGCCGCGCTGGTGCGCGCGGGACGGGACGCGCGCGCGTGAGCGACGCCGTCGCCGGGCCGGTCTCCGGACCCTGTGTGGTCGATGCCAGCACCGCGCTGAAATGGGTCCTGCAGGAGGAGGGCAGTGAAGCTGCCGTCACGCTGCTCGATGGACGGCCACTTTACGCCCCGGCCCTGATCTACATCGAGGTCGCGAATGCGCTGTGGTCGGCCGTACGGCGGCAGCGACTGCTGCCGGAAGAGGCGGCCGATGCCCTCGACCTGATCACCCGGGCGCCGCTGCGCCAGGCTGGCGAGGACGCATCGCTGGCGGCCCGGGCGCTGCAGCTGTCGCTGCTGCTGGATCATCCGGTCTATGACTGCAGCTATCTCGCCCTGGCGATCCGGCACAAGGTGCCGGTGGTGACCGCGGATCGCCGCTTTGTCCGGGCCGCGGCGGCGGTGGCCGAGGCCGCGCCCTTCGTTCGCCTGCTCAGCGATTCTGCGGCGCATTGATGCTCTCCCTGACGGATTTCTCCGCCCATGATAGCGGAATTCCAGTATCATCTCAACACTGTCGATAATGGCGTCTTATCGACAGTAATAATGGAAAACGAAACATGCTTCAGTGATCCGCATTTGTCATATATTCTGCGGATATGAGCGATTTGGACGACTACTGGTTTGATCCATTGGACGATGCTGATCCGGCCGATCCGCCCCTGCCGCGGGCGGATCGGCGCGCTTTGCTCGATCCCCCTGCCTGGCGCGCCGCCGAAAAGGACTGCGCGGTGGACCTGGCGCGGGCCGCGCAGGCGATCGGCCGGTTGGACGGGCTGCTGGCCGGTCTGGACGAGACCCTGCGCCGCGGTCTGATCACCCGGTTGGCATTCAGTGAGGTCGTGTCCATGCTCTGGGCCGCGGGGACGCCGATCCCGCAAGAGGTGCTGATCCGCGACCTGGCCGATGCGCCGTCCTCGGTCGACCTGGACGCGCTGGCGCTGGCCCGGTGGGCCATCGGGCGGTTGCAGGGCAGGGGGCGTCTGGAAGCGTTGCGGGATTTCCTCGGGCTGCACCGGGCGGGGCAGGGGCGGGGCGACAGCGACCTGCTGCGCCCGACCGGAGCCGATTTTGACTCCGAGACCGAGGGGTTTGCGGCGGGACTTGCCGCGCTGGAGGGGTGCCATGCGATCACACGGGCAGCGTTCGGATGCCGGCTCTGGCGGCTCACCGATCTGTCGCCGGACGGGCACCAGCTGGAAGCGATGTGCTGGGCGGCACGGGCCATGGCGGACAGCGCGGGGCCGCTGGTGATGGTGCCGATGGGGCAGGCCGGGCGGCGAGTTTGGACGATAGGTGGTGATGCGGAAGGATTTCTGAGGGCGTGGTGCGGGGCCATTGCGGCCGGCTGCGAGGCGGGGTTCCGCGTGATCCGGCAGCTGATGGACTGGGCAGATCGGGCCAGGCGGACGACGGCGCGGATCAAGGGCGGCAATGCGGGATTGGTGATCGATGCACTGGTAGCGCATCCGGTGGTTTCCGCCGCTGCGCTGGAAGCCGAGGCGGCGATCAGCCGCGATACCGCCGAGCGGCTGCTGGCGCGCTTGCAGGGTCTAGGGCTGGTGCGCGAGATCACGGGCGGAACGCGGTTCCGGCTCTGGGTGGCGGCGGTCTAGCATCATCGCGACCGGCCTTGGCCCGCCCGACGCAGCGCCAGACTGACCCTCGTTCTGTTGGGGTCTGATGCCGGAGGGGGCAGAATCCTACGCTAAGGCGTAGTCTTTGCCGAATTTCGCTGCAGCGTTCTGTAGACGGTCGGCCTTGAGACAGAGAAGAGCTCAGCGAGATCGCTGATAGAATATTCGCCGGATGCGTACATCCTGCTCAGCTCTTTTTGTTGTTTTTCCGAGAGTTTTGGTTGCTTTCCCCGGAGTTTGCCCTTGGCGCGGGCGATGGCCATACCTTCGCGGGTGCGCATGCGGATGAGGTCGGCCTCGAACTCGGCGAAGGTGGCGAGGATGTTGAAGAACATCTTTCCCATCGGGTCGGACGGATCGTAGACCGATGCGCCGAGGGCAAGCTTGACGCCCTTCTTTTCCAACTGTTCCGCGATGGCCCGTGCGTCAGGGACCGAGCGCGCGAGGCGATCGAGTTTCGGTACGACCAGTACGTCGCCAGCGCGCACGGCGGCGAGGGCCTGGGCGAGACCGGGCCGGTCGCGGTTCGTACCCGTCAGGCCGTGGTCTGTGTAGATGCGGTCTTCGGTGACCCCAAGCTCAGCAAGGGCAGCCCGCTGCGCCGTCAGATCCTGGCGGTCGGTGGAGCAGCGGGCATAGCCAATCTTGGTCGCGGTCATGCAGCGAGTGTACGGATAAGGGGCCGCATGTGCGAATCTAATCGTACTATCTATACGAGATATGGCGGGATGCGCTTTCCTTGCCGCCCTCCGCCACCTCGACCCATGTCCGCTGACCGATCCTCTTACGGACGGTCGTTCACCGCGATTTCCTGAAAGATTGCCATGCCAAGACGCAGCATACTGACCGACCGCCAACGGGCGGCATTCTTCGACCTGCCGACCGATGAAGCGTCGATGCTGCGCCACTACACGCTGGCAGACGACGATCTGGAGGTCATCCATGCCCGTCGCCGCCCCCACAATCGCTTCGGCTTTGCCCTGCAACTCTGCGCGCTGCGGTATCCCGGCCGGCTGCTTGCGCCGGGCGAGGTCATCCCGCTGGCCGTCACACGCTTTCTGGCCGCGCAGATTGGGATGAGGCCTGACGATCTGGCCGGATATGCCGCGCGCGAGGAGACTCGGCATGAGCACCTGGCCGCCTTGCGCGAGATCTATGGTTACAAGATGTTTGCGGGCCGTGGCGCGCGCGATCTGAAAATCTGGCTTGAGGATGCCGCCGAAACCGCGCGATCGAACGAGGATCTGGCTCGGCGCTTCGTCGAGCAGTGCCGGGCAAGCCAGACGGTCCTGCCCGGCATCACGGTTGTCGAGCGTCTTTGCGCCGAGGCGCTTGTTGCCGCTGAACGGCGGGTCGAGGCCCGGATCGCCGGTCGGCTGGACGATGACATGCGAACGCGGCTCGATGCTCTGCTGACCGAAAATGCGGGCGGCTCGGTCACACGGTTCGTCTGGCTGCGTCAGTTCGAGGTCGGGCAGAACTCGGCTGACATGAACCGTCTGCTGGACCGCCTGGAATACCTGCAGGCTTTAGATCTGGGCCGGGGCGTTCTGGCGAATGTACCGCCACACCGCGTTGCCCGCCTTCGTCGTCAGGGAGAGCGATACTTCGCGGGTGACCTGAGGGATATCTCGGGTGACCGCCGCCTCGCCATCCTTGCGGTCTGCGCGTTGGAATGGCGCAGCGCCATTGCCGACGCCGTTGTCGAGACCCATGACCGGATCGTCGGCAAGACCTGGCGCGAGGCGA
This sequence comes from Paracoccus halophilus, assembly GCF_000763905.1. Classification (GTDB taxonomy): domain Bacteria; phylum Pseudomonadota; class Alphaproteobacteria; order Rhodobacterales; family Rhodobacteraceae; genus Paracoccus; species Paracoccus halophilus. The sequence goes on from NZ_JRKN01000037.1 coordinate 11,061, forward strand.
AATCACGATGTGACGCCCGGATGGACGATGCCAAATCGGCGCTGAAGGACACCCTGCAATCCTTCAAGACATTGGGAGCGGCGCTCCTGGAAGCACATGAGGACCGGGCCTCCCTCGAAGAGGCCGTCGGCAGTGCGGGCGGCTGGATATCCCTCAAGGGGCTTGTCGCCACGGCCGCCCAACTCACCGACACGTTCGCTGCCGATCCGCTGGCGCATGTCGGTCACGGATATCATCGCTTCCGGCGTTATGCGCCGCGCATGCTGCGGGTACTCGACATCTGCGCCGCGCCCGTGGCGGAGCCGCTGCTGGCGGCAAGTGCAATCATCGCGGGCACGGCGACGGCGGCGGTGTTACCGATGGCATTCCTTCGACGAGGTTCGAAATGGTTGCGGCATCTGGATGCGGAGACCGACGAAGCAAGCCGACTCTGGGAGGTCGCGGTCCTGTTCCATCTGCGCGAGGCCTTCCGCTCCGGCGACATTTGGCTCGCCCAGTCCCGACGGTTTGGCGACCTGAAGGAGGCGCTGGTCCCGGTCGAGGTTGCCCGCGTCACGCCGAGGCTGGCCATGCCGTTCGAACCTGAAACCTGGTTGGCCGACCGCAAGGTGCGTCTGTCGGATGCCTTATGCCGACTGGCGCGTGCGGCCAAGGCCGGTGCGATCCCCGGTGGCTCCATCGAGGACGGCACCTTGAAAATTGACCGGCTGACTGCGGCGGTTCCCGAGGAAGCCGACGCCCTTGTGCTCGATCTCTATGGCCGCCTGCCGGAAGTCAGGGTCACCGATCTCCTGCTCGAAGTGGATGCGGAGGTTGGCTTCACCGAGGCCTTTACCCATCTGCGCACCGGCGCTCCCTGCAAGGACAGGATCGGGCTGCTGAACGTGTTGCTTGCCGAGGGACTGAACCTCGGGCTCAGCAAGATGGCCGGGGCCACGAACACGCACGACTTCTTCCAGCTCTCCCGTCTGTCGCGGTGGCACGTCGAGAGCGAGGCGATGGTCCGCGCCCTGGCGATTGTCATCGAGGGGCAGTCCAACCTGCCGATGGCGCGGTTCTGGGGCGGCGGACAAACCGCATCGAGCGACGGGCAGTTCTTCCCGACGACACGTCAGGGTGAGGCGATGAACCTGATCAACGCCAAGTACGGCCATGAGCCCGGGTTGAAGGCCTACACCCATATCTCCGACCAGTTCGGACCCTTCGCCACACAGACCATTCCAGCCACCGTGAACGAAGCACCCTATATCCTGGACGGCCTGCTGATGACCGGTGCCGGTCAAAAGATCCGCGAGCAGTATGCCGATACAGGCGGCTTCACCGACCATGTCTTCGCTGTCACCGCGCTCTTGGGATTCCAGTTCATCCCCCGCATCCGTGACCTGCCATCCAAGCGCCTCTACCTCTTCGACCCGGCCTCCTGCCCGAAAGAGCTGAAGGGGCTGATCGGGGGCAAGATCAGAGACCGTCTCATCGCCGCGAACTGGCCGGATATCCTGCGTAGCGTGGCAACCATGGCGTCAGGGGCCATGCCGCCGAGCCAACTCCTGCGGAAGTTCGCATCCTATCCCAGACAGCACTAGCTGGCGGTCGCCTTGCGGGAAATCGGACGGGTCGAACGGACGCTCTTCATCATCGACTGGCTGCTCGATGCCGACATGCAACGGCGGGCCCAGATCGGCCTGAACAAGGGCGAGGCACACCACGCTCTGAAGAACGCCCTGCGCATCGGCCGCCAAGGTGAAATCCGCGATCGTACCTCCGAAGGTCAGCACTTCCGCATGGCCGGGCTGAACCTCCTCGCCGCGATCATCATCTACTGGAACACCAAGCATCTCGGGCAAGCCGTCGCTGGCCGTCGACGCGAAGGCCTGGACTGCTCGCCAAACCTTCTGGCGCACACCTCGCCACTTGGTTGGGCCCATATCCTCCTCACCGGCGAATACAGGTGGCCGAAAAGGCCTTAGCGTAGGATTCTGCCCCCTCCGGCATCAGACCCCATTATCCTCTGAAAGAAGACGGGCCGATGCAACGTCCTGCCCCGGCGCAGCTAGCGCGAACAGGTCTGGAGGAAGACTTTCGGACCCGGCTTCTGTCGTTTCTGTTCTTGCTGCCATGTTTCCGCAACCGGCAGTGATCAGGACAACTGCCAAGATAGGGAGGGAACTGTTTTTCATTTCTATCTCCTTGTGTAGTTTGCTTATCAGGACTGTCCTTCGCATTCGATATCGCGGCATTGGGTCTCAGCTGAAACGCACAGGATCTTGATCCACGCGGCATTTCGTCTTCTTGGCCAGATCCCCTTGGGCGAATAATCTTCTGCAATCGTTAGATAAATTTTTTGAAAAAAGCGAGGCAGTGAATGGTCCTGAAGGACACAGGTAGCGACCGACGGCGCTTTCTAGGTGGTCTGCTGGCCACAGCGGCGGTTCTGCCGGGCGGCGCCGTCCTGGCGCAGGGTTTTGATCCTTATACCGGGCAGCCTCTCTATGGCGGCCCCCCGACCAGCGGGGCGCCCGATCTCGGGGCCTATCAGGTTGACCCGAACGCAGATTCCAGGCGAAATCAGTCGTCGTTTCGCGCGAGACACTGGAGCGAGTTTTACCCGAGCTTGGGAAAAGGGGTGATCCTTGCGGATGTGACATCGCGTGCAGTGCACTACTGGTCAGGTGATGGATCGATCAGTCTGGTCTTTCCGTGCTCTATCCCTGTTACCGAAGATCTGACGCGCCGGGGCGAGACCGAAATTGTCAGAAAAGCAAAGAATCCGCCTTGGACACCGACGCCGAGCATGCGGGAGAAGGATCCCAATCTGCCGCAGCGTGTCGAGGGCGGAAGTCCGGACAATCCCCTGGGACCTTACGGCCTCTATCTGTCATGGCCCGCCTACTTGATCCATGGCACGCATGACACACGCAAGATTGGCCGAAAATCATCCAACGGCTGCTACGGACTCTATAATGAGCACATTACCCGGCTCTACGAGCTGGCAGAAATCGGAACGCAGGTGACGGTGTTCTAGAAGCCGATCTTTATAGAGGGACGCCAACGAACCTGGTCGCTGGCGTCCCTCCCAGAAGCCTAAAGAATGATTGAGCACAGCTTTCTGTACTCGTCTCATTCCTCTGTCAGGCGTGAATCATGATCGGGACGCCGGGCTGCAGCATGGCATAGATATCCTCGATCTCTTCGTCGCTGACGGTGATGCACCCGGCCGTCCAATCCCGTTTCTGGCGCACCAGCTGGTTGCCTTCAGGCCCGCGGCCATGGATCATGATATCGCCGCCGGGATCGCGACCGAATTGTTCCGCAAAAGCGCGGTCGCGCTCATTCGGATAGGACACGCCGACGGAAAGGTGATACCGGCTGCGAGGATTGAAGCGGTCCACAAAATAAAGCCCCTCAGGCGTCTTGCCGTCGCCCTCGAACTGCTTGTGTCCGACCGGCTGAAATCCAAGGCCGAAATCATAAGACTTCAGCACCGTCATTCCGTTCAGAAGATACATCCGGCGCTGCCCTTTCTGAATGACGACCTGGGTGACCGGGGGACCGGAATAGACCTTGAACGTCGGCTTCGGCGTCTGCGGCTTCGGAGCGCCACACGCCGCAAGGGCCGCCAAGCCTGCCAGGGAAAAATGACGCCGGTCTAAACTGGCCATTCAGGAATGCTCCGTCCTAGGTAAAATGATCGATCTAAATGCCGTCGGCAGCGGGATAGCTGGTGAACACTTCGCTGCTTCCGTCTTTGCGTATCAACAACACGTCATACGCTTCGCGCTTGTCTTCGGGGCCCATGCCGGGGCTGCCATAGGGCATTCCGGGCACAGCCAAGCCCGCCGCATCGGGCCGTTCTTCAAGAAGCCTTCGGATATCCTGGGCGGGGACATGGCCTTCCAGGAAGTAGCCAGCGATCTGGCCGGTGTGGCAGGAATAATGTTCGGCGGGAACGCCAAGCTCGATCTTGTGCTGGATCAGCAGGACACCGAAGCGGTCTTCGGAGGTCACGTCGAAACCCTGCTGTTGCAGATACTCTGTCCATTTCACGCAGCATTCGCAGCCTTGTCCCTCAACAACATGAATGGCGGGGAAGACCTCCTGCGCCTCCAAGGACAAAGGTGCTGCCATCAGGGCAACTGCAATAAGCAAGGCATGTTTCATCCGATGGCTCTCTGGATTTTGGGCACCGCGAAGCGGCGCTCCTCATGAAAATCAATGGTGCTGGCAAGTTCACCCGAAGGCCGAAACACGAACACGCCGGATGTATGGTTCATGGTGTAGTCCCCGTCATCTCGCGACAGGCGGGTGTAGGTCACGCCAAACGCTTCCGCAGCCTTGGCGACCGCGTCAGCCGAGCCCGTCAAGCCGCGAATCCGGATGTCGAAGTTCGACAAGTATTCGGCCAGGATCTCAGGGCTATCCCGTTCAGGATCGACGGTAATCATGGCGACCCGGATCCGGTCTGCGTCCTGCCCCAGGCCCTCCAGCCAATCTGCAATATCCATCAACGTAGTAGGGCAGACATCTGGACACCAGGTAAAGCCGAAGAAGACCATGCTGGCTTGACCAAGCCAATCCTGCGGGACGACAGGATTGCCTTGATCATCGATCAGCCGCCACGCCATTCGGGACAGGTCTGGCCGACCGTTCTCAGTTTCCCTGACGGCCGTCAGGCGCAAATCGCCGCTGCGCCATGCTCCAAGCCCCAAGGTAAAGCCGAATGCGCCAAGAAGGCCTGCACCGCCGAGGATCAGTTTGCGGCGTCGCATTGCGCCTCCTGCGCACGCATCGGCAGGACCTGGGTGTCGATCTCGATTGCCCCTGCCTGCTCGAAGGTCAGAGTGACAGGAAAGGTCTGGCCTTCCGAAAGTGCCGTGGTCAACTCCATCAGCATGCCGTGGTAGCCGCCAGGTGACAGGGAGACCGTTTCGCCTGCCGGAACGTCGACAGCCTCGACATGCGGCATCGTGGCGAGGCCGTCCTGGATGACGGTCTGGTGCAGCATCGGCATTCCCGCAACCGGTGTCTCGATCCCAACCAGACGATCATCGGCTTCACCGTCATTGCGGATCTCGACATAGAACGCAGCCGGCCGCTGGGCGCCTATTGTGGCACGCGACCAGGCCTTCGAGATCGTGAGATCGCCCGCCGTCACGCTGGCGCAATCGGCCGAGGCGAGTGCGGGAAGGAGCATCGCAAATCCAAAGGCAAACGCGGATACCTTCATGGTAGAATCCTTTCCTCGATGTCCGCCAGTATTTCGGCAGCAGGGGTTTCATAGGCGAACTGGCGCAACCATTCACCATCCGGCCCGATCAAATACAGCCCCGAGCTGTGCGACATAGTGTAGCCTCCGGGAGCGGATCGATCCTCTTCGCGCCCGAAATAGATCTTGAAGCTGGTGGCAGCATCCTTCGTGGCGGCATCGTCCCCCGATAAGCCCAGGATTGCCGGATGGAAGGCCGCCACATATTCAGTCAGGCCCTGTCTGCGGTCCCGCTCCGGGTCGATCGAGATGAACAAGGGCTGCACCCCGTCCGCCTTTGCACCCAGATCGTCCATGAGCTGGGCCACTTCCGACATGGTGGTCGGGCAGACATCGGGACAATTCGTGAAGCCGAAGAAGACCAAGCTGAACTTTCCCCTGAAATCAGCCATGGTGTAGGTTTGTCCGTTTCCGTCCTGCAGGGCGAAGTCTGGCCGGAAGGTTTCTGCGGACTTTTCCCGTCCTGTCCATTGCTGGACTGCTAAGGCAGCTCCCGCCACCAGGACCACTCCCCAGAGGGCCAGGCGGATTGCTCGAAGGCTCATTGGTGGTGTGCCTTATCCAAGTTCGGAAATCGCGTTCGAGACCGATGCGCGCAGGTTCTCGATGCTGAGTTTAGCCAGCCGCTCGCCATTCACGAAGAAGGTGGGTGTCCCTTCGATCTGCATGGCCTGAACATCGGCCATATCCTGATTCAGCACGCCAGTAATTTCGGGATGCAAGCGTTCGGACTCGGCGCGTGACAGATCAAGGCCGGCTTCCCCGGCCATTTTCCAAGCCAGATCCATGCGGGGTTGGCCATGAAGCGCCCAGGCGGGCTGCTGGTCGAAGAGAATGTCCAACACCGGCTCGAAGAGGTTCTGACGACGCGCAACCTCCAGGATACGCACGGCCTCATCCGAACCCTCGTGAAACGGCGTGTATCGCAAAACCACACGAAGCTGGACAGGATATTCGCGACGCAACTCATTGAGAACCGGATGAAAAGCTCGGCAGGCCTCGCAAGAAGGGTCGAAGAATTCCACCAGGGTCACTGGCGCATCGGCTGGACCAAGGATCGGCGAATAGGGCCGGATCAGCGCCTCGGGTTGTGCTTGCAGGGCGGCGCGCGCAGCTTCGGCCTGTTCGGCCTCTCGCTGACGCGTGACATACCATGAGCCTCCGGCAAATGTGCCTGCGCCCACAGCCAAGGCTCCTACAACGACGGTTCTTCGTTTCATGATGGCTTTCCTTTCATGACGTTCAGACACAGCGCGATTGCCATAAAGCAACCGAGCGAAAGATAGGGAATGGGCAGTCCCAGGATGGTCATCTGGGTGCGGTCGGAACAGGATGGCCCGTCTTGGGTGCAAGGACTGACGCCTTCCGGGATCAGCCCGGCGTAAAGTCCTGAATGCCATAGCGCGACCGCAAGTCCCGTCAGGACCAGCGGCAGTGCATAGATCCTTGCTGTCGCATCACCCCGCCAGAGGCCGACAGCCAGGATCGGCACCAGCGGGAACATCGCGATGCGTTGATACCAGCAGAGGATACAAGGGGTCTGCCCCAGCACCTCACCAATGAAGAGCGCGCCCAGCGTCGCGCCCAAGGCCATCAAGAAGGCGATGAGCAGAAGCGTCTCGGCGCGAGAGGTCGTGGAGTCACGCATGGGCAAGTCGAACATCGAACATAATCTCTGACTTCGTGTTGGGGCGTCCTGCCGGTCGGCAGCCATCTCCGGCTACCATCAGCCTTTGTTCTCCACATTCGTGCGGATGAAGAACCCGGTCGCGACCCTTGCCGTCGCAAGCATCAACAGATCGCCTGGCTTGATCGCCATGGCGTGTAATGCCGGCGCTTCCTCTATGGGGTCTGTCGGCTGGCCATCGACACGAACTTCGTAGTGCAGGTTCGGCCCGCTCACGAGGCCCGTCGCACCGACATCGCCAATATGGTCATTCACGCTCGCCTGAGTGCCCTTCTCGATACCAGGAGCGAAGCGGGACAAATGGGCATAGCGGGTCACAACGCCGCCACCATGGTCAATATCGATGGTTCGGCCGTATCCCCGCATGGTTCCTGCAAAAATCACCCTGCCCGCACCGGTCGCCCTGACAGGGGTGCCAATCTTTGCGGCGTAATCTACCCCGGTATGCATTCGCCCTACGCCAAGAACCGGGTGCTTTCGCTTGCCGAAGACCGACGACAGACGCGCACCGATGACAGGTCGAGCGGTGTGTTGCACCGGCTTGCCATTCTTGAACAGAATGGCCGGTTCGTCCGGTGGACCTGCTACCAGTTCGTAAACATGCCCGTTCAACTCCAGCCGGGCATAGGACAGCCGAGGCTCTCCCAGGATTGTTCCGTCAGGCAGAGCACTTTCCTGCCAGATCAGCGCCACGCGTTCTCCGCCCTTCAGGTCGCGGCGGAAATCGACTTGTCCCGCCAGGAACGCAGCAAGATCGACGGCAAAGCTCTCCGGCGCCTCTCGTTCTGCAAGCGCATCATAAAGCGGCCCGACAAGCACGAAGGCCTCGCGGCGATCTCGAACCTGGATCTGAGTGTTGACCAAGGCAGCCTCAAGAGGCTTGCTGAAATCGAGAACAATGTCGGTCCCGTTCTCGATCAACAACGACAGGCGCTCCAAACGGGCGGGATCCTCTTCCGACACGCTCCATCTCAGCACCTGGCCAGGGGTCAAGGTCGACAGGTCGAAAACATCCGCAATGGCCAGTGCCGCCTCGTTTCGCGTTTCTGCGGCTATTCCTGCACGAGACAGGATCGCGTCCAGCGTATCGCCCGCCACCACTTCGTGTTGCGAAAGATTGGCTGTTTGTCCCGCCAGGGGCGCGGGCTCGCTCAGGGTTTCGGCGTGTAGCGGCGCGGTCACGGCAACAGCGCCGACAAGAAGCAGGGTTTGCAAGATCTTCAAGTCTGATATCCCGTCAGATGTGGGAAGCGTCGCTTTGGCTGCAGGAAACAGCCAGCAAGCGGCAGCATTCCGGGTTCATGGCGTGAAAAGACGTCCGAGGCTTATTCCGACCAATGCTCCCAGCACTCCGAAAGCAATTGCGTGAGCGCTGGCATACTGGATCATGTCCAGTCTGTTCCCGCCCAGTTGGCGGGCGCGGATTATCCCGCGCCAGACGCCCAGAATAGCCCCGAGGAGCGTCAGCATCTGTCCACTCGATGTCCGAAAGGTATCATTTTTGTCTGTCCTGCTCGTTGCGGCCGGTCGGGGCCTTCTGCAACATCAAGCAGCTAGAGGTTCAAGCCAAATCTGGGAGGATCACAGATTTGTCAGTTGGTCGCGGCAAGGAAGGGAGATGCGGAAATGTTCCGGCCTATCGCAATGGGGCAAAGCTTGCCGGCTACAGGACCTGGTGCGCGCGCGGTTAACGCACCAGACAATGAGCAGCGCAGGACGCGTAGCCTCCGTCAGGAAGTCGCATCCTCGATCGCGTGGTCGGTGATGCACTGGGAGTGATCGCTGAGGACTTCAATGACCCTGCAGTCGGAAATCCTGTCGCCCGCGCATTGCACCACCATGCGCTCCAGCTCTGTCTTGAGTGCGGCAAGTCGGGCAAGGCGGCTTTCGACTTCGGCAAGCTGTGCCCTTGCGATGGCATCCGCTGCGGCGCAGGGTTGATCCGGATTGTCCGACAAGCTGAGCAGATCGCGGATTGCCTCCAGCGAAAATCCCAGGTCGCGTGCGTGACGGATGAAAACCAAACGCTCATGCGCCTTGTGGGTGTAAAGTCTCTGGTTGCCAAGACTGCGCTCGGCCTCCGGCAACAAGCCGATCTGCTCATAATAGCGGATCGTGGGGATCTTCACGCCGGTCGACGATCCGAGCTTTCCGATGGTCAGCATCAAGATTCTCCTTGAACCTATAGTAGCTAGAGCACTTAAAACCCTGATTCGATGATGGCAACCGCCCTGCTTCGGCGGAGGAGAGAATGATGACGAAATCGGATCTGGCTGACGAAACCGTCTGCGACTGGACAGTGTCCGGCATGGATTGCGGATCATGTGCAGGCAAGATCAGAAACGCCGTGACCCGTTTGCCGGGAGTCACCGGGGTCGAGGTGGGCATCATGTCCGAACGTCTTCGCCTGACCCTGGACGAAAACAAGACCGGCCGGGAGCAAGTCGAAAAGACCGTGCGAGCTTTGGGATACGGGATCAAGCCACGCGGGGCCGAGAAGAAGGAGTTCGTCCTTCCTGGTGCGGCATCCGATGGCAATCACGAGGCGGATGATCACGTACGTCCCGCTGGGGTCGAGGCCGCTCATTCCGGGCATGGCAGTCCCGGCCATGTCCATGACGACCCAGCCGATCGCGGCAAGAACTGGTATCAGACCGGCAAGGGCAGACTGGTCATCTTCACCGGTCTGCTGCTGGCTGCGGCTTGGGGCGTGGAGCTGTTCGCGCCTCGCATTGGTGCCTGGGCATTCGTCGCGGCCTGCCTGATCGGCGTTGCCCCGATCGCCCGTCGCGCCTTTGCTGCGGCGCGATCCGGCCAGTTCTTCACCATCGAGGGGCTGATGACAGTCGCTGCCATCGGCGCGCTGTTCATCAATGCAGCGGAAGAGGCTGCACTGGTTGTGTTCTTGTTTGCCGTGGGCGAAGTCCTTGAGGGCGTCGCCGCAAGCAAGGCTCGCAACGGCATCCGCGCACTGGCCGATCTGGTTCCAAAAACAGCGCTGCTGGAGGAAAACGGCACGACACGCGAAGTCGCCGCCGCCAGTCTTCAGGTGGGCCAGACCGTTCTGATCCGGCCGGGCGATCGGATCCCGGCCGACGGAGACATCATCGAAGGCATATCCGGTGTCGATGAAAGCCCGGTAACAGGGGAAAGCGTGCCCGCCACACGCGGTCCGGGGGAGAGGGTCTTTGCGGGCTCGATCAACACCGAGGCTGTGCTGCGCGTCACCGTGACCAAGGCCGCCCAGGACAACACCATTTCCCGCATCATCCGTCTTGTCGAAGAAGCCGAGGAGGCGCGTGCGCCGACTGAACGCTTCATCGACCGCTTCAGCCGCTGGTATATGCCCGCCATCGTTGCGGTCGCGGTCCTTGTGGTCGTGGTGCCCCCGCTGGTCTTGGGCCAGTCCTGGGACACCTGGATCTATCGCGGGCTGGCGCTGCTGCTGATTGGCTGTCCCTGCGCGTTGGTAATCTCGGTTCCTGCCTCCATCGCATCGGCGCTCTCTACCGGCGCCCGGCGAGGTTTGCTGATGAAGGGGGGCGCTGTGATCGAGGCCGCCGCCAAGGTCTCGAAGGTCGCATTCGACAAGACCGGCACCCTGACCCATGGCCGCCCGCAAGTCACCGATCTGGTTCCGTTCGGCCACACGACCGAGGCGCAGCTGCTTGAGGTTGCGGCAGGGGTCGAAAGCGGATCCAGCCATCCGCTTGCCGTGGCTATCTTGAACAGGGCCGAAACGGCCGGCGTCCCGGCCCTTCCAGCCCGCGATGCACGCGCACTGGCAGGACGGGGGGTCGTCGCAACAGTGGGGGATGCGCCGGCTTGGGTGACCTCGCCCCGACATGCCTCCGAGAATGGCGGGTTGGATGGACTCGGTCTGCGACAAGCGACCATCTTCGAGGAGCAGGGAAAGACTGCCGTGGCCGTTTATCGCGAAGGCATCCCGCTTGGCCTTATTGCCATGCGCGACGAACCCCGGGCCGACGCTGCAGAAGCGGTGCGCCAGTTGTCGGCCATGGGCATCACATCGACCATTCTGACAGGGGATAACCCCCGCACCGCCGCGGCTATTGCCGAAGGTCTGGGCATGCAGTTCCAGGCCGACATGATGCCCGAGGACAAGCTCAGCGCCATTCGCGAAATGAACGAACAGGGCGGCGTGATGATGATCGGTGACGGCATCAATGATGCTCCTGCCCTCAAACAGGCCAGCATTGGCGTAGCCATGGGCTCGGGCACCGACGTGGCGCTGGAGACCGCCGACGCGGCCATTCTGCGCGACCGGGTGACTGACATTCCCGCACAGATCCGGCTTGCCCGCGCGGCCATGGCCAACATTCGGCAAAACGTGACCATCGCGCTTGGTTTGAAGGCGGTCTTTCTTGTGACAACAGTGCTGGGGATCACCGGCCTTTGGATTGCCATCCTTGCCGATACCGGGGCTACAGTGCTTGTCACGCTGAACGCGCTCCGCCTGCTGGGCTTCAATCCCGAGCGTGAGGGCTGAGGCCATGCTGTCAGGGTTTGGCTGGTCCGTACTGGCGCTGTTGGCGGGCTATCTGCTGCTCTTTTTCTGGGGCAGCGCCATGGCGGCTCAGGCAGCGCGGACGTCGATCTGGCTGTTTGGCCAAGCCAGGGGACGCGATCGCTGGGCAGCGTTTGGCTTTCGGGCGGCCTTTGTTCTGGGCTTTTTTGGCCCGCTGCTCTGGCTGGCTTGGCCCGCCCTGCACAAGATTGACCCTTTTTGGACCGGGGGTGAGGCGGTGGCGATTGGCCTGCTCGGCGTCTTTATCGCCGGCACCGGCGCAATGCTCGCCTTCGCCGCGCAGATGTCGATGGGCAGCTCGTGGCGTGTGGGTGTCGCCGAGGGTGCAACGGGCACGCTTGTGTCAGGCGGGCTTTATCGTTTCAGCCGCAACCCCACCTTTGTGGGTCAGTTCATGCTGCTTGCGGGAGTGGGTCTTGCCATTCCTGCAGTTCCCACGTTTCTCGCTTCGATGCTCTTCCTTTGGTCGGCTGCCACACAGGTTCAATCCGAGGAAACCGCGTTGCAGCAGGCGTTGGGAAGAGACTATGACCATTATCTCAAGACTGTGCCGCGCTGGATCGGCTTTCACCGGAGAAACGAAACATGAAGGCGACCCCGATCATTCTCCTGATTGGTGCCACCGTGTTGGCAGATCAGGCCACCAAGACGGTGGCACTGTTGCTGCTTTCTCCAGGAGAGATCCTGCCTGTTGTTCCTGGGTTTAATGTGACGCTTGGCTTCAACGAAGGAGCCAGTTTTGGCATGATGTCGGGTGCCATGGCGGGACGGCCGCTGCTGATGGCAGCACTGACGGGCGGGCTCGCCTTGATGTTCGCGATTATGGCGTTTCGTGCGGAAAGCCTTCGTGAGCGGACAGGTCTTGCGCTGATCGTGGGCGGTGCGCTCGGCAACATCATCGATCGACTGCGGCAGGGTGCGGTCACCGATTTCCTCGATCTCTACTGGCGGAATTGGCACTGGCCCACGTTCAACGGCGCCGATATCGCAATCACGCTCGGGGCCTTGCTGGTCTTCACCGTATGGCTTCGCCCATCGAAATCCAAGGAACCTGCGTTTTAACCAGAGCAAGACTATGAAGCTGGACAGGCCGAGTTGGACGCCAGTCTACACCTGATCGGCGTAAGCCTCGAACAAAGCCAATGTCCGTTGACTGACGTGATGCTCGATGCCTTCGGCGTCCCGTTCAGCCGTCTCGGCATCAAGGCCGAGGCGGATCAAGAAGCGCAGCACAATCTCGTGCCGGCGGCGGCATTCATCGGCCAGGGTGCTACGAACTCAACCTCGTCGGCGGCGCGATCGTGATCCTGTTCGGTCTGTTCATGATCGGGGCAGCGCGCCTGTCGGCCATGGAGCGCGACCTGCGTTTCCATCTCGACCTGCCGGGCGGGCAACCGGTCGCCTCCTACGTGCTCGGACTCGCCTTCGGTTTCGGCTGGACACCGTGCATCGGGCCGATCCTCGGCGCCATCCTAACCGCCAGCGCGACAAGCGCGACGATTGGCGAGGGCGTCGCATTGCTTGCCTTCTACTCGGCCGGCCTTGGGATCCCGTTTCTGGTCGTCGCGGGGTTCACCGACAGTATTGCCGGCAGGCTGCGCGGCATCGGTCGTTGGGGTCGCCGCCTGCATCAGGCTGCGGGCGGCGTCATGATCCTGATGGGCCTGGCGATGATGACCGGGCGGTTGAGCGCACTGGCCTACTGGCTGCTGGACACCTTCCCTGTCCTTGCGCGGATCGGGTGAACAGATGCGACTGTACGAGAAACATATCCTCCCTCGGCTGACGCATCTGGCGATGGGCCAGGATCAACTTCTTCCCTACCGGCGCCGCGCCGTCTCCGGGCTGCATGGACGTGTGCTGGAGATCGGGATCGGCTCGGGCCTGAACCTTGCGCTCTACCCCGAGGCCGTGCGTCAGATCATCGGTGTTGACCCGTCGCCCGAACTCCTCTCTCGGGCCGCGCAAACCTCCCATGGCCTGATCCTCGGAATAGAAGACCTCCGCAGCTGCGGCACCAGTCATGCAGATCGTCTTTTGAAAGAGGATGCGGGTCTCGAACAGGTCGCCCTCAAGATCGCGGCATGTGTCCGGAATGAACCCATATGGGTTGCGCAGCAGGGCAAGCGTGCTGTCGATGCCCTTTGCGGATGGAATGCTGGACATCGATTATTTCCCCGTAACGTTTTCTTCTCGGTGGTTACGTTCGGGCTTGTTCTGCGCCGAGCGGAAGCTGTCCCAGAACAGCAGGACTGCACCGCAGAAAATCGCCACATCCGCAAGATTGAAGGACGGCCAGTGGTATGTTCCGTAATGGAAATCCAGAAAGTCTGGGACGGCCCGATAACGCAGCCGGTCGAGGACATTGCCGAGCGCGCCGCCGATGATCAGACCGAGAGCGGCAGCCGTCAGCCTGTCCGGCGCGCGCCACAACCAGATCAGCAGCCATGCCACGATTACGGCAGCAAGTGCGATGAGACCCCACCATGGCACGATCCCGCCCAACATACCGAAGCTGACGCCATCGTTCAGAACCCGCACGAGATTGAGAAAGGGCAGAACCTCGACTCCGCGCTCAAGCGCCGGTGTGTTCAGGGCAAGCGCCTTGGTGCCCTGATCGAGACCAAAGGCTGCGATCGCGCAAAGCCCGCCCAGAAAGCGGCTATTCATGCCGGCGCCTTCAGATCGGCCCGCGCGTCGCGGATGATCGCCCATGACGAGTGCAGGAACAGCCCGGCGATACCGAAAGCGACGATGAGGTCTGGCCATGCGCTGCCCAGCCACGCCACAAGACCGGCGGCAACGACGACCGCCGCATTACCGATGGCGTCGTTGCGCGAGAAGAGCCAGACGGCCCGCATGTTCGCGTCGCCCTTGCGGAACCGCAGCAGTGGCAGAACGGAGATGGCGTTGACGACAAGGGCGATCATGCCAAGCAGGCCCATGAGACCTGCATCCGGCGTCGTCTGTTCGAAGACCCGGACGATGGTCGTGCCGAGGACGCCAAGACCGAGGAGCCCGAGGAAGATGCCTTGGATCAGAGCCGACCGTGCCCGCCAAGCGAGGCTCCAGCCGATGGCCAGCAGGCCGAGGAAGGTGATCGCGCCATCGCCGATGAAATCGAGCGCATCGGCCTTCACGGCCTGCGATCCGGAAATGAAACCGCCGATCATTTCGAGGACCCCGTATCCCACGTTCAGGATCACGACGATCCAGAGGGCGCGGCGGTAGGCCGGGTCCTGATGGGCAGGATTCGGCGGAATGTCTTCATCGCCATCGATCCGGTCGAAGCCATAGCCTGTAACCGCGACTGCCTTTTCGATGTCCGGCAGGCGCGCTTCGGGGGCATTCAGTGTCATGATGTGAGTTGCGGCCGACACCTTCACATCGCCGGGCGCGACTCCGGCCGACTGTGCCGCCCGCTCGATCTGTGCGGCATCCTTGGCGCAGTCCATACCGGAAACCCGGTAACGGACGGGCGGGGCATCTGCCGTCAATCCGGCACTTTCGGTGTTGGCCATGGTCGCGCTATTCCTGCTAGGATGAATCAAAGAACAACATATCAGCGAGGAGTGATATGGCGCAATTCGTCGATGACCGCAAGAGCGCAACCATCGAGCGACGGGCGAAGCTGTTTCGCGGCTTCGCGGACCCGAGCCGCCTGGCCATCCTCGGTGCACTTTGTAACGAGCCATTGGCCGTTCACGAGCTCGTCGAGCGGACGAAACTATCGCAACCCAACGTCTCCAACCATCTGAGGTGCCTGCTGGAGTGCGGGCTTGTCGCCAGCGATCGCCATGGGCGTTTCATCCGCTACCGTATCAGCAGCCCGCGCATCACGGTCCTTCTGAACGATGTGGACGCACTTCTCGACGTGGTCGCAGAGGGTGTTGAGGCGTGTGACAATTATCGTGAGGCGTGAGTCAGAACGGACGGCCGGTCGACTCGGCGCAGATCGGTTGGAAAGATGTCGTCCGTGTGCAGGGTCCGACCGAAATCCTGCTGAGGTTCGACAAGCTGGCTTCGGAAGAGACACCATTCATGTATCACTGCCACATCCTCGAACACGAGGATGCGGGCATGATGGGGCAGTTTACGGTCACATAACAGGACCCCACCCGCTCGACACCGGGCGTCGTCAAGAGCTTACGTCTTCTTGCGGCGTTCTATCAGGTGCCGGTGTCGCCTTGTTGAAACGCATTACGGAGTATGTCTAGACCCGAACGGAGAACACCTCGCTAAGCTGCGGGTCCGCCGAAGCGGCCGTCCAGTCGCTCGGCAGCATTCGTCAAAAACGGCCCAATGCCGACATTCAGGACAAATGTGGCTTCTCAATTTTGTCTCCGAAAGCAGTCTTTCATGTTGCGCCGCGGCATGATGATAACAAAATACTACAAGCAGGATAGGCATGGCGAATGTTGATACAGAAGAGTTACCACTGCTAAGCGCCATTTAGAGATGGCTAGTAGAAGCGACTGCTTGGACGAAATAGCCCCTACGGATGGTCGGGGACACTGAAGCAAGCCTTGCTACCTTTGCTTTTTAACAGGCTGCTGAAGAAGTCGGCCTTGAAGGCCGTTATTCCTGCCGCCACGATTTGAAGTCGGTTTTCTTCGGCATCGGCATCGGCATCGGCGGTGGTCGCGGGTCAGAGTTGCCTTCTCCGTCAGGCCGTCAGGAGTTTCGGTAGCCTCGCGAGGTTGCAGGCCGCCATCGTCATCGTGAACTGGGCGCAGACCC
>NZ_JRKN01000038.1 GCF_000763905.1 Paracoccus halophilus
GAGCCGCTTTGCGCTCGTATCGTTTCCGGGTGATTTCGGTCCAGGGCATCATGATCTCCGTTCGTTCTCACAAACAAACAGAATCATAACTCGCTGAAATCACCCAACTCATTTCCGATCAGGCTCTCAGCTTCATCGCCGCGATCGTCTTCGGCGTGTCGCTGGGGGTGGTGGCGGCGATCTGGCACAACAGCTGGCTGGACTACCTGGCCGTCGGCATCAGCATCGGCGCGCAGGTGCTGCCGAATTTCGTCATGGCGCCGATCCTCGTGCTGCTGTTCACGCTGAGCTGGCGGCTGTTGCCCGGCGGCGGCTGGAGCTTTTCCGACCCCTCGTTCTGGGTCATGCCGGTGATCGCGCTGGCGACCAGCTACATGGCCTCGATCGCGCGGATCACCCGCTCCTCAATGCTCGAGGTGCTGGGCTCGAACCATATCCGCACCGCCCGCGCCAAGGGCATGCCGGAACATCGGGTGATCATCCGCCACGCGCTGAAGCCCGCCATGCTGCCGGTGATCAGCTATCTCGGCCCGGTCTTCGTGTCGATGATCACCGGCTCGGTGGTGATCGACATCTATTTCTCGACCGGCGGCATCGGCAAGGCCTTTGTCGATTCGGCGCTGAACCGCGATTACGCGGTGATGATGGGGGTCACGATCCTCGTTGGCGCGCTGACCATCCTGTTCAACCTCATCGTCGATATCCTCTATGCGTGGATCGACCCCAAGATCAGGTATTAGGGCCATGGTGATCGAACAGCAGAAGATGCAGTCCCTGGCCGCGCGCATGGCCGAGGACGAGGTCAGGGGCCGCAGCCCCTGGGCCGATGCCCGCAAGCGCTTCCTGCGCAACCGGGCGGCGATGGCGGGGCTGGTGATCCTGATGCTGGTCACGCTCTTCGCGCTGTTCGGCAACAGCCTTGCGGTCTGGTCGAACGAGGAACTGGACTTCAACGTCATGGGTCAGGTGGCGACAATGGGCATGCCCTCGGTCGAGAACGGCCATTATTTCGGCACCGACGATCTGGGCCGCGACCTTTATGCGCGCACCGTGCAGGGCACCCAGATCAGCCTGATGGTCGGCGTCGTCGGCGCCGCCATCGCGGTGGTCGTGGGCACGCTTTACGGCGCGACGGCCGGCTATGTCGGCGGGCGCACCGACCAGTTCATGATGCGCGCCGTCGATATCCTGATGGCGGTTCCCTACATGTTCGTGCTGATCCTGCTGCTGGTGATGTTCGGGCGATCCATCGCGATGCTGTTTCTGGGCATCGGGCTGATTTCCTGGCTGGACATGAGCCGGATCGTGCGCGGCCAGACGCTGAGCCTGAAGAACCGCGAATTCATCGAGGCGGCGCGGGCGACCGGCGTGCCGGCATGGAAGATCGTCCTGCGCCATATCGTGCCGAACCTGCTGGGCGTGGTCGCGGTCTATGCCACGCTGCTGGTGCCGCTGATGATCCTGACCGAAAGCTTCATCAGCTTTCTGGGCCTTGGCGTGCAGGAGCCGCTGACCTCCTGGGGGGCGCTGATCTCGGAAGGGGCGGCGACCATGGCCTATGGCACGCTGTGGCAGCTGGGTTTTCCGCTGTTCTTCTTCTGCATCACGCTGTTCGGCTTTTTCTTCGTCGGCGACGGCCTGCGCGACGCGCTCGACCCGAAGGATCGCTGACATGGCCCTGCTGGAGATCAACGACCTCTGCGTGCGCTTTCAGACCAATGACGGCGAGGTGGGCGCCGTCAACCATGTCAGCCTGCGCGTCGATCCGGGCGAAACGCTGGGCGTGGTCGGCGAATCCGGCAGCGGCAAATCGCAGCTGTCCTTCGCCATCATGGGGTTGCTGGCGCGGAACGGCCGCGCCAGCGGCAGCGTCCGCTTTGACGGGCAGGAGATCCTGAACGCGCCCCCGAGGCTGCTGAACCGCATCCGGGCCGAGAAGATCGCGATGATCTTCCAGGATCCGATGACCTCGCTCAATCCCTATATGCGGGTGGCCGACCAGATGGCCGAGGTGCTGACCCTGCACAAGGGCATGTCGCGGCGCGAGGCCGTGGCCGAATCGGTGCGGATGCTGGACGCGGTCCGCATCCCCGATGCCAAGGGTCGGGTGCGGCTGTACCCGCATGAATTTTCCGGCGGGATGCGGCAGCGGGTGATGATCGCCATGGCGCTGCTGTGCCGCCCGCAACTGCTGATCGCGGACGAGCCGACAACGGCGCTGGACGTGACCGTGCAGGCGCAGATCATGCGGCTTCTGGCCGATCTGCAGCGCGAATTCGGCATGGCGATGATCCTGATCACCCATGATCTGGGCGTGGTCGCCGGTTCCTGCGAGCGGGTGGCGGTCATGTATGGCGGCCGGATCCGCGAATCCGGCCCGGTCGGGCCGCTGTTTCACGACCCTGCCCATCCCTATACGCAGGGCCTGCTGGCCGCGATCCCGCGCATCGATCACGACGACGAGGAACTGGCGGCGATCCCCGGCGCGCCGCCGAACATGACCCGCCCGCCGCCCGGTTGCGCCTTCGAGCCGCGCTGCCCCTATCGCCGCGACGAATGCGCCGCCAGCGACCCGGCCCTCGATCCCTTTGCCGAGGCGCGCGCGCGGGCCTGCTTCGCGCCGCTGGCCGATCTGCGGGCGCATCGCGAGACCGTGCATCTGGCCGAGGATGAGGCAATTATGCCCGTCGCTGCTTTCGCCGGCGCTTCCCCCAGCACGTTGGACAAGCCATGACCAGACCCCTGCTCGATGTGCGCGACCTGCGCGTGACCTTCCATATCCGGCGCGAGGGCGGCCTGCCCTGGACGCCGCCCCGTGCGCTGCATGCGGTCGGCGGCGTCGATTTCACCCTGAACCCGGGCGAGACGCTGGGCGTCGTGGGCGAATCCGGCTGCGGGAAATCGACGCTGGCGCGGGCGCTGATCGGTCTTGTCCCGGCGACCGGGCAGGCAGAATGGATCGACGGCCGCGACCTGCTGGCGCTGACCCCACGGCAGATGATGACATACCGCGCCGACATCCAGATGGTGTTCCAGGATCCGCTGGCCAGCCTGAACCCACGCATGACCGTGGGCCAGATCATCGCCGAGCCGCTGACCACCCATCACCCCGGCCTGAGCCGCGCCGAGGTCAAGGACCGGGTCCGGGCGATGATGCAGAAGGTCGGGCTGCTGCCGAACCAGATCAACCGCTATCCGCATGAGTTCAGCGGCGGCCAGTGCCAGCGCATCGGCATCGCCCGCGCCCTGATCGTCGAGCCGAAACTGATCATCTGCGACGAGCCGGTCAGCGCGCTGGATGTCTCGATCCAGGCGCAGGTCATCAACCTGCTGATCCGGCTGCAGCGCGAACTGGGCCTCGCGCTGGTCTTCATCGCGCATGACCTGTCGGTGGTCAGGCATATCAGCGACCGGGTGATGGTGCTGTATCTGGGCAAGGTGATGGAGATCGCCGCGTCGGACGATCTCTATTCCGATCCGCAGCATCCCTATACCCAGGCGCTGCTGTCGGCGGTGCCGGTGCCCGATCCGGATTTCGACGCGGTGGCGCATGTGGTGCCGCTGGCGGGCGATCTGCCCTCGCCGCTGGCGCCGCCATCGGGCTGCGTTTTCCGCACCCGCTGCCCCCGCGCGCAACCCGCCTGCGCCGATCAAGTGCCGGCGCTGACCGGCGACGACCACCTGACCGCCTGCCATTTCCCCGGCCCGCTGACGGCCGAGGAAATCGCCCGCGCCAGACGCGTCGAGGCTGCCTGAGAGATCGCGGGGTCAGATACGCGGCCTTGCGCGGCTTTGCCCTCCGATCAGGACACGGGCGGCGTGGCCTTGGGCGTCATGCGCATGCGCTTTGGCCTCGGACCGATGTCGAGAGCATGACGGCCAAGCCGGCCAGAGGGCGCTATCTCGTGCTGGACAGGTTGTCTTCGCCGACGAAGGATGCCGGCTTTGCCGCGCAAATCGTTTTTGGGATTCAGCCGATGAGTCCAGCACGATAGCTGGGGGCATGTGCAGTTGGCCCCCTGCGAAGTACAAGGCCGGAAACAGGCCTTCGCACGACACCGCGTGAAGCAGCGCGGATCGCTTTCGATCGGGCTCGACCCCGGGATGATCCGGACGCCTTCGCCAAGTGGCAAGCGCGGCCAGCAGCATCGGTTCAGTGACGCCGCAATCCAGACGCGCCTGACGCTGAGAGCCCTGTCTGGAATTCCGCTGCGTCAGACCACGGGTTTCCTCAAGAGTCTGTTGCAGCTGCTCGGGTATGGACTGGGCTGCACCCGATCTGAGCACCCTGTGCCGCCGGCAGAAGACCTTGAACGTGAGCCTGCCATATCGCGGCGGAACCGGCCCGCAAACTGCTTATCGACAATGAGGCACGGGCGTGCCACCGGTTCGATTATTTGCGCGAGGCTGGCCTGCCTGTCATCGCCGATAGACCCAGTGTTTCGAGACCAGGAAGATCATCGCGGAAATGAAACCTGTCACCACCAGTTGCGTCTTGAATAGCTCCAGCCGCAGCCAGTCGACCAGGCCCGCCATCAGGAGCGAGTTCAGCGCCATGGCCCCCAGGTGCATGACCACGAAACGCGAGACGCTGCGCCGGGTCGGCGGGCCCGCGCGGAAAGTCAGCCCGCTCTGCAGCAGGTAGTTGTAGATCATGCTGACTGCGTAACAGACGCCGGTCAACAGCAGGATGCTGTCCACCCGGTCCCGCAGCAGCCACAACAGCAGGAAATAAAGCCCGGTCGACGAGGCGCCGACCGCCAGGAAGCTTAGCGGTTGCCGGGCCGCCGCCCAGGCCCCGCTCATCGCGCCACCCGCTGGAACAGCGCGCCGTAATCGCCCTGCACCCGCGGCGCGTAATCATCGCCCATGAAGGCAAGAAGCTCGGCCAGCGCGGGCGTGGTGTTGTCCGGGGCGGACAGCAGCCCTGCCTCGGTCGCGACAGGTGCTATTCCGGTAATCAGCACGAAGGCTGGCGGGCGGGCACGCAACCCGTCGCGAATCTCGGCCAGCCAGGGCTGGTAAAGCGCGAACTCCTGGTTCATCAACTCGATCGCCGGGGTGATGAAACGATGGGGCGGCAGCCGCCGGGCCAGGTAGGGGATATGATGGGCGGTGCCGTATTGCGCCAGCGTATCCTCCGGGGTGCTTTCGGCCTGGATGATCCGGATCATCCGGGCCTGGTCTTCTGCGGGAATGCCGTAGCCGCCGGCCACAGGGGCGAGGCCGTTCTGCCAGTAATCGCGCAACAGTCCGGAATTGCTGGCGATCTTGTTGACAGTCCCCAGTGCGGCCAGCCCCGCCAGCGCGATCGCAGCGCCGCCAGCCAGCCAGCGCAGACGCTGGTTTCGCGCCGCGACCGCCCGGGCGGCCAGCTGGTCGATGGCCACCGCCATCAGCATCGCCAACAGCGGCACGAAGCCCGCGATATGATAGCCAAAGCCCTTGTTCTGGGCAAAGAAGGACAGCAGGATGGCGCAGGCGAGGCCCAGCAACAGGGCCAGCGGATAGCGGACGCCCCGGTCGCGAAGGACCCACAGCACCAGCCCGACCAGCCCGCCCAGGCTCAGCCAGTGCCACCAGCGGGTGAAGAGCGTGATCAGGGTCTGGGTCAGATCCATCGGCGGTTCGCCGTAATAGACCTGCGAAGTGAACATCACCGACTGCTGGTACCAGTCGTCCAGATTGCCGACCGCCACCGCCCAGGCCAACACCGCCAGGATCACCAGCGCAAAACCCATTCCAAGCGCCAGCAGCCGGGCAAGGATGCCGTCCCGCCGGGGTTGGCCCAGCCAGTCGCGCGGCAGCGCCTCAAGGATCAGAAGCCCCACCAGCACCGAGAGGTAGGTGGGGCGGATCAGCACCGCAAAGGCCACCAGCGCCCCGGCAGAAATCAGCGCCCCCCGCTCGCGCCGCGCCGGAGCCAGCATGGCGCAACAGGCCATGATCAGCAGGCCCATGGCCACGATGTCGCGCTGCCCGGCCATCCACGCTCCGGCAGTGACATAGAGCGGGGGATAAAGCACCAGCACGATCCAGGGCGCGAACCGGAAACCGGCGCGCCACAGGAACAGCCCCGCCGCCATCGCCGCAAGCTGGACCAACAGGAAATCCAGCAGGTGCCATGACCAGCCGGCCGGACCGAACAGCCGGATTGCCGCCTCGTGCAGCAGCATCGCGCCCGGCCAGTTCATATCGAAGCTGCCGGCATAGAACGGCCGGCCCTGCGTGGCCAGCCAGCCCATATAGTCGAACTGTGCCTGATCCGGCGAAGGTTCGATCTTGAGATAGAGGATACAGAGCACCGGCGTCAAAACCAGCCACAGCAGGGCCAGGGCGGGACGCAGGAACGCAGGGCCGGCTCCGGCGCGGCTCTGTGCGGGGAAAGGCATGGTCATCAGGCGATCTCCTTCAGGCTGGACCGCTGCGGAGGAATGTCACGATGCCCGCAATGCCGCTGGGAAGCGGCGTCGCCTGCCAGTCCGCGGGCAGGGCCGAAGGCAGGAAGCTCATGTCCTGAGCATTCGAAGGGTGCGGATCGAACTGCAACAGCAGGGGCCGCTCCATTCGCTCAGTGATGCGCTGGATCACCTCGAAGACCGAGGCCGGGCGGCCGCTGGCCAGCAGCAGCGCCTCGATGGGCCCGCCGCTGCCGGATTGCAGGATGCTGCGGGCGATATAATGGCCGATGTCATCGACCAGCACATAATCACGCAGCGTGTTCTGGTTGCCGAAGATCCGGGTCGTTCCGCCCCGCATCGCGTTCGAGATCAGGGCAGTGACCAGCCCGACCCGGCGCGAGCGGGTCACGCCATAGACCGAGCTTGGCCGATAGACGCGGCGCCGGTTCAGCCCGACAGCGCGGGCAAGAATCTCCTCCTGCTGACGCTTGCCCTCGCCATAGGGGCGCACGGGATGAGGCACGCCGCCGCTGCAATGGGTCTGGCCTTCGAACAGCCCGCCGGCCGAACTCAGCATGTGAAAATCGACCGGCCGCCCGTCCCGTGCCAGGGCTTCGGCCATGTCGACCAGCTCAGTGACCAGAGCCGTTTCCTGCGCCATCCCGGCCTCGGTCGCGGCAAAGCCGCTTTGGCCGCCGGTCCAGACCATGGCAATCCTGCCCCGGGTCGGCAGTGCGGCCCGGATCGCTGCCCGCTGCGCCTGCCGCAGGCTGCTGTCATGCCAGTCATAGGGAAATCGCTGCTCGCGCGCGCGCCACCGCAACTGCAGGGAGCGGTCCACCGCGCCGCCGATCAGGCCCAGGCCGAACATCAGGACCGACAGCCCGTCCCGCTCTTTGGCCTGGAGCAGCTTCATGGCTGCGGGTCCGGGTGCTGCTCCAGCCATTGCGCGGCCGGCACGTCCCCCGAGCGGTCGATGGTAAAGAATGTCGGCTTGCCATGGACCTTGAGAATCATGGAGGACAGGTATTGCAGCGCGATTCCCAGCATGAAGGCCGAAAGACCTCCGAAGAAGGTGATGGCCAGGAAAAGCGAGGTCCAGCCCTGCACCGCGATATCCAGCGGGAAGAAGATGCGGATCACCAGGAAATAAACCGCCGCCAGAACCGAAAACACCATCGCCGAAAGGCCCAGGACGGACCCGATCCGCAGAAGCTTGATCTGACTTGAAAAGATCATCCGCCAGCCATGCGACAACAGCGATTTCAGGCTGTAGCCGCTGCGCTTCGTGCGGATATAGCGCTCATCCTTCATTTCGGCCCGCAGGACGCTGATGTTCTGGGTGAACCAGCCCAGCGTGATGTCCAGATAGGTGTCATGCGAGCAGACGCTGGCCGCCGCCCGCGCCACCGGGCCGCGGATCAGCCGGAAGCTGTTGAAGTCGGGCAGGTTCGGGTTGTCGGTCAGCCATTGCATCAGCCGCTTGAAACTGCGCGAGGTCCAGTCGCGAATCGCCGCCTCGTGCACCGCCGAGGCGGGCTTGGCATAGACGATGTCGGAATGTTCGGTCACGGCCTTGCGCAGCAGTCGCTTGATGATCTCGGGCCGGTGCTGCAGGTCTTCATCCATCGTCACCACCCAGTCCCCGGAACTGTGCAGGATGCCGACGATGGTGGCCGGGTGCTGGCCGAAATTACGCGACAGGTGCAGCGGGACGATCCAGGGATGCTGCCCCGCCAGTCGGTCGATCAGTGGACCGGACTGGTCGATGGCTGCGTCATCGACGAAGATTGCCTCGGCCAGGAAGAAGGGCGCCTCTTGCGCCTGCCATTCGCGGCGCAGGCTGTCGAGCGCCTCGACCAGTGCTTCCAGGTAGTCGCTGCCGCAATAAACCGGCACCACCACGCTGATTGTCGTGCTTTGGGGCTGGGGACTGTCTGACATGTTTCTGAGCCTTGGCTTGCTTTCAAGAGCAGGCCGATGTTTCCCAGCCTTGTCAAGAATGATTGAAACCAGCGTTTCGACAGCCGCCAGAATGTTTTTTCCGCAATTTGAACTTTAGGTGTTTTATGAGCTCGGTATTGCTGCCCAGGTGTTCAGTCCCGGCATCTGGTGGATTGGATTTAGAATGGATCGATCTGTCTCTGACGTTCAGATCTTGCAGATATATTCGTAGGGCGTGAGGCAACCGAGTGTCTTAAGACGTCGGGCACCAAGCGCGCGGCGGTCGGCCTGCTGACCCGCGATCACGAACGGCGGGTGAACGGTCGCCATCCATGGCGCATGGCCGATGCTCCGGCCGATTACATGCAGCAGACGCTGGACAATATCGTCGCCTTCCGCATCGATATCGACCGCGTTCTGGCCTAGTCGAAACTGAGCCAGAACCGTGAGGAACGCGATTATCTTGGGACCATTTCCGGCCTGCGCGCCTCGGGGCAGGACGACATTGCCGAGCGGATGCAGGCGCGGCTGAGAAGATCGGATTGAACCGGCACGGGCCGTGTGCGTCGAGGATCGCAGCACACGGGAAACGGCGCAGGAAGAACTTCCCTGCGCCGGTCTCATGAGGCTATAAGACCTCCGCTCAATCTTCGGTCAGGCCGTCTTCGTCATCGTCGCTGGCGCCAAAATCCAGACCGTGGCTGGCGCGGATCTTGTCCTCGATGGCATAGGCCATATCGGGATGATCGCGCAGGAACTGCTTGGCATTCTCGCGCCCCTGACCGATCCGCTCATCGCCATAGGAATACCACGAGCCCGACTTCTCGACCACGCCGGCCTTGACGCCAAGGTCGATCAGCTCGCCGGTCTTCGAGATCCCCTCGCCATACATGATGTCGAATTCGACCTGGCGGAAGGGCGGCGCGACCTTGTTCTTGACCACCTTGACCTTGGTCGAGTTGCCGATCACCTCGTCACGGTCCTTGATCGACCCCAGGCGCCGGATATCCAGTCGCACCGAGGCATAGAATTTCAGCGCGTTCCCGCCCGAGGTCGTCTCGGGGTTGCCGAACATCACGCCGATCTTCATCCGGATCTGGTTGATAAAGATGACCATGCAATTGCTGCGCCCGATGCTGGCGGTCAGCTTGCGCATCGCCTGGCTCATCAGACGGGCCTGGGCGCCGACCTGATGATCGCCCATATCGCCCTCGATCTCGGCCTTCGGGGTCAGCGCGGCGACCGAGTCGACCACGACGATATTGACCGCACCGGAACGGACCAATGTATCGACAATCTCCAGCGCCTGTTCGCCGGTATCGGGCTGACTGATCAGCAACTCGTCCAGATTGACGCCCAGCTTGCGGGCATATTGCGGATCCAGCGCATGTTCAGCATCGACAAAGGCGCATACACCGCCCTTTTTCTGTTCCTCGGCCACGACATGCAGCGTCAGCGTGGTCTTGCCCGAGCTCTCCGGGCCATAGATTTCGACGATCCGCCCCTTGGGCAGGCCGCCAATCCCCAACGCGATGTCCAGCCCCAGCGAGCCGGTCGAGGTCGCCTCGATCTCGGCCACGGGATTGTCGCCGCCCAGCTTCATGATCGAACCCTTGCCGAACTGCCGCTCGATCTGGGCCAGCGCGCTGTCCAGCGCCTTTTGCCTGTCGGCCGTCTTCTTGTCTTTCATTTCGAAAAGTGTTGCCCCTGCCATGCCGTCCTCATGCTTATTTCACACCCCGACTGCCGGGGCAATCAGTGCCCGCCCGCGATTTTGTTCACGAGTTGTTCCTACATGAACCGATTTCCCGGGTTTTGCAAGTCCCGGTTAACGAATCCTTCCCAAAGCCGTGTTCTGCTTCGCTCATCCTGGACGACAATGGTTAAGGAACGGTTTACACCCAAGCCGCCAGGCGCTATCCCCTGCGATCTGTCGAGGAACAATCCCGGACCGTTAACAATGCTTATATTCTGGGAAAGCCGCCTTGTATTTCTGGCGACGCCCAAGGCCGGCTCAACCGCGATCGAGGCCGCGCTGGAAGGGCTCGCCAATGTCGCCGTACAGCGCCCCGCCGCGCTCAAGCATACCGATCTGCGCAACTATCGGCAGCATATCGCGCCCTGGCTGCATTCCGTGACCGGCAAGCAATTCACCACCGTGGCCCTGATGCGCGAGCCGGTGGAATGGCTGCGAAGCTGGTACCGCTTCCGCCTGCGCGACGATGAGGATGACCCCGAACATGCGATGACCGGCGTCAGCTTCGCCGATTTTGCCGATGCCTATGCCTGCCCGGGAAAAGCAGATCTGACGTCGCAATCGGACTTTCTGACCCATGAACAGCACCGCGTCGACCGAATTTTCCCCTATGAAGACATGAATACCTTTACCCATTTCCTCGAGGATCGTCTTGACTGCGCAATCAGCCTGCCTCGCATCAATGTGCCACCGGCCGTAGATGTCAGCCTGACATCGGAACAGGAAAGCCGCCTGCGCGCCGTCATGGCCCGGGATTTCGCACTTTACCGATTCCTTTAGCCTCGCCCGGTTTCCCGAGCCGACGCGGTCGGCCCCCTATCATTCACTCGCAGGAACCGGGCCGACCAGTTCGAGTTGCCTGCTGACCATTGCCGTCAGGTCCGACAGCGAAAACGGCTTGGCCAGAAAGGCCGAACCGGGCACAGGCGGCTGACCCTCGGCGAACACGTCCTCGGCATAGCCCGACATGAAAATGACCCTGGTCTCGGGCCGATCGCGCAGGGCGGTGCGCACCCATGCCGGCCCGTCCATGCCGGGCATGACGACATCGGTCACAAAAACATCGACTGAAAGCCGCTGATCGGACAACAGTGACAAGGCATCCTCGGCGCAGGCCGCCTCGAGCACCTTGAAACCCTGAAGCTTCAGCGCCCGGCTGGCGAAGGCGCGAACCGGAGCCTCATCCTCGACCAGCAAGACGGACGCCTCGCTGTCGCGACTGGCGCGCCTGCGCGCGTCATGCGGCCTGGCATCGGTGTCATCCACCTCGGCCTCGGCCCGGTCATGCGCAGGGAAGAACAGGGAAAAACAGCTGCCTTCCCCCGGAGCGCTGTCGCAAAAGATGTATCCGCCCGTTTGCTTGACGATGCCGTAGGCGGTGGACAGGCCCAACCCCGTACCCTCGCCGGTGCGTTTCGTGGTAAAGAAGGGCTCGAAAATCTTGGCGAGATCGCTGGCGGCGATACCGCAACCCTGATCGCGCACCTGCACGCGAACATAATCACCCGCAGGCAGGGTCGCACGGCCGAACGCGGTTCCCGTCTCGAGCCGGACATTGTCGGTACAGATCGTGATATCGCCGCCCTGCGGCATCGCATCGCGCGCGTTGACGACAAGATTCATGATCACCTGTTCAAGCTGCCGCCGATCGGCCCGGATCATGCGCAGCGCCGGGTCGTGATCAAAGGTCAGGACAATCCGCTCCCCCACCAACCGGTTCAGCAGATGCGTCAGGTCCGAAAGCGTGTCGCGCAGATCCATGACCTGCGGCTTCAGCGTCTGCTTGCGCGAAAAGGCCAGCAATTGCCGCACCAAAGCCGCCGCGCGATTCGCGTTCTGGCTGATCTGATCAAGATCGGCGTAATCGGGATCGGCCTTGTCATGGCGCAGCATCAACAGATCGCAATGCCCGGTGATGGCGGTCAGAAGATTGTTGAAATCATGTGCTATTCCACCGGCAAGCTGGCCTACTGCCTGCATTTTCTGGCTTTGGGCAAACTGTGCCTCCAGCGTTTTAAGGGCGCTGGCATCGGACAGGACGGCGGTGACCCAATCGCCCCGTCCACGGGTCAGGCTGACCTGCAGGAAACGCTGCGAACCGTCCCCTTTGAGGTGTAACACTTCCGAGCCGCCGCTGGTGCGACCGGCGCCGACATCGGCCACCCAATCACCCAATTCGCGTCCAAGCCCGTCCAGCAGGGCAGAGAGCGGCTGCCCCGTCAGCGCACGACCGCCCATCATCTCCCGCGCCGCATCATTGGCGCGGATGATCGTGGCCGAAGGGTCCAGTATCAGAATGGAAACGGGCAGTTCGTCGAAATCGGCGCGGCTTTCCTGTGCCGGCAGAACGGTCGGCGGCAGTTCGGCCTCTTGCGTGTCGATATGCCAGAACTGCACCAGTGAGCCCGCGTCACGCCGGATCCGGAAATTTCCCGATCCGCCCAGATCGGCGTGAAACCGGCCGTTCCGGGCCAGAGCGACGCCGATATCGTGCCAGTTCCTGTTCGGATCGGCATGGCGCTGCGCCAGCAGATCCTGAACACGCCGGCCGATCAGATCACCGATCAGGGTCAGCGCAAGCTCGTTCTGGGCCAGGATGACGCCATCGGGCCCCACGCCGAAAGCCGCTCCCCGGTGCTCAAAGATGCGCGGCATCATCCGTCCCAGATCACGCCTGACCCCAAGCCCGCGTTGGATATCCCGCGCCGAGATCACGCCGCCCAGCAAATACCAGGCCATGCTTGCCCCGCCCGCCACAAGCAGCGTCAAGCCGCCCTGCATGCTTTCGGGACGAAGCGCCAGCCACAGGGCGCCGACCACGACAGGCAGCGCGAGAAATGGCACCATCAGCTGCGCCGAGCGCAGGATCTCTGCCCGCTCCGAAACCATCAAACCCCTCGCGATCAGCCGTTTCCGCTCGGAATAGCGCATGCCGGTTAACACGCCGTTAATGGCGGCGCATAAGGCACAGGTAGAACCCGTCCGATGCGTTCAGCGGCGTAAACATGCGCTCTTCGACCAGTTCGTAACCGGCCCTTCGCTGCGTGAATTTTGCGATCTGATCCTGATTCTCCGCCCGAAGCAGCGAGCAGGTCATATAGGCAAGCGCCCCTTTGGGCGCCACAAATTCCGCCGCCTCGTCCAGAATTCTGGCCTGCAGCGCGGCCAGCCGCGCCAGATCAGCGGGCCTCAGCCGCCATTTCGCATCCGGCGTGCGCCGCCAGGTGCCGCTGCCTGAACAGGGCACATCGGCCACGACCAGATCGAAGCTTCCCGTCAGCCTGCCGGGCTCGACGATACGAATGCGGGCACCCGCCCGAACGGCCCGCACGCGCAGATCGACCATGCGCCCAGGATCCGCATCATGCGCCGTGACAGGGAACAGCCCGCGCGCGGCCAGCGCCAGCGCCTTGCCGCCGCCGCCCGCGCAATAGTCCAGCAGGCTGCCCCGTTCCGGCAAAAGGCTGCAGGCCAGTTGCGGCGACAGGTCCTGCAACTCGACCAGCCCGTCGCGATAGGCTTGCGAGGCCGCCACCCGCCTTGCGCCGGAGAGGACAGAAAGAGCCGATGCGAGACCTGCATCTTGGCGGGTCTCGATTCCCTCGCCGGCCAGAGCCGCCATCGCCTGTTCGGGCGTTCCCCGCAGCAGGTTGGCACGCAGCCAGAGCGGGGCCCGCTCGCGCATCGCCAAGGCCAGTTTTTCCGCCTCCGGCCCAAGCGCCTGGCGCCAGTCGGGCAGAAGCCAGTCCGGCAGGTCCAGCGCCTCGGCTGCGGTGGGCATGGCACCGATCGCGGTCTCGTCCGCCGCAAGCGGCATCGGCGCATAACGCTCGCCCGTGAAGACGGTCGCCGGATCCAATCCGGTCTCGCGGCACATGCCCAGCATCAGGCTGCGTCCCGTCATGCCGCCTCCCAGTGCCGCGCGCGAGCGCAGCTTGCGCAGGCTGTCGAACACCAGATCGCGCAGCGCAGCGCGGTCGCTCGAGCCGGCAAAGCGGCCAGCGCGCGCCCAGCGCAGCAATGCTTGCTCGGCGGGTTCGCCCGCGAGGATGCGATCGAGGATGGTGATGGCCGCGGCGATCCGGGCGGCTGGTGTCATCTCGGCTGCGCCCCCGGCGCGGATGGTTGCAATCGTTGCCAGAAAGGCGCCGGGCACATATTTGTCAATCCCGCCCGCCAGCAACTGTATCCCCCACCCGCCTTGAGGTTCCCATACTTTGCGGGTTCTGCCTGGAGCGTCAGCGATGGCGACGAGCCTGCGGGCGACAGCAGTGACGATGAGCTTGTGCGGTTTTCCAGCCTCGCGCAACCGCTGTGCGGATGCCTTGAGCATGGGGTTGCTATGTGCGGCGACGAGCGCCGCCTGGAACAGCACATGCCGCAGAGCGCGCCGTCCTCCGGCGATGGTCCGTTTGCCGCGCGAGGCACGCCTCCTGGGCATGGCCATCCGGCGCCTTCGGCAAACGAAGGCGCTTCCCATCGGGCAGGCAACAGATGTCCAGCCAGTCGCGCGAAACGTCCGTGCCGATGACCTGTTCGGATGATACCGTGTTCAGGCTCTCGTCCTTCTGTTTCGCGGTCCTTGTCAGCCGCATTCAACCGTCCGGGATAATGAAAGAGAGACGGTGCCGGCTCGCTGGTAAACCGGGTCAGGCCACAAGGCTCAGACGCCATGCACCGCCCCGTCATCAACCTCGGCCAAGGAAGTGACCGGGACAGAATAGCAAAGCCGAGATACAGAAGGCTCAGGATGCCGGCCAAGCCGCCTCGCGCGCAAGCGCCAGCATCCGGTCGATATCCAGATGCGTCTCGAGATGATCGGCCAGACTGTCCAGAACCTCCTCGATCCCGGCGCCGTAATCCAGCGCCGAGCGTACGCCCAGCCGCGCCAGCCAGGCCGCGCGAAAGGCGTCGCCAGTGAACAGCCCGTGCAGATAGGTGCCCGCGACGCGCCCGTCCGCACTGGTCGCGCCATCGGGTCCGGGAATATGGGCAAAGGGCCGCGCGCAATCCGGCCCGGTGGTCCGGCCCATGTGGATTTCATATCCTTCAACGGGCTGCCCGAGCGCCCTCCCCTTGATCCGGGTCAGCCGCTTGTCGGCGACCATCCGCGTCTCGACATCCAGAAGCGCCAGGCCCGGATCGCTGCCCGGCGCGCCGTCATGACCTTCGGGATCGTGGATCACGCGCCCCAGCATCTGATAGCCGCCGCAGATGCCCAGCACATGCCCGCCACGCCGCAGATGCGCGGCCAGATCGATATCCCAGCCCTGCCCCCGCAGAAAGGCCAGATCGCCCCGCGTCGATTTCGACCCCGGCAGGATCACCACATCCGCATCCCCCGGCAGGGCCTGCCCCGGCGGCACCATGCTCAGCCGCAGGCCCGGCTCGGCCGCCAGCGGGTCCAGATCGTCGAAATTCGCGATCCGCGACAGCATCGGGCAGACGACATGCAGCGCACCATCGCCCTGCGCGCGGCGCAGGTCCACGGCATCCTCGGCCGGCAGGCGCGCGGCATCGGCGAACCAGGGCACCAGCCCCAGATCGGGCCAGCCGGTGCACTTTGCGATAAAGCTGCGCCCGGCATCGAAAAGCGCGGGATCGCCGCGAAAACGGTTGATGAGGAATCCCTTGATCATCGCCGCGTCCGCGGGCGCGATCACCGACTGCGTGCCGACGATCTGCGCGATCACGCCGCCCCGGTCGATATCGCCGGCCAGCACCACCGGCACGCCGGCGGCGCGCGCAAATCCCATATTGGCAATGTCGCGGGCGCGCAGGTTGACCTCGGCCGGGCTGCCGGCGCCCTCGACCAGAACCAGATCATGGGCCGCGCGCAACCGTGCGAAACTGTCCAGCACCGCGTCCAGCAGCCGCGCCTTGAGCGCGCCGTAATCGCCGGCCGAGGCGCGCGTCACGGCGTGACCCTGCACCACCACCTGCGCGGCGCGGTCGGTTTCCGGCTTCAGCAGCACCGGGTTCATATGGACCGAGGGCGCCAGCCCCGCCGCAAGCGCCTGCAGGGCCTGCGCGCGGCCGATCTCGCCGCCCTCGCATGCCACGGCGGCGTTGTTCGACATGTTCTGCGGCTTGAAGGGCGCGACCGCGATCCCGCGCCGCCGCGCCGCCCGGCAGAGCCCCGCCACCAGAAGCGACTTGCCGACATTCGAGCCGGTCCCCTGAATCATCAGCGCGCCCATGCCCGCCCCCGCTTGCCAAACCCCGCCCTGGTGACTAGATAGGCGCGTCGCTGAATGAAAGGCCCCGTGGTGGAAAACGTCGTCCTTACCGTGCATCTGATCCTGGCCCTGTTGCTGATCGGGGTGGTTCTGCTGCAACGGTCCGAGGGTGGCGGCCTTGGCATGGGCAGCGGCGGCGGCAGCGGCGTCATGACCGGCCGGCAGGCCGCCAATGCCCTGTCGCGGCTGACCTGGATCTTTGCCGTGGCCTTCATCATCACCTCGCTGACGCTGACGATCATCGCGGCGCGCAACGTCTCGGGCAGCTCGATCACCGATCAGCTGGACATCGGCAGCCGCGAGCAGGGCCCGACCAGCGGCATGCCCAGCCTTGAGGATTACACCCCGCCGCCGGGGGCCGGACAGCCGGCGGTGCCGGGCGCGGGCCAGCCGGTGCCGCCGCCCGCGGCCGGGGACGCCGCCGCGACCACCGCCCCGACGGCCGAGACGCCCGCCGCCGCCAGCGCGCCCGCCACGCCGCCCGCAGCCCCCGCGCCTGCCGCGGACAGCCCGGCACCGGCCAGCAACTGACACAATAACTTGGGGGCGCGAAGGCGCCCCTTGCCACAACTTGCGGTCCGTTGCGGCCACGAGGCAAATCGGATATAGATTTAGTCCCGTGACGCCGCCCTGGATTCGGGCCGCAATCGATCGTTCATGACTACTCACGGGGGCCCCATGGCGCGTTATATCTTCATCACCGGGGGCGTGGTCTCCAGCCTTGGCAAGGGACTGGCATCGGCGGCACTGGGGGCGCTGTTGCAGGCGCGGGGCTATACGGTGCGGCTGCGCAAGCTGGACCCCTATCTGAACGTCGATCCCGGCACCATGTCGCCGTTTGAGCATGGCGAGGTCTTCGTCACCGATGACGGCGCCGAGACCGATCTGGACCTGGGCCATTACGAGCGTTTCACCGGGGTTTCGGCGCGCAGGACCGACTCGGTCAGTTCCGGGCGGATCTATTCCAACGTGCTGGAAAAGGAGCGTCGCGGCGAATATCTGGGCAAGACCATCCAGGTCATCCCCCACGTCACCAACGAGATCAAGGAATTCCTTGCCATCGGCGACGACGAGGTCGATTTCATGCTCTGCGAGATCGGCGGCACGGTCGGCGATATCGAGGGCCTGCCCTTCTTCGAGGCGATCCGCCAGTTCACCCATGAGCGCCCGCGCGGGCAATGCATCCTGATGCATCTGACGCTCTTGCCCTATCTGACCGCCAGCGGCGAGCTGAAGACCAAGCCCACCCAGCACAGCGTCAAAGAACTGCAATCCATTGGCCTGGCGCCCGATGTGCTGGTCTGCCGCAGCGAACAGCCGATCCCGGAAAAGGAACGCGCCAAGATCGCGCTGTTCTGCAATGTCCGGCCCGATCACGTCATCCCCGCCTATGACCTGAAATCCATCTACGAGGCGCCGCTGGCCTATCACCGGGCGGGTCTGGATCAGGCGGCGCTGGACGCGTTTGGCATCAGCCCCGCGCCGCGCCCCGATCTGTCCCGCTGGGAGGACGTGCTCGACCGGCTGAACAATGCCGAGGGTGAGGTCCGCGTGGCCATCGTCGGGAAATACACCCAGCTCGAGGACGCCTATAAATCCATCGCCGAGGCGCTGACCCATGGCGGCATGGCCAATCGCGTGCGCGTGCGCGCCGACTGGGTGGACAGCGAAAAGCTGGAAGGCGAAGGCGCGCATCTGCTGGACGGCTATCACGGCATCATCGTGCCGGGCGGCTTTGGCGAGCGCGGCACCGAGGGCATGGTGACGGCGGCGAAATACGCGCGCGAGAAGGACGTGCCCTATCTGGGCATCTGTCTGGGCATGCAGATGGCGGTGATCGAGGCGGCCCGCAACCTGGCCGGCATGGCCGATGCCGGCTCGGAAGAGTTCGACCACGAGGCCGGAGAGAGCCGCTGCACCCCGGTCGTCTATCACCTCAGGGAATGGGTGCAGGGCAATTACACCGTCCAGCGCAAGCCGACCGACGACAAGGGCGGCACGATGCGGCTGGGCGCCTATACCGCCGTGCTGGCGCCGGGCTCGAAGATCAGCGAGATCTATGACGGCGCGCTGGAGATCGAGGACCGCCACCGCCACCGCTACGAGGTGGACGGGAAATACCGTGACAGGCTGGAAAAGGCGGGGCTGAAATTCTCGGGCATGTCGCCCGACGGCAAGCTGCCCGAGGTGAT
Source organism: Paracoccus halophilus (assembly GCF_000763905.1). GTDB lineage: Bacteria > Pseudomonadota > Alphaproteobacteria > Rhodobacterales > Rhodobacteraceae > Paracoccus > Paracoccus halophilus. Next base: position 18,533 of record NZ_JRKN01000038.1, read on the forward strand.
CGAATATCCCGATCATCCCTGGTTCATCGGCGTGCAGTCGCATCCCGAACTGAAATCCAAGCCCTTCCGGCCGGCGCCGCTTTTCGCGGGTTTCGTGCGGGCGGCGATGCAGGGGGCGCGGCTGGTGTGAAAGGGGGCATGAATGCGCGGGCTGAGGCACCGGGATCCTGAGATTCGGCCCCGCGCGGCGGGGGCGCGGCATGACCGGCGCCCCGCGCTGTGCCTCGCGGCGTTATCGCTGGCCCTGCTCGCCTCGCCGGCGCTGGCGGATGCGCCGCTCTTTGTGCTGGATCAGACGCAGCTGCCCTTTGACCTGGGACCCGGCGCGCCGCAGAACTCGCCCGCCAGACAGTCGAACTCGCCCAATGCGGCGGCGAATTCGGCCGCCAGCGCGGCCAATCGCGCGACGACCTATGCCAATTCTCCGGCCAATCCGGCCAACGAGAAACGCGTGATCTTTACTGCCGACGGTTCGGTGATCGGCTATTATGCCCCCAATGGCTCGGGGACGCTGAACCTGTTCGACCTTAACGGCAGGCGCGTCGCCTATAGCCCCAGGGGCAGCAAGAGCGTGTTTTCCAGCGATGGCCGCTGGTGCGGCACGGTCGCCGCGGCCGATGGCGGCGGCATCGCCTTTGGCGTCATCCGCGCCTGCGCCGCCCTGTTCTAGGCGATAGGGCGGGCCGCGACACCGAATTGTCACATTGCGGGGCTACATCCCGCAGCACGCAACAGGAGTATCCAGCATGCAGAAAGAGGCGCCGCAGGATTGGCTCGACGCCGAGCTTCAGGACACGCTCGACGAGGATTACGAGATCGAGCTGGAAGACGCCGTTCTCAGCCGCGAAATCAAGCAGATCTACCGCGATACCCATCCCGAGCAGATGGATCGCGGGGTCTATTTCCGCGAATTGCTGCGCCTGCAGGCCGAGCTGATCAAGCTGCAGGACTGGGTCGCCTATCACAGGGAAAAGGTCGTCGTCCTGTTCGAGGGGCGCGACAGCGCCGGCAAGGGCGGCGCGATCAAGCGCATCACGCAGCGGCTGAACCCGCGCGTCTGCCGGGTGGTCGCCCTGCCCGCGCCCTCGGACCGGGAAAAGACGCAATGGTATTTCCAGCGCTATGTGCCGCACCTGCCCGCCGGCGGCGAGATCGTGCTGTTCGACCGCAGCTGGTACAACCGCGCCGGCGTCGAGCGGGTGATGGGATTCGCCACCGAGGACGAGGTGCAGCAGTTCTTCGACGACGTGCCGGAATTCGAACGCATGTTGCGGCGCTCAGGCATCAGGCTGGTGAAATACTGGTTCTCGATCACCGACGAGGAACAGCAGATGCGATTCCTGATGCGCATCCACGACCCGCTGAAACAGTGGAAGCTGTCGCCCATGGACCTGCAATCGCGCGTCCGCTGGGAGGATTACACCAAGGCCAAGGAGGAAATGTTCGAACGCACGAACATCCCCGAGGCGCCCTGGTATATCGTGCCCGGCAATGACAAGAAACGCGCGCGGCTGAACTGCATCGCGCATCTTCTGGACCAGTTCCCCTATGGCGAGGTGCCCCACGAAGAGGTCCACCTGCCCGAGCGCGTCTTCAACCCCGATTACGAGCGCGAGGTCCTGCCGCCGGAACTCTATGTGCCGCAGCGCTACTGACCGCTGATCCGGGCTTGCAACCGCGACTTCACCGCGCATGATCGACCCGGCACTACAGGGAGGCCGATCATGCCCAAAGCCTATTGGATCGCCCATGTCACCGTGGACGACCCCGCCGCATATCAGGCCTATCGTCAGGCCAATGCCGCCGCCTTCGCCAAATATGGCGGCCGTTTTCTGGTTCGCGGCGGCCCCCAGGAGGTGGTCGAGGGCGATGCGCGCCCGCGCAGCGTGATCGTCGAATTCGCCGATCTTGAAACCGCGCATGCCTGTTATCGCAGCCCGGAATATCAGGCTGCGATGACGCTGCGTCAGCCCTGCTCCGCGGTCGATCTGGTGATCGCCGAAGGCCATGATCCGGCCTGACGACATGTCGGCGCTCTATTGTTATCCGGCGCCGATCCCCTAATATTCCGCCATGTTTCGCAATCTTCTCAGCCGCCTTCTCGATCCCCCGACACCCGCCCCGCTTTCCGGTCAGGATGGCGAGGTCGCCATCGCCGCGCTGCTGGTGCGCCTTGCCCGTGCCGACGACCATTACGGTCAGGCCGAAAAGCTGCGCATAGATAAGGTTCTTGCCCGCCGGCGGGGGCTTGACGCCGCGACCGCCGCCGAGCGCCGGGCCGCCGCCGAGATGATCGAGGCCGAAGCCCCCGATACCGTCCGCTTCACCCGCATCATCAAGGACCGGGTCGAATTGCAGGACCGCCATGACGTGATCGCCGCGCTGTGGGAGGTCGCCTATGCCGATGGCAAGCGCAGCGCGGACGAAGAGGCGCTGGTCCGGCTGGTCGCGGGCCTGCTGGGCATCAACGACCGCGACTCGGCGCTGGCGCGTCAGCGCGCGCTGGAAACCATGGGCATTCCCGACCCATGAGCCGCCCCGCCTTACTGCCTGAAACGACAATCATGAAACCGTTGCATTCGCCCGACAAATGTCGCCTCATAGGCGCATGAGTCAGATTGAACACTCTGAAGGCAGCGCCAAACCGGCGCAGACGCCCGTCATCGAGATCCGCGAGCTGCACAAGGCCTACGGACAGCTGGAAGTCATCAAGGGCGTCAGCCTGACCGCCCCGCGCGGCCATGTGATCAGCCTGATCGGGTCCTCGGGCTCGGGCAAATCCACGCTGCTGCGCTGCTGCAACCTGCTGGAACACAGCCAGCGGGGCGAGATCCTGTTCGAGGGCGACTCGGTGCGCTGGCGCGGCGAAGGGCTGGCCCGCGTGCCCGCCGACCGCGCGCAGGTCACGCGGCTGCGCACCAACCTGTCCATGGTGTTCCAGCAGTTCAACCTCTGGTCGCACCTGACCATCCTGCAAAACGTGATGGAGGCGCCGGTCCAGGTGCTGAAACGCGACCCCGCGCAGACCGAGACGCGCGCCCGCGAACTGCTGGCCAAGGTCGGTATCGGCGACAAGGCGGATGCCTGGCCCGCCCAGCTTTCCGGCGGCCAGCAGCAACGCGCCGCCATCGCCCGCGCGCTGTGCATGGAGCCCAAGGCGCTGCTGCTGGACGAGCCGACCAGCGCGCTGGACCCGGAATTGCAGCAGGAGGTGGTCCGCGTCATCAAGGATCTGGCCGCCGAGCACCGCACCATGCTGCTGGTCACGCATGACATGCGCCTGGCCGCCGATGTCAGCGATCACGTCGTCTTCCTCCACCAGGGCCGGGTCGAGGAGGAAGGACCGCCGGCGCAGCTTTTCGAAGCGCCCCGGTCCGAACGCCTGCGCCAGTTCCTGAGCGCAAGCATGGCCGAATGAAAGACCAACGGGAGAAAACCGAAATGAACAGATTGATGCTTGCCGCCGCAGCCCTTGCGCTGAGCGCGGGAATGGGCATGGCGCAGACCGTGCGCATCGCGACCGAGGGGGCCTATCCTCCCTACAACCTCGTCAACGATGCCGGCGAGGTGGACGGGTTCGAGGTCGAGCTGGGCAATGAACTGTGCAAGCGCGCCGAGCTTGACTGCACCTGGGTCAAGAACGACTGGGATTCGATCATCTCGAACCTCAACAGTTCCAACTATGACGCCATCATGGCCGGCATGAGTATCACCGAAGAGCGCAAGCAATCGGTCGCCTTCACCCAGAACTACATCCCGCCCACCGCTTCGGCCTATGCCGCGCCGGATGCCGGGGTGGATGTGACGACCGCGGTCGTCGCCGCGCAGATCAGCACCATCCAGGCGCAATATGTCGCGGAATCCGGGGCCAGGCTGCTGGAATTCGCCACCCCGGACGAGGCCGTCGGCGCGGTTCGCGACGGTCAGGCCGAGGCGGTCTTTGCCGATCGCGACTTTCTGGTACCGATCGTGAACGAATCGAACGGCGCCATGGTCTGGGTCGAGGGCCAGGACAATATTCCGCTGGGCGAAGGCATCGGCATGGCGCTGCGCCAGTCCGATACCGAGCTCAAGGCCAAGTTCGACGCGGCCATCACCTCGATGAAGGACGACGGCACGCTGAACCAGCTGATCTCGAAATGGTTCGGCGAAGAGGGCGTGCTTTACTGATCCGACAAGCTCCGCGCCCTGCCCGGCACCTCCGGGCGGGGCGTTTCGCCGGCATGACCGCCGGCGACGCCGCAATCAGGAAACATCCGGGGGTCCATGATCGCATCCTGCGCCGATCCGAAAACGCTTGAAGGGCTGACATGGCTGATGTGCTATCTCACCTCGGGCAAGCATGTGCTGTTCTACCTGTCCTTCGGGACGGTGCTGGTGCTGCTTGCGGTCACCGCGCCGGTGGCGCTGCTTTTCGGCTTTGGCGGGGCCATGGCCTCGCGCTCGCGCCTTGCGCCGCTGCGCTGGTTCGGGCGCATCTATACCTCGATGGTGCGCGGCGTGCCCGACATCATCTTTTTCCTGTTCGTGCCCATCGCGCTGGATCAGGCGTTCGAATGGCTGCGCGCCAGGCTTTACTGCGACCCGTCTGTGCCGATCCGGCAGGGCAATGAATTCGTGGTCTGCACGGCGGCCAAGCTGCCGCTGTCCAGTTCCCCCGAATGGGTCCACCAGACCTATGGCTTCGCGCTGGCGGTGATCGCCTTTGCCATCGTCTTCGGCGCCTTCGCGGCCAATGTGCTTTACGGCGCGATGACCGCCGTGCCCCGCGCGCAGCTGGAAACCGCCGAGGCCTATGGCATGAGTCCGCGACAGGTGAACCGGCGCATCCTGATCCCGCAGATGTGGACCTATGCCCTGCCCGGCCTGGCCAATCTGTGGATGATCCTGATCAAGGCCACGCCGCTGCTCTTTGTGCTGGGCGTCGAGGATATCGTCTATTGGGCGCGCGAGCTTGGCGCCTCCAAGACCAGCGCCTATTCCTATCCGCATGGCGACTGGCGGATTTACTATTTCCTCGCCATCCTTGCCTTCTATCTGCTGATGACCTGGGGCTCGGAGCGGATCTTCGATCGCATCCGCCGCCGGCTTTCGTCGGGTCAGGCCACGGCCGCCGGCGAGGCGATGCGGAAGGCCGCGACATGAACCAGTGCCTGCAGACCATTCAGGATTATGCCCTGCGCTCGATCGGCCTGGGCGAGTGGATGCTGCCACGCAGCGATTTCACCCTGTGCCAGCAGATCACACTGATCGGATCGGGGCTGATCTGGAATCTTTACTTCGGCGTGCTGGCACTGTTCTGCGGGTTCTTCCTGGCCAATGCGCTGGCCGTGGCCAAGATCGGACGCAATCCCTGGCTGCGCAAACCGGCCGAGTGGTTCATCTTCGTCTTTCGCGGCAGCCCGCTCTTCATCCAGTTCTTTCTGGTCTATGAGGCGCTGGTCATGCTGCCGCGCGCGGGCATCGACATCCTTGGCCTGACCATCCAGACCAGCTGGGTGACCAAGGCCTGGGCCGGCGCGCTTCTGGTTCTGGTGCTGAACACCGCCGCCTATTCGGCCGAAATCTTCTACGGCGCGCTGCGCAACCTGCCCAAGGGCGAGCTGGAGGCCGCCGACGCCTATGGCATGAGCGGCTGGAGCCGCTATCGCCGCATCGTCTGGCCGCATGCCATGCGGCTGGCCTGGCCCGCCTATACCAATGAGGCGATCTTTCTGTTCCACGCCACGACGCTGGTCTATTTCTCCAGCTTCCCGGCCTTCAGGCAGCAGGGCGACAGCCTGTATTACGCGAATTACTTCGCCGACAAGACCTTCAATCCCTTTGTCGCCTATCCGATCGTCGCGGGCTATTTCATCCTGGTCACGCTGTGCCTGATCGCGATCTTCGGCATCTTCAACCGGCGGCTGAACCGCCATCTGCCGGGCGCTGCCACCAGGCTGCGCTACCGGCCCAATCTCGTCAGGTGAAGCATGGAATGGTTGCGCGAGCATCCCGAGGTCAAGACCATCCGCGTGGCCGCGGCCGATCTGAACGGAGTCGCGCGTGGCAAGCGCATGCCCGCGAGATTCGCCGACAAGATCTGGAGCGAAGGCACGAAATTTCCCTATTCCGTGCTGAACATGGATATCTGGGGCGAGGATATCGAGGACAGCCCGCTGGTCTTTCAGGCCGGCGATCCCGACGGGCTGCTGCTGCCGACCGAGCGCGGCTTCATGCCCATGCCCTGGCTCGAGGCGCCGACCGGCCTGCTGCCCTTGTGGATGTTCCATCCCGATGGCCGCCCCTATGACGGCGACCCGCGTCAGGCGCTGGCGCGGGTGGTGGATCGCTACAAGGCGGCCGGGCTGACCCCGGTCGTCGCGACCGAGCTGGAATTCTTTCTGATCGACGACAGCGGCGGGCAGTTGCGCGTGCCGCCCAGCCCCCGCTCGGGCAAGCGCCGCACCGGGGCCGAGACGCTGAGCCTGCGGGCGCTGGACGCCTTCGACCGGTTTTTCACCTCGCTCTACGATGCCTGCGAGGCGATGGACATCCCCGCCGACACTGCCATATCCGAGGCCGCTCTGGGGCAGTTCGAGATCAACCTGATGCATCAGCCCGACCCGCTCAAGGCGGCCGATGACGCATGGCTGTTCAAGCTGCTGGTCAAGGGGCTGGCGCGGCAATACGGGTTCGCAGCCTCGTTCATGGCCAAACCCTATGAGGACTGGAACGGCTCGGGCATGCATATGCATTTTTCGGTTCTGGACCAGACCGGCGCCAATATCTTCGACAATGGCGGGGATGAGGGTTCGGCAGTGCTGCGCCATGCGGTGGCGGGCTGCCTTGCGGCCATGCCCGGCTCGACCCTGCTCTTTGCCCCGCATGAGAACAGCTATGACCGGCTGGTGCCGGATTCGCACGCGCCGACCGGCATCGGCTGGGCCTATGAGAACCGCACCTCGGCGATCCGCATTCCCGCATCCGGCCCCAAGGCGCGGCGGATCGAACATCGGGTCGCGGGCGGCGACGTGAACCCCTATCTCACGGTCGCGGCGGTCCTTGGCGCGGCGCTGAACGGGATCGAGGACGCGGCCGAGCCGCCGCCGCCGGTCACGGGCAACGCATATGACCAAGGTCTGGCGCAGCTGCCCGCCACCTGGGGCGAGGCCATCGCGAGTTTTGCCGACAGCGCCGAGATCAAGCGCATCTTTTCCGCGCATCTGATCGAGAATCTGGTGATGACCAAACGCCAGGAGTTGCGCTACATGGCCGAACTGTCTGACGAAGAAACGGTCGAGCTTTACCTCGACACGGTCTGATTGTTGTTCCGGCACGCATAAAACTTCCTTTGAGGCGGGTTTTCTTCCTTTCTGGCAACCGTAAAATTGCCACTGGCGGCGCTTGTTTTCGGATTTTCATTTATTATCAATGTGATGAACAAGACCCCGTTTGAACGCCGGATCGCATGCCCTCATTCCCCGCCTGACCGGCGCCAGGCTTGACGGCTGCGGGGCCGGCGGAGATGAAAGTCCCACCGACCCGGGTCCTTTCCGAAATCCAGCCTCCGCGCCGCTGATCCGGCCGGACGCCCGGCCGCCAATGCAGGCGGCCGGCTCGACCGAGGACCGACCATGTCACGCTTTCCCTTCGTCAAGGCCAGCTTTCCCGACCCGGCGCTGACACCCCAGAAGATCCGCACGCACCTGATCGACGTCCAGCAGCGGTTACGCGACAGGCGCGCCGCGACCCATCCGCCGCAGGACGACAAGGATCGGGCGGACCCTGCCGAGGAGCTTCGCCTGACCGAGCGCGCGTATCGGCGCGCCGACGCGCGCGCGAAGCGCCTGCATGACGACATCCTGCGCCGATCCGGCCTGAGCCATCTCAACCGGGATGAGCGCGAGAAGCTCTCGGTCCTGAGGGACGGCGTCGGCCTTGTTGTTGTTCGGCGTGGAATAAGGACCCCGCTTCTGGGGTGATCGGCGTCCAAAAGGGACCCCACCGACCGGGGGTTGGGTCCATTGTGTTTCCGATGATTATCGGAGGCCTTGAGCGGGATGTTGATC
>NZ_JRKN01000039.1 GCF_000763905.1 Paracoccus halophilus
CGGCGCCAGAACCTTTGATGCCTTGTTCGAAGCCCTTGGTGACATCTGTGACATGTTCCATCCAGACGAATGCTGGAACTTCCTCAAAGCTGCCGGATATGCCTCAGATTAAATGCAAAACGCTTTAATCCCGAAGCACATTACCGCCCGCGTGCCCATTCCTGCCGGTTGCGCCCCGAACGCACCGCTAGGGCGACCGCCGCATAGGCGGCAAAGCCGAGCGGATCGGCCGCGGCCAGGCGGGCCAGTTCGGTCCTGTCGGGACGGACGTGACCCTGACGCGCGGGCAGTTCAGGGTAGAGCCGCGCGATTTCCGCGACGCCCTGATCCTGTCGCCGCCGCACGCGTACCAGTGACGAGAACCCCTCGACCAGCGGCCATTCATAGGGTTCGTCGACACGGAAACGTTCGGCCTCGGTGAATTGCAGGCGCGCGAATGTGTCGTCCGAAATGACCTGCGGAAACGCCCCCCAGCGGGCGCGCCCCGCCTCGTTGACCGCGAACAGGCCCGCCCCGGTGACGCCCTGCGCGACGAAGGGCAGCTTCTGCCAGAACCGGGCATATCTGCGGGATACCCAACTGCGGGCGGGGGCGACCACCAGGCGCCCGCCGGCATAGCGCGGTTCCGGCACGTCCAGCACCCGGACGATGCCCGACAGCAGGTCCGGGCCCAGACGGATATCGGCGTCAAGATACAGGCGGATACCGGGCTTGGCGCAGGAATCGCCGTGGTTCAGCGCGCCGATCTTGCCGCCCTGCGCCAGTTCCTCGACCCGCAGGACCCAGCCTCTGGCGGTGAAGCGCGGGACGAGCGCGCGCGCCCGTTCGGCGGTATCGTCCCGGCAGCCATTCGCGACCGTGATCACCTCGACCGGGCCGGCATGCGTCTGCCGGAGCAGGCTTTCCAGGCAGCCGCCGATGTAATCCGCCTCGTCATGGGCGGGCAGGACAATGGTACAAATGGTCATCTGGCGGCAATCGAGGAAAACTGTGTATGACGATCACGAAGTAAGTGCCGTGCCGCGGCGAAGCAAGGAAATACGCAGCATTCTCGCGTCCTGGACGGTTTTCAGTTGTGACCACCATGCCGGGAACTTAGCATACCGATGTCGGGCAATTCGCCGGCGCCGGGATGGCGATGAGCCGGACGGATGTAACGAGAGGCAGGGGGGCCACAGGTTTGAAGCCTGCATCAGGACAAATTCCGGACCAGCTGCCGGATGCCCAGATCGCGCCCGAGAGGCTGCGTAACAAGGTTTCCAGCAAGTTCATCCGGCGCGAGGCGGCGGCGATGGCCTCGGACGCCAAGCATGCCGCCGTCGTCTCGCAGCGGTTTTCGCTGTTGCGGACGCGGGTCTTGCGCGAAATGCGCAACCGCGGCTGGAGCCGCCTTGCCGTGGTCCCGGTGACGCCGGGGGCAGGGGGCACATATGTCGCGGTGCATCTGTCGCTGGCGCTGGCCCGGCAGCCGCACACGCAGGTCGCGCTGATAGATCTGAACCTGGGCAATCCCGGCGTGGCCGAAATGCTGGGCATCCCGGGTTGCGGCCCGGTTTCGGCGGCGCTGAGCGCGGGCCGCGATCTGGATGGTCTGGTGGTGTCCCTGGCCGAATCGCCGAATCTTTCCGCGCTGGCCCCGGCCCGTCCCGAAAACGGGGCCGCCGAACTGCTGCAGGACAAGGTTCTGCTCGATGCCATGCAGCGGCTCCACGAGTCCCATCCCGCCGAGGTCGCGATCCTGGATACCGCCGCCCTGCTCAGCGCCGATGCGGCACTGGCCAGCCTGCCGCTGGCGGATGCGCTGCTGCTGGTGGCGGATGGCCGCAACGGCACCGCGGCGGATATGCGCGAATGCGAACGGTTGCTGGTCGGAATGCCGCCAGTCATGGGCATCGTATTGAACAAGGCCGAAGGTTAAACTGCTTAGATAGGGTCGAAACTTGGGACCGATACAATCCTTGGAGGACATGATCTCGCTGATCTGGCGGCGCCTGCCGCTGATCCTGACGATCTCGGTCCTTGGCGTGCTGATCTCGTTCTACATGATCGTTTCCTCGCCGCGAACCTATCAGGCCTCGGCCGTGATCCAGCTGGACATGCCGGCGGCGATCGACCAGGGCAGCGACAGTTCCCTGCCCGCCTCGCGCCGGGTGCAACTGATCGAACAGCGCCTGATGGCGCGCGCCAACCTGCGCGACGTGGTCGAGCGGCTGGGGCTTTTCGCGGATACGCCGGAACTCAGCGAAAGCGACAAGCTGCAGGCGCTGCGCAGTTCGACCCGGATCGAAAGCATTTCCGCCCCCGGCGTTTCGGTCGATTCGCGCATGTCGCTGGCGGCGATCATCATCACCTCGCAGGCCGGAACGGCAAGGACCGCGGCGGCGATCGCCAATGACTTCGCCGACAGCGTCGTGAATCGCGACCGGGACAACCGCAAGGCGCGGATCGAGGAATCCTATGAGTTCCTGGCGGGCGAGGAACGCCGCCTGAACGAACAGCTTGCCGCCTATGAGCGTCAGATCGTCGAATATAGCGCCAGGAACGAGGATTCGCTGCCGACCTCGCAAGAATTCGTGCAAAGCGAGCTGGGCCAGCTGAACGAGCTGGAAAGCGCGGCCGACCGCGACATCATGGCCCTGCAGCGCGAGCGGCTGGCGCTTGAGGCGGGGAACCTCGCTGCCATGGGCACGCGATCCTCGTCTTCGCTGGTGCAGCAGGTGCGCGCGGCCGAGATCGAACTGGCGCAGGCCCGGCGGACACTTGCGCCCGAGCACCCGGAGATTGCGCGCCTGGAGGCGAATCTCGAGCGTCTGAACAGCGGTGTCGAGATCAGCGCGCCGGATGTTACCCTGCGCCAGCTCGAACTGATAGATACGCAGCTGGAAGAGCTGAACCAGGAAAAGATCGCGCTGGACGCGCGGCGCAAGGAAATCGCGCTCGCCCGCGCGCGAATCCCACAGGTCGCCCGCGAACTGGACGCGATGAACCGCCAGCTGCGGCGCCTGCAGGATCGTTATGCGGAAATCTCGCGCCAGATCGCCCAGGTGGAAACCCAGCAATTGCTGATGAATAATGATCAGGCCGAGCGTTTCCTGCTGCTGGAAGAGGCCGTTCCGCCGGAAAATCCCGTTCTTTCCGACCGCAAGAAGAAAGCGGTCATGGGCGCGGGCGCCAGCGGTGCCCTGGCGCTGCTGGCGGCCTTTGTCCTGGAGCTGATGAAACCGGCCCTGCGCCGCGAAAGGCAGTTTGCCCGCGCCACCGGCACGCGGCCGATCATTTCGCTGCCCTACCGCCCGACCCCGGCAGAGGTGACCGCGCGCCGCTACCGCCATGTCTATGTGGTGGCGGTGCTGGTGCTCGGCGCCTTCGTCGCACTATGGCTGATCGGCAGGGTTCCGGGCCTGCCTTCGCCGGGCGTGGTCGCCACGCCGACGGAGAGGCTTGGATAATGGCCGCGGATCGAGGGGGCGAGGCCGTCACCGCCAGCGCTCCGGAAAAGAGCTTCGCGTCGCGCGCCCTGGGCAGCGGCGCCTGGTCGATGGCCAATTTCGGCCTGGGCCAGATCATGCGGCTTGCCTCGAACCTGATCCTGACCCGCATCCTGAGCCCCGAGGATTTCGGCCTGATGGCGCTGGTCACCAGCTTCCTGATCGGCCTGACCATGTTCAGTGACATGGGTTTCGGCCCCTCGATCATGCAAAGCAAGCGCGGCGACGATCCGGCATTCCTCGATACGATCTGGACGCTCAAGATCATCCGCGGCTTTCTGATCTTTCTGGCGGCGACCGCCATGGCCTGGCCGCTGGCCTGGTTCTATGACGCGCCGCAATTCGCCTGGGTGTTCCCGGTGGCGGCCAGTTCGCTGATCGTGGGCGGCTTTTTCCCGACCCGGATCGATTCGGCCACGCGCCATCTGATGCTTGGCCGCCTGACCATGGTCGAGCTGGGCAATCAGCTGATCGGCATCCTGCTGACCATCGCGGCGGCGCTGATCCTGCAATCGGTCTGGGCGCTGGTCTGGGGCAATGTGCTGGGCGCATTCGCGCAGCTGCTGATGTTCCATCTGTTCCTGCCGGGACACCGCAACCGCCTGCGGATGGAGCCGGAGGCCCGCGCCGAGGTGATGAAATTCGGCAAATGGATATTCTTCAGCACCATCTGCGGTTTCCTGCTGTTTCAGGGTGACCGGATCGTGCTGGGGCGCGTGCTGACGCTGGAACAGCTTGGGATCTACAATATCGGCCTGTTCCTGGCGACGGTGCCGACGATGCTGGGCACCTCGATCGCGGCGCGACTGTTCATCCCCATGTATCGCCAGCATCCGCCCGCCGATGGGGCCGAGAACAGGCGTATCCTGGCGCGCACCCGTGCCTGGCTGACCGCGCTCTTGCTGACGGTGGCCGTCATCCTGGCCTGGGCCGGCCCGCCTCTGGTCGAACTGCTTTACGATCCGCGCTATGCGGATGCGGGCGGGATCCTGGTCGCGATTGCCTGCATCCAGATGATACAGATCATACCGATCAGCTATGAATACGCGGCGCTGGCGCAGGCGGATTCGCGCGGCTTCTTCGTCATGCAGTCCAGCCGCGCCGTGATCTATTTCCTGCTGGTGACCGTCGGGGCGTTTCTTTACGGCCTGCCCGGATTGCTGGCGGGGCAGGCGCTTGCGCAGGTTTTCTGCTATCCCGTCACGGTCTGGCTGGCGCGTCAGCACCAGGCATGGGATCCGCGCCATGACCTGATCGCCGTCGTTCTGGCCGGGGTCGCCGCCAGCCTGTCTTTCGGCCTGCACCGCGATGCGATCATGGCGGCCCTGTTGCCCTGACGGCAGGCAGGTTGCGTTTTTGCTCTTTCGGATTCGTGCCGCAACGCTCTATCCATGGGGAAAGAGCGGAGGAACCCCGAGATGAGCGACGACAACACCCCCCATAAATCCCGCATCACAAGGGAAGAGGCGCTTGCCTATCATCTGGAGCCGCGGCCGGGGAAATTCGACATCGTGGCCTCGACCCCGATGGCGACGCAGCGCGACCTGTCGCTGGCCTATTCGCCGGGCGTTGCGGTCCCGGTCGAGGCGATCGCCGAAAACCCCGAGACCGCCTATGACTATACCGTCAAGGGCAATATGGTCGCGGTGGTGTCGAACGGCACCGCGATCCTTGGCCTGGGCAATCTGGGCGCGCTGGCCTCGAAACCGGTGATGGAGGGCAAGGCGGTGCTGTTCAAGCGCTTTGCCGATGTGAATGCCATCGATATCGAACTGGATACCGAGGACGCGGACGAGATCATCCAGGCCGTGCGCCTGATGGGGCCGACCTTCGGCGGCATCAACCTTGAGGATATCAAGGCGCCGGAATGTTTCATCATCGAGCAGCGCCTCAAGGAACTCATGGACATTCCCGTCTTCCATGACGACCAGCACGGCACGGCGGTGATCTGCGCGGCCGGGCTGATCAACGCGCTGGAACTGTCGGGCAAGAAGATCGAGGATGTGAAGATCGTCCTCAATGGCGCCGGCGCCGCCGGGATCGCCTGTCTGGAACTGCTGAAATCCATGGGCGCGCGGCACGAGAACTGCATCATGTGCGACACCAAGGGGGTGATCTGGCAGGGCCGGACCGAGGGCATGAACCAGTGGAAATCGGCCCATGCGGTCAAGACCGAGCTGCGCAGCCTGCAAGAGGCGATGAAGGGCTGCGACGTGTTCCTGGGCGTCTCGGCCAAGGGGGCGGTGACGCAGGAAATGGTGCAGAGCATGGCCGAAAACCCGGTGATCTTTGCCATGGCCAACCCGGACCCGGAAATCACCCCCGAGGATGCCCATGCCGTCCGCCCCGATGCGATCGTCGCCACCGGCCGCAGCGATTACCCCAATCAGGTGAACAACGTCCTGGGCTTTCCCTATCTGTTCCGGGGCGCGCTGGACATTCATGCCCGCGCCATCAATGACGAGATGAAGATCGCCTGCGCCCGCGCGCTGGCCGAACTGGCGCGCGAGGACGTGCCCGATGAGGTCGCCGTGGCTTACGGGCGCAAGCTGCAATTCGGCCGCGACTACATCATCCCGACCCCCTTCGATCCGCGTCTGATCCATGTCGTGCCTCCGGCCGTGGCCCAGGCCGGGATGGATACCGGCGTGGCGCGCCGGCCGATCATCGACATGGAGGCCTATACCCGCGCGCTGCAGGCCCGGATGGACCCGACCGCCGCGGTGCTGCAGGGCATTCACGCCCGCGCGCGTCAGGCCCAGGCCCGGATGATCTTTGCCGAGGGCGACGACCTGCGCGTGTTGCGCGCCGCCATCTCGTGGCAGCGCGGCGGCATGGGCCAGTCGCTGGTCGTCGGCCGCGAGGCGGATGTCAGGGAACAACTCGAGGCCGCCGGGCTTGGCGAGGCGGCGCGCGAACTGACCATCGTCAACGCCTCGAACACCCGGCATCTGGAGAGCTATCAGAACGCGCTTTACGCGCGTCTGCAACGCAAGGGGTTCGACCGCGTGGATGCCTTCAAGCTGGCGGCGCGGGACCGGCATGTCTTTGCCTCCCTGATGCTGGCGCATGGCCATGGCGACGGGCTGGTGACCGGCGCCACGCGCAAGAACGCGCCGGTGCTGGCACAGATCGGCACGGTCTTCGACGTCAAGCCGACCGATGGCGCGGTAGGGCTGACGGCGGTCCTGCATAACGGCCGCATCATCGTGATCGGCGACACGCTGGTCCATGAATGGCCCGAGGCCGAGGACCTGGCCGAGATCGCGACGCGCGGCGCACATGTCGCGCGCGGGCTGGGGCTCGAGCCGCGCGTGGCCTTTCTGTCTTTCTCGAACTTCGGCTATCCGCGCAGCGAACGCGCGGTCAAGATGGCGCAGGCGACCGAGGTGCTGGACGCGCGCGGCGTCGATTTCGAATATGAGGGCGAGATGACCGTGGATGTCGCGCTGAACCCCGATCAGGCGGCGAAATACCCGTTCTCGCGCCTGACCGGGCCGGCGAATGTTCTGGTGGTGCCGGCGCGGCACTCGGCCAGCATCTCGGTTAAGCTGCTGCAGGAAATGGCCGGCGCCACGGTGATTGGCCCGATTCTGACCGGCGTGCCGCAGCCGATCCAGATCTGCTCGACCAATTCGACGGTGAACGACATCCTGAACATGGCCGCCATCGCCGCCGGCAGGCTGGGGCAGGTGCGCTAGGCCCGCTGCCTTCCCCGTCCGCCCGGCGCTGTCCCGGGCGGGGGGCGGCAATGGTGGCCGGTGAAGCGGGACATAAATTTTGACACAAAAAACTCCGAAATGGTCGCTATGAGTCGCTCTCTTCGGGCTCATCATCCGCCCCAAATTCCGCAGAGATCTCGGTTGCGGCGCTACCACCTTCGAAAGACCAGAGATGTTTGACTGCATCGAAAGACTTGCCGCACTGCAACAGAGACTTTTTCAACAGCATCGGCCGTTCTCGCCATCGCGCTGACGAAAGATGCCCAGCATTGAAAGCCGGAGTGGATATCGCCAAGGCGGCCTTGGCATCCAGAGTGTCAGGAAGCCCGCCAAGCTGTGCTTCTGAGGGCAATGGACAGAACTTCTGTCGCAAATGGGCAGAAAGCTGTCCCAAATGGCCAACTCAGGTGTCACCTGTCACAATTATGAAAAGTGGTGAGCCCGACAGGATTCGAACCTGTGACCCACTGATTAAAAGTCAGTTGCTCTACCGACTGAGCTACGGGCCCACTTCACAGGCCGGCTTACTAGGGGCGTGGCCGGGCAGGGTCAAGCGGAAAAAGCGCGGCCTCTGGCAGAATCTCTCGGGCGGGATTATGTGACCGGGATGGAGAAACAGGTTACCCCCGCGACCGGCGCCGTGCTGCCCTTCATGAAGATGCACGGGCTGGGCAATGATTTCGTCGTCATCGACAGCCGCCGCACCGGCGCGCTGCCCGATGCCGCGACGGTTGCGGCCATGGCCGACCGCCATCGCGGCGTGGGATTCGATCAACTGGCGGTGATCCTGCCCGGCGACAATGCCGATGCGCGGCTGGTCTTCTACAATGCCGACGGGTCGTTCTCGGCGGCCTGCGGTAATGCCACGCGCTGCGTCGCGCGCCACCTGATGGAAGAAAGCGGCGCCCGCAGCCTGCGGCTTGCCACCGATCACGCGGTGCTGGCGGCCGAGGATGCGGGGCAGGGCCTGACCCGCGTCAATATGGGCGCGCCGGTGCTGGACTGGGCGAAAATTCCGCTGGCCGAGGATCTCGACACGCTGCATCTGCCGATCGACGGCGATCCGGTCGCGACGGGAATGGGCAACCCGCATATGACGTTCTTCGTGGCCGATGCGGCGGCGCTCGATCTGGAAAGCTTCGGACCCGCGCATGAGCATCATCCGCTTTATCCGCAGCGGACCAATGTCGAAATCGTGCAGGTCGTCTCGTCAGATGAAATCATCCTGCGGATCTGGGAACGCGGCACCGGGATCACGCTGGCCTCGGGGTCATGCTCTTGCGCGGCGGTGGTCGCGGCGGCGCGGCGCGGCCTGACCGGGCGGCGCGTCCGGGTCAATGTCCCCGGCGGCATGCTGGAAATCGACTGGCGCGCGGATGGCGTCTGGATGACCGGGCCGACCGCGCATGTCTTTGACGGGGTGTGGCGGGGATGACGGATGCAAGCCCTCCGGTTTTCGCGACCCTTGGCTGCCGGCTCAATGCCTATGAGACCGAGGCGATGCGCGAAATGGCCGATGCCGCCGGCCTGAAGGGCGCGGTGATCGTGAACACCTGCGCGGTTACGGCCGAGGCGGTGCGCAAGGCGCGTCAGGAAATCCGCCGGCTGGCGCGCGAAAACCCCGGCGCGCCGGTCATCGTCACCGGCTGCGCGGCCCAGACCGAGCCCGAGACATTCGCCGCCATGGCCGAGGTCACCCGCGTCATCGGCAATCACGAGAAGATGCAGCCCGCGACATGGGCGCGGATGCAGGCGCCGGACCTGATCGGGCAGACCGAAAAGGTGCAGGTCGACGACATCATGTCGGTCCGCGAGACCGCCGGCCACCTGATCGACGGATTCGGCCGCTATCGCGCCTATGTGCAGGTGCAGAACGGCTGCGATCACCGCTGCACCTTCTGCATCATCCCCTACGGGCGCGGGAATTCGCGCAGCGTGCCGGCGGGTGTGGTGGTGGATCAGATCAGGCGGCTGCGCGATCGCGGCTTCAACGAGGTGGTGCTGACCGGGGTCGATCTGACCAGTTGGGGCGCGGACCTGCCCGGCACGCCCCGGCTGGGCGATCTGGTCATGCGCATCCTGCGCCTGGTGCCCGATCTGCCGCGCCTGCGGATCAGTTCCATCGACAGCATCGAGGCGGATGAGAACCTGATGCTGGCCATCGCGACCGAGCCGCGCCTGATGCCGCATCTGCACCTGTCCCTGCAGGCGGGCGATGACATGATCCTCAAGCGCATGAAGCGCCGCCACCTGCGCGACGATGCCATTCGTTTCTGCGAGGATGCCCGCAGGCTGCGCCCCGGCATCGTCTTCGGCGCCGATATCATCGCCGGTTTCCCGACCGAGACCGAGGAGATGTTTGAAAACAGCCTGAAACTGGTCACCGACTGCGGCCTGACATTCCTGCATGTCTTTCCCTATTCCGCGCGCAAGGGCACGCCCGCCGCGCGGATGCCGCGTGTCCCCGGCCCGGCGATCAGGGATCGCGCGGCACGGCTGCGGGCGGCGGGCAATGCCGCCTTGGCGCGGCATCTGGATGCGCAGGTCGGCGAAAGGCGCATGATCCTGACCGAAGGGCCGCGCCTTGGCCGGACCGAGCATTTCACCGAGGTCGCCTTTGATCGCGACATGCCCGAGGGCACGCTGATGGAAATCGCCGTCACCGGCCATGACGGCCAGCGCCTGCGCGCCTGATCCGGTCGCGGCCGGCCCCGCCAGCCGATTCTTTTCCGGGCCGGTCGCCGCACAGGCCGCCCGATTGCCGTTTCGCCAGCGAATTGCGATGCCGCGGCGGCATGTCCGGCCCCGGTGGTATCGGCGCCGGAACGCGGCTATGATCTGGCCGCTCTGGGCCGCTCGGCGCGCCCGGACCGAAATGCTGAAGGAGACGGCCGGGTGACCGAGATCAATGACATGTCCTTCGAGGAGGCGATGAAAGAGCTTGAGGCCACGGTCGGCAAGCTTGAGCATGGCGAGGCCACGCTGGAGGAATCCATCGCCCTTTACGAACGCGGCGCGAAGCTGCGCAAACATTGCGACGAAGTGCTGCGCAAGGCCGAGGAGCGGGTCGAAAAGATCACCCTGGCCGCCGATGGCCAGCCCGACGGCACCGTTCCGGTCGAGGGCCTGTGATGCAGGACCGGCTTGACGAGGTAAAGGCGCAGGTTCAGGCCGCGCTGCAAGAGGCCATGGCCGGGCTGCCTCCGGGCGAGCTGGCCGATGCGATGCGCTATGCCTGTATCGGCGGCAAGCGCATCCGCGCCTTTCTGGTCATGGAATCGGCGCGGCTTTTCGGCATCGCGGACGAGGCCGCCTTGCCCGTCGCCACGGCGGTCGAGGCGCTGCATGCCTATAGTCTGGTCCATGACGACCTGCCGGCGATGGACAATGACGACCTGCGCCGCGGCCTGCCGACCTGTCATGTGCAATGGTCCGAGGCCACCGCGATCCTTGCCGGCGACGCGCTGCAAAGCCTGGCCTTCGGGCTTCTGACCGATGCGCGGATCGGCCCCGCCGAAACCCGGCTTGCGCTGATCGATGCCTTTGCCGGCGCGGTCGGCGCGCGCGGCATGGTCTGGGGCCAGGCGCAGGATATCGCGGCCGAAACCGCGATCGAGCCGCTGGATCTGGCTGCGATCAAGCGCATGCAGCAGGCCAAGACCGGGGCGCTGATCCGGTTCGCGGCCAGCGTCGGCGCGCTGATGGCCGGCGAGGATGCCGGGCCGCTGACGGAATATGCCAGGCATCTGGGGCTTGCCTTCCAGATCCAGGACGACATTCTCGACCTGACCGGCGACGAGGCCGAGATCGGCAAGCGCCTGAACAAGGACGGTACGGCGAACAAGGCGACCTTCGTGTCGCTGCTGGGTCTGGATGGCGCGCGGGACAAGGCCCGCAAACTGGTCCGCAACGCCGAATCCGCGCTTGACCCTTATGGCGAGGCCGCGGAAAACTTGCGGCGGCTTGCGCGTTTCGTTATCGAACGCGACGCCTGACAGCCCGCCCGGAAAGGGGCAAGCCAATGACCAAAGACCAGTCCGACCGCCCCGCGACCCCGGTTCTTGACCGGATCAACCTGCCGTCCGACCTCAAGGACCTGACGGATCGCGAGCTGTGCCAGCTTGCCGATGAACTCCGCGCCGAGACGATCAGCGCGGTTTCCGTGACCGGCGGCCATCTGGGCGCTGGGCTGGGCGTGGTGGAACTGACCGTGGCGCTGCATGCCGTCTTTGACGCGCCGCGCGACAAGATCATCTGGGATGTCGGCCATCAGTGCTATCCGCACAAGATCCTGACCGGGCGGCGCGACCGCATCCGCACGCTGCGGATGGAGCAGGGCCTGTCGGGTTTCACCAAGCGTTCGGAAAGCGCCTATGACCCGTTCGGGGCGGGGCATTCCTCGACCTCGATCAGCGCGGCTCTGGGCTTTGCCATGGCGCGCGAACTGGGGGGCGATCCGGGCGACGCGGTGGCGGTGATCGGCGATGGCGCGATGAGCGCCGGCATGGCCTTCGAGGCGCTGAACAATGCCGGCGATCTGGGCAAGCGCCTGTTCGTCATCCTGAACGATAACGAAATGTCCATCGCGCCGCCCACCGGGGCGCTGTCGCGCTATCTGACCCGGCTGTATTCCGAGGGCCCGTTCCAGGAGCTGAAGGCGGTGGCCAAGGGCGCCGTCGGCCTGCTGCCGCCGCCCCTGCAAGAGGGCGCCCGCCGCGCCAAGGAGATGCTCAAGGGCATGACCGTCGGCGGCACCCTGTTCGAGGAACTGGGCTTTTCCTATATCGGCCCGGTCGATGGCCACGATCTCGACCAGCTTCTGCCGCTGTTGCGCACCGTCAAGGCGCGCGCGACCGGCCCGGTCCTGATCCATGCGGTGACCCGCAAGGGCAAGGGCTACGCGCCGGCCGAGCAGGCCGCCGACAGGGGCCATGCCACCGCGAAATTCGACGTCGCCACCGGCACCCAGAGCAAGGCAAAGTCGAACGCGCCCAGCTATACCTCGGTCTTCGCCCGCGCGCTGACCGATCAGGCCAGCCGCGACGACCGGATCGTGGCGGTCACGGCGGCGATGCCCGACGGCACCGGGCTGAACCTGTTCGCCGAGCGTTTTCCGCGCCGCTGTTTCGATGTCGGCATCGCCGAGCAGCATGCCGTGACCTTTTCCGCCGGGCTGGCGGCGGGCGGGATGAAGCCCTTTTGCGCGCTTTATTCGACCTTCCTGCAACGCGGCTACGATCAGGTCGTGCATGATGTCGCGATCCAGCGCCTGCCGGTGCGTTTCGCCATCGACCGCGCCGGGCTGGTGGGCGCCGATGGCGCCACCCATGCCGGCGCCTATGACATCGCGTTCATGGCCAATCTGCCCGGCATGGTGGTGATGGCGGCCTCGGACGAGGCCGAGCTTGCCCATATGGTCGCGACCGCCGCCGCCCATGACAGCGGCCCCATCGCATTCCGCTATCCGCGCGGCGAGGGCACCGGGATCGAGATGCCCGAACGCGGCGAGCCGCTGGAAATCGGCAAGGGAAGGGTGATCGCGCGGGGTGCGCGCGTGGCCGTCCTGTCATTCGGCACCCGGCTTTCCGAGGTGATGCGCGCGCGCGAGGCGCTGATGGCGCGCGGCATCAGCCCGACGGTGGCAGATGCGCGTTTCGCCAAGCCGCTGGACCGCGGCCTGATCCTGACCCTTGCCCGCGAGCACGAGGCGCTGATCACCATCGAAGAGGGCGCGGTGGGCGGCTTTGGCAGCCTTGTCGCGCAGCTTCTCTCGGACGAGGGGGTGTTCGATCACGGGCTGCGTTTCCGCCAGATGGTCCTGCCCGATACCTTTATCGACCATGCCTCGCCCGAGGCGATGTATCGCGCGGCCGGCATGTCGGCCACGGATATCGAGGCCAGGGTGCTCGATGTCCTTGGCGTGGCGCGGATCGGCGAAAAACTGGGGGGACAACGGGCGTGAAGATGATGAAAGCCGGGCCTGTCCTGCTGGCCGCACTGCTCGCGATGGCGCCGCTGCCGGCCTTTGCGCAACAGCCGCTGCCCAACCTTTACGACGTCACGGTGGTCGCGACCTGGGACACGCTGAACGTCCGCGCCGCCCCCGATGGCAAGGCCCCGATCGTCGGCAAGCTTGCCTCGACCGCGAAGGGGATCGAACTGCTCGACCGCGACGCCTCGGGCAAATGGGGGCTGGTGAATATCGGCGAAGGCTCGGGCTGGGTGGCGCTGCGCTTTCTCAAGCCGCAGACGCCGGTCTGGAAATCCGACGCCCTGCCGCTGTCGCTGCAATGCACCGGAACCGAGCCCTTCTGGTCGCTGAAGACGGTCGAGAAAGGCGTGGTCCTTGGCGAGCCCGAGCGCGACGACCGCCGCCTGTCGCTGCGCAAGGTCATGGATCGCGGGATCGCGGGCGACCCGATGCGCGGCATCATCGCGGGCGACGATACCGGGCGGCTGACCGCCGTCGTGCAGCCGATGCAATGTTCGGACGGCATGTCCGACCGCGCCTATGGGCTCGCGGTGACGGTGATCCTGGACGGGCAGGACATGCCCTCGCGCATGCTGACCGGCTGCTGTTCGATCGGGCGCTAGGCCTCGGTTCCGATCAGGTCCGCCAGGCCGGCGCGATAATCGGGGTAGATCAGCCGCACGCCCAGTTCCCGCTTGATCAGCGCGTTCGAGACGCGCTTGCTTTCGGCATAGAAGCTGCGCGCCATCGGGGTCATCTCGGCGGTGGCGTAATCCTCGGCCGGGGGCAGGGGCAGGCCCAGCAGTTCGGCGGCATGGGCGATCACGTCCTCGGGTGGCGAGGGCGCGTCGTCGCAGACATTATAGATCGCGCCCGGTCGCGGCGCCCGGATCGAGGCCAGCAGCACCTGCGCGATATCGGCCGCATGGATGCGCGAGAAGATCTGGCCGGGCTTGACGATCCGCCGCGCCGTGCCGGCGCGCAGCTTGGCAAAGGGGCCGCGCCCGGGGCCATAGATGCCTGCAAGGCGAAAGATATGCAGCGGCAGATCATGCTTGGCCGCCAGCGCCTGCCAGGCCTGTTCCGCCACCACCCGCTCGCGCCCGCGCCGGGTCGAGGGGGTCAGTTCGGAGCTCTCATCCACCCAGCCGCCATCGCGGTCGCCGTAAACGCCGGTGGTGGAGAGATAGCCTAGCCAGCGCGGCTTCGCGCGGGCCAGATCCGGGGTGAAATCGGCCAGCGCCGGATCCCTGCCGCCATCCGGACCGGCCGAGGCCAGGATCGCATCGGCCTTGGCAATGGCCTCGCGGATCGCGCCGCTGTCGCTGTGCCAGAGCAGCGGCACGGCCCCCGCCGCGCGCAGCCGTTCCGGATCGCCGCGGGTGGTGCCCGTGACCTGCCAGCCCTCGGCAGTCAGCAGGGCGGTCAGAAAACCGGCGGTATAGCCATGGCCCAGGACCAGCATCCGCATCATCCGCGCCCCCGCAGGATCTCGGCCGCCATGGCAAAGGATCGGTGGCGGGCCTGCTGCTCGAAGATATTGCCGACAAGGATCAGTTCGTCGGGCTGGTAGCGCGCGATCAGCCGCTCAAGCTCGGCCGCGACGGTGGCGGGGGCACCAACCGCGCTGACCGCCAGCGCGGCATCGACCGTGGGCAGGATGCGGGCCGGGACCGCGTCCTGCAGGTTATCGACCGGCGGCGGCAGCAGTCCGGGCATGCCGGTCCGCAGCCGCGCGAAACTGATCTGCTGGCTGGTGCGCAGGCGCCGCGCCTGATCGTCGGTATCGGCGACGATCACGTTCACCGCCAGCATGAAGCGCGGCTTCTGGCCGAATTCGGTGGCTTCGAAGCGCTGGCGATACAATTGCAGGGCCGCGTCCAGATCGCCGGGCGCGAAATGGCTGGCAAAGGCATAGGGCAGGCCCAGCACGGCGGCGAGGCTGGCGCCGTAAAGCGACGAGCCCAGGATCCAGACCGGCACATTCGTGCCCTGGCCGGGATGGGCCGCGACCGGCGCGCCGGGCTGCGGCGGACCCAGATAGCGGATCAGTTCCACCACGTCATTTGGGAAATCCTCGTTGCGCTGCATGGCGCGGCGCAGCGCGTGCATCACCGCCCCGTCGCCGCCGGGCGCGCGACCCAGCCCCAGGTCGATGCGGTCGCCATGGATGGTGGCGAGCGTCCCGAACTGTTCGGCAATGGCCAGTGGTGCGTGGTTGGGCAGCATGACGCCGCCAGCGCCGACGCGGATGGTTTTCGTATGCCCGGCGACATGGTCGATCAGCACCGAGGTCGCGGCACTGGCGATGCCGGGCATGTTGTGATGTTCGGCGAGCCAGAACCGGTGATAGCCCCAGCCCTCGGCCGCCTGCGCCAGCGCGACGGAATTGGCAATCGCCTGACGTGCGTCCGAGCCTTCGGCCACCACGGCCAGGTCGAGAATGGAAAACTGCATGCGGATAACTCCTTTCCCGAACAGATAGGGTGCCGCGCTGCTGCTTGCCACCCCGCCGCCGCGCTGGCACAGTCGCGCCAAACGGGAGCGCGCGCCATGACAGAAGACCGGACCTTGCCAATGGAAACCCCCGAGCCCGCCGCGCGCGAATATTTCGACGATGCCGGCGCGGCGGCCGAGCATCTGATAGAGCTTTACGACCGCGCCACCTGCTTCCTGCTCGAGCATTTCGTCGCGACGCTGCAAGGGAGCCGGCCGCGCGCGCGATTCCGCGCCTTCTACCCCGAATTGCGGATCAATGTGCCGGATCACACCAAGGTTGATTCGCGCCTGTCCTTTGGCCATGTCTCGGTGCCCGGGATCTATGCCAGTTCGGTCACCCGGCCCGACCTGTTCCGTGGCTATCTGACCGAACAGATCGGCCTGTTGATGAAGAACCATGGCGTGCGGGTTTCGGTCGGCGACAGCGACACGCCGATGCCGGTGCATTTCGCGGTGGCCACGCAAAGCGACCTGAACGTGCCGCAAGAGGGGGTGCTGAACTATTCGCTGCGCGATGTCTTCGACGTGCCGGACCTGAACACGATGAACGACGATATCGTGAACGGCACGGCCGGGCCGAACCCGGATGGCAGCCAGCCGTTGGCGCCCTTTACCGCGCAGCGGGTGGATTATTCGCTGGCGCGGCTGGCGCATTACACCGCGACCCTGCCCGAGCATTTCCAGAATTTCGTCCTGTTCACCAATTACCAGTTCTATGTCGACGAGTTCGAGGTCTTTGCCCGGCAGGCGCTGGCCGATCCTGCCTCGGGCTATACGGAATTCGTGAGTCCCGGCAATCAGCGGCTGGAACGCCCCGAGGATATCATCGTCACCGGCGCCAAGATGCCGCAGATGCCGGCCTATCACCTGAAACGCCGCGATGGCGACGGCATCACGCTGGTCAATATCGGCGTCGGGCCGTCGAATGCCAAGACGGCGACCGACCATATCGCGGTGCTGCGCCCGCATGCCTGGCTGATGGTCGGCCATTGCGCCGGGCTGCGCAATTCGCAGAGCCTGGGCGATTTCGTGCTGGCCCATGCCTATCTGCGCGAGGATCACGTGTTGGACGACGACCTGCCGGTCTGGGTGCCGATCCCGGCCCTGGCCGAGGTGCAGGTGGCGCTGCAGGACGCGGTGGCCGAGGTCACCCGGCTCGAGGGCTACGAGCTCAAGCGGATCATGCGCACCGGCACCGTGGCCACCATCGACAACCGCAACTGGGAGTTGCGCGACCAGTCCGGCCCGGTGCAGCGCCTGTCGCAGTCGCGCGCCGTGGCGCTGGACATGGAAAGCGCGACCATCGCGGCGAACGGTTTTCGTTTCCGCGTCCCCTACGGCACCCTGCTTTGCGTTTCCGACAAGCCGCTGCATGGCGAGCTGAAGCTGCCCGGCATGGCCTCGGATTTCTATCGCACGCAGGTCGCGAACCATCTTTTGATCGGGATTCGCGCGATGGAAAAGCTGCGCGAGACGCCGCTTGAAAGGTTGCATTCGCGCAAGCTGCGCTCGTTCAACGAGACGGCCTTCCTCTGAAACGGGGCTTTCTTGAAGTTTTCGTTAGGTCGGGTCAACGAAAACAAAGGAAAATGCTTGAACTATGCTCAAAAAGCTTGTGTAGCGGCTTTCGTGCCGCCAAGGTGGCGTCCGAAATTTCCCGAACGGGGAACAACGAGGAGACAGAAAATGGCTCAGGCCGCTACGAAACCGATGACCAAGACCCAGCTGGTGGCGACGCTCGCCGAAGAGATGGGCAGCGACAAGAAAACGGCCAATGCGGCGCTGGACGCGCTGTCGGCGATCGTTTCCAAGACTGTCGCTGACGGTGGCGCCGTGACGCTGCCGGGCATCGGAAAAGTCGCTTGCCGTGCGCGCCCCGAGCGTCAGGTCCGCAATCCGCAGACGCAAGAGATGATGACCAAGCCGGCCGACAAGGTGGTCAAGGTCACCATCGCGAAAGCGCTGAAGGACAGCGTGAACGCCTGATTTCCGGCAATCGTTCCAATCGGGGCCGCGCATTTCCTGCGCGGCCCTTTTTGCATCCCGGCGCGCTTTTGCCCGGCCGGTCGGCCGCTGGCCCTTGCCACCGCGGCACCATCTGCTAGCCCATGGGGAACGGGACAAGGGGCGGCGCATGGATTTCAGGGCCATTCTGATGGGGCTGGGCTTCGCGCTCATGTGGGCCTCGGCATTCACCACGACGCGGATGATCGTGATCGCCGCGCCGCCGCTGACGGCGCTGGTGATCCGCTTTGCGCTGTCGGCGGTGGTGGCCATCGCGCTGGCGCGCGCCATGGGCCAGCACTGGCGTCTCAGCCGGGGCGAATGGCGTGCGGTGATCGTGTTCGGCCTGTGCCAGAACGCGCTTTACCTGGGCCTGAACTGGATCGCCATGCAGTTCATCGAGGCTTCGGCCGCCGCGATCATCGCCTCGATGATGCCGCTTCTGGTCGCCTTTCTGGGCTGGGTGGTCTATGGCGAGCGGCTGCGCCCGATCGCCGTGGCCGGGCTGATCGCCGGGGTCGCCGGGGTGATGCTGATCATGGGCGTGCGCTTGCGGCTTGGACTCAGCGTGCCGGGGCTGCTGCTGTGCCTGCTGGCGATGGTTGCCCTGACCGCGGCCACGCTGGCGGCGCGCGGCGCGGGCGGCAGCCGCAACATGATGATGATCGTCGGCCTGCAGATGGCGGTGGGGGCGCTGGCGCTGCTGGTCCCGGCGGTCGCGATGGAATGGGGCGCGACGGTGGACTGGAGTCCGCAACTGGTGCTGGCATTCGCCTATACCGTGCTGGCGCCGGGGATCGTCGCGACCTGGCTGTGGTTCCTGCTGGTCAACCGCATCGGAGCGGTGCGCGCCGCGACCTTTCATTTTCTGTCGCCGATCTTCGGCGTGGCCATTGCAGCGCTGCTGCTGGGCGAACGCTTCGGGGCCTCGGACGTGATCGGGGCCATGATCGTCGCGGCGGGAATCCTGATGGTGCAGCTGGCGCGGATCCCCGCGACGGCCGAAACCCAGCCTTCACCCGGTCTGCCGAGCGACTCCCGGTCCTGACAACGGGCGGTTCAGCCCATGATCGCCGTCACTCGGCCGCGATGGGGGTGAAGATCGCTGTCGCGCGGTCGCAGCGGTAATGCGCCAGATGGTCCCGCGCATGGGTGGCCAGATCGCGGACCGCGTCCAGGATCGCCTCGACCTCGGGCCGCGAGGCGGCCCAGCACAGGTTCAGCCGGGTAAAGCCGGGCTTTTCGATCTCGTCCCCGGCCAGGATCGCGGCGCGCATCCGCTGCGATTCCGCCTGCGTCAGGCCCAGCAGGTGGTGGACATAGGGCCCGGCGCAGGCGCAGCCGCCGCGTGCCTGCACGCCGTGCAGGTCCGACAGCATCCGCGTCACCAGCTGCTGGTGAATGAAGTCGCCCCGACCGTCGCGGAGGCGAAAGCTGAAAAAGGGCAGGCGCGGCGCCTCGGGATTGCCCAGCAGCTCGATCATCGGATGCCCGGCCAGCCGCCTCATCCCCAGGGCCAGCCATTCGGCATTGCGCGCCCCGATCACGTCCTGGCCCACGGCGGCCTTGGTCAGAAAGACCAGCGCGGCGCGGATATCGCCGATCACGTTCGGGGTGCCGCCCTCTTCGCGGGCCTCGATCGCGCCGGAATAATCGTGGCCGTCGGGTGAGACAAAGCGCACCGTGCCGCCGCCGGGCAGAGTGGGGCGCGTCGCCTCGACCGCGTCGCGGCGCAGGATCATGACGCCCGAGGCGCCCGGCCCGCCGATGAACTTGTGCGGCGAGGCGACCACCGCATCCATGCCCAGCCCCATGTCGATGGGCAGATAGGGCGCGCCGCCGGCATAGTCCCAGACCGCCCTGGCCCCGGCCGCCTTCAGGATCGCGGTCACGCGCGCCACATCCGTCAGCGCGCCGGTGACGTTCGAGGCCGCCGAAAAGCTGCCGATGACCGGCCCTTCGGCACGCACCAGCGCATCCCGCAGCGCGTCGAGGTCGGGGCCGCCGGCTGCCGCCTCGGGGATCTCGATCACCGTGGCGCCGCTTTCGCGCCAGGGCAGGATGTTCGAGTGATGCTCATAGGGGCCGATCAGCACCGTGCGACCCGGCCCGGCGCCCAGCAGATGCACCAGCCGGTTGATCCCCTGCGTGGCGCCCGAGCCGGCAAAGACGACCGCATGTTCGGGGCCCGCACCCACGCATCGCGCGATGGCGGCGCGCGCGGCGCGGCGCATCCGGGTCATGGTGCCGCCGCAATGGCTGGCCTCGGTATGGCTGTTGGCATACCAGGGCAGGACCCGGGACATCACCCATTCCTCGATCTGGCGCAGCGCCCGGCCCGAGGCGACGTAATCCGCATAGATCATCGGCCGTGGCCCGAAAGGGCCGTCGATCACGGCATCGCGGCCGATCAGACCGGCATGGACGCGCTCCAGCGGCGCGTCGCCCAAAAGCGCAAGATAGCTGTCAAAGACCGGCATCACATACCTCTTTCCGTGATGCCATCTTGACCCGTCAGATGTGAGAAATCATTCTGAATATAACCGTAATCAGCGCCTATAGGTTGTCGAATGAACGATAGAAAAACCAGTTTTGATAAAATCGACAACCGGATGCTGATGCTGCTGCAAGCCGATGCCAGCCTGTCGCAGCGCGAACTGGCCGAGCGCGTCGGCCTGTCGCAGAACGCCTGTTGGCGGCGTCTGCAGCGCCTGACCGAGGCGGGCGTGCTGCGTGGCAGCCGGGCCCGGATCGACGCCGCCGCGCTGGGGCTGCCGCTGACCGTCTTTGTCATGATCCGCACGCGACATCATGACGACGCATGGGCACGCCGGTTTCGCGCCCGGATCGAGGCGCTGCCGCAGATCACCGAATTCCACCGCATCGGCGGCGAATGGGACTATATGGCCAAGGCGGTGGTCCCCGGCATGGCCGATTACGACAGGCTGTACAAACAGCTGATCGCCGATATGGATCTGGAACGCGTCACCGGGGTATTCTCGATGGAGACGATATTCGAGAACCGGCCGCTCTCGCCACCCTGACGGTGCCGGCTTGCCCGTCCCGTCCATTGGTGCTAGCCGAAGCGCCTCTGTCACCAGCCATTTCCAGCCAGCGACCGACCGTTGCCGGAGAACCGCATGACCCTGCCCCTGTCGCGCCGCGCCCTGATCGCCGGGCTCGCCCTTGCCCTGTCCAGCAGGTCGCAGGCGCAAGAGCGGCGCCCGGCGTGGTCGCATGGCAATCGGCCGGCCGAGATTGTCGAGGATCCCCGTGCCAGCAGCTTTGACCTGGGTCCGGATCAGTCGGCCTGGCGCATCCTTGTCGGCCTGCCGACGGTGCCGCCGCCGTCGCGGGGCTATTCCGCGCTGATCGCGCTTGATGGCAACGCGACCTTTCCGATGCTGTGGCGCCACCGCGCGGCCACCGCCGCCGATGCCCCCGTCGTCCTGATCGGCATCGGCTATCCGGTCGCCAGCCGTTTCGACACCGACCGGCGCTGGTTCGACCTGACCTCGGCCGAATTGCGGCCCGCTGATCCGCTGGCGGGCGGCAGGCGCGGCCCCGGCGACCGCAAGACCGGCGGGCGGGAGGCGTTTCTCGACATGATCGCCAACCGGCTGCTGCCGGAACTGCGGCGCAGGCTGCCGCTCGATCCCGAGGACATGACGCTGTTCGGGCATTCGCTGGGCGGGTTGTTCGTCCTGCATGCGCTGTTCACCCGGCCCGGCCTGTTCAGACGGTTCGCGGCGGCCGATCCCTCGATCTGGTGGAATGCCGGGGAAATGCTGCGCGAGGCCGCGTCATTCGCGGGCGGCGTCGCGGCCGCCGGCGGCCGGATCGCGCCCGAGATCAAGCTGCTGATCGCCACATCGGGCGGCTGGGGCGAGGAGACCACCCCGGCGCCCCGGCAGCCTGGCGCTCCGGATATTGTCGCCGCCCTGTCGGGGATCGAGGGGCTGGATCTGGACTAGCAGCCGCATCCGAAGGAAACGCATGGATCGCTGATCGGCCCCGCCGCCGCGCAGGCGCTGCGGCTGCATCTGGGGCGCGCGCCGGGCCAGTGACGCCCCCGCTTCAGCCCTTCGGGGATGCGTCGCGCGGCGCGGGCGCCGCTTGATCGCGGCGCAGCTTTTCGGGAATATCGGCGGGCAGCCTGTCCATCACCCCGCCAAGGCGCCGGGCGCCGGGCTTGGCGCTCAGCCCATGCAGCAGGATGCTGGCAAGCACCGTTGCGATGACGGTCAGCCGGATCGCCGGCGCATGCTGCCCGGCCGCGTGTTCCAGATAGACCAGCCCCAGCACGATCGAGGCCAGCCCGCGCGGCCCGAACCAGCCCATGAACAGCAGCGTCGCGCGGTGCAGCCCGGTCCCGGCCAGCGCCAGCGCAACCGGGACCATGCGGATCAGCGTCAGGCTGAGCGCGGCGTAAAGGAAATGCACCGGCCTCAGCCCCTGCCATTCCCCGGCCACCAGCAGGCCGAACAGGAAGAATACCGTGAGGTTGATCATCTCGCCCCAGTTTTCGGCGAAGGCGATGCTGTGGGCGGCCAGGTCGCGTTCGTCCGGGTTGGGGCGGGGCACGGCCAGGCCGGCGATGAAGGCGGCGATGAACATGCTGGCGCCGCTGATCTCCGAGGCCAGGACGCACAGGATCGGCAGCGCCGCGAAACCCAGTTCGCGATAGCCCGATCCGATCCAGTCCCGGCGCGAGGCGGCCGCGAACAGCCGACCCCCCACGCCGCCGATGACCAGCCCGATCAGGGCGCCATAGCCGAACTGCTCGATGAAATATTGCACCAGGGTGACGTTTTCACCCTCGGCCCCGGTGCCGATCGCCAGCGCGATGAAGAACAGCAGGAACGGCACCGACAGACCGTCATTCAGCCCGGCCTCGACATTCAGCGCCTGCCGGATGCGCAGCGGCACGCGCTCGTCCGAGACGATGGCCTTGCCCAGCCCGGCATCGGTGGGGGCGAGGATCGCGGCAAGGATGCCGGCCTCCCAGATCGACAGCTCGCCGAACAGCAACAGCGCCACGCCCATTCCCAGTGCGATGCTCAGCAACATCCCGACCGAGAGCAGCCGGCCCGGCAGGGAACGCAGCCCGCCGCGGAACTGGTAGCTGACCTGGCTGCCATCGGTGAACAGCAGCAGCACAAGCCCCAGTTCTGCCACGTTCAG
This sequence comes from Paracoccus halophilus, assembly GCF_000763905.1. Taxonomy (GTDB): domain Bacteria; phylum Pseudomonadota; class Alphaproteobacteria; order Rhodobacterales; family Rhodobacteraceae; genus Paracoccus; species Paracoccus halophilus. The sequence goes on from NZ_JRKN01000039.1 coordinate 22,869, forward strand.
AAAGATCTGGAGGCTCAGCGGATCGGGTTCCAGGCCCCGGGTCGCGCCGCCGGCCAAGATGCCCATGACGGTAAAGACGATCGGCGCGGTGATGCGGGTCCGCTCGACCTGTTTCGATATCAGGCTGAAGCCGTAGATCAGCAGCACAAAACTCGCGAGGATGAACATGGCAGGCTCCGGGCGTTTCAGTCGAGGCGGTAGATGCGCGAGACGACGGCAAAGAAATAACCGCCCGACCAGCCGCACATCAGGATCCCGGTCAGCCCCTCGACCGAGGCCAGGACCCGCCATTCATGCGGTGGCACGACATCGCCGTAACCGATCGTGGCATAGGTCACGGCGCTGAAATAGAACGACTGCTCAAGCCCGTCCAGCACACCGCGCCAGTCGTAATAAACGCCCCAGACCACGATCTCGAAAAGATGCGCAAAGATCACCAGAATCGCCAGCCGCGCCAGCAGCAGGACCCGCGCCGGCAATGCGGCGCGCGCGGCGCTTTGCCGGGCCTCGACGCCGCGCAGGCTCCAGCCCAGAACCAGGCTGTGGATCGCCACGGTCAGCGTTACCAGAATGACACCGTCTATGATCTGGGTCAGCATCTGCGTTTCTCCGCCTTCAGTTCGGACGCCGCGCCGGCCCGGACCCGTTGCGCCCGGCCGGCCTGTCGGTATTCTTGTTAGGCTATGGGGCGCGCGCCGACAACGGCGGCCGGGAAAACTGTCGGGACGTTCTTTTCACGAGCCTGTGGCCGTCGCCGCCCGGCCGTTCAGGTTCCCGGCGTCGCAGCCGCCCGGTCAGCCGGGCGGAAAAACGTCTTGCGGAACCAGTCGCCAAGCAGGCGCATGTCATGGGAAAACCGCCCGTTGAGGCGGTTTGCGCGCGGATCGGAAAGATAGCGCATATTTGTGATCCGCACCTCATCGCGGGCCAGCACCCGGCCGCCCTCGCTGAGGACATAGCGCAGATGCATGCGCGGCGGCGTCGTCTCGCGCATGATGCGGACATCGCGATAATCGAAATCCCAGGGCTCGAAATCGCCCGCCAGGTCGATGTCCAGCACCTCGACCGCCAGATCGCTGCCGTCGGGCAGATAGCGGCTGCCGAGTTCCTCGAATTCGCGGTCGAACTCGGCCAGGGCAAGGGCGCGCTTGTGCGAGTTGCGGAATTCGCGGTCGCGGAACCTCTCCGGCGCGATATAGGTGACGGTCACATCCGCATGCGCCACAGGGGCGGCGACCAGCACCGCCAGGGCCAGAACGACCGAAGGCAAGACAAGGTGAAACATGGCGCAACTCCGCATGGATGAGCCTTGCCCCAATATATGCCTGTCCGGTGCCGCATGCAAAGTGCGGCGACCGGCCAGCATCGGATGTCAGATATTCGTCACCCGCATATCCGCGCCAAGCGATTCGCGCAGCACCGTCTCGGCATTGGCCAGATCGTTCCGCAGATGCGCCTCGACCTCGCCGGGGCTTTTGCCGAAGCCCCGCCAGCGCGCCGTCAGACGGCGCCGCAGCTCGGCCATCGGCACATCCAGCATTACCGACAGATCCCAAAGCCCGGCCAGATCGCGCCACGGGGCGCGATCCAGAAGCAGGTAATTGCCCTCGACCACCACCAGCCGGGTGTCCGCCCGGACCCGCGCGGCCCCGGCGATGGCCTGCTCCCGGCTTCGGTCAAAGACCGGATGGACAACCTCGCCGCCGGCCTTCAGCCGCCCGATCAGCGACAGAAACCCCGCCGCGTCAAAGGTCTCGGGGGCGCCCTTGCGCTGCAAAAGCCCGTCTGCGCTCAACAGACGGTCATCCAGATGAAACCCGTCCATCGGCACCAGCGCGGCCCCGTCCAGCGCGGCGACCACGCGCGCGGCCAGGGTGGATTTCCCCGATCCCGGAGCGCCCAGAATGGCGATGACCCGCCGCCCCGGCCCCAGCCCGTCAATCCGTTCGATGATCTCTTTCACGCAAATATCCCGGGGGAGGCCCGCAGGGCCGGGGGCGGTTGTATCTCATGAGGTTTGATACCCCTATATCAAAGGGTTTGATACCGGAAGAGCGCGGTAGTCCTCGGCCTATCCCGGATGGTTCGGCCTTATCCGCGATCACCTCGGCGGGGTTTTCCCGACCTTTTCCACCAAGCATGAATTGCGGATTTGCCAATAGGCCGGCCAGGCGGAAAGTGCTTTGTCACGTCGCGTGACTCTGTTGCACAAATCGGCTCCTGAGCGGACTTCCCCTTTTCCCGCACGGATCTGTCCCGCGACCATCTGTGATGGGCGTGCCGAGCGCGATGAAGCCGTTCAGGACGGCGACACGGACCTGGAACTCTGCTGATCCCCCCATTGAAGTGGTCCGCCGTTATTACGAGGAAACGGAGGGTCCGAGATGGCAAACAGGCAACCGAAGCCGGAAGAGATTGTGTCGAAGTTACGGCAAGTTGAGGTCTTGATGGGGCAAGGAATGTCCCGTCTGGACGCGATCGGAAAGATCGGCGTTGTCAAACAGAGCTATTACCGCTGGCGTCAGAAATACGGCGGAATGGGTGTAGATCAGCTGAAGGAACTGAAGCGTCTGCAGCTGGAAAATGAACGGCTGCGGCGTGCGGTTTCAGACCTGACGCTGGACAAACTTATTCTGGCCGAGGCTGCAAAGGGAAACTTCTGAGCCCCTCGCGACGCCGGGCCTGCATTGATCATGTCCGCGACGCGTTGGGCGTGTCCGCAGCAAGCTCTGCCGCTCAGGCTATCGCTGATTTCGATCGCGAGCACAGTCGCGTTCTGACCAGGGGCGTCGGCGTTGTCCAAGCGGTCGGCGGCGCGGCGGAAGCCATCGGTGGCGGAGCGTTGGTCACTGGTGGTGCGGTTGCAACACCTACGGGCGTAGGAACCGCACCGGGGATCGGGGCAATAGCTCTGGGCGGTGCCCTGTGGGTCAATGGCTGGGATAACGCTTGGACAGGGTTGCAGACGGCCTGGACGGGTGAGTTCCAGCATACAATAACGGCCCAAGCCGCAGGCGCTGCGGCCGAGGCGCTCGGTGCGGATCCTGCGACGGCGGAAGCCATTCGCGATGGTACGGATCTGGCCAGCGGCGCGCTGAGCATCGGCGGGGGCATCGCCGCCGGCGCGCGCACGGGTGCACGCGAAACTGTCGAAACCGGTTTGCGGGAATCAGCCGAGACGGCTTCGCGCGAGATTGACGAAGTCGCAGAAGCTACGGCAGAGCAGACGGGTAGGGTGACGCGTCCACTGTCAAAGCGCCTGCAATATCTTGGGGATACGCCCGGAAAATATAGCAGGACAGGCAGAGAAGTCCGTGAACGGATGCGTAAAGAGGGAACGCTAGGGTCAGGACCCATAAGGCCGCTTGAACCCTTTGGATAGTCGTGATTCACGCCCGCAAACTACGGGGGCAACATGAGCGACTACTACTGGTTGACGGAGGCGCAGATGGAGCGTCTTCGACCGCACTTTCCGAAATCACGTGGCGTACCAAGGGTCGATGATCGGCGGGTGCTGAGTGGGATCATCTACGTCAAACGGAACGGTTTGCAGTGGCGCGACGCGCCATCGGTGTATGGCCCGCACAAGACGCTCTACAACCGGTTCGTCAGATGGTCTCGTATGGGTGTGTTCGCACGCATCTTCAAGGACTTGGCGCAACCAGGGCGAGACGGAGACACCATCATGATAG
>NZ_JRKN01000040.1 GCF_000763905.1 Paracoccus halophilus
CTTTGCCCGCTTGAAAGATTGGCGGCGTATCGCAACCCGTTACGACAGATGCGGAGACCTGTTCCTCTCCGCCATCTGCATCGCCGCCATCGTCATCTTTTGGCTGCCAAAATGAGTCCTGACCCTAAGATATGATGCAGACCTTGGAGAGGATGTGTTCTTGGCAGAAAATGGACAATGGTATCCGGTCAACCGCCCGAACGTTCATATGGGCCATCATCCTGTCGACGCCGTTGACTGGTGGAACAGCACAGGCAGATATTTCGGGGCGAAATCCCCTGAAGTGCGCTCTTGGATGCTCAACTCGGACAACTATCGGTTCGAATACGGCCCCCTCAACTCCGGGAGAGGGGGGGCTACCAGCTCGCGCTATCTTGATCCATTCCAGTGAAACAGGAGATAATATGATTGCTAATCGCAAGCCAGAGATGCCATCTTCATTGGTGTCTGAGATTGAAGCGCTGATGAAAAAATCAGGCGAATCGCGGCGTTCTGGGAATGGAAGCGCGTCACTTGAGCTTTCTGAGGAAGCATGGTCACTTATTCCTGACCCCAAAACGGAATGGAACTTCTATCCCCAAACCATTTCCCGTGGAGTAGTTGAAACTATTAAAGAACGCGGAGCCTGTGGCGTTCTGGATAAATGGCTCGACCGCATGTATCAGACTCATTTTGACCCAGAGCATATTGACCCCTATACGAATATGGTCGCGGGACATGCCTTATTCCGATGCGGCCGCCGCGACGAGGCGGTTGCAGCATTCAAACGGGTATTGAAATATGGCGGCCCGGGTCATTTCTCGGGAGAGTATCGGCCCTATCTGGATCTGGCGGAAAAAGGATAACACCTGTGGAACTCGATGAAACGGTCGCGGAACGCATTGATTTTCTCGCGGAGGAAGGCAACGCATTACTGGATGGTCAGGGCGACTGGCGTGGCGCCATCGAGGTTTGGAAAAAGGCGCTCGGGATGCTTCCTGCGCCCGATACCCAATGGTCTCAGGCTGTATGGCTATATGCGTCAATTGGTTCTGCCTGGCTCGAAGGCGGTGATCGCGACAATGCGCTTCAAGCTTTCGACAATGCATATCGTTCCGAGGACGGTCATCTGAATCCGTTCGTGCTGCTCAACCTCGGCTCGCTTTTGCGGGGGAGGGATGATGAAGCTGCAGTTCAACTTCTGCTTCGAGCCTATATGCTTGAGGGAGGCGAGATATTTGCCGACGGAAACGAGTCCGACCTGAAATTTTTAGCTGAACATGTTGATCTGACGCGGCCGGTGGGATGATGGTCATGAATGCGGCTGAGCTTTACGAAATTCTGTGTAGCTCACCGCCACATGCACAATTGTGCCCATTTCCGTGCGCGACAAGGCTGGCACCCATGCCATGATTGCCCCGTACCGAATCCCTGTCGCTTTTTGACATCGTGAATCACGGCCCTGGCTGGTTCTTTACCTACAGGCGCCGGCCTGGAATCCCGGGCGGTTGCATCCCGACGGCGTTTCTCATCCAGATGCTCGCCGTCGCCGAATATCTGAGCTTTCACCGCGCTGCCAAGCCATTCGGCGTAAGCCGACCGAGCGTCAGCGAGAGGATAAGGACGCTAGAGGAATAGGAGCCTGAGCCAACGGCTTGTGCGGACCTGTGGCGCCGGCCCCCGCGCATCCATCAGTTCAAGGGCCGGCAAAGCCAATCGGCAACTTCAATGTCGCGGTCCGGACACGCCTGCTTGACCAAGTGCAGGATTTCGCCGGAGAGGGGCCAGGGCTATTGTTCCCTGACACTGCGCCCGCTTCGCTTCGCCTGCGTTGACAGGACGGGCCTTGCATGTTCGAACCTGTTTCCCGTCGCGCCCGAACGCTGGCTCATGTTCCTGTGGCGGCACTCAGAATCATCGACCGTCGAAAGTTTTTCGATGATCGGGCAGTCCGGCCGGTCGTTGCCACGGCAGTTTTCGGCCAGATGCTGGAGCGTCATGCTCATCTCCCTCAGCTCGCGCGCCTTCCGTTCAAGTTCCTCGACATGCGCGAGCGCCACGCGCTTGACGTCCGCGCTAGCCCGGCCAGGGTCTCGCCACAAGGCAAGCAGTTCCGTTATTTTCTCGACCGAGAAGCCGAGATCGCGGGCGCGCCTGATAAAGCGCAGCGTGTGCACATCCTTATCGGAGTAATCGCGATAACCGCTATCGGTTCGCGACGCTTCCGGGATCAAACCGATCGATTCGTAGTAGCGGATCATCTTGGCCGAGACGCCCGATGCCGCAGCTGCTTTACCGATGTTCATCGCTGATTCCTTTCTTCGACTTATGTAGGCGCTTCCTCGGGCGTAAAGAACACGTCCGCATGCATGTCCTCGCCGCGCAGGCCCAGTTCGCGAAGCATGACGCCGGCAGCGTCAAACATGGCGGGCGGTCCCGCCATATATGCCTTCCAGCCATCGAGGTCATTAATGTCGCTCACGATCGCATCCGTTATCAGGCCGGTTCGGAAGTGATCGGCTCGGCTCACCTCCGAGAGCACGGGAATGAACTGGAGATTGTCGTAGGTGCTCGCCAGATCACTGAAATGCTCGACCAGATAGAGATCGCGTTGCCATGACAATCTCCTTCAGGCGGTGTTCGACGACAGAACCTCTGCGAGGCGGGGTTTCTGATCGGCGAACGTTCCGTAGAAGACCTGGTTATTGACAATGGTGATCGGGGCGACACGTACGCCTGTACGCGCTTTTGCCTCTTCGGCGATCTGCGGGTCCGTCAGATCCCGCTCTTCGAATGGGATCTCCTGCTCTGCAAGCCATCGCTTGATGGCATGGCAGTCGGGGCAGGTTGGCGTGGTATACAGCACTATCGAGGGTGTTGCCGTACTGGTCATAATTTCATTCCTTTCTGCAGATGTGGCGAGCCTGCCAAAGCAGGCTCGCCTGTTCTCATTCCGCGGGGGCGAGTTCCGGCCGACGGTGGCCGACGGCGCTGCTTTCCGCCTGTGCGGGGGCGCGGAAGGTCTTGAGCCTCAGCGCATTGCCGAGCACGAAGACGCTCGACAGGGCCATGGCGCCGGCGGCAAAGACCGGTGACAGAAGGATGCCGTAGGCCGGATAGAGCAGCCCGGCGGCAACGGGCACCAGAGCCGTGTTGTAGGCGAAGGCCCAGAACAGGTTCTGCCGAATGTTCCCGATCGTCGCCTTGGACAGTGCGATTGCGTTCGGCACGCCTTGCAGGCTGCCCGACAACAACACCACGTCGGCGGCCTCGATGGCAATGTCCGTTCCGGTGCCGATGGCAAGTCCCACATCCGCTTCGGCCAGCGCCGGAGCGTCATTGATGCCGTCGCCGACGAAGGCAACCTTGCCATGCTCAGCCTTGAGGCGACGCACCGCGTCGACCTTGCCGTCCGGCAGCACCTCTGCCACCACCTCGTCGATTCCCAACCGTGAGGCGATGGCCCTGGCCGTGCGGGCGTTGTCGCCGGTGATCATCGCAACCTTGAGGCCGAGATCGTGCAGAGCCTTGATCGCAGAGGGCGTCGTCTCCTTGATCGGATCGGCCACGGCGATGATCGCCGCAAGCTTGCCCTCGATCGCCGCATAGAGCGGCGACTTGCCCTCATCCCCAAGGCGTTCGGCGACCTTGGAGAACGCAGCCACGTCATGGCCGAGTTCGGTCATGTAGCGGTCAGCACCAATTTCGACCCGTTTGCCGCCGGCCGTAGCCTTCACGCCGAAACCGGTCACCGACTCGAAGTCCGATACGTCCGGCAGTGAGATGTTCTCTGCGGCGGCCGCGTCCACGATCGCACGCGCGATCGGGTGCTCGGACCTGGCCTCGACGGCCGCGACCAGACCCAGGACATCTGCACGTTCAAATCCACCAGCCAGTCCCAGATCGGTCAGAGCCGGTTTGCCTTCTGTCAACGTGCCGGTCTTGTCGACTGCAACGACTTTGGCGTCTTTCAGCAATTGCAGCGCTTCACCCTTGCGGAAAAGCACGCCCAGTTCGGCACCACGGCCGGTGCCAACCATGATCGAGGTCGGTGTCGCCAGACCCATGGCGCAAGGGCAGGCGATGATCAGAACCGCGACGGCGTTGACCAGCGCGAAGGTGAGCGCGGGCGTCGGGCCGAAATAGAGCCAGGAACCAAAGGTCAGGGCCGCTACGGCAAAGACCGCCGGCACGAAATACATCGTCACCTTGTCGACCAGCGCCTGGATCGGCAGCTTCGATCCCTGTGCTTCTTCGACCATGCGGATGATCTGCGACAGAACGGTGTTGCCGCCGACAGCTGTCGCACGGATGGCGAACGCGCCTTTCTGGTTCACCGTTCCGGCCACGACCTCGCTGCCGTTTTTCTTTGAGGCGGGGATCGGTTCTCCCGTGATCATCGATTCATCGACATAGCTTTCGCCTTCGATGACCTCGCCGTCCACCGGAATGCGATCGCCGGGACGAACCTCGACGATATCCCCCGACAAGACGGAATCGATCGGCAGTTCGACCGTCTTTCCGTCCCTGCGCACACGGGCCATCTTGGCCTGGAGGCCGACAAGACGCTTGATCGCCTCAGACGTGCGACCCTTGGCGCGGGCCTCCAGCAGCCGGCCAAGCAGGATGAGGGTCACGATGACGGCGGCGGCCTCAAAATAGACGTTGACGGTTCCGGCCGGCAGGAAACCGGGCGCAAAGGTTGCCACCAGCGAATAGCCATAGGCCGCCAGCGTGCCGACCGCGACCAGCGAGTTCATGTCAGGGGCAAGCCGCCCAAGTGCCGGAAGCCCCTTGTGATAAAAGCGAATGCCCGGAACGAACAGGACGATAGTCGTCAACACGAACTGGATGTACCAGTTCGCCTGCATACCGATGGTCGAAGCGATCAGGTCATGCATGCCCGGGATGACATGTGAGCCCATCTCCAGGATGAATACTGGCACGGTCAGAAGCGCAGCGATCGTGAAATCGCGCGTTAGTTCACGGCGCTCCGCTTCCTTCTTCTCGGCACGATCGTCCGTCTCGTCCTGGCCGCTCCCGGCAGCAGTCGCGATCACCCTGGCGTCGTATCCCGCGCTCTCGATGGCTGCCAGCAAGGCCGCCGCATCGGCGCTGCCCTGGATTGTCGCCTTCTCGGTCGCGAGGTTGACGACAGCATTGGTGACGCCTGGCACCGCCTTGAGGGCCTTTTCGACACGCCCCACGCAGGATGCGCAGGTCATCCCCTCGATCGCCACCTCAAGCGAGGCCGTCGCCGGCGTGGAGAAGCTTGCCGGGACCTCATAGCCTGCATCCTCCACAGCCTTGACCAGCTTGGCGGGATCGAGCGCCGCGTTCGTGGTTATGCTCGCCTTCTCCGTCGCGAGATTGACGATCGCATCGCTGACGCCGGGCACAGCCTTAAGCGCTTTTTCGACGCGTCCCACGCAGGATGCGCAGGTCATTCCTTCGATGGGCAGCGATATCGTTCCAGCTAAATCTGCTACTTGCACGGGGGCATTCATAGCCGCCTCCTTTTCTTGTCCCGAATTCCAGTTCGGGCAGAAGATGGGGCTTCCAACCATGGGAAGGTCAAGAGGTAAGAAAATGAAAAATCACTATTGACCTTCCCATGGTTGGAAGCCCCACGTTCCGGGATGTGAGAGCGAAACAAGGAGAATTCCCATGGACTTCAGAATCGAGAACATGACCTGCGGCGGTTGCGCGAAATCCGTTACGAAAGCGATCCGGTCCGTGGACCCGGCCGCCAGGGTCGTGACGAACCCCGAGGCGCGCATGGTTTCGGTCGAGACGACTGCGACTGCGGCCGCCCTCCAAGAAGTCCTCGAAGAGGCCGGCTACCCTGCAACTGCCAACTGACACGGAACTGCGTCGTGAACAGTCAGCCCCCAATTCTCATGGCCGGAGCATTCATGACTTCTGGCGGTCCCGGCTAGCGCCCGGATTGAGCCGCACGGAATGCGGATGAGATGAGCCCTAGCCGCTGAACCCTCCCTTGGCCAGGAACCGCGCCTCTTCGGGGGTGGTTTCGCGGCCAAGGATGGGGTTGCGGTGCGGAAAGCGGCCGAAGCGGCGGATGATGTTGCGGTGATCCTCGGCATGAGACAGCCAGGGCTGGCCCAGACGGCGGTTCAGCGTGACCGAGATTTCCTGATCGGCGAGATCCTCGGAATGGGCGAAGGGCAGCGCGAAGAACAGGCGCAGCTCGGGATCGACCTTCGCCATATGGCCGCGCGCCTCGGCCTCGCGCGCGATCCTGCGGGCCTTGGGGTCGGTCGCATACATGCGCGGCGTGTCGCGGAAAGCGTTGCGGGGGAACTGGTCCAGCAGGATCAGCAGCGCCAGCGTACCTTCCGGTGTGTCGATCCAGGCGTCGCAGGCCCCCGCCGTCGCCTGTTCATGCAGCGGCAGGAACCGGTCGCGCAGCGCCTCGTCAAAGGCCGGACGATGGGAAAACCAGTCCCCCGCCGCCCCGGCCTTGCGCCAGTATTTCACCACCTCGGCGGCGCGCGAAAGCGGCAAGCTCAATGCCCGCCCTCTTCCTGATTCAGGTTCCGGTGCATCAGTCGCGCACTCGCGACCGTGCCCTCGACCATATCGAGCGCGAAACGTTCCCGGTCGCGCTCGCGGAAATCACGCATCACGTCATCGGTCTCCTCCGGCGACTTGCCGAGCCGAAGCAGGGCCTCGCGACCCATCTCCATCGCGCTCTCCAGCGTCTCGCGGATGTGGTAATCCGCGCCCGCCTTGACCAGTTCGACCGCATGTTCGCGGTCGAAAGCGCGGGCCAGAACCGGGACCAGCGGGAATTCGGCCTTGGCAAGTTCAACGATCCGGGTAACCGCCTCCGGGTCGTTCGCTGCCGCCACGATCAGTTGCGCATTCTGCGCCCCCGCCGCATGGAGGATGTCCAGCCGCGCCCCGTCGCCATACCAGACGCGGAATCCATGCTCTCGGGCATCCTGAATGGGCTGCGGATCCTTGTCGATGATCGAGACCGTATAGCCCTGCGCCAGCAGCGGCTGGCTGACGATCTGGCCGACACGGCCAAAGCCGATCAGCAGCACATTGCCGCGCAGATCACGCGCTTCCTCCAGCTCTTCGGCGGAGTGCCCGGTGCGATGCGCCAAACGCTCATGCAGCATGATCATCAAGGGCGTCAGCACCATCGAGATGATGATGATCGCGGTCAGATTGGCGTTCCATTCCGGTGTCAGGATGCCGAATTGGGTGGCGCTGGCGTAAAGCACAAAGGCGAATTCGCCGCCCTGCGCCATCAGCACCGCGCGTTCCTGCGCCTCATGGTGCGGCGATTTCGTCACCCGCGCCACGACATAGATCACCAGCATTTTCAGGATCATATAGGCGGGGACCGAAATCGCGATCACAGCCCAGTTCGCGGCAATCGTGTTCAGATCCAGCGCCATGCCGACGCCAAGGAAGAACAGCCCCAGCAGCAGGCCACGGAAGGGCTCGATATCGGCCTCAAGCTGGTGGCGGAAGCTGGATTCCGAGAGCAGGACGCCGGCGAGGAACGCCCCCATCGCCATGGACAGCCCGCCCATCTGCATCAGCAGCGCCGCGCCAAGAACCACCATCAGGGCCGCCGCCGTCATCACCTCGCGCGCGCCGAAGCGCGCCAGCAGCCGGAACATCGGATCCAGCAGATAGCGCCCGGCCAGCACCAGGGCCGCGATGGCGGCCAGACCGATGCCCACGCCCGTCAGCCGGTCGGCCAGCGTCGCCTCTTCGCCCCCCGGCGCAAGAAAGGCCACCAGGGCCAGCAGCGGCACGATGGCCAGATCCTCGAACAGCAGGATCGCGATCATCCTGCGCCCGGCGGGCGTGCCCATCTGGTTTCGCTCCTGCAACATCTGCATGACGATGGCGGTCGAGGTCAGCACGAAGCCGGTGCCCGCGACGAAGCTCGCCTCGGTCGGATAGCCCAGCAGGATGCCGACCCAGATCAGCGTGAAGATGGCGACGCAGACCTGCAAGGCGCCCAGCCCGAAGATCTCGCCCCGCATCGCCCAGAGCCGCGAGGGCTGCATCTCGAGCCCGATGATGAACAGGAACAGCACCACGCCCAGCTCGGCGATGCTGATGATCGATTCCGCATCGTCGAAGAACCCAAGGCCATAAGGCCCGATGGCCAGTCCGGCGGCCAGATAGCCCAGCACCGATCCCAGCCCGATCCGCCGGAAGATCGGCACCGCGATCACCGCCGCCACCAGCAGGATCACGATGGGGGTGACATCGAAACCGTGATGCGCGGCCTCGGCCGCCTGGGTTGCCGGATCATCCATATATCGCCCTTCGTTTAGCGTTCAACCATTCTGACCCTTGCTGGCGGCATGGCGAACATGCAAGCTGCCTTGGGCCTGCCCGGCAGGATATTGCGAAGCGGCCGGGGACGCCACAACGGCGTCCCCGGCCGTCCGGACACAGTTCCTCAGGTGACGGATTTGTATTCCATATAGGCCTGGATCCCGTAGACCCCGTTCTCGCGCCCGACGCCCGATTGCTTGAGCCCGCCGAACGGCGCCGAGGTATTGTGGCTGAAGGCGTTGATCGCGACATTGCCCGCCTCGATCCGGTCGGCGACGGCCTTGGCATGCGCCCGGTCGGTGCCGCTGACATAGCCCGCGAGCCCGTAGGGCGTGTCGTTCGCGATCGCGATGGCCTCGTCCTCGCTGCCATAGGTGATCACGCTCAGGACCGGCCCGAAGATCTCCTCCCGGGCGATGGTCATGTCGTTTTTCACCTTCACGAACACGGTGGGCTTCACGAAGTTGCCCTGTTCGAACCCCTCGGGATGGCCCGGACCGCCGGCCAGCACCTCGGCGCCTTCTTCGATCCCCTTCTCGATGAAGCCCTGCACGCGGTCATATTGCGCCTTCGAGACCAGCGGCCCGACCGAGGTATCGCTTTCCTCGGGACGGCCGACCTTGAGGTTCGCCTCGACCGCCTGTTTCAGCGCGGCGGTGATCTCGCCCTCGCGGCTCTTTGGGATCAGCAGGCGGGTCGCCGCGACGCAGGCCTGGCCGTTGTTGAGGAACGAGCTGTTCAGCACGAACGGGATCACCTGTTCGAGATCCGCATCCTCCAGCACGATATGCGGCGACTTGCCGCCCAGTTCCAGCGTCACCCGCTTCATCGTCTCTGCGCCGTCGCGGGCGATGGACTTGCCGACGCCGGTCGAGCCGGTGAACGAGATCTTGGCGATATCCGGGTTGCGGGTGATCTCGGCGCCCACCACGGTGCCGAGCCCGTGCACGACATTGATCAGCCCGGCAGGCAGCCCGGCCGCATGCACGCATTCGAGGATGAGCTGCATCTGCATCGCGCTCATTTCGCTGGGTTTCGTGACGGTGGTGCAGCCCGCCGCCAGCGCCGCCGCCGCCTTGTTGCAGAAATAGAGGATGTTCGCGTTCCAGGGCGTGATATGCCCCGCGACCCCGACCGGATGCAGCGTCACCTCGGTATCGCCGACCATCTTGCGGAACGGGATCTCCTTCAGCGCCTCTTTCGCGCTCAGGATCGCGTGCAGCGCGGACTCGACCAGATAGCCCGCCATCTGCGCCGGCCCGCCATATTCGTAAGACAGCATCGCGGCATGTTCATCGGCCCGTGCGGCGATCGCGTCGTGAAACCGTTGCAGGTAATCCGCGCGTTCTTTCGGCGTCGATTTCGAGTAATCCGCGAAGGCCTGCTTCGCGGCGGCAATGGCGCGGCGGGCGTCTTCCTCGTCCCCGAGCGTCACGCGCCCGATCACCTCATGCGTGGCCGGGCTGATCAGGTCGAGCGTGTCGCGGCCGTGGGATTCGACGAACTCGCCGCCGATGTAATGTTTATCTACAATCTTCATGTCACGCTCCTTGAGGCATGAGGTTTCGAAGAAACGTTATGTCAGCACTGATTTGCGCTCAGGCTTTTGCAAGCACATCGTTCAGCACGATGACCTCGGCCTTGCCCGGCAGGGCCTTGAGCATTGCGTCGGCGGCCTGATCGCGGGCAGCTTCGCTCGTCCAATGCTCCAGCAGCAGATATTCGCCATCGGCATTGTCGTCGGCCAGCAGCCAGAGGCCCAGATTGCCTGTCGCGCCCCGCAGCGCGGCGGCGTCCGCTGCAAAACGCTGTGCCAAGGCATCATCGCCCGACATGATCGTCATACGGGCATGACCCACCGGTTCGACCGGGGCGGGGGTGGGCATATGAGGTTCGATCTCGGTCAGGAAACGCTCTCCGACCTCGCCGTCCAGAACCTCGCCTTCGACGCCGCGCATCTCCTTGTAATAATCCTTGGAACCGTGCTCGTCGCGCAGCCATTCCTCGCTGTTCCAATGTTCGAACAGGTAAAGCGTGTTCGGCTGTTCGGCGCCGCGATAGGCAAAGAAGGCGCTGTTGCCGTCTTCCGAACGCGCGCCGGCGATCTCGGCCATTGCCAGCGACAGATAGCGGTCCATCTGCGCGGGCTTGACCGGCAGGGTGACGAAAAGTTTCAGCGGGTTGCCGTTCTGGCGGAAATCTTCTGTGGACATGCCAACCTCTTGCAATAAATCGAAACGGTTTCGTCCCGCGCACCGACCGGGCGGCATCACCCGCCCGGCAGAACACGCCTCCAACAGGGGCCGGGGACCTTATTTCGTCGTGTAGCCGCCATTGACCAGAATGGTCTGGCCGGTCATCCACCAGCCATCCGAGACCATGAACAGAACCCAGGGTGCGATATCCTCGATATGGGTCAGCCCGGTCTTGGTGAAGGGCGAAAGTGCGGCGGCGGTCTTGTGATAGGCCACGGCATCCTCGCCCTCGGCGGGATAGAAGAACGGCGTGTCCATCGGACCCGGCCCGATGGCAGTCACCGAGATGCCGCGTTCGCCGAACTCCTTCGAGGCCGCGCGGGTGAAATGCTCGACCGGGGCTTTCAGCCCTTCATAGGCGGCATAGAACGGAGTGAAGGCCCCCAGCAGCGAGGTCACGATGGTGACGATCTTGCCATTGTCGTTCACATGCTTGCCGGCCTCTTTCAGGAAGAAGAAGGCGGTTTTCACGTTGACCGCGCTGGAATGGTCGAATTCCGCCTCGGTCACCTCGGCGATCGGCTTCTTGATCACCATGCCGATGGTGTTGATCGCGATATCGGGACGACCGACCGCAGCGACCGTATCGTCAAACAGCTTTTCCATTGCAGCGGCAGAAGTCAGGTCGCCCTGAAACGCCACCGCCTCGGCCCCGGCTGCCTTGATCGCGGCCACGGTTTCATCGGCGGCGACCTTCGCGCTGTCGCTGTTGTAATGGATGGCGACCGCCTTGGCACCGGCTTTGGCAAATTCACGCGCCAGCAACCCGCCGAGATTCTTTGCGCCACCGGTAATCAGGACAACTTTGCCTTCAATACTGTTTCTGGACATGGGAACTCCTGTACTCCAACAAAACGAGCAATAACCGCCATTCTTGGCGGTAACGTGAAGCTAGCTCTGCATATTGGACCGTTCAATCCGCGCTGTATTGACAGGTGATGTCGAAATTTACGAACAATCGGGCATGGACAGATTCCGTCAGATGCAGCTTTTCATCGCCGTGATGGAGACAGGCAGCTTCACCCGCGCGGCCGAGGCGCTTTCGATCCCGCGCTCCACGGTGTCGACCAGCATTCAGGCCCTGGAAGACCGCCTGCAATGTCAGCTTCTGCACCGCACCACGCGCAAGATCGTTCCCACCTCGGACGGCATCGCGTTCCTGCAGGCCGCCCGAGATATCGTCGACGCCGTAACCGGGGCCGAGCAGATGTTTACCGGCGATCAGGTGCAAATCTCTGGCCGGTTGCGGGTCGGCATGCCCAGCCGGATCGCGCGCAAGATCGTCATTCCGGCGCTGCCCGCATTTCTGGCGCGGCATCCGGAACTGTCGGTCGAATTCAGCGCCAGCGATCAGCTGACGGATCTGGTGGCCGGGGGCATGGATTGCGTCCTGCGTGTGGGCGTGCCGAATACGCCCGAGCTGATCGCGCGCAAATTGCAGGATATTCCCTTCGTTACCTGCGCCAGCCCTGCCTATCTGGGCCGCTACGGACGGCCGGCAGACCTGCGCGACCTGTCCTCGCATGTTCTGGTAAACTACACGCCGCAATTTCCGGCAACAGAATCCGTCCTGACATTCTGCGACAATGGAAAGCCGCGTGATATCCCGATGCAGGGCAGCGTTACCGTGGACGGGGCCGAGGCATATCTTGCCGCCGCCCTCGCCGGGCTCGGGCTGATTCAGGTCCCGCTTTTCGACGTGCGGGATCTGCTTGAGACCGGAGCCCTGATCGAGATCCTGCCGGATTTCGCGCCACCTCCCGAGCCGCTCTCATTCCTCTATGCCCGCCGCCGCAATCTGTCGGCGCGGGTCAGAGTGTTTCAGAAATGGCTGGAAGGGGTTTTACGTGAAGGGGGCGTTTAGGGTCGGGTTCTTGCAGAGGTTCTATAATCTGTTGGCGGTCCGACACTGACTTCGCCGAACGAGTTGACGCAAGGCTATGGCCCCCTATCCGAGCAGGAACGGGGGCCAAGGCCAGCAGTTTATACGTCGGTCGCGGCATCCAGCCAAAGGCCGGCGAACCGCTGCCGCAGCAGGGCCAGTTTCGGCTCGATATAGGCCTCGCAGAACGGCCCGTTGCGGTTACGAACGTAGTAGTCCTTGAACCGCGTGTCCGATGGTTTGAAGGCTTCAAACGACAACACCTCGGTCACGATGTCGCTGTCGGTTTGCTGCGCGATCATGTCGATGATCCGGCGCGCCGCCTCGCCGTCGGCAGCGTCATGGACATAAATGGCACTGCGGTACTTTCCGCGCATCTTGTGGTGCGAGGCGCTGGAATGGGTGGCCAGATGCACCGCAATCAGGTCGTCAAAGGTGATCAAGGCCGGATCCCACGTCACCGCCACGGCTTCGGAGAAGCTGTCATGCGGCGGGCTTGAGGCGATGAAGCCCTGCTTGACGTCCATGACACCGCGAAGCGACTGGAACACAGCCTCGGTGCACCAATGACATCCACCGCCAAAACCCGAGCTTTGGACCATCCGCCGAACCTCGACCTTAACTGCGCTCTGCGTCGGATCGCGCCTGACCCAGTGGTTGATAGTGTTACCGCAGGCCAGCGCCACCGGGAACATCCACAATCGGTACCATCGCCGGAAAGTTGAAGGGCGTGATGCCAGCTACGACACCCGGCGGTTGCCGCAGCGAATGGCTGCCTACCGATGTGCCGACATTCTCGGTGATCTCGCCTTGCAGCAGGTGAGGTGCGCCGGTGGCGAACTCGACCACCTCGAGTCTGCGGATCACCTCGCCCTTGGCGTCGTCATGGGTCTTGCCATGCTCGGCCGAGATCGCCTCTGCGGAGGCGAAGGGCCAACGTCCTGTCCGAATCGCCTGTTGCCGGGTTGAAGACGGGCTGGTTGCGGCGCGACCTCCCGGCGACACGCTCGTTGTCGATGAAATGCGCGATCTCTGTCATGATGTTCCTGCCTTTTTGCCTGTTCCCATGCGGTCGGCCGGCGCGACTGGTCTGGCTGATGCCTTGGGGGCGGCATGCCAGTCCGGCTGTCATTACCGGACTGGTCTTGTCTCAGTGTGCTGAGAACACGCCCGGGGCGTCCGCTTCAGACGATCTGCATGCTGTGCGAGATGTTCTTGATGACCATGTAGTTCTCCAGCCCCTCGATGCCGCCCTCGCGCCCGTAGCCGCTGGATTTCACGCCCCCGAAAGGGGTTTCGGGCAGCGAAGCCTCCAGCGTGTTGAACGAGACGTTGCCGGCCTCGATCTCGTCGGTCATCCGGTCGATGTAATCGGCGCGGTTACTGAAGCCATAGGCGGCAAGGCCGAAGGGAACGGAATTGGCCTTTTCGATCGCCTCGTCCAGCGACGCGACCGGGTTGATCACGGCCAGCGGGCCGAAAGGTTCCTCCTGCATGACCTTGGCGTGGTCGGGCACATTGACCAGAACGGTCGGCTCGAAGAAATAGCCCTTGTTGCCGATGCGGCTGCCGCCGATGCGAACCTCGGCGCCCTTGCTGCGGGCATCCTCGACCAGATTGCTCAGTGCCGGCAGGCGGCGCTCATTGGCCAGCGGGCCCATCTCGACCTTGTCCTCCAGGCCATTGCCGACGACGGTCGCTGCCGCGCGCCTGACGAATTTGTCGGTATATTCGTCGAAGATGCTCTCATGGACGAAAAACCGCGTGGGCGAGGTGCAGACCTGCCCCGCATTGCGGTATTTGCGCGCCGCGCTGCTGATCGCGGCGCGTTCGACATCGGTATCCTCGCAGACGATCACCGGGGCGTGTCCGCCCAGTTCCATCAGCACGCGTGTCATGTTCTCGGAGGCCAGCGTGGTCAGGTGCCGGCCCACCGCGGTCGAGCCGGTAAAGGCCACGAGTCGAACCGGATCCTGCCGGATCAGGTGATCCGAGATCACCGCCGGTGTCCCGAAAACCAGGTTCAGCACCCCTGGCGGCAGCCCGGCATCATGAAAGGCGCGGGCGATATGCAGCGCGCCTGCCGGGGTTTCCTCGGCCGCCTTGAGGATGATCGAGCAGCCCGTGGCGACGGCGCCCGCCACCTTGCGGCAGGGCTGGCTCATCGGAAAATTCCACGGCGACAGGCCCAGAACCACGCCGATCGGCTGGTGATGCACGACATAGCGCACGCCCGGGGCCGAGGGGATCACGCGACCATAGGTGCGGACGGCCTCACCGGCATCCCATTCGATGAATTCGCAGCCGCGAATGACCTCGAGCCGGGCCTGGCTCAGCGGTTTGCCGTGTTCGGCGGTGATGGACCGCGCGATCTCTTCCTGGCGTTCGCGCAGGATCGCGGCGGCTTTCAGCATGACATTCGCCCGGTCGCGCGGCGCGGCGGCCCGCCAGATGCGAAAGCCCTGAACCGCAGCGGAAAGAGCATCGTCGAGATCGGATATCTCTGCATGCGGCAGGCGGCCGATCTCGTCTTCGGTGGCGGGGTTCACCACCGGCAGCGTCTCGGCCGTCTTGCGCCACTCACCGCCGATATAGAGTTTCAGTTCCGGATAGTCGTTCATCTGCCCCTCGCTCGACTGATGTTAGCTCTGCGAATGACACCGCGCGGCGGCCTTCAACTCAAGGAAATTGGCCGGATACTGATATCAGCTTGTTTTATACCGGGCCTGGACGGGACGCCCTGCCATCCTTCACCGCGTCGCGGAGTGCCGCCAGAAAGGCCAGGCTTGCAGGGGACAGGCTTTCCTCCCCGCGATGCGAAACGCCGACCGGCCCGGCCCCGAAGGGCACGGTCCAGTCGATCCGGGCCAGCAGGCCGGCTTCGATGTCCAACGCCGCGACATCCGCCGGCGCGATACCCAGCATGTTGGATTCGCGAAGCAGCGAGCGGTTGGCCAGATAGGACACGGATTCGACGCCCAGCCGGGGCACGAATTTATCGTGCCGCAGGAAGAACTGGTCGATCTGCCGGCGCAGCGTCGTCTCGATCGGAGGCAGGACCCAGCCGAAACCGGTCATGTCGTCGAAGGTCACGCCCGTTTTTCGCGCCAGCGGATGGTCCGGGCCCGCGACCATCACCACGCGCTCGTCGAAGAATTTTTCCTGAATGATATTCGTGCGATAGCGATAGACGGGAAGCCTGCCCACGACCAGGTCTATTTCACCCGACAGAAGCGCCGGGATCAGCGCATCATTTGTCCCCAGCACGATCTTGATCGCCACGTTGGGACGATCTTCGACAAGTCGCTCGATCGCGGCGGGCAACAGCGAAGGCGACGTCGCCAGCAGGGTTCCGACCACCACCCGCCCGCTGTTTCCCTCGTTCAGGTCATCCAGTTCCTGCGCCGCGTTCGAGACCTGGGCAAAGATCAGCTTGCCGTGCCGGATCAGCGCTTCGCCGAACACGGTCGGGATGACGCCGCGATTGGTGCGCTCGAAAAGCTCGACCTCGAAATCCAGTTCCAGGTCCTGGATCATCTTGGTTGCGGCGGGCTGGGAAATGCCAAGATCGCGGGCCGCGTTCACGATATTGCCGTGCTGCCCGACAGCGATCAGCAGCCGCAGCTGGCGCAGCTTCAGTCGGGTCAGCGCGCGATCGACGATGCGGGACTGTCGTGTCGTCATCGGATTGCCCCCAGAGCACGAATGTGGCGACCTGCGGCCCGCGTGACGTCCGGGTTGAAGGTTGCCGCAGATTCCGGTGACGGCATTCTGATGACCTGTGGCCGACAGAGACTCCGGATCGGCTCTGCGTTCACGTTTTCCGCGGTTACTCCTCGCTCGATAATGCCGATGTTCATTTTTCCCCTATCGGTTTTGCGCCAACGTTACATGCATGTGCCTGTCCGCCGATATCTGTTTTTTTGATATCCACTTCGGTCGGCTTTGTTTGGCTTTGCGGGAGTTTCCTGCCTGTATCCGCGAGGATGGCAAGTTCTTCCGCGCCCCGCCATGGGCGTGCAAGGACTCGAACAAGGGAGCGGCAGCGATGAAGTACCAAAAGCACGAAGCCAAGGCCTATGCCCGGGAAACCATGCGCGGAATCTGGGCGGCCGCGCTGAACCCTTTCGATTCCGATCTCAGGCTTGACGAGGACGGCCTGCGCCGCAATATCCGCCACTGGATCGACGACCTGGGCATTCAGGGGCTGTTCATCGCCGGCAAGCAGGGCGAATTCTGGTCGATGTCGCTGGATGAACGCAAGCGCAACATGACGCTCGCCGCCGAGGAATGCGGCGACAAGGCCGGGACGATCATGTCGATTTCGGATCAGAATGTGGACACGGTGCTGGAACTGGGGCGCCACGCGCAGGATTGCGGTGCGGATTACGTCGTCGTCCACGCGCCGATGCTCAGCTTCTGCTCGGATCGCGACGAGGTTCTGTACAATTATTACAAGCATCTCTGCGACCGGCTCGATATCGGCATCGCCATGTGGAGCCATCCGGACAGCGGCTATCTGATGGAGCCCGAGACCTGCGCGCGCGTCGCCGAACTGCCCAATATCATGGCGATCAAATACTCGGTCCCGCGCGAGATGTATGTACGCCTGACACGGATGATCGGCGACAGGATCCTGGTCTCGACCTCTTCCGAACTCGAATGGCTGGACAATATCGAGGAGCTTGGCTGGCAGCTTTACCTGTGCTCGTCGCCGCCATATCAGTTGCAGACCAGCAAGGACCAGCGGATGAACGAATATACCGAGCTGGCCTTTGCCGGAAAGTTCGACAAGGCACGCCGTGTGCGCGACAGCCTCGACCCCGTGCGCGAAGCGATCAGGAAAACGAGGCCCGGCGGCAAGCCGACCGCACATGGCAAATACTGGCAGGAACTGCTGGGTCAGGTCGGCGGGCGCGTCCGTCATCCGATGCTGGAACTGACCGAGAAAGAGAAAGCCGCCACCACTGCCGCCTTCGAGGATTGCGGTTTGCAGCGCTGATCCGGCGGCGCGCAGGACCAGGGTGTGACGGGTGAGACCTTAGCATTGCTGGCGGCGCTGGCCTATGGCGTCGCCAGCGTGACCATTGTTAAGGGCAAGGCTGCGGCGCGGGGCGATAACGGCGTCTTCCTGTCGGTCGTCGCGACAGCAGTACTTACCTGGATGCTCTGGTTCGGCTGGGGCAGTGTCGGCGCTTGGCAGCTTGCCGAGCCACGAAATCTTGGTGCTTTGGCGGTGTTTGCATGCGCCGGATTGTTCTCGACCGTGCTGGGCCGCGCCACCATGTATCGCGCGACGGAACAGATCGGTGCGGTGCGTGCCAGCCTGCTGCGTCGGCTGACACCGGCCTTTGCCCTGGTTTGCGCCTATCTGCTGCTGGATGAGGCGCCGGAAACTCGTGCCTTCATGGGCGGGGGGATCATTCTTATCGGTGTGCTGTGCTATCGCGCGAGACCCGCCAGCCCGCAGGACGGTGTCATGGTGCCGGGCCTGCTGCTTGGTATCGGATCGGCGTTTTTTTATGCGCTTGCCTATACCCTGAGAAGCCTCGGGCTGGACAGTCTGCCGGACGCGGCGCTCGGCACCTTCGCGGGTGCAATCGTCGGCGTGGTCTGGTTCATGATCGCCGCCGCAATCCGGCACGGTTCGGGAAAGGGGCTTCTCTTTCTGCTGCGCGATCGCGGTCCCTGGCACTGGGCAACCGCATTGTCGCTGAGCGTCGGTCAGACATTGCAGTTCTTCGCGCTGAAGACGGCTCCGGTCAGCGTCGTCGCCGTTCTTGGCACGATGGAGGTGTTCTTTTCGGCTCTTCTTGTGATGGGCTTCCTGCGTGCCGAGCCGGTCTCGCGCGGAAGGCTTGGCATCGCCGCGGGTCTGGCCGCGTTGGGAACAGCCATTCTGTTCACGTGATCCCTGCTATCAGAATTTCGGATATCCATTTCATGCCAAGACAATTTTTTTGTCTCCTTCGCTGACCTACTGTCGAAAGCCAAATGGTCCGTCACCCGGACCGGGACGTTGCACCAAGGGAGGCACTCATGGCCGAGCATCCGACATTGAAGCCGTTCAACTTCCAGAAATGGGTCAAGGAAAACGAAGACAAGCTGAAACCGCCGGTCGGCAACCAGCTTCTGCACAAGGAGGGCAACATGATCGTGATGGTCGTGGGCGGCCCGAACACAAGGGTCGATTTCCACGATGATCCGGTCGAGGAATGGTTCTTTCAGCAAAAGGGCGACATGATGATCAAGATCGCCGAAGGCGGCAAGATCTATGACGTGCCGGTGCGCGAAGGCGAGGTCTTCCTGTTGCCGCCGCATACCCGCCACGCCCCGCAGCGCCCGCAGGAGGGCTCGGTCGGCATCGTTGTCGAAGCGCCGCGCCAGCCCGGCATGGTCGAGGGGTTCGAATGGTTCTGCTTCAAATGCGAAAGCCTGGTTCATCGCGCGGAAGTCGCGCTTGACGGACCCGACGGGATCGTGAGCGCCCTGCCCAGGATCTACGAGGATTTCCACAACAGCACGGAAGCACGGACCTGCCCCAATTGCGGCGAACTGCATCCGGGCAAGGGCAAGCCGCCGGAAGGTTGGGTTCAGCTTTAGGCGGCGCCTCGCCGCCTGCGCGAAGAACAAACGAAAAATGGGGGAGGAAACCATGTTGAAGACCATGATCGCGAGCCTTGTGCTTGTCCTTGCCGGCGCGGCGGCCAGTGCCCAGCCGATTGCCATCGGAACGAATCCGCAAGGCTCGCTGACCTATTCGTCGGGATCGATCCTTGCGGATGTGGTCGGCGATGCGCTTGGCGAAACCTTCACTGTCGTGCCGCTGGGCGGGCCGACCGCGCTTATCCCGGCGATGAATGCGGGCGAGTTCGAGTTTTCGTTTGCCAATATCACCGCCGTCGCCGACGCCTACCAAGGGCAGCGCGCATTCGACGGTCGGCCGCAACCCGACACCCGCCTTGTCGCCGCCCTTTATCCGCTGCGTCTGGGCGTCATCGTGCGCGCCGATTCCGGGATCACCGATCTGGAAGGCTTGCGGGGAAAGCGCGTGGCGGCCGAATTCTCGTCGCAGCGCAACCTGGCGCATTACATCACCACGCTGCTTGGTCTTGCCGGTATGAGCTATGACGACGTGACGGCTGTTCCCGTGCAAAGCGGCGCGCAGGCCATAGACGATATGATCGACGGGCAGCTTGATGCCACGATCTTTTCGGTCGGCTCGGGCGCCGTTCAAAAGGCGGATGCGAGCGTGGGGGTCAAGATCATTTCTCTGCCGGCCGACGATGCCTCGCGCAAGGCGCTTGGTGCCAGCCATGGCGGCGCGGATATGGAACCCCTGCCAGATGGCGCGGCTGCAGGGATCGACGGCGAAACCAGCGTGATCTCGGCGCCGATGGTGCTGATCACCTCTGTCAACACGCCGGATGAAACCGTCACCCGCGTCCTGACGGCTCTGTCCGAAAATCTTCCGGCCCTGGCGCAGGGACAGTCGAATTTCGCCGAGATGACCGTGGAAGGCCTGGCAAAAAGCGCCTTGCCGGTTCCTTACCACGACGCCGCCAAGGCGTTCTACACCGAGGCCGGAACCTGGAAATAATCCGGGACCGGGCCGGCCTTGCGCCTGCGCGCTGAGGCCGGGTTTGTTCCAAAGGGAGGGGAAGGAAAATGACCCGAACGGTGCTGATCCGTGGCCTGGGCACAGTCATGGTTATTGCGGCGGTTCTGTGGGCACTGAACGTGCAACGGATATTCGGCCTCAATCTTTACAAGGGGCAGTTCCTGTATCTGCTGGTCGCGCTGTCCGCGGTTGTCATCTTTATCCAGCATCCGTTCGATCCCGCACGCCCCGGCCTGTCGCGCGCCATAGATATTCCGCTGTGCGGGCTCGGTACGCTTGCCGCGATCTATACGATCTTCCGCTTTCCGCAGTTGCTGGACGATGCCAGCTTTCGCGACTTCTCGGCTGCGGGGCTGGTGGTCGCGGCGGCCTTGATCGTGCTTCTGATCGAGGGCGTGCGGCGCACCGCCGGCATCGCGCTTGCCGTGATCGCCGTGGCCGCGATCCTGATTGCGGTTTTCGCCCAGTATCTGCCCGGCGTTCTGGCCGGGCGTCCTTTCCGCGCGGATGCGTTTCTCTATCAGATGGCCTTTCAGGACGGGAACATCCTCGGCGCGCCGCTGTCGATCGTCGGCACCGTCGTCATCGCTTTCGTGCTGATGGGCGCGATGCTGCAGGCCGCGGGCGGGGGTGATTTCTTTTCGAACCTCGCGGCCGCGATGATGGGGGCGTCGCGTGGCGGGTCGGCCAAGATCGCGGTGACGGCGTCGGGCTTTTTCGGGGCGATCTCGGGCTCGGCCGTGTCGAATGTGGTGTCGACCGGCATGATCACCATCCCGATGATGAAAAAGGCCGGCTACAAGGACGATACCGCCGCCGGCCTCGAAGCCGTGGCCTCGACGGGCGGTCAGCTTGTCCCGCCGGTCATGGGCGCGGCGGCCTTTCTGATGGCCGTCGTGGCCGAGGTGGAATATTCGGCCGTGGTCGTCGCCTCGATCATCCCGGCGGTGCTGTATTATGTCGGGCTGTTCCTGCAGATCGACCTGATCGCCGCGCGCGACGGGATCCGGGGCGAGCGTGACGAACAGCTGAGCGTCCGGGACGAACTGCGCCATGGCTGGGTGTTCATCCTGCCCTTTGTCGTGCTGATCTACGGGCTTTTCGTCCTGGTCTGGCGGCCCGAATACGCGGCGCTGGTGGCAACGGCAACGATGATCGCGGCGCTGGTGATTTTCGGCCACCGCGGCAACCGACCCACGCTCAAGACCTTTGCCGATGCCATGGCGGGCACGGCAGAGGCCGGTGTCTCGATCATCTTCATCGCGGCGGTCGCCGGGATCGTGATCGGGGCGCTGAATTCCTCGGGCGTGCTGTTCAACATCTCGGAAGCCATCGTCGATATCGGCGGTCGCAACCTGCCGCTGCTGCTGGTTCTGTCCGCGATCATCTGCATCATTCTGGGAATGGGCATGCCGACCGTTGGCGTCTATGCGCTGCTGTCGTCGCTGATCGCGGTGCCGCTGGTCGATCTGGGGATCGAGAAGATTTCGGCCCATCTCTTCGTGCTTTACCTTGGCATGATGTCGATGATGACGCCGCCTGTCGCCATCGCCGCCTTTGCCGCGGCGGCCATCGCCAGAACCGACCCGATCCGCACGGGGTTCAAGGCCATGCGGCTTGGCTGGTCGGCCTATGTCATCCCGTTCGTCTTTGTGGTCGAGCCCGCTCTTATCCTGAACGGCACGCTGCTGGACTCGCTGGAGGCGGTGCTGCGCGCGTGCCTCGGGATCTGGTTGGTAACGGCGGCCATTGTCGGATACGGCTCGGCCAGCCTTCAGGGGGGGCGGCGCGCCGGCTACGCGGTCCTGGGAATCGCCTTGCTGGTTCCGGGCAGTATCGTGCCGGGCGGAACGGTTCCCGCGCTGATCATCCTCGCGCTTGGGATCGCCGTCGTCGTGTATGAATTCATCATTGTCCGCCAGGCACAGACGGCGCGCGGAGGGAAAACATGAGGGATCGTCCGAATTTCATCCTGTTCATCACCGATCAGCTGCGGGCCGATTTTCTGGGCTGCTATGGTCATCCGGTCGTGCGCACGCCGAATATCGACGATATTGCCGCGCGCGGGCTGGCATTCGACCGCTTCTACGTGGCCAGCCCGGTCTGCATGCCGAACCGCGCCAGCCTGATGACCGGGCGGCTGCCTTCGGTCAGCGGGGTGCGCGCGAACGGGATTCCGTTGCCGCGGGACCGGGTGACCTTTGTCGATCTGCTGCGCGCCGGCGGCTACAAGGCCGTCCTTTGCGGCAAAAGCCATCTGCAGAATTTCACCGGCCGCGCGCCAACCCTGCCCGAGCCGCCGGACCCCGGCAGGAAAAGCCCGCCCAAGGAGCTTTCGCAGGCCATGCGCGGCACGCTGGACGATGCCGCCCACGGGCAGGAGGACCCGGCCCATTGGCAGGACGATGACGCCAGGGTCGAGGCTCCGTTCTATGGCTTCGACCATGTCGATCTGGTCAGCAGTCACGGCGACGACCTTGGCGGGGATTACCGGCGCTGGCTGCTTGAGCGCGACCCCGACGCCCTGTCGAAGATCGGCGAAGAGAACCAGTTGCCGCATGATTACACCTGCCCGCAGGCCGTCAGAACGGCGATC
The DNA here is from genome assembly GCF_000763905.1 of Paracoccus halophilus. Lineage (GTDB taxonomy): Bacteria > Pseudomonadota > Alphaproteobacteria > Rhodobacterales > Rhodobacteraceae > Paracoccus > Paracoccus halophilus. The sequence goes on from NZ_JRKN01000040.1 coordinate 22,665, forward strand.
CCGGAACAGCTTTACTCGACAAGCTATATCGCCGAGCGCGCCGAAAGCTTTCTCGACGAACATGACAGGGACGCCCCGTTCTTCCTGATGGTGTCGTTTCCCGACCCGCACCATCCCTTCAACCCGCCGGGCCGCTATTGGGACATGTATGATCCCGATGACATGGACATCCCCGAGGCTTTCCTGCGCAACGACTGGGTGCCGCCGCCCCATGTCCAGGGACGCATCGACGCCCGAGATGCGGGCAGGGCCAATCTTGCAGGCATGGATACCTTCGGCTGTTCGGCGCGCGAGGCGCAGGAGGCGCGGGCGCTGACCTGCGGCATGATCACCATGATCGACGATGCGGTGGGCCGGGTCCGGGAGGCGCTGCGCCGCAACGGGCTGGAGGACGACACGGTGGTGATGTTCACCTCGGATCACGGCGACAATCTGGGCGATCACCGGATCCTGCTGAAAGGCGCCGAATGCTACGAGCAGGTCACCCGCGTGCCCTTTATCTGGAGCGATCCCCAGGACAGCCGGACCGCCGGCAGCCGGACCGACCGGATCGGCCAGACGCATGATATCGGGGCCGCGATCCTCGCCCGGGCGGGTCTGGCGCGGTATCACGGCTTTCAGGGGCAGGATGTCGTCTCCGGGCCGGGCAGGCCCGAGGCGCTGATCCAGTACGAACATCAGCGCGTGCATCCCGCACTGGGCCAGCCGCCACGGGTTCATTCCCTGCGCGGCGACCGCTATCGCATCTCGTTCATCGACGGCGCCGATTGGGGCGAGCTTTACGATCTCGAGGCCGATCCCGGCGAGTTCGACAATCTCTGGGACTCGCCCGAGGCCAGCGGGATCAGGAGCGCCATGACAGAACGCCTGCTGCGCGCCGAGATCGCGGCGATGGATCGCGTGCCGCTGCCGATCCGGACGGCCTGAGACAGAAGGGCGGCACAGGGTCCGGCACGGCGCGCGGCCCTGTCAGGCAACCCGGGCGGCATGCCGCATTCGAAATAAAAGGAAAGGACAGCAGATGAGCTTTCGGGGTGTGTTTCCCTATCTGGTCTCGCCCATGGACGACCAGGGGCAGGTCAAGACAGCCGTGCTTGGCGATCTGGTCGAGCATCTGATCGACAAGGGCGTGCACGGTTTCGCGCCTTTGGGCAGCACCGGCGAATATGCCTATCTGACCCATGCCCAGAGGCTGGATGTGGTGCGCGCCGTCATCGCGGCATGCAGGGGGCGCGTGCCGGTGGTGGCCGGGGTTGCGGCCGTTGCGACCAGCGACGCCGTTGCCCAGACCGAGGCGATGGTGCAGGCGGGCGCCGACGGCATTCTGGCAGTGATGGATTCCTATTTCCCGGTCAGCGATGACGGGATCGTTGAGTATTTCACCGCCATCGCCGTCGCTGCCAGGGGTCGCCCGGTGGTGATCTATACCAATCCGAATTTCCAGCGCACGGATCTGAACCTGGACGTGATCGTGCGGCTCAGCCATGTCGACAACATCCGCTATATCAAGGATGCCTCATCCAATACCGGCCGGCTCCTGTCGATCATCGAGCGTGTCGAGGGCAGGCTCGAGGTCTTTGCCGCCTCGGCCCATATCCCGGTCAGCGTCATGCTGATCGGTGGTGCGGGCTGGATGGCCGGACCGGCCTGCATCGTCCCCGAGCACAGCGTCGCGCTGTACGACGCCGCCACGGCCGGGGCTTGGGAACATGCCATGGACATCCAGCGTCCTTTGTGGCGGGTCAGTGAAATCTTTGCCAAATATTCGCTGGCCGCCTGTATCAAGGCAGCACTTGAATTGCAGGGCTTCGCGGTCGGCGATCCCCTGTCGCCGCAGCAAAGCCTCGGCGCCGAGGCGCGCGAGGAAATCGGCAGCGTCCTGAAATCTCTTGGCGCGCTGTAAAGACGCGCTTCGCAGGCGTCGTGGATCGAAGGGCGGGTCTGTTTCGCGCCTTCGGCCCCGGATGCGCGGGCAGGTGAGCCGCAAGCCGGCTTGTTCCTGCAATGAAACAGGCGCCGTCCGGCATGTCCGGAGCGGCGCCCTTCTGCAACTTGAAGGCGGCAGGGCTTCCGCGTCAGGTCTCTGACCACGCAGCCGCCAGTTGAAATCCCCGAGGTTCCCGTCCCACGCCGCGCCTAAACCAGGGCAAGCGAAATGACGGGAAACAGGCTGAGCAGGATCAGCACCGCGGAGACGGCCAGCAGGAACGGCCACAGCGATTTGAGGATGCGCCCGGGCGAGACACCGCTCATCGACGAGGCGATATACAACCCGACGCCGACCGGCGGTGTCAAAAGCCCAAGCGCAAGGTTCAGGCACATGACCACGCCAAACTGATAGGCGCTGATGTCATAATCGTTCATCGCAATGGGCAGCAGGATCGGCGTGATCAGGATCACGGCCGCGATGCCGTCCAGCAACATGCCAACGACCAGAAGGATGAGGTTGACGATCAGCAGGAACAGGAACGGGTCGCTGGTGACCGAGGTGATGAATGCGGCCAGTTTCTGCGGCAGCGCCTCGTAGATGATCACCCAGCCGAAGACGCTGGCCGCCGCGATCATGAAGATCACCATCGAGGCGTTGATTGCAGTGCGGCGGAACAGGCCGAACAAGGCAGCGGGCTTCAACTCGCCATAGATCAGCCAGCCGACGAGGAATGCGATCAGCGACGCGACCGCGGCGGATTCGGTGGGCGTTGCGATGCCGAACAGGATCCCGCCGATGATGGCAATCGGGATAAGCGTCGCCGGCAGGCTGTAGAGCAGCGCCGAGATCGCCTCGGACCGGGTGAACCACTCGCCCTTCGGAAAACCGTGCGCAAAGCCGATCAGCGTGATGACCAGTGCAAAGGACAGAAAAAGGATCAGGCCCGGCAGGATGCCAGCCATGAACATGTCGCCGATCGGGATCTGCGCCAGCACGCCGAAGATCACGAACTGTTGATTTCCGCTGAGAATTGACCCGGTAGCCTCCCGAATTTCCACTGAGAATTGACCCATGTGAACACGTTGCCCTGACGGATTCGGTCGGGGAGATATGGAGTGATTGACATGGGATTTTTGAG
>NZ_JRKN01000041.1 GCF_000763905.1 Paracoccus halophilus
GGGTCTGCGCCCAGTTCACGATGACGATGGCGGCCTGCAACCTCGCGAGGCTACCGAAACTCCTGACGGCCTGACGGAGAAGGCAACTCTGACCCGCGACCACCGCCGATGCCGATGCCGATGCCGATGCCGAAGAAAACCGACTTCAAATCGTGGCGGCAGGAATAACGTCCTTCAAGGCCGACTTCTTCAGCAGCCTGTTAATCGTATCGACATCGGTCGGCCCCGAGAAACACTTGTTTCCTTCAACACCGCTACCAAGGATTGGGTTAACACACGGGAAGAAGCACCTGGGCTGACAGTGTACCAAGGTAACATGACCCGGTATAATTCTCTTTCGCGCAACGGACGAGCTTTCATTGACCAGCTCGAACGTGTCGTGCCTGTCAGGCCCGATGGCGACTTCCCAGCCGGTGATCTGGGTAACCTGACCTGGTCGCTTCACGGCAGTAATACGGGCACCCGAAACAAACTGCTTATGCGGGTGCGCCCCGTTACATCGGCGAGTGGTCAGGTCAAACGGCTTCTCTTGTCGGATTGCCAGGCAGCTCCCGAAGAATAGGCCTTGGGACGTGGACTTGGAAACTGTCAGGGTTGTGGTGAGCGGGCGTCAGCCCGTCGATCCCCTGCCCTGTCTATCGCTCATAGCGAGACCGGCGCACCGCCGGGATCACAGCTGCGAAGAGGCTACATAAAGCCAACAACCTTGTTTTGCTCAAAATAGTAACGATCCCGAGCAGGCTTGATATCCAAAGCAGTGCCGAACGGATGCGCCTGAAGCGCTAGTGCGGGCCAGCCCTCATCATCACGCACCGGGAAGTACGTCGCAATAATTTCATCGTCTGAGGTCAGCAGACTTGGAATATCATTCCAGACCAGCAATGGGGCGTCTGTGATGAGCCCTTCACTGTTCAAGACCACCGAACCAGCCATGACCTGGTGCCAGGCCTGGATTTCATCTTCGGTTTCGAGCAGAATGAAATCCGGTCTGGGATCAGGCGACAACGACGGGTCTTTCACCCGAAATGCATAGATCGTCGGCAATGCCCCTTTCGGGGTCCCATCCGGCGCTTGATACAGCATGGTGTCGTAAACGTCCGTGTACTTGGGAAGCGGATGCGTTTTCTTTTCTTGTTTTTTGAAGAGGCCAAACATTAGGAAACCGTACCAACCGAGATGGTCTTCAAGCCCTTTGGCTGGTCGCGCCCTTCCCCTTCGAACGATGCGGGAACAGCATCAATTCCGATATCCCAAAGGGCTGCAAGCAAGCCACCTTTGGCAACCATGTCGGCAGCCTCTTGACCGTAGGCGGCAACAAAATCATCGGTGGTCGCGAACACTTGTGGGCTATTGTCCGCAATGCGCTGCGCCATTGATTTTACGACAGGCTTGTCCTTGTGATAGCGATCTTCAAACACTGTGTGGTTCCTTTCAGTTTTTAACGTTCTCTGCCTCTATCGCGATCGCGGCCCTGCCCACGCTCGGACACATTATCCCGCCCGCGACCGAGAATGTCATCCCGCCGCCCATGGTCACGGCCCTCGCCGTCACGAACGGCAATGTCCCGTTCTACCGCAGCCGCATCACGCTTCTGTCCGATATCGCGCGCACGCCCAAGGATGGCGTCCCGACGATCTCGGTCTGGATCGTCAGGCGCAACCCTCTCGCGCCCGACATCCGGCGCTTGCACTTCAGGTCGATCAACATCGCGCCCCAACACTGCCGCTCGGCGCGCGTCCATATCGCCACCCCGCTCGGCACCAGCCTGCGGCCTCTCAACCTCGCCCATAACCCTCTCCTTGATCCGTGACATCGCCGCCTCGGCGCGGCCCCAAAGCTGATCCAGCCGCTCGCGCGCGGTGGCAATGAAGGCGCGCCCCCGCTCCATCAGCTCAAGCCGCAATTCCAACTGCCGCCAGCCCAGTTCCTGGCGCTGTGCATTGCGCGCCTGCGCCGCGCGGAAAGCCTCGCCGCGCTCCGTGACGATCCCGCGCGTTTCCTGAGCATTGGCCGATGGCCCGATTTTCGGCTCGGGCTCGCGGCTGAGCTCGACCACCTTCTTCTCGTGCTCAAGCGCGATCTCTTCCTGCCCGCCCTCGCGCGCCCGCTCGACCTGTTGTTCGGCCTCAGACCGCTGAACATCGAGCGACCGATGATCGATCCGCTCCGACCGCCCTGCCCGCTCAAGGGCTGTGTTCGCATCCCGCGCCCAGGCTTTGCGCCAGCCCATCAGCAGGTCCGGCGCATTCCAGCTGCGATCCTTCTTCCCGAACCCCTCGCCGGTCAGCTCGCGCATGGTCAGCATGACATGTGCATGGGGCTGGCCGTGGCCATCACGGGCCTTGCCCTCGTGAACGGCCACGTCCGCGATCATGCCGCGATCGACAAATTCTCGCTGAACAAAACCACGCAACAGTTCCAGGCGCTCCCCGCGATCGAGCTCGCGGGGAAGAGCCACTTCGATCTCGCGGGCAAGCTGCGCATCACGACGCTTCTCGACCGCCTCGACCGCGTTCCAGAGCTGGTCGCGATTGCGCATCCAGTCGGGCGCACTCTCGGGGGCCATGATCTCGGAATGCACGACCCCGCCTTTGCGGGAATAGTCATGCTCCAACCCCCGCCGCTCATCCCGCAGCCGCCCAGCCGTCCGGTAGGCGGCGGCTGCGACCGATGACCGGCCCCCTGCCCGGCTGATCACTTTCGCACTGAGATGATAGATCGCCACGCGCGGGACGCCTCTCTTCAAAACAGGGTCCAGCGTCTGTGTCGCTGGTCGGGAGCGCGAGGGTGAAACCCTCGTTCAGGCGGCATCGCCGCCTTGGGGGGAAGCCGTCCGGCGCGGGGGTTTACCCCCATGAGGACGCGCACGTTGTCGAAGACAATGTATAAGCGCGCATTTAAATCTTTTCAAGCTATCAATCCGCCACTACATTCGCCCCCATTATTGCCGAGGTTGCCCCATGTCCCAAAGCCGCCATCCAGACGCCCGGATCAAAGAACTGGCCGAGAAGAAAGCCCAGCTCGACGCACAGATCGCAGCACTCGATGCCCGGCGGCGTCTGTCTGAGAAGAAAGACGAAGACCGCCTCAAATGGCTCCTGGGCACTTTGGTCTTCGACCGTTTGAGCGCCGAACCTGCTCTTCAGAGCATCGTGCGGCGCGATCTGCCAGACCGCCTCACCCAGCGGGATCGCGACCGGGGGCTCTGGCAGATTCTGTTTCCCGATAGCGACGAGGACCGGTCATGAGTTTTGTTCTGGAAGCCCGCCACTGGGTGATCATGATCGGCGCTGTGATCGTAGCCGCTGCCGCCCTGATCCTCGCTCCGCAAACGGTCGCGATCTACCCGGTGACCACCTATGCCTTCCCGATCATCGCCGTGGCCACCATCCTCGACACCCTCGGAACCGCCGCAGAGCGCCACAGGACACCGCTGAAGCTCCTCGCATGGCTCTGCCTGTGCGCTGCCACCCTCACAGCCCTGACGCCCCTCAGAGGCCCGCTCAGCGACATGCTGGCGACTGTCCAGGCATGGACGGGCGCTGGCTGGCCCCTCCCCCGTGCCATTTGGGAAGGACTCAAGGGGCTGGCGCGGTATTCTGATCCGCAGAAACAGGCCATGGCGATCTCCTTCGCGCTTGGGGCCTTCGGAGTGGCTGTCGCTGTCAGCACCCCGCTGGTGGCGATCTTCAATCCGCGCATTGGCCGCAACCGCAAATCGCGCACTGGCCCGTGGCAAGCGGGATGGATGGACCCGCGCGACATTGCCCAGCTTGTGCGCAACAAAACCGGGCTTCCCCTCGCCCTGCACAAGGGCAAGCTCCTGCGCTACGTCAAGAACGATGCGAAGGGATGGCGCGGCGGGCATCACCTCGTTGTCTCCGGCACACGGGGCGGCAAGGGCGTCAGCGCCGTGATCCCGGCGATCCTCGACCACCAGGGGCCGGTCGTCGTCCTGGACATCAAGGGAGAGAATTTCGCTGTCACGCGCCGCCACCGCGAGGAGCTCGGGCGCAAGGTGGCGGTCCTCAACCCCTTCGGCCTCGTCGAGGATGGAAAGGATCAGTTCAACCCGCTCGACTACATCCGGCCCCACGAGCTGGCGCGAGACGTGGCCCTGGTTGCGGACGGCCTGGTCAAACCCGAACAGGGAGACGGCGCGCATTTTTCGGAAATGGCCCGCCAGCTGGTCGCGGCGGCGATAGAAGTGATCGTGACCCAGGAAGAACCCAACCGGCGCAATCTGATCGCCGTCGCCGATCTGCTTCTGTCTGCAAACCTCGACGGCACGCTTGAGGCCTGGGCTGAAAACGCCGACCTTGTCGGCCACCGCCCGGCCCAGACCGCCGCCACCATTCTGCGCGCGGGAGACAGAGAACGCGGGTCGATTCAGACAGCGGTCTCGAAAGCTTTTGAGTGGATGCAGTCCGACAACATGCGGCACTTTCTGGCCGGGTCCAGTTTCCGCATGGATGATCTTCTCGACGATCAAGTCGATCTCTTTATCGCGGTGCCGCTCGACCAGGTGGACAAGCAAGCGATCTTCATGCGTCTGTTCATCAACCTTGTCCTGGGCACGGTCGTGCGCCAGGACGGGCGGCGTAAGGTCAAGGCCCCGATCCTGCTAGTTCTCGATGAATTCGTGCGGATGGGCCGCATGGAGCAGATCATGAACATTGCCAACGTCGCCGCAGGGGCCGGTGTCGAAGCGCTGTTTGTCACTCAGGACACCGGCCAAGTCGAAAAGGCCTATGGGCCAAACGATGCCCGTTCGATCTTTGGCTCCTGCATCACCAAGCGCGTCTTCAACCTAAACGATATCGAAACCGCCGAATGGGCAGCGCGCCACCTCGGGGAAAGCACTGTCTATTCTCAGCAGATTCGAGAGGGCAAAGCCCCAAACGAGGGCCGGGATTTTTCCTACTCGGAGCAGCGACAGAAGCTCATGACTGCTGAGCAGATCACTGGCATGAAGGCGGATGATCTTCTGCTGTTGGTGGGCAATCGCAACCCGCTCAAGGCAAAGCAGAACCTGTACTTCAAGAGCAAGGCTTACCGTGGAAGGTTCGATCAGAATCCGCTGAATTGAGTTGATTATCTAAGTTATCCACAGGCCTAGTGTGTTAAATATGTGTTAAATATAGTGTTAAGCTGTTTTTGGGGCCTGTTTTATTATTTTGAATCAACATGTTACTCGGTCAGCCGGTAACTAAAAACACGAATTTTGGTAACTAAAAACACGAATTTTGGTAACTAAAAACACGAATTTTGGTAACTAAAAACACGAATTTTGGTAACTAAAAACACGAATTTTGGTAACTAAAAACACGAATCTTGACACGGGTAACTGAAAACACGAATGTGCTGCTATGGTAACTGAAAACACGAACCCACTGACGCCCCTCTTGCCTGATCGTCATCCTCAGCACGATCTGTTCATCTGTGATGTTGCAGACGCTGTTCTCAAGGACGTCATGCAACATATGGAGCATCCGTTCTATTCACTCTCCAAGAAACCGGAGACTTCTGTGAAGCGTTATAGGAACGGCGATCACTGGTTAGAAATCACGCCGAGTGTCAAAGGGCTGGCAACCATCTATGACAAGGACATCCTGATTTACTGCATCAGTCAGATTATGGCGAAACTTAAACATGGGGAACCGGTCTCGCCCCGCGTTCGTATCAATTCGCACGAACTCCTGATTTTCACGAACCGTGGCACCAGTGGTCGAGAATACATCTCGCTTATGGATGCGCTTGACCGGTTGGAAGGCACGCGGATCAGAACGAACATCGTTTCTGGTGACGAAGAACAGATTGATGGGTTCGGGTTGATCGACGCCTCCTCCATCCGTCGAAAGCAAGGCCTCGACGGTCGTTTGCTCTGGTGTGAGGTCAAGCTGTCAGACTGGGTCTTCAATGCAATCAAAAACGAAGAGGTGTTGACCCTTCACCGCGACTACTTTCGCTTGCGCAAGCCGATTGAACGCCGCGTTTACGAGCTGGCACGCAAGCACTGTGGTCAGCAAAAGAGCTGGAAGATTACCCTAAAGCACCTGCTTATGAAGTCTGGGTCGCAAAGCCCTGAAAAGCGATTTCGTCAGATGATCAAGCAGCTGGCTGTTCATGATCACCTGCCCGATTATCAAGTATTTTTCGATGAAGTGGCGGACATGGTGGTTTTCACCAATCGCGGTACGATGACCCCGCCCTCTCTTATCGAAGGGCATATCCCTCCACTGAAATCTGAAACCTACGATAGGGCGCGACAGGCCGCGCCTGGTTGGGATGTACGTCACCTGGAAAGTGAGTGGCGCGACTGGATCGTGGATGCTCCGAGGGATGTGGATGCCGCATTCGTAGGCTTCTGCCGTAAGTGGTTCGAGAAACGCGGTAGACCTTGACAGGATTTAAAACCGGTAAGAGATTTAAATCCGGTGATAGATTTAATTTCGGTGTTGGAAATTTTTCCGGTAAGTGATATATATCCGGTAATGAAAATAGTATGAGGCCGAGCAATGCCCGTCATCGTCATGGCAAGCCCCAAAGGGGGCGTCGGAAAATCCACATGTGCTGTAATCCTGGCCACAGAGTTCGCTCGGATGGGAGCTCAAGTGACAGTCTTGGACTGCGACCCCAACAAGTCACTGACCCGATGGGCATCTCACGGACTCCCCAAAGGTGTGACACTTCATCAGGATATAGGGCGCTCTGAGATAGTGCCGACAATCAGGGCATCAGATGGCGATGGGCAGATCGTGATTGTTGATCTTGAAGGCGTAGCATCGCAGCTTGTCAGCCGCGCTATCTCTCAAGCCGATCTGGTTATCGTCCCGATGCAGCCAACGGCGCTCGATGCGGAGATCGGGTCTGAAGCCTTGGCCTTGATCCGAGAAGAGGAAGAGGCGCTTGGCCGGACAATACGTCACGCCGTTGTTCTGACCAAAACAAGCGCAGCTGTGAAAAGCCGCGTTCAAAAGGAGCTGGAAATACAGCTGCGCGGGGCAGGGATCGACGTCATCGAGCCATCCCTCGTCGCGCGCGCAGCGTTTTCAGAAATCTTCGCTTATGGCGGTGATCTGACCGCGATGATGAAAGACCCTGACATGGTAACTGGCGGCAAGGTCGATAAGGCCTTGGAGAATGCCAAAGACTTTACGGAGGCTGTCTATGAGCGGCTCAAATAGGCTTGCAGGGCTGAAGGCCCGACCAAAAGACACCACGGTTGCCGAGGTCCGCCGTGTCGATGAGGTTGGAGAGGCGAGGGGCTTCCTTGATCGTACCCCACGCAAGAAACCAGGGCGTAAACCAAGCCCACGCACCTATCAGCTGCACCCGAAGGTTTTCCCTGAAGTCGGGGAAGCGATTGCCGCTGAGGCAGAGCGTCTTGGCATCACGCAGGGCCAGCTAATAGAGATGATGTGGGAAGAATATCAAAAGCTTGCGCGCTAACCTTAGGTCCATTCAGTAATGGAACCGCAGTTGCGCAATCTCTAGGCTTTGGCCATCGCCAGCTCCACTGACTCGGTAGACCATTCGATCTTCCTGAGAAATTCGCCGGGACCACCAGCCAGTCAAATCCCCCTTCAAAGGTTCCGGCTTGCCGGTTCCCTTGAAAGGGGTCCGCTTGCACTGCTTGATCAGCTCGTTGATCCGGTCGCGTACCTTGTCGTTGGTGTTGACCCAGTATTGATAGTCTTCCCAGGCCTGATCGGAAAAAACCAGCTTCACTCGGTCAGCTCACGCTCTTCGCCAGTTCCAGCATCGAGTTGCGCGATCGACGCGCGCAAGCGGGATGCGTTTTTCGGTGTGGACAAGAGGTGCAACGTCTCGTTGACGGCGTTCCAAGTGTCCAAGGACACGACCACAACGGACTCGCCCTTCTTGCGCGTAACGACAACTTCCTGCTTGTCGTGGATCGCTCGATCCATGACGCCCTTCAGTTGAGCTCGTGCGTCTGAGTAGGTCATAACATCCATGTCGACTCTCCTTTGCCCCCCTATATGTACAACATTAAGTACAAGTAAAGGGGTCGAGTGCAGAAGGGCCGCAAAACTCACAAGAACGGAAGGATTCCCGGCCACCACATCGTCAGGGGATTCACTTTTTGTAAAAAGCATCCTATGTAGTATGCATTAGGGGAAGAAAAATGGCCGACGTTTTCGACACAGCGACCTACATTTTGGAACAACGTGGGCCGATGACCACGATGAAGCTCCAGAAGCTAATCTACTACTCCCAAGCGTGGTCAACCGTCTGGGATGACGACGTTATTTTCCCAGAATCCATTGAAGCATGGCGAAATGGGCCAGTCGTCCGCGAGCTTTGGCAAGATATGAAAGGTCAGTTTCGAGTCGACGCTGTGTCGCGGGGCTCCAGCGCGAATCTGACTGATACGCAAAAAGAAACGATCGCCCGTGTGCTCAGTTTTTATGGCGACAAAGATGCTCAATGGTTGAGCGACCTTACTCACATGGAAGATCCTTGGAAGAAGGCATACGCTGAAGGGCAGAACACAGAGATATTCCCTGCTTGGCTTGTCGAATACTACTCTAGCATTGCCCCAGCAAAGTAAGCGAGAGGCCCGGATTGCCCGCAAGTCGCGTGCGCGCCTCGATGCACTGGAAAAGAGTGCTCGGCTTGTCGCGTCTGTCGTAGAAGAGCTCTCTGAAAAACAACCCAGAGCGTCGGAAAATCCTAATTCTATCTATTCACTACCTGTCCGCTGGTCTTGTGATGACCCTGACCTAGAAGGCTCGTGGACCTGGGGGGTGGCGCGTCAGTGGTCTCAGGGGGACTGGGGCACCCATATTGAGCCGCGATTGATGGAATTTGCGCGCCTCACATGGGGAGAGATCGACGTCTTTAGCTCCGATAGTGGGCACAAGATGCACCACAATATGAATGTAGACGACATCTGCGAGGAAGCGCAACTTCGCTTGATGGAGATCGAAAGGTATCAAGACACGATTTTTCGGTTCCGCCTTGGAAACTTGCAACGCCTTTGGGGTTTTCGCATTTTGGATGAGTTCATTGTGATTTGGTACGATCCAACCCACAAGATTTATCCAGTGGACTGATACATCGGATACATAACACCAAACGAAGCCGAGGAGACATTCTATGCAGCCTTGAAACAAACACAAAATGCCGCGTAACATTTGAGCAAACACCCCTCCGGTAAACCCGGGGCGGTTCATCGCTTCAGGGTTATCCATGATCTTGCGAAGGGTTTCGTTATCCACGTTGACCAGCAGGGCGCTTTCCCATTTCCGGGCCAGCAGCGTCGCAGATGTTCCCGCCATTGCGATGTCGAGGATACCGCCCGCGTCAACCTGGTACATGTTCGCGCCCCCCATTTCTTGCGGCCGTCACGGCTCCCAAACGGGCGCACCGCGATCATCGCCACCACGAAGGCGGCCGCAGAGTTCAAAATGGAGGAAAGAAGGGAGGGTCAGGGTCTTGTGATACGATCCTGCCCCCTACCGGAACCTACCCCTTCAAGTCAAACCCGGCGACGCCCAAATGATACATCAGCACCCGATGATAGTTGCCAGTCGCTTCAAAGCCGATCCGGACGGGCAGGCCGTATTCTCGCAAAATCGCGATAAGCCGCATGAAATCGTCGGTGGAATTGGTGATCGTCAGGCGCCGCCTGCGCGTCTTGCCCGGGACGGCAATCAGCACCTCGTGCCGGTGTTTGGAAATGTCGATGCCTACCAGAACACGGGCATCCGAAGTATGCTCAACCTTGGCCATGGCCGGTCTCCTCTGTGGTGTGGTTCGCAAAACCACCATAGAGACCCGAGACCCGGTTATGGCCGCCTGCTGCGCAATTTTGGTGGCTGCGCAGGCGGCCATAACCTTCAACGGCGCGCTATTCCCAACATGCTATGGCATCCAGTTCGCAGAACAGCCTCGGAACCGGAACACCATCTACTCCCGTCCGATGCGCTTCGACATGATCTGCGAGGCAAACGGGATCGAGCACAGGCTGACCAAACCCAATCACCCTTGGACCAATGGCCAAGTTGAACGGATGAACAGGACGATCAAGGACGCGACCGTCAAACGCTTCCACTACGACAGCCATAATCAACTGCGGACGCATCTTGCGGACTTCATGGCCGCCTACAACTTCGCGCGCAGGCTCAAGACCCTCGGCGGCCTCACTCCCTATGAATACATCTGCAAAATCTGGACATCAGAGCCAGATCGATTCATCCTAAACCCGATCCACCAGATGCCGGGACTGAACACCTAGTCTGCTCGGCGCGCAAACACATTTTCCGCGAATTCAGTCGAGCTAACCTTGTTTCTGCAGCGCTGATACTATCGCGTTCCGACGAGAAATATCAGATACATAAAATCTTAATAATTCTTGCGATGCCTGTGGTCTCAGATTCTTATCATTAACGAGCAGTGAAAGCGTGTCGACGAGACTCTCGTTAACATTCAAAAGCACCTCGGCTACAGAGCCATCTCCCTGCCAAGCCACCTTGGACACCTGGAGTGAGCTCCCGTTAACGGATGGTATGGCCATCCCAAGTCCCGGGACAAGTTTATTGAGATTGCTGACAATGCTCATGTTATTTGAGGCAATCAGAGAACTGGCTTTCTCGTTTAACTTAATTGAATTTCCAATCATGCCCCCGGAATTTAGCGATTGAAAAAACGATATCAGTCTATTAGCATCGGGGGTAAATTTACCCTGAGATTCCTTGGGTAGCTTTCGTTGAAGAGATTGGAGTATGATAAGTTGCTCGGCGGAAAGGGACGTATTAACCTGTGCTCCTGTTAGCTCAGGAAGACTATCGCCTATCATACTTCCTAAGGTCGTCGAAAAATCCTTTACAACATCTCCGTCCAGCAGACTTCTCCTGTCGAATAGTCGCACCGAAACCCTTTTTACTCCTAGCGTCGTTTGCCAGCGGTGGACGAATAGGTCAAGGGGACGACGGTAGTCCCCTGGCGCAGTATATTTCGAACTTCCTTTCAGCTGCTGCTGGATCAAAGAGGGGTACATGCTGCACGGCTCGCGTACATATGCAATCGCACGAACGTCGGATGTATCCAATCCCGTGTGAGCAAGAAGATCCAATACCTCCTTTGGGTCAGCTGAGAGTAATCCCTCACTTGATATCAATACATGATTATAATCGACCGCCTGCTTTACGAGAGATGTTAAGTTGTGACGAGCGTACTCTATCTGCCCTGGGCCTGAGGATCTCGTAACACGTCCAATTAGTGTTGTAAGCAGGAAGTGATCTCTACGACTGGGTCCGGTATCGAACAGAATGCCTGAAGCGCGGAGCTGTAGGCGCTGCTCATGCAGAGCGTGTTGAATCGCCGTTGATCCACACTTTCCATCACCAATGTGCAAAACTAATGCCATTTGCTTAAATCCCTCCCGTAAATTGAGTAAAAGATCCACATATCTCTCGAACAAGCAGCCAGTTCTCACCCCATGCTGTTTACAACCTCTTCTTTCGCGCACAGTTCCGGAAGGAACGCCAATTTCCTCACCGGAAGCGGTCAGGAATATCTTCGTACCGCTTCGTTCTGGACCACGCGATTCCCTCTTTGAGCTTTCTGGCCGGCGTCCCCGCGTAGAGGGCGGCAGCATCGAGCGAACCCGAGGCGATGGCGCATTGCCCAAGGACAGTGCCGGTGCCGATGCGTGCTCCTTTGTTGACTCTCGAACTGTTGCCGAGCCAGACGTGATGCCCGATCATGACGTCCGCGGAATCGTTGATTAGACTTCCAGTCGAGCGGTCGAATATGCCATGCCCGTCACTGGTCCTTATTACAATCGAGCTCGATGCCATGCACTCATTTCCTAGTGCAACTATATTGCCGCTGCCGGAAAGGATGGCACCACTTTCCCACGTGGTATTGGAGCCTACGAAGACCATGGAGTTATTCTGGGAAACGATCATCTTCAATCCCTTCAGCCGGCAATTCTCCCCTATGATGACGACGCATCCATTTCCATTTACCTGTATCCGACTGTGGTTCAGGGTCGTGCCGCGTCCGATGCAGATCAGATTGCCGCGGCCACTAGTGGAAAAAGTGTTCGCCCCCAGAAAGGTCACGCCCGCTGCAAGGCGTATGTCATCCTTGTTTGCCGAAGTGATCTTTGCGACCGCACCATCCGATACGATGGGCGGCTGGTCGGATTCCGGAAACTCTTGAAGAAGACTAATTTCCCCGAACGGATACGACTCGTTGAGACGCTTCCGGGCGGTCATGTACAGGTCATATGGTACCATGAATTTCTCCATTTTGCGCTTGTAGCTGTTGCGGCTCCAATGCCCGGACGAGGCCCGCATCCCCCTAGGTTCGGCGGGCACCTGATGCGGGAAGGTCAGACCGCCAGAATCCCCTCCACAAGCCTGTCGAACGCACCCGGTGATGTTTCTACCGCGCGATTCTCGAACACCCAGCGCTGCAGTTCGCGCCCGGCCTTCGCGTGTCGATCCCGGTTGTCGATCTGGTCGAGCAGCGCGGCCGTCCATTTCTCGACCCGGTTCGGCACCAGCGTCACGCCCTCCCGCCCGGCAAGATGGGCAAAGGCCGGATGCCGGGATGCAACGACCGGCAGCCCTAGGGCGCCGTTATCAAGGATTTTCAGATCCGATTTCGCGTCGTTGAAGGGCAGTTCCTGGAGCGGCGCCAGGCCGAAATCGACATTGCGGCGCTGGTCGCCCAACCAGCGGACGAAGCGCGGGTAATCCTTCGCATTCGGCGGAACCGCGATGCGCTCGGCGAAGGCGGGAAGGGGCGCGTCGCCGATGCCGATCACGGACAGGCGGAAATCGGGGCGTCGGGCCGCCACCGCCTCCAGCGCCGGCAGGATCATGTCCAGATCCGCCTGATGCGTCGTCGTGCCCATGTAGAGGGCGCGGATGTTTCCGTCCGGCACCCGGGCGATGTCCCCCATCGCCCAGACCTCACGCGACAGGGCGTTCGGGATCACCTCGATCCGGCCGTTCAGGCGTGCCATGCAATCGCGCAGGACAGGGGTCGAGACCGACAGCGCCGCCGCTTGCCGGATCAGCCTTTCGAGCCGCGGCCGGTAGGCGGCATAGTGGCCGGCGGGGTCCTTGTCCGCCGGCACGTCGAACAGGTCGTCGTCCAGCTCGACGACATAGGGCACATTCGCGGCGGCGAAGGCGTCGATGACCCGGTCCACCCACGGCCCCGGTATCGCGTTCCGCTGGATGATCGCACCGGCGATGCCCCCTGTCGCCAGGTTCGCCAGAAGCGCCTGCGGATGCATTCTAACGTAATCCAGCGGCCGATCGAGACTGTTGCGCGTTCGCTGCCACAGCCGGACATGGGTCGAGGCATTGGCCCGGTCGAGATCGGGGAACGTGCCGGGCGCAACGACAGCGATGCGCCGCCGCTCGCCCCGCGGCCGCGACGACCGCTGGGATGCGGCCATGGCTGCGCCGTAGACATCGATATACTGTGCCGCCATGAAACGGGTCGTCCTGGCGGCGCCTTCGGCGGATTGCCAGTTGCGAACCGCCAGATAGGCGCGGATGAGCTCGTCGCGATCGGTCATGATCCCGATCAGGCTGTCGTAAAGCGCGCCGATGTCGCCGTGGTCGACGACCCAGCCGGCACCGCTTTCACGAACCCGGCCCGCCACGGTGGGAAAGTCGAAGACCACCGCCGGCAGTCCGGCTGCCCACATCTCGGTCAGGGTGTGGCACCAGGTTTCCTCGACGATCGTGAAGACGGCGCCGACATGCGGCGAGATCGCCCGCACCCGCTCGCGGAAGTCCTCGCGGGTATAGGGGCCGTGCCTCACGACCCGCGGATGCAGCGGGGTCGCAGGCGGGTGCGTTCCGAGCAGATGGAACTCCAGCCGGTTTTCCGTGTCGCGCTCCATCAGCGCGTTGATGACGGCCAAGCCCTTGTTCAGGTTTATGTTGCCGGGGATCAGAATGCGCAGCGGCTCGCCAGGCTGCGGTGTGGGCGGGGTAGCATCGAAACGGCGGAAATCCCGGCCGTGAGGAATGACGAAGAACCTGTCGGACACGATGCCCGGCAGATGGGCCAGGATGCGGTCGCGCACCGGTTCCGACGTGGTCACAAACGCATCGCAATGCGTCATCACCTGTTGGTAGCGGCTGCGCCAGACGTCAATCCATGGCCGGTTTACGTCGGGCATGGTGCCGGGAGCCCACAGCGCGGGTTCGCACGAGCCTTGCATCCGGCTGCATGCGCCGCTGCAGAAGCTTTCGTCCTTGAGCAGGTTCACTGTCGGGCAGAGGGCGTAGAAGTCGTGGAAGGAATGCACCACGGCCATGTGATTGGCCTTGGCCAGCGCCGGAAGGCTGAGACTGTGCCAGGCCAGGTGCCGGATATGCACAAGTTCGAAATCATGGAACACCAGCCAGGATTCGACGACCCGGTCATACTCCTGCGAGCGGTGCGTGACCGGATCTATGGGGCGGCTGAGCCGGTGGGATCTGACCGGCTTCACCTCGCCATCGACGAGATGGCTCAATTCGATGACGCGGCTGTCGCATCGCAGCAACCAGCAGTCATAGCTGTCCGTCAGCGCCGACATCAGATCCAGGTTGGTCTGCGGCGTCCCTCCCGATGACGTCGAGACCACGAACAGGGCCCGCGGCAGGATCGATTCCGGCCGCGTGCAGTCGCTCAGCGCCCGCCGCGCCTGATGCCGCGCCAGCAGGATATCCTCACCCTCCCGGTAGACGGAGGTCATGAAGCGGTATTCGGGATAGCGTTCGTTCACGACCCGCGCCCCGGCCTCGGCATTGGTCTGCTTGGACGCCCCGAAGCTTTTGGTGCGGTCGTGGAAGACGTAGGTCCGGTCATCGACCACGTTCTGCCAGCCGGCGCGCATCGCCCGCATGCAGAAGTCGTTTTCCTCGCCATAGCCACGGGGAAAGCCCTCGGCGTCCAGAAGACCGATCTCCTGCATCGCGGCCCGGGTGATCAGCATGCAGAAGCCGTTGCCGGTCGGCACGACAGGATAGGTTCCGAACTGGCGGCGCCGGAACGCCCGCGCATATGCCGCCTCGTCGATGCCGGGGGGAAGATCGTTCTCGTTGCCGATTTCCGGCGCAGAGAATGCACCGGCGCGGTCCGACATCGCGGTGACGGTCGCGACGCGCGGCATGGAGCGCGCGGCGGCCAGCATGTTGGGCAGCCAGCGCGGGGTCACGCGGGCATCGCTGTTCAGGATGACGACGTCGCGCATCCCGCTTTCGACCAGGCCGCGATTGATCGTGCGGGTGAAACCCAGATTCTCGTCGTTCCTCAGTATCCGGAAGCGGGAATGCCGGGACGCGTCCTTCAGGATCTCCGCAATCCGTGGATCGGGGGAGCAGTCGTCTATCAGAATCACCTCGACCGAAGCGTCGGTATGGTCCAGCAGACGCCGGATGCAGATCTCCACGTCGTCGGCTGCGTTGTAGATAGGCACGACGATGGCGGTTCCGTCGGAAGAAAGGTTGCCGAAAATTAGTTCCGCGGGGTTGTGATCCTGTTGTGTGGCGATAGTCCGGGTCCGACTACTGCCATCCGGCGCGATCACCGTTACCGCATGCGAACCCGTTTCCAGATAGCGGTGCGGCAGCTGTAGGTCGAAGCCACCCTCGCCGCCCGTCGGGAAATGGCGAAGAAGATCCTTGCGGTCAGCGGTGTTCCTGATTGACGCATAGTGAACATCGTCGATGAGCACCTCCAGCGAGAATTTATTCCTCGGGGCTGCCAGATTCAGAGACCAGCCAACCAGACGACCTTCTGGCGTCAGCTTGTCAATATGCACGCGGAAGCTCGGAACCGATTCCGGGGCAGTAATGAGTTGTGGCCGCGGAACGACCCGCGCCTCGTCACCACCGTCGGATTTGGGGGCTACCAGCACGGCAGGCGACTGAGCGTCAAGCGTCCTGCTCAGGAGTATGGCTCCCGACAGGCTGTCTCGGATATCAACCCGTAACTCTGGGTATGGCTCGCTGAGAGGCTGCAACCATCCTGCATCAAGCGCCACTTCGAAGCCGTGCCGTCCTGTCCCGAATCCCGCGACTTCCACATCCTGCCGATGAAGATCGGCAACGATACCGCCAGCAACGACCTGACCATCGATCAGCACATCGACTGTCATCGGCGCGTCGCTCCCAGGCCGTCGAACCCAGCCGCTGATCCTCCGCCGATTAGCGAGATCAATATATCCCTCAGCTCGTAGTGATATCACTCTGCGGGACAATCTCGGCAATAATGATGACAGGGTGCGTTTCACGATAAGAGTACCTTCCAAAAATCTTGAGCCGTTATGGTCAGCGAGGTTCCGTTTCCGGCGCGGGGTTCTGGGGTGGTGTTCTTCGTGCAACACAGCGACGGGTCGCGGCCGGTAAGGTGGAAATTTCGACGCCGTGCACGGGCCTCCGCTAGCATGTCAAATTTGCAAAGCCTGCGCAAAGGGATATTGCGGACTACAGCCTCAGGTCGCTCACCTGCCTGTCATAGGCAGCCTTCATGTCGAAGAGCACACCTCCCTGCCGCAGCAGCTCTCGCAACCGGTCAGGACCGGCACCGACGATATCGTCATGGGCTACGGCCAAAATGACGGCATCATAATCCCCGGCTGTGGGCAGTGTTGTCTCCAGTGCGACGCGATATTCTGCCGCCGCCTCAACCGGATCGGCCCAAGTGTCAACGATGTCGACCTGCATGCCATAGCTCTTTAAATGCGCGACCAGATCGACGACCTTGGTGTTACGGGTGTCAGGGCAGTTTTCCTTAAAGGTGAAGCCTGCCACCAGCACCTTCGCATCCTTGATTGGCAGGTTGCGATGAATCATCGCTTTGACCAGCCGCGTGACCGCGTTGCGTGCCATACCGTCGTTGATCTCGCGGGCAGTACGGATAATGTCGGGGATGAAGCCCGCGGCGATAGCCTTGTGCACGAGGTAGTAAGGGTCCACCCCAATGCAGTGTCCCCCCACCAGACCGGGCCGCATGCGGATAAAGTTCCACTTGGTCGCGGCCGCATCGAGCACCTCGTTAGTGTCGATACCAAGATGCGAGAAGATGATCGAAAGCTCGTTGATGAGGGCGATGTTCACATCGCGCTGAGTGTTCTCGATGATCTTGGCGGCCTCGGCGACACGGATGGAACTCGCCCTGAAGGTGCCGGCCTCGATAATGCGGGCGTAGAGCTCGTCGACGAAGGCGGCGACTTCCGGAGTGGAGCCGGATGTGACCTTAACGATTTTCGTCAGCGGCCGGTCCTTGTCGCCCGGGTTGATCCGTTCGGGGCTGTAGCCGGCGAAGAAGTCGGTGTCGTAGCGCAGGCCCGATACTTGCTCGACCACAGGGATGCAGTCCTCCTCGGTGGCTCCAGGATAGACAGTGGATTCATAAATTACGACACTGCCCTTTCCAATTACCCGTCCCACCGTGCGAGAGGCAGAGATGAGAGGCGTCAGATCTGGCTGACGCGATGCATCTATGGGCGTTGGAACGGCAACAATGAAAACATTGCAGCTTTCCAAGTCCGCCTCGTCCCCGCTAAAGCGCAACTTGCCAGCCTTGGCGAGGGCGGCGGTATCAACCTCACCCGTGCTGTCCGTGCCTTTGCGTAGCTCATCAATGCGGTGGGCATTGAGGTCGAACCCAACCGTTTCATATGCGCTGGCCAGTGCTACTGCCAGTGGAAGGCCTACATAACCTAGGCCGATTACGGCCACGCGCGGAGTAGCCGGTGGAATAAATTTTATCATGTGAGCTACCTGATTGTTTATCTAAAATAGGCTGCCGTCATGGCCGACGACTACTGGTCCGTCAGTCAGCAGCCGTATATCAGGAGTTTGATGGCCTCAAGGCAGTTGTGGGTCGGATTCAACCTGAAGCCTCGACGTCTGAGAGGTAGCATGGGCTTTGATGATGGGTTGGGTAGCCCCTCCTGACGGCACTTGTGCCAGATTGATCCGGACAGGATCAGGAGGAATTGGCTATGAAGGAAGTCTCGATCATCGGCGTTGACCTGGCGAAGCAGGTCTTTCAACTGCACGGAGCGACAGCGGAAGGCGAAGTCGTGTTTCGCAAGAAGCTGTCGCGCAAACAGTTTCTTGCGTTCATGCAGAGGCACCCCGGATGTCTCGTTGCCATGGAAGCCTGCGCGACAGCTCATTATTGGGCGCGGACGTTGGCGCCGATCGGGCACGAGGTGCGCCTGATCGCCCCGAAGTTCGTCAAGCCGTATTTGAAGAACCAGAAGAACGACATGGCGGATGCCGAGGCCATCGCGGAGGCGGCCAGTCGACCGACCATGCGTTTCGTCGAGGTGAAGACACCGGAGCAGCAGGGTCTCGGCATGATCTTTCGGCTGCGTAATCTTCTGGTCGGGCAACGGACGCAGACAATCAACGCCTTGCGCGGACATCTCGCCGAGTTCGGGCTCATCGCCGGCAAGGGGCGCGAGAACATCGACAAACTGCGGGCCGCTCTGGAACCGGGCCACGATGGGACGAAAGACCTCCCTCCGGCCGTTCATCATATGGCACAGCTCTGCTTCGACCAGATTGATGACCTGTCCCGACGGATCGCCGAACTTGACGCACAGATCGCGGCGGCGAGCAAGCGGTCGCCTTTCTCTGCCCGGCTGCAGAAGATGCCCGGGGTTGGCCCGGTTACGGCGATGGCATTGGCCGCTTTCGCCCCGCCTATGGAGACGTTCCGTCAGGGGCGTGATTTTTCGGCCTGGCTTGGCCTCGTTCCACGACAACATTCCAGCGGTGGCAAGCAACGGCTCGGTCGCACGAGCAAATCCGGGCAGCGGGATATCCGAAGATTGTTGATCATCGGTGCCATGGCAGTGATCTCCGGTGCCAAGATCAAGCCGCCTGCGGAAAACTCCTGGCTGGGGCGTATGCTGGCCCGCAAGCCCCGGATGCTTGCGGCCATCGCGTTGGCGAACAAGATGGCTCGCATGTTGTGGGCCATGATAACGAAGGATGAAGAGTTTCGAGGGGGACCGCTGATGGCAAACTGATGAAGTCAGCAGCACCGCCTCGAAAATGCGGGAGAAGCTGAAGCTTGTATGAAACCGATCGACCAGATCGGGGTTGGGGAAATCAGGGTCACATGGAGAGCTCCGAGCTCGTTTTGATGTTTTGACCACAGCCCGCGGATCCCATACCGGCCAAGAGGCAGCGCGCCTCGCGAAAAGGCCTGACACATGGACGCATTCGATCGTATCATGCCAGCCGAGGCGACAGCCCGCTAAAACCGGGGCTACCCACACATGATGTGACCGCCCCCCGACGGTGTCCGTCGTCAGATAATTTGGGACAGCTGAGCGGTTTTCCGTTTGGAGGCTCTGGCTCATCCTCGGTTGATTTTATGCGTGTTCGGTTTGGTGGCGCAAGCGCCGGGTGAGCATGGTTTTTCGTTTGGTCTCCTCTCGCTGTTTCAGGATCTGCTCTGCACGCCCGAAGTAGACGTCGGCGGGCGTCAGGTTGCCAAGGCTCTCGTGGTAGCGCTGGTTGTTATAATATTCGACGAAGGCACCGATCTGGCGCTCGAGTTCTCCGGGCAGGAAGTAATGCTCAAGCAGGACACGGTTCTTCATGGTCTGGTGCCAGCGCTCGATCTTGCCCTGGGTCTGCGGATGGTAGGGTGCGCCTCGGACATGATCCATGCCCTTTTCGTTGAGGTAATCTGCCAGGTCGCCCGCGATGTAAGACGCGCCGTTGTCGCTGAGAAGTCTTGGCTTGGCGACCACGCTTGCGCAGTCACATCCCGAGGCCTCCAGCGCCAGGTCGAGCGTGGCGGTCACGTCCTCGGCCTTCATCGTCTTGCAAAGCTTGCAGGAGATGATGTAACGGCTGTAATCGTCAAGGACGGTGCTGAGGTAGAACCAGCCCCAGCCCAGGACCTTCAGATAGGTGAAGTCAGTCTGCCACAGCTCGTTGGGGCGCGTGGTTTTGTCCCGGAACTCATTGGCCGCCTTCATCACGATATGCGCGGGTGCCGTGACCAGGTCTTCCGCCTTCAGGATGCGGTAAACCGATGATTCCGAGACAAAATACCGCTTCTCGTCGGTGTATTTCACCGCCAGCTCACGGGGCGTCAGTTCCTCATGCTCGAGCGCGAACTCGATAATGTCCGCCCGGGCCTCATCCGGGAGGCGGTTCCATACAGAGCCCGGGCGGGGCACCGTGTCCTCGAGCGCGTCAAGCCCGCCCTCGGACCATCGATCATACCAGCGGTAATAGGTCGTGCGTGGAATGCCGAGCATGGCCAGCGTCTGGCGGGCGGGCAGATGCGAGGCTTCGACCGTGCGGATGATCTCCAGCTTTTCTGATGCAGGATACCTCATGCCTCGCTCTCCCCATCCCCGATCATGCTTTTTTTGAGCAGACGGTTTTCCAGGGTCAGATCGGCGACAACTTCCTTGAGCGCTGCCGACTCCGAGCGCAGTGCCTTGACCTCAGGCGACGTCGCCTGACGGGCGGTATCCCCGGCCAGACGCTGCTTACCCGCTTCGAGGAACTCCTTCGACCACGTGTAATACAGGCCCTCGCTGATGCCCTCACGGCGGCACAGCGCGGCAATGCTCTCTTCGCCGCGCAGACCTGCCAGCACGATCCTGATCTTCTCTTCAGCCGAATACTGTTTGCGCGTCTTGCGCTTAATCCCTTTGACCAGCTTGTCGGCCGCGTCCTTCGATGTTCCGGATTTCTTGTTCATCTTCGCCTCTTGATAGCTGCGATGAACCAGAAATCCTCCGTTACGAAAACATCAAAGCTGTCCCATAGGCGCTGACGTCAGACAGTATCCGATGGGCTCGAGCAAGCGTTCAGTGTTGAACCAATGGACCCATTTCATGGTTTCCCATTCGACTTGGCCAACTGATTTCCAAGGGCCGAGGACGTTGATGACCTCGGTCTTGAACAGCCCGATGATGGTTTCGGCCATGGCATTGTCGTAGCTGTCGCCGACGCTTCCAACGGAAGGATCGATGCCGACTTCGGCCAGCCGTTCGGTGTATTTGATCGCCAGATATTGCGAACCACGGTCTGAGTGGTGGGTCAGGCCGTCCGCCTTTGACGGGCATCTTTGACAGATCGCCTGATTGAGCGCGTCCAGAACAAAGCCCGTCGTCATTGATGTCGAAACCCGCCAGCCGACGATCTTGCGGGCGAAGACGTCAATGACAAATGCGACATAGGTCATGCCTTGCCAGGTGGAGACATAGGTGAAGTCCGACAGCCAGAGCTGGTTCGGTCGACCCGCCAGAAACTGCCGGTTCACCTTGTCCTGCGGGCAGGGAAGCACCGCGTCCGGGTTGGTGGTGATAACCTTTTTCCCTCGGACAACGCCTTGTAATCCCATGGCTTTCATCAGCCGCTCCACGGTGCATCGTGCGATATCCTTGCCTTCGCGGCGCAGAGCCCGCCAGATTTTGCGTGCCCCGTAAAGGCTGCGGTTTCCCTCAAAGACACGCCTTATGTCCGCGCAGTGCCGGTGGTCGCTGCGGACCCGATCCGATGCCAGTTCGGGGTACGCCTCGGTCCGTTTCCGGGCATAATATGACGATGGTGCGACCTGCAAAATCCTGCAGATCGACCCGACACCAAAATCGTCGCGATGCGCGTCTATGAACGCGATTATTTCCTGAACGGGCGGTCGAGTTCCGCCTGCGCGAAATACGCGCTTGCCTTTTTCAGGATCTCATTGGCCGTGCGCAACTCGCGGTTCTCGCGCTCCAGTTCCTTGATCCGGGCACGCTCTTCACTCGTCAGACCCGGGCGCTGACCGGCATCGCGATCTGCTCGCTGCACCCAGACACGCAAGCTGTCAGGCGAGCAGCCAAGCTTCGGCGCAATTGCACGATAGGCCGCATTATCGCTAGCATAATCAGCGCGGTGGTCTCGAAAAAGCCGGACGCCGCGTTCGCGGAATTCAGCACTGTAGGTAGGGGTAGATTTCTTTTGTTCCATGGTTCACCTTTGGAGAGTTTTGATCTCCGGTAAACCCGGGGCGGTTCACGATGGCCGCTGTTGAGCGCATCGAAGGCTGGCGTGCCTTGGGCGACAACGTCATTGAGACCATTATCAACAAGAGCGAGAAGGTCAAAGACCTGAAGGCAAAGGCCAAAGAGCGCGACCTGACCCCAAAAGAAAAGAAAGAGCTCTCCGCTGAAGAGAAGGAATACAAGTCTGCTCGAAAGTTGGTCCAGGAAAAACTGATCAAGTTTGCCACTCGTATTCCTGCGTTCATGTACCTGACCGATTTCCGTGAAAACACCCTTCAGGATGTGATCACAAAGCTCGAACCCGATCTATTTCGGACGGTCACCGGCCTGACAGGAGTAACGCGCGAAAGTTGGTGATGCCCTGAGGGGCGGCATATCATGGCGGTGTTCAGACGCCGTCAATTCTCAGCCGAGAAAGGGATATGCCACATGTCGGAGACTACCATCAGCACGCTGCCCGA
>NZ_JRKN01000042.1 GCF_000763905.1 Paracoccus halophilus
CCCGAAACGCAGGCCCGCGTCGGCTGCGCCAGCTGGAAAGCTACGCCGCCACGGGCCTGCTCGCCACATCGCCAAAGGGGTCCCTTTTGGACGCCGATAGGGGGGGAACATTCAACGCCGATTGACATCCGGCAGGACGAAACCCCGGTCTCCTTTGCCGCCCGCCTGTCGGCGCTGCATGGCTGCCCCAGCCTGCGCTCATTCCTGACGGATCAGGGGATCAGCCCCTCGGACCTGCTGCATGGAACGCGGCAGGCGATTGGCCGCCTCTGCGCGGTTGCCGGGCAGGATCCGGCGCCGGTCTGGCGCAACACCGCCGTGTCGCAGGGCAACCAGACCTTCGCGCTGCGCCGAGAGATCGTCCCCGCCTCCATGCTGGTTCGCGAGGAAACCCGGTTCTGTCCGCTCTGCCTGCACGAGGACGACCTCGGCAGCGACAGCCCCGGTATCGGGCGGCACGATCGCCTGGCATGGAGCCTGCGCGTGGTCACGAGCTGCCCCCGCCATGACCTGGCGCTGATCCTGCGCGCGCGGGAACACCGGGAGAATATGCTGCACAAGCTGGCCCTGCATGTGCCCGAACGCGGGGACGAACTTGTCGCCCGGGCGAGCACGGCGTTGCGCCGCGAAGCCTCACCGTTGCAGACCTATGTTCTGCGCCGGCTGGAAGGCCGGAAGGGTCCGGACTGGCTTGACGGACAAACCCTCGAACAGGCGGTGAAGGCGACCCAGATGCTGGGCATGGGCTTTGCGTTCGGGACCAGTGTCAGGCTCGGCTCGGTCGATCGCGACGGCTGGGATCTGGCCGGTCGCAGGGGATGGGAATGGGTCTCGAAAGGCGAGCCCGGCCTGCAGGCGGCGTTTGAGGCGCTGCAGGCCACGGCCTTCGCGCAGGGACAGGGCGGGCAGAACTATTTCTCCGTATTCGGCCAGCTGTATCGCTGGCTGCTGGAGCCCGGCGATCGCAGCGATCACGGTCCGATCAAGCAGGTTCTGCGCGACCATATCGTGCGGAACATGGATGTCTGTGTCGGGCGCGACCTGCTCGGGCAGCCGGTCGAGCGGCGTTGCAAATACGCGGTGCAGTCGCTGGCGCTCGAGACCGGGTTGCATCGCCAGACCCTGCGCAAGGTCCTGGAGGCGCGTGGCCTCATCGCCGCGAAAGATGCCGGCAAGGGGAATGCGCTCCTGTTGGTCGATGCCGATAAGGCGCGCGCGGCGGCCGCCGCGCTGCGCCGGTCGGTCCCGTTCGTGCAATTGCCCGCGCTGCTCGCGGCGACGCGCCCGATCGTCACATGCCTGATCGAACTCGGGCTGCTGACTCCCCTGCACCGGAGTTCCGGCGAGAACACCCGGGACAAATGCGGCTTCGATGCGCGCGAAGCCGAGCGCCTCCTGAAACGCCTCCACGATCTGGCCCCGGAAATGCCCGACATGCCGCCCGGATGGGTGACGCTCAGGCAATGCAGCAAGCGTGCGCGCATCCCCATGCAGCAGATCCTGCAGGCGATCTTCCGGGGTCGGATCACGGGAATCGGGCGCGCCCGGGGCGATCTGGGGTTCGGCGCCTTGCGGATCGATATCGAGGAGATGCGCCGCCTGTCCTTCTGATCCACGGGCAATCTTCGGCAAAACTCGCATGGCCGCCATCCGGCGGCCATTTTCCTTGAAATTTCGATGGCAGTTTTATGCGTGCAAAATGGCAGCTTTGCCCGCCGAAAGAGTTAAAGCACCCCAGCAATTGCTGGACCCGATGGCAGTTTTTTCCGTGCTTCTACAGATTTGTTCCGGCACGCATAAAACTTCCTTTGAGGCGGGTTTTCTTCCTTTCTGGCAACCATAAAACTGCCACTGGCGGGGCGGTTTTTAGATTTTTCGTTCATTATCAATTCGATAGACAAGACCCCGTTTGAGCGTCGGATCGCCTGCCCTCATTCCCCGCCTGACCGGCGCCCGGCTTGACGGCTGCGGGGCCGGCGGACATGACTGTCCCACCGACCCGGGTCCTTTCCGAAATCCAGCCTCCGCGCCGCTGATCCGGCCGGATGCCCGGCCGCCAATGCAGGCGGCCGGCTCGACCGAGGACCGACCATGTCACGCTTTCCCTTCGTCAAGGCCAGCTTTCCCGACCCGGCGCTGACACCCCGGAAGATCCGCACGCACCTGATCGACGTCCAGCAGCGGTTACGCGACAGGCGCGCCGCGATCCATCCGCCGCAGGACGACACAGATCGGGCCGACCCTGCCGAGGAGCTTCGCCTGACCGAGCGCGCGCATCGGCGCGCCGACACGCGCGCGAAACGCCTGCATGACGACATCCTGCGCCGATCCGGCCTGAGCCATCCCAACCGGGATGAGCGCGAGAAACTCTCGGTCCTGAGGGACGGCGTCGGCCTTGTCCGCATTGCCAGCGAGGACCGGGCCGATGAACTGGCGGCGGTGCTGCATGCCGAGATGCCCTGGATGGCGCCGGCGACCGGACATGCCTGGCAGGCCATGCGCCGCTCGGTCCGCGAGGGCTGGCCCGGCTTCCGCCTGCCGCCGGTGATCCTGGACGGCCCGCCCGGCATCGGCAAGACCCGCTGGGCGCGGCGCCTGGGCGGGCTGATCGGCGCCGCCAGCATGGTCATCGACGCGATGGGCGAGTCGGCCAGTTTTGGCGTCACCGGCTGTCAGCGTGGCTGGGGCAGCGCCCGCCCCGGCCGGGTGCTGGAACTGATCATGACGGACCTGACCGGCAACCCCATCGTGGTGATCGACGAGTTGGACAAGGCGGGCAGCGCCAGATCGAACCGCGACCAATCCTACGGCCTGGCCGAGGGGCTGCTGCCGCTGCTGGAACCCGCCACCGCCGCCGACTGGACCTGCCCCTATTATCGCCTGGGCTTCGATATGTCCTTCGTGGGCTGGATCCTGCTGACCAACAGCCTGCAGCCGCTGCCCGAGCCCCTGCTCGGCCGCTGCACGGTCCTGCGCCTGCAAGCGGTGGACCTGTCCGACCTGATCGGTTTCGCCGAGCGCGAGGGCCGGGCGCGGGCCCTGTCGGACAGCTCGATCGCCTCGATCACCGAGGCCCTTGCGGCGGTCGCGCCCGGGGCCGCGACCCGCCCGAGCCTGCGCACCGGTCTGCGCATGCTCGACCGCGCCGCCGATCTGGAACACAGGCCGATGGTGATCTGACGCCGGATGCAATGGAAGGCTGCAGTTCGACACTCCGCAGCACCGCAGTGCCGGCGAATGGCGGGCTTCGACACCCCGAGACACTGGAAGGACAGAACGTGGCAAAGGACGATCCCATTGCACCCGAAGCCCTGCGCATCATGCGCGCCTATCCGGCCGTCTACGGACCCGGCCCCTGGACCGGCACCCTGCTGGGCGATGGTTTCCTTTGCGGGCCGGGCTGGTATCCGCTGATCGAAGGTCTCAGCGCCGATCTCTCGGAAATCATCCGGCAGGATGGTCTGCGCTGCTTTCGTGTCGTGCAGGTCAAGGAGAAGCTGGGATCGCTGCGGTTCTACATCCGGGGCGGCAATGAGCCTGCGCTGGACCGGATCGGCAAAGCCGCGCAGGAGGCCGAGAACACCTGCGAAGGATGCGGCGCTGTCAGCCATGTCAGGACCGTTGACGGCTGGCTGACGACGCTATGCGACAAATGTCGATCGCAGGCTTTGTGATGCTGATCGTCCAGGCCGGACATCATGACGAAGCTGCCGTTCGGCCTTGGCGCGATGCGTTCGGCGCGTCAATCCACGATCTCTGATCTGTATCGCTTCATGACGTCTGCATGGCCATCGAATGGAGGCGTGTGAAGTTCGTCGATCAACCCGCGCAGCCACGGCGTCAGGGTCATCACGTAACGACTCACCCCATCGAGATCGTCATCGATGTTGCATCTGAGCAGCGAAAGGAGCCAGAGTGTTCTGGTCAAGATGTGACGGCGAGATCGACATGCTGAAGCAAGCAATGCGCCGGGCGGACGAATTCTGCGCGGCGTATGGATTGAAGGTTCCGATCCTGATGGCGCCGATGGCGGGCGCATGCCCGCCTGCCCTTGCCGCCGCCGTCATGAAAGCGGGGGGCATGGGGGGATGCGGCGCCCTGTTGATGGACCCCGAGACGATCGCCCGATGGGCCGCTGATGTGCGCGCCAAAAGCGACGGCCCGTTCCAGATGAACCTTTGGGTGCCCGATCCGCCGCCGCCGCCGCCGCGCGATGCCGCCCGCGAAGCGGCGGTGGCTGATTTCCTGGCGAACTGGGGGCCGCGTCCTGTCGACCTCTCAGCTGAACTGTCGATTTCCTTTGCCGATCAATGCGAGGCGCTGATCGATGCGCGGCCTACTGCGGCGTCCTCGATCATGGGGCTGTTCCCTCCCGAAACTGTTGATCAGCTCAGGGCCCGGGACATCCGCTGGTTCGCGACAGTGACCACGGTCACAGAGGCCCTGGAGGCCGAACGGGCGGGTGCCGACGCCATCCTCGCCCAGGGCAGCGAAGCAGGAGGGCATCGCGGAGCCTTCAAGGCGGACAAAGCCGAAGCGCAGCCGATTGGTCTTGTCTCTCTCGTCCCGACCATTTGCGATGCGGTCAGCATTCCGGTCATCGCAACCGGCGGTCTCGCGGACGCACGCGGCCTCGTGGCCGCGCTTGCGCTTGGCGCGTCAGCGGTGCAGATCGGAACCGCGTTGCTAAGGGCACCCGAGGCTGCGCTTTCACCAGCCTGGGCCGAGGGCATCGGTCAGGCAAGGCCCGAGGACACGACCGTCACGCGCGCATTCTCGGGACGCCCCGGGCGGGCGCTGCGCACGGATTACGTCGCCGCAAGCGAGCGTCCCGACGCGCCTGCGCCTCTGCCATATCCGCTTCAGCGCTCGGCAACAGGACCGATGCGTGCGAAAGGGAGGCAGGAGAACGACCTCGCATATATCCAAGCATGGGCAGGACAGAGCGCGTCCCTGGCGCGCGCCACGGCTGCTGGCGATATAGTAGCTTCGATATGGGCGGAGGCACGGGCGACGCTCGGTCAATAGTTTTAAGATCTTGCGGAAGCGTGCCTTCGACCGCCGCGCAGGATCGGTCTGGATGGACCCACCGCGACCATTTCTCACAATTTGGCATCGACGCGGCAGACGGAGGTCTCTATCGTCGAAGACGGCCCGGAACGGACCCGCCCATCGTCGCATCTTGCAGGTTGCCGCGATGTGGCTTCTTGGTGGGCTGCTGCCATTCTCTGAATGATATTGAATCCACATCGTCGAAATAAACGAGAAGCTTTGGTCCATGGCGAGAACCCCAGACTACCCGTCCAGCGATTCCGACCAATGGGCTGACGTTGACGCTTACTTCCGTGGGATGCTCGCGCCGACAGACAGTGTTTTAGCTCAAGCACTTTCCGCAAATGAGGCGGCGGGCCTTCCTGCACACGATGTTTCCGCCATGCAGGGTAAGATGCTGGCCCTTCTCGTGAAAATGACCAAGGCCCGTCGCGTGTTGGAAATCGGCACACTGGGCGGATACAGCACGATCTGGATGGCCCGCGCCTTGTCCGAGGACGGTCAAGTAACGACCATTGAAGCCAACCCACATCACGCCGAAATAGCCCGTTTGAATATTGAGCAGGCGGCGCTTGGCCACCGCATCGATCTGCGTGTGGGAACTGCACTTGAGATCTTGCCCAGTCTCACTCGACCGTTCGATCTCATCTTCATCGACGCTGACAAGCCCGACAACCCTGCCTATCTCGACTGGGCCATGAAACTCGCACAACCAGGAACGATCATCATCGGAGACAATGTTGTCAGGGGAGGGGCTGTTGTGGACGAGGGCAGTTCCGACCCAAACGTGAAAGGCGTGCGAGCATTCCTGAAGATGATCTCGGAAGACCCTCGCCTCGAGGCCACAGCGATCCAGACGGTTGGAGAGAAGGGCTGGGACGGATTCGTCATGGCCGTCGTCAAGGAATAAGCTCGACCTGCGGCTAAGGAGATGGATT
Organism: Paracoccus halophilus; assembly: GCF_000763905.1. Taxonomy (GTDB): domain Bacteria; phylum Pseudomonadota; class Alphaproteobacteria; order Rhodobacterales; family Rhodobacteraceae; genus Paracoccus; species Paracoccus halophilus. Next base: position 5,991 of record NZ_JRKN01000042.1, read on the forward strand.
CTCGACGCGGGCCGGGGCGTCAGGACACTGCTTGGGCTCTTTCGGCCCGCTTTGGAAATCGTCGCAAGGAGGAAGCCGCGGGGCCAGGCGCTGTTTAAGGTGAAAGCGTGCCGCAGGTCATGGCGACAATAGTGACTGGCCATCGGTCAGGCTTGAAATGTTAAGCTATAGAGCGCGAGAACCCCGCTGCCCATCGCCCGCCTCAATTTGCCTTTCTGAACTCGTTCGGCATCTCGAAATCGCCCGACCACAGCCCAAGCCTCGCGGCCCTCGCCGCCTCGCCTTGCAACTGGTAGGCGTTCGTGTATTCCAGATAAGCTACCGCCATCCCAGCGGAGACCAACTCCTTACCGAGATCCTTGTCACCCGCCCGGCAGATGCCGACGCGCCGGCCGTAGCGGTCCGTATCTGACTGCTCGCAGCTGACCTCGAGATCGCCGATCAGCGCTGCGAGCGCGGCGCGCGCAGCTGCGCCGCAAGGGTATTCCCGGCCGTCATGCATCCGACAGCTCTGTTTCATCTCGGGCACGTCGATCCCGAGAAGACGCCAGGTTTCCCCTCCGATCATCAGCGTGTCGCCGTCGATGACGCGGACGCTCTGCCGCTCCCCGCCTTGTCCGAACGGCGATCCGCCGGAAGGGTTTTGCCCCGCAGGCGGGTCTGCATCCTCCTTGGGTTGCGAAGGAGCGATTTCGAGAACCCTGCGAATATCCTCGAGAAGTTGCTCGCGGTTCATCTCCATTGAGAACATGACCCGGCGCGATGCCTCCTTGTTCTCGTGGCCATCAACGTCGCGGACTATGCGCGCCGAAGAGTAACCTGTAGAGGAGAGATGATCACGCGCCCAGCTTAGCTTACGGCCCGATGATGAGGGCTGGGCGGGCGTCGGTTCGCTGGAGGCGCCGAGCGATGCGTTCCCTGCCCCGTCGTCAAGGTCAACAGCTCACGCCTGACGAAACAGCTCGCGATGCATGCGGGGCTGGCAGCGCAGGTATTGCGGGGCAGCCGGCACCTGCGCGCCCAGATGCGCCGCCGCGTGCCAAGGCCAGCGCGGATCGTAGAGGATCCCGCGGGCCAGGGCGACCATGTCGGCATCGCCCGTCGCCACGATGGATTCGGCATGGTCGAAATCGGTGATCAATCCCACCGCCACCACCGGCATGTCCACCGCTGCCTTGACCGCGCGGGCCAGCGGCACCTGATAGCCCGGCGCGACCGGGATCTGCTGTCGCGGGTCCAGCCCGCCGCTGGAGACGTGGATCGCTGCGCAGCCGCGCGCCTGCAATTCCTGCGCAAAGGCGATCGTCTGCGCGACGTCCCAGCCGCCCTCGACCCAGTCCGTTCCGGAGACCCGGACCGAGACCGGGTAATTGCCCGGCACGACAGCCTTCACCGTCTCGAAGACCTCCAGCGGAAAGCGCATCCGGTTCGCGAGGCTGCCGCCCCAGCCATCCTCGCGCCGGTTCGACAGCGGCGAAAGGAACTCGTGAAGCAGATAGCCATGCGCGGCATGGATCTGGATTGCGTCGAAGTCCAGCCGCAGGCTGCGCCGGGCGGCCTCGGCGAAGGCGTCGCGGATGCGGTGCATTCCGGCCTTGTCCAGTGCCTCGGGCGCATTCTCGCCGGAGGCAAAGGGCAGCGCACTCGGGCCAACGGTCTGCCAGCCGTTCGGCAGTCCGGGCGGGATCTGCGCCCCGCCCAGCCAGGGCTTGTCGGTCGAGGCCTTGCGCCCGGCATGGGCCAGTTGGATCGCCACCGGAATGTCGGACCATCGCCGGATCGCCTGCATGACCGGGACCATCGCCGCCTCGGTCGCGTCATCCCAGAGGCCGACATCGGCATGGGTGATGCGCCCTTCGGGGCTGACCGCGGTGGCCTCGACGGTCAACAGGCCTGCGCCCGACAGGGCAAGCTGGCCGAGATGGATCATGTGCCAGTCGGTCATCCGGCCTTCCTCGGCGGAATACTGGCACATCGGGGCGATGACCACGCGGTTCGGCATCGAAAGACTGCCAGAGACGATCGGGGTGAAGAGCTTGCTCATGCTTCGGCTCCGTCAGGGCGGTTTGCGGATTGCGGGTTACGGGGCAACTTAGGGGATCCGTCACCGCGGCGAAAGTCCGACCAGCGGGCCAGGTTCGAGCCGTAGCGCATCATCCGCACGCTTTTCGCCCCTGCGCCGGTCAGCGGTGGAATCCTGACCAGAATCGCAGCTTTTTGGGAACGGAACAGGCCTTTGATGGCTGCCCTGTGCAGCCCCTTATCCGCGTCCGTCACCCGGCTGCTGTCATTCAGCGTCATGGTGTCGTAGTGATGGAAAAAACGATTCAGGTCATGTCATGCGAACTCATCTTGCTACTCTTCTCGCATTCACGATCGTCACTGGATGCGCGGTCGGTTCTGGCGTCGTGGTCAAGGGCGCCGGGCCAGACGATCTCCTCAAGCTTCGCGAAGGCCCTGGCCTCAACCACAAGATCATCATCGGCCTGCCCGACGGAACGCGCCTCACCCGCCAGAACTGCGTCACGAATAACGGCAAGGTCTGGTGCAGGGTCTCGCTCACCGACAGGCCTGCTATTTCGGGTTACGTTTCAGCAGACTATCTGGCGCATCGCTGACAACAACATTCTCGGCCCAAACCTGCCAGTAATCAGTTGTTCTAATGCCGCGATACAGCATCCCGAAGCCGACCTTCGACAACCTCTGCCTCATTGGCGCGGTCCGAGGAACCGTATGGCGCCAACCTCCGATCATCGGCCGCGGGCAGTGCTCGAGACCTCTTCGAAGAAGCGCACCATCTCCGTCGAGGCATCCGGGCCCAGGGGGTCGGTATGGGAACCCGCCGGATCGCCGCCACACCAGGCATGGCCTGCCTGCGCGACGCGCCAGAGTTCCGAGCCATTGCTGGCAATCAGCCGTGACCATCTGCGGCCATTTCCCTCGTGCCCGGTCTCGATGCCCGATGCGGTGACCAGCCGATCACCGTTGATCGGCGCGACCGTCGCGTCTGCCGTCCCGTGGAAGACGATCATCGGCGTCGGCCCCTGCCGGATCGGCGCGTTGCCCTGACCCTGCATCGCGGCGAAGGCCGACGTCACGTCGCTGGCAGCACCTGCGGGAAGACCGGAATGCACCCCCGCAGCCGCGAACAGATCGGGATAGGCCTCAGTCATGATCGCAGCCATCGCGCCGCCCGCCGACAGACCGGCCACGAAGGCCCGCCCTTCGGGCAGATCGAACTCCGCCAGGAGGTCGCGGGCGATACCGGCAAGAATGCCCGGCTCGCCCTGGCCACGCGCCTGATCTTCCGGACGGAACCAGTTCCAGCAGGATTGCATGTTGTGCGCGCGCGACTGCTCGGGATAGGCGACGATGTATCCCGCCTTCTCGGCCGCATCGTTCATGCGGGTGCCGCGCGCGAAATCGTCAGGGGACTGCGTGCAGCCATGCAACATCAGTATCAGGCCGCGCACCCCTTCGGGACGATCCGTGGGAATATAGAGCGTATAGTTGCGCGACCCTGCCGCCCCGGCATGGTGCCGCCGCTCATAGCGGGCGCCTTCGGGCACCCGGATCTCTCCGCCGGGTCTGGGCGGCAGGTTCAGCCCCTGCATCAGCCCGCCACCCGCGCAGGGCCGGCAACCATCACGCAGAAGGCTGGCGAAGGGGCTTTCGTGCCGTGCAGCCGTGGGCGCGATCCCTGCCGACCCGGCAGGCGGCATGTGCGGCACGCCGGCAAGTGCTTCCCGGATGATGGCAGTGGCTTGTCCTGTGTTGAGCGCGCGAGTCTTTCCGAGCGCCCGGCGCATGGCCGTCGCGAGATCATTCTTCATCGTGTTTTTCCTTTCCTCGAGGCAGAGGGCCTCAGGTGATGCGGTCCTTGAGTGCGGCCTTGACGGCCTTCGGTGCCTGAATCGAGCCCAGCACATTCAGGGACCCGATTGTCGCCTCGGCCAGTTCCGGCGAGACATCCGCCGAAATGCGCGCCAGTCCGACGACCTTGAGGTGAAGTTTTTCACCCGCCTTGGCGAGCGCCTCCAGATCGGCGCGGGTGATATCGAACAGACCAAGCTCCAGCTGGTGCCGGTCAATCGATTGCGACACCGAGCCGCCTTCGCTGGTCAGCAGGTTGCGGATCGCGGTGCGGATGAAATCCGTCCGATTGGCATAGAAGCCCTCGCGAACGAGCAGGTCGATCCGGCCAAGGTCGATATGGCCGAGATTGATCGTGATCTTTTCAGGTTCAGCCTGACGTTCGGGCAGTCGCGTGATGTTTGGCATGCATTTCTCCATCCATATGGATGTTATATGGAAGGCAAAATGCATTTTGCAAGCGCTGCCGGTCCGCGATCGGCATAAATCAGTCGATGGCTCTCGCGATGGCCGTGCTGCCTGGACAGATGGGGCTGGTTCAGTCAGTGCCCCTCGAAATTCATCCCGGGGGCGCCGCGATGGCCGATGACGGATACCCCCAGCAAATCACGATGGATCTGGACCCAGGTGAATGGATACAGCGCGCTATATGCGTTCCTGCACCGCCGATGGCACAACGGAGGGGCCAGATTGTGGGTGGTTTGCCGCACAAGGCGCAGACCTGTCGGAAACCAGTCCGGAACGCGCCAAACCATCCATCAGGAAGTGTCCGAGGCAATAATATCCTTCCTCAGGAGAAATAGCGAATAGGCGCGCGGACCGTCAGGTAAGGGCTCTGACCCGACATGCCACGGCACAGCGCGCATCACCTGGCCCCGTTCGGCCCCCCGGCGAAGTCGGCCCAAACCTGCCCCGCGGCGCCTTGCTTAATGCTGCGATTGCAACACTCATAGCGGCCATTTATTGCCGACCTAACGACTACGTCAACCATCCCTTCAGCATTCCCCGCTTCCCGATGGAGTTATCCTGTCGGGTGATTAAGACGAGGTTGAAGACGATGTGGATTGTATACGGCCTTGCGGGGCTGGGGACGAATTGAAAAGATGAAATTTTCTGGACCGTTCGACACGAACCTTGAAACACTGATCGCACATGCTGCAACGCCCAAAGGAATAGTTGAAGCTCTCGGGAAGCCGAGCTGAAGCCGGTTCTATCGCTGCGCCTTTCAAGTAAATCCGTATCAATACGGCCAGCGTCACGCCAAAGATGCAGGATTCTCGTCAGAAGACGATTACAACGATGCAATGGCAATGAACCGCGCCGGTTTTGCCGTAGGCTCCAACTCTTGAGTAGGATGGAGCATGATGAGCAAGACGACGAACAAGTTTCCCCTGAGATGCGCGAGCGTGCCGTTCGACTGGTTCTCGACAACGAGGGCCAATATCCATCTCGATGGCAGGCAGTGATGTCGATTGCAGCGAAGATCGGCTGCACACCGCAAACGCTGAACGATTGGGTCAAGAAGGCCGAGGTCGACAGCGGCCAACGCGCAGGCGTCCCGACCGAGATGGCCGAGAAGATGAAGGCGCTGGAACGCGAGAACCGGGAATTGCGGCAGGCTAACGAGATTCTGCGCAAGGCGTCAGCGTATTTTGCGATGGCGGAGTTCGACCGCCGGCCGAAGTGATGATCGATTTCATCGATATGCATCGCGGTGCGCATGGGGTCGAGCCGATCTGCGAGGTTCGTTTGAGCAACAGAGGCGTGGTCTATATCGGCCCCGGCAAGGTCGAGGTGCAGAACATCGCCGACCCGAAGCTGGAGGCGCCGGACGGGCGCCGGATCGAGCATGGGGTGATCCTGAAGGTCGTCTCGACCAATATCTGCGGTTCGGACCAGCACATGGTGCGCGGCCGCACCACCGCCGAGCCGGGGCTGATCCTGGGCCATGAAATCACCGGCGAGGTGATCGAGAAGGGCGTGGATGTCGAGATGCTTCAGATCGGCGACATCGTCTCGGTGCCGTTCAACGTCGCCTGCGGCCGCTGCCGCTGCTGCCGCGAGGGCGATACCGGGGTCTGCCTGACGGTGAACCCGTCCCGCGCCGGCGGCACCTATGGCTATGTCGACATGGGTGGCTGGATCGGCGGGCAGGCGCGCTATGTCATGGTGCCCTATGCCGATTTCAACCTGCTGAAATTCCCCGACCGCGACCGGGCCATGGCAAAGATCCGCGACCTGACCATGCTGTCCGACATCCTGCCGACCGGCTTTCACGGCGCCTGGAAGGCGGGGGTCGGCGTCGGCTCGATCGTCTATGTCGCCGGCGCGGGTTCGGTCGGTCTGGCGGCGGCGGCCTCGGCCCGGATCCTGGGCGCGGCGGTGGTCATGGTCGGCGATTTCAACAAGGAGCGGCTGCCCATTGCCGACATCGTGAACGCGACGATCATCCCGCTGGATCAGGCGGTGGCAGGCTATGAAAGCTTCGATGCCGGCGTGGCGAAGAAATTCGTCCTCGACCCGCATGACATGCTGGCGGCCTGAGCCGGCGGATCCGCAACGCGGGAAGGCCGGCCGGAATCCTTGGCCGGTCTTTCGTTTCGATAAGCCGAAATTTCATGGCCCGGGGGGGCTGGCGAAAAACGGATGTACGGCTCAGCAGCGACGAATTGCTGCTTCACGGCCCCGTTTTCAGCCCGCCATGACCCGGGCGATCCAGGACGCGATCATCAGGTCCAGATGCGCGCCGCCGCCGTTCTTGAACACGGTGATCTCGTCCGCCGACTGCCGCCGCCGCGCGTCGGGGCGCACGAGATCGTAGAGATCGCCCAGTACGCTCTCGGCCGTGATCGCGCCCGCGGCGATAGGCAGCATCAGCTCACCGATATGGCCGAGCGTGGTCGCGCGGCTGTCCACAAACAGCGCGGCCCTGGCCATCAGCGCGTCGTCGGCCTCGCGCATGTCAGCCTTGAAGGCCCCGATCAGGTCGACATGGGTGCCGGGCCGCACCCAATCCCCCAGGATCACCGGCTGCCGCGCCATGGTGGCCGAGGAGACGATGTCGGCCTGCCCGACCGCGTCCTGCAGATCCTCGACCGCCACCAACTCGGCTTTGACGCCGGACATGCCGGCGACCAGTTCCCGCGCCTGTTCCGGGCGGCGCGACCAGACCGAGACGCGCTCGATCCCCGGCAGCACCGCCGCATAGGCCTTGACCAGGCTGGCCGCGACCGTCCCCGCGCCAACGACCAGCAGGTGCCGGCTGTCCGGGCGCGCAAGCAGGCTGGCACCCAGCACGGAATCGGCGGCAGTCTTGAGCTCGGTGACCAGCGGGCTGTCCACGATGGCTTGCAGCGTGCCGGTTTCGCCGTCAAAGACCAGCATCGCGCCCTGGACCGTGGGCAGCCCCCGCGCAGCGTTGCCATCAAAGACCGTAAAGATCTTGGCGCCGTAGCCCAGCCCTTCGATCCAGGCCGAGCGGCTCATCATCGTGCCGGTGGGCGGGCCGAGGAACGCGTCCCTGATCTCGGCCTTGGGAAACGCATGGCCCTGGCGCAGCGCCTCGACGGCATCGTGCCAGCCTAACCGGCCGATTGCGGCCCCATAGGACAGGAATTGCGGCGCAGGGCTTGTGGCGATCATGGAACGAAGCCTCCTTAAACATCCATTGGCCAGGTGTCCGACAGGCGGTAGCCGCCCTGGAACGGATCGGCCGGGTCGACCATCAACTGTTTCGTCCCTATGATCCAGGCCCGGCCCGAGATGATCGGACGGATGGCCGGCTTGCCGTTCAGCTCGACCTCATCGGCAATCGAGCAGTGGAACTCGGTGTCGAGGATCGAGCGGCCGACGAAGCGATCGCCGAGTTTCATCTGTCCGCGCGCATGCAGCACCGCCATCCGCGCCGAACAGCCCGTCCCGGTGGGAGAGCGGTCGATCTTGCCGGGGCGGATCGCCACGGCATTCCTGCCGTAAAGCACCCCGTCCCTTTCGTTCAGGGGGTCGGTGAACTGGCAAAACGAGATATGGTTCCAGTCGTTCGCCGGATGCCGGAAGCCCAGCTGCTCATTGGCGGCGCGCGTGATCCGCACCCCCATTTCGGCCAGATCGCGCGCCTGATCCGGGGCGATGCGCATCCCGACCGACGCCGCATCGACCAGCACGAAACTGTCGCCGCCATACGCGGTGTCCACGGTGAGGGTGCCCAGCCCCTCGACCTCGATCCGCGCGTCCAGCCTGTCGGCAAAAGAGGGCACGTTGCGGACCCGGATGCGCTCGGCCTTGCCGTCGCGGCACTCGGCCTCGACCTCGATCAGCCCGCCCGGCGGCTCCAGCACCATGCGCGTCACCGGCTCCTGCATCGGAACGATGCCGGTATCCAGAAGCACCGTGGCAACGCAAATCGCGTTCGAGCCGGACATGGGCGGCGTGTCGGCGGGCTCCATGATGATCCAGCCCATCTGCGCGCGCGGGTGCTTGGGCGGGACCAGCAGGTTGACATGCCGGAACACGCCGCCGCGCGGCTCGTTCAGCACGAAGTTCCGCAATGTCTGGTCCTGCGCGATCCAGCGCGATTGGTCCCAGATTGTTTCGCCGGGCGGCGGGGCGACGCCACCGACGATGACATCGCCGACTTCGCCTTCGGCATGGCAGGACACGACATGCACGGCTCTGGATGTGCGCATTTTTCCTCGCTCGGGGATGGGAGTCCAAGATTATATTTCGTATACGATATTGGCGCCCAACCTGCCCGGTCCGCCCGGAGCTGTCAAGCGGGCGTCACACCAACCGGCCTGCATCTGCGTCGCCACGCCAGGACGCCTCTGTCTCTTGCGGTAGAATATCGGCTACCATATCCTGCAAGCAGCTCAAGCGTGGGGAAAGCCGAATGCCATTCAGGGAAGCAGAGGTTCCGAACCTCGGCCAGGCCCCCACCGCCTCGGACATCATCCTGAAATTCATCCGCGATTCCATCGCCGACGGATCGCTGGACGAGGGCGAGCCGATCCGCCAAGATGATGTCGCAAGGATGTTCAATGTCAGCAAGATCCCGGTCCGCGAGGCGCTGAAACGTCTGGAGGCCGAGGGGCTGGTCGAGTTCCAGCGCAACAAGGGCGCCATCGTCACCACGGTTTCCGAGCCCGAGATCGCCCAGATCTTCGAGACCCGCGCCATCCTGGAATCGAACGCGATCATGCTGTCGGTGCCGCATATGACACCGGAAACCTTCACTGATGCCGAGGCTTTCTGCGACGCTTTCGCCCGGGAAACGGATGTGGCGCAATGGTCGGCGCTGAACTGGCAGTTCCACAGCCGCCTGTATCTGGATGCGCAGCGTCCGTTCCTGGTCAGCACCGTCCGCGCGGTGAACGACCGCCTGGAGCGCTACCTGCGCATCCAGCTTGCCCTCTCGCACGGCCAGGGCACCGCGGATCGCGAACATCGCGAGATCCTCGCCGCCTGCCGCACGGGCAAGGTGAAAAAGGCGGGCAAGCTCGTCTATGACCATATCATGGGGGCCTGCTCATCCCTGCTGCACCACCTGCCGGCAAGCAAGGGCAAGGGTTGAGGCCGCGCTGAGCGGCATCCTGCGAAAGCACGAAAAACTTGTCGCGATTCCTGTTTTCGCATGATTGCCGAAAAGCCCCCGATGAGGAGATCCTGAGGCGAGCCTGAAACAGCACGCAATCGCGGACGCCGCCGCCGCGCGCGAGGTGACCGAGAAGATCAAGGCCGCGGGCATCCCCTCGGTCGCCATCAGCTTTATCAACTCTTATGCCAGCGGCCGGCACGAGGAACAGATGCGCGACATCCTGCGGCAATGCTGCCCGGATAGCTTCGGCCAAGGTTGCCGCAGGTATGGGCGTCGATTCAGCAGAGGCGGTAGCGCATGGATCAGACCCTCATTCGATTCCCGCGCGGCGCTCGCGCAGGGCCAGCGTGGTCTTGGCGCCGATCAGCGTGAAGGGTTGCGGCGGCAGCCTTTGCGGCGTCGCGAAACCGCGATAGATCCTGGTCAATTCGGTCGGCACGTCCAGCATCTGCTCGGCCGCGGCCAGCCCCGAGGCGGTGGCGTTGGTGGCGCCGACGCCGTTGCAGCCGCAGGCCGCGAAGATGCCCTTTTCGACCTCGCCCCAGGCCGGGACGCTGTTCCAGGTCAGGGCCATCGCGCCGCCCCAGCGGTATTCCATCCGCAGATCGGCAAGCCCCGGAAAGCGATGGGCGAATTTCCTGTCATGCTGGTGCCCGGCCCGGCGCAGCGTGCCCGCGCCGACATTCATCCCCGGATTGTAGGTATAGCGCGAACGGACCAGCAGCCGGTCGCCCCTCGGGCCTGAAACGCGGCGCAGGGTCGTGCCCATGGGCGAGGCCGGCGTCGCCGCCCAGTCCCGCATCCCGCCAAGACTGTTGGGCGAGAACGTCTCGGTCATCGAGGCATAGGTATAGACATGCAGCAGCCGGCCACGGAAAAAGCCGAAACGCTCGGCATGGCCGTTATTGGCCAGGATGATCCGGCCCGCCTCGACCGAGCCGGCGGGCGTCCTGACCAGCCAGGCAGTGCCGCGTGGCTCCAGCGCCATGGCCGGGGACCCTTCATAAAGCGTGACATTGCCGCCAAGCGTGTCAGCCAGCCCGCGGATATAGGCGGCGGGCTGGACGATGGCGGTGCCCGGCATGTGAATGGCCGAGCTGAAGGCCTGCGAGCCGGTCACATCCGCGATCCCGGCGCGGTCCAGCAGGCGGTAGGGCTCGCCCAGCTCGTCCAGCTTGGCGGCGTAGTCGCGGATATGGCGATCGCCCTCGGGCGTCATCGCGACGTTATAGCGGCCGCACAGGTCCAGGACCTCGCGCGGCCAGCCCCGTTCCCGCGCCAGATCGACCGCGAAATCCACCGCGCGCCGCTGCAGGGTGATGCGGTCGCGGCTTTTCTGCAGGGCGGCGCCGCCGTAATCCTCGGACGAGACCTCATGCGGCAGGTCGATGATGAAGCCCGAATTGCGGCCCGCCGGCCCGTCGCCGACGATCCCGGCCTCAAGCACGGCGACGCGCAGACCGGGGTCGATCTGCGCCAGCCGCCGCGCCGCCGCAAGCCCGGCGAGGCCCGCGCCGATCACCGCGATATCGGCGCGGATCGCCCCGGCCAGCGCCGGCGCGGGCGTGCGGGGCGGCAGCATGGCCACCCAGCCCGACACGCCCGGATGGCGCGGCAGATCGGAGGGACCGATCCGGTGACGGCTCATGCGCGCGCCTCGGCTTCGATCAGCCCGCCAAGAGCGGCGCGCAGCACCGCGCGCTTTTCGCTCGAAAGCGGGCTCAGCGGCCGGCGGGGCTGGCCGGCGCCATAGCCGGTCATCTCGGCCGCCGCATAGACCGATTGCACGTAATCGCCCTGCCAGATCAGGTTCATCGCCGGCTCGAGCGCGCGCCACAATTCGCGCAGCCGGTCCCATTCGCCGCGCCGGGCGGCCTCGGCCGCCGCGACGCAGCTTTTCGGCGCGAAATTGGCCCCGCCCCAGATCAGTCCCTGCGCGCCGGCGTAAAGTGCATAGGGCATCAGCGGATCGGCGCCGTTCATCATCGGCAGGCCGGTGCGGATCAGATCGGTCTGCGCCGCCAGATCGCCGCTGCTGTCCTTGACGGTGACGAAATTCGGGATCTCGGCCAGCCGGCGGAACAGCTCGGGCGTGATCGCGACGCCGACCGCCTGCGGCACGTTATAGCCGATGATCGGCAGCCCGCCCTCGCCGGCGGCGGCATAGAAGGCGAGGATGTCGTCAGCATCGGTCGGCCCCTCGAAAAAGGGCGGCAGCACCATCACCCCGTCGGCACCGCAATCGGCGGCATGGCGGGTGCGCGCGACCACATCCTCGACCATCAGCGCCGAAGCTTGGACGATGACCCGCGCCCGCCCGGCGATGATCTTCGCGCCGCGCGCCACCAGATCGTCGGATTCCCCGCGCGACAGATAGGCATGCATGCCGGTCCCGGAACTCAGCACGAAGCCGGGAACGCCGGCGGCGATATAGCGTTCCAGATGTTCCTCGAGCCGGTCGAAGGCGATGCCGCCATCCGGGTCAAACGGGGTGGTCACGGCCAGGTTGAGGCCGGGGAATGGAAAACCGGTCATGTCGCGATGCCCTAGTTCAGGTCGAGCCAGATGGTCTTTAACTGCGTATACTGGTCATGGGCGTGGATGCCGTTGTCGCGGCCGCCAAAGCCCGATTGCTTGAACCCGCCAAAGGGCGTGGTGCTGTCGCCCTCGCCAAAGGAATTCACCGTGACCGTGCCCGCCCGCAGCGCTCGCGCCGTCCTCAGCGCCCGCTTGCCATTCGCCGTGAAGACCGAGGCGGTCAGCCCGTAGCCGGTGTCATTGGCGATGGCGACGGCCTCGTCCAGGCTGTCCACGGTGATGATCGACAGGACCGGGCCAAAGATTTCCTCGCAGGCCGGCCGGGCGTCGTTGCCCGCGACTTCCAGGATGGTCGGATGCACGAAGCGATCCGCGCTGGTGGCGCCGCCATGCAGCACCTTGCCGCCATCGAGATATGATGCGACCTTGCCGAAATGCTCGGCCGAGACCAGCGGCCCGATGCGGCTTGCCGGGTCCAGCGGGTCGCCGACCGGCCAGTCGGCCAGCGCCGCGACCAGCCTCTCGACCAGCGCATCGCGGATGTCGCGATGCACGATCAAGCGCGAAATGGCCGAGCAGTTCTCGCCCATGTTCCAATAGGCGCCGTTCACCACATGCTCGGCCACGGCATCCAGATCCTCGGCATCTTCCATGACGATGCAGGGGTTCTTGCCGCCCATTTCCAGCGTGACTTCCTTGAGATTGCTCTCCGCCGAGAATTTCAGGAACAGCCGGCCGGTCTCGGTCGAGCCGGTAAAGGACAGCGCGTCGATGCCGGGATGGCGGCCGATCGGCTCGCCCACCTCGGGGCCCGAGCCGGTGACGACGTTCAGGACGCCCGCCGGAATCCCGGCCTCCAGCGCCAGTTCGGCCACGCGCAGCGCGGTCAGCGAGGTTTCCTCGGCCGGTTTCACGACCAGCGTGCAACCGGCGGCCAGCGCCGGGCCGATCTTCCAGGCCAGCATCAGCAGCGGAAAGTTCCACGGCAGCACCAGCCCGACGACGCCCACCGCCTCGCGCACGATCAGCGCGATATGGCTGTCCGAGGCGGGCGAGACCTGATCATAGATCTTGTCGATCAGTTCGGCATGCCAGCGCAGGCATTTCACCGTCTCGGGCAGATCGACCGTCACGCAGTCGAGAATGGTCTTGCCGCTGTCGAGGCTTTCCATCACCGCCAGCTCGTTCAGGTTCTGCTCGATCAGATCGGCCAGGCGCAGAAGCGCGGCCTTGCGCTCGGCCGGGTGCAGCCTTGACCAGCGCCCGTCCTCGAAGGCTGTGCGCGCCGCGGCCACCGCGAGATCGACATCGGCCCCGTCACAGGCGGGCAGATTGGCGATCACCGAGCCATTGGCCGGATTGGTGCTGGCAAAGCTGCGGCCCGATTGCGCGGCCTGTTTCCTGCCGTCGATGAAGCAGAAATCCGGCAGCGCCAGAGTCGCGGCGATTCTGCCATAATCGTCTTTACCGAGAAGGTCGGTCATGGTTTCTCCCTTTTTTCGCTGGTTCAGAGTCCCGGCGGCATCTCCATGCCCTCCGGGACGGCATAGGCGGCCATGTTGCGGCGCGACAGTTCCATATGCGCCTGCACGATGCGGCCGGCGGTTTCCGGATCGCGCCGTTCGATGGCGTCGATGATCTGGTCGTGCTGTGCCGCCGCGGTGGCCAGTTCCTCGCGGTCCGAGACGTCGTCGCGGTAATAGGTGCGCGCGACGCGCGCGTGGTCGATCAGCACGCGGCGCAGGCTGGGCATCAGATAGACGTTTCGCGCGATCTTGCCGATCTCCAGATGAAAGTCGTCATTGGCGAAGATGCGGGCGTTGATGTCGCCCTGCTCGATGGCGGCGCGGAATTCGGTCTGCACGGCCCGCAGCCTGGCGATATCCACGGGACGCGCGCTCTCGGCCGCGAGCCTGGTCGTTGCGACATAGATCAGCGGCGCCACCAGATAGAAGTCGCGCAGCACGTGATGACCCATCGGGGTCGCCCGGGCCGGGCGATTCGCCTCCAGCTCGATATAGCCTTCGCCGGCCATCTGCCGCATCAGCTCGCGCACCGGCGGGCGCGAAAGACCGAATTCCTCGGCCAGTTCCTGTTCGTCGATCACGGCGCCGGGCGCGATCTCCATGGTCAGGATGCGCTGGCGAAGCGCATCCGCAAGCAATTGCTTTCTATCGACATTCGCGGCGCCGGACTGGATCGCGCCGGCGGCTTTTTTGGCCATCAGAAGGCCTCCCCGATCATGTGTAGACAATCTGTAGGCCATAAGTCTGACGGCGTCCTTTCCGAGCTTATAATAGACATTGTGTCTATTATTTGTAGTCAGTCAATATAATCTTTGCGGGATCGGCGAAGGTTTGATCCGGCCGCCGACCCGAGGAAGGCGGCCTTCGTCACGGATCGGGACGGGGGGAGCCGACCGATCGGACATTCAGGGGAGTAGACATGAAACAACTGATGAAGATTCTTGCCGCCGCAGCCCATCTGGGGATCAGCGCCATGGCGGCGAACGCCCGGGACAAGGTGATCAGGCTGGGCAGGATGGCATGGGAGGATATGAAACCCATCAGCTGCCAGCGCCGTCGCGCGCCACTCGCCAGCTTCCAGCATAGCGGTCTTTTGATGCTCGGCGATCAAGCGCCGCTGATTCGAAGCCTCGAATTCCTGCTCGATCCGGCTCAGCCCCGAATCGCCGGAATCGAAACAAGAAACACCTTGCAGCGATTGGCAAAGGTGGTGCTGCGCGCCTCGGCCAAGCTGACCGGATCGCCCTCTTCGTCGGCCGAGGGTGGCTAGGGAACTTGGCAATGTCGCCGAGGCGTGCCGGCGGCGCGGCATGGACCGGAACAGTTTCTACGAGTGGAAGCGGCGGTTCCAGACCCAGGGTTCCGACGGGCTGAAGGACCTGCCGCCGATCCACAATTCCCATCCGCAGACGACCTCGCCGGAGGCGGCAGAGAAGATCAAGGCCCTGGCGCTGGCGCACCCCGCCTAAGGCGGCAACAGTCACGAGGCCATGTTGGCACTGGAAGGGGTGAGCACCATCGGTCCGAAAGAGCCCGCGAACGGGTGTCGTCGATCACGATGCAGAAGATCCTCCATGACCTCGGTCTCGGAATGAAGATCGGGCGCTGGCTGGCGCTTGGGGGTGACCTCCACCGCGCCGGTTGGTAGTGTCCGCCGACGTGGTGTAATTTCACCGGCACGTTCGGCTTAATCTCGGGTGGCCATCGAGGTGTATGATCGATGTAGAGTTTCGACGCTTCAACCACGAACCATACGGA
>NZ_JRKN01000043.1 GCF_000763905.1 Paracoccus halophilus
CATCCCGGCCAGCGGCATGTGAATCGCCGCACTATACAGGCCTTACACATGAACGCACCCGATCACTCCGCCAGCGAGCAAACAACCGACTTGCATTAAACGGGGCATCCACACATGGCGTCTCGCTCATGCCCTGCAAGCCCCGGTCGAAGGACCGGGGTGGACAAGCTGAACGAAAAGAGCCGCGCCCGAAGGCGCGGCAGTTTGCTTGTCGTCGCTAGAAGACAAGTGGATCCAGCTATGGGTCGCAGGAGGTCAGGGTCAAGGATGTTATTTTGAGTATGGGTCATTCGTGAAGATTGCCTTCCAAACCAGGTAGAGAGGCAGCGCAAGAACCAGGGTTGAGGCTGCGAACACGACCGAGGAGTAAACTGGTTGGCCGACAGATCGGGAAAAGTCAAAAATTTGCCCTGCGATTTCAGCTAGGACACATATTCCAATCAATAAAACGACCAGCCTGCTTATCTTCCAAGAAACCTTGTTCCAGCTCATTTCCTCGACTCCATATTAGCAACACAATATTATTTATCTAATCGTTCCAATATATTGATTGTGGCTCGTGCAGACTTTCGCAAACCAAGACTTTGGCTTTCATCCGCCACACACCGGCGTGCCCCCTCGACAAAAGATGGCAACGCCGGATCGTCCAGACGCAGGCTGACATGCTTGCTGGTCCTCGCAAGCGGCACCGGCACGCCGCCATGTTGCGCTTGAAAGTCAAAAAATGCGGGCGGAACCCGGACAGCTTCAGGCGCGATCTCGTCTTCATGAACGACCGGCTCGATCCCGGACTGCTGAACAGCCTCGATGATTATTTCAGTGAGCGATCTTCCGCTACGTTCCGCCTCACGCTCCAGCCCCCGTCTTAACGGAATCGGCATTCTTATGGGTAAAATCGGCGTTGCCATTGAAAGATGCCTCTTGTTGCGACAATCAATGTATATACATTCAACAGCGCAAACAAGTGCATTTGCGTCTTAGTTGCGCTGCAATTTCCGCCAGTCTTTGGGCAATGTGAACTGGCCTGCCCAGATTCCCGCTCTGCTCGCCCTGGCAGCGCGCTGTGCCTCGGCATATGCGTGGTTGTGGTCGAAATATGGAACTGCCCACCCGTTGCGGACGAGCCATTCTCCCAGGTCTTGGCCGTGTGCTGTGCATCTTGCCAGCCAGCGCCCAAACCGATCTTGGCCCTCGGTCCTGCATGATACTGGTCCAGCTCCAATATGATCCGCAAGCATGAGGGCAGCTCTCTGGCCGCAGCGCCATTGTCGGCCGGAAGGGCTGTAGCAGACCTGCCCGGCTTCAGGGGCATCGACGCCAGAAATCCTTATCCTCTGGGAATGGATCTCGATTGTGTCGCCGTCGATCACGCCGGCCCGCCCGGCGACATGACCGGCAATTACCGGCGTGGCGAACTGTAGCGCAACCACAGCCATCAGCATCAGGCCGGCTCTCACGGCTCTGCCCTAGATCGTTCGACAAGACCTATAAGCGACCCGGATAGGTTAAACTTACCGGCGAGCTGCAACCGCGTGAACGCGCGAAGTGCCCCCCCTGGGCTATGGATAGGATGCGTCGGATGATTTCGGTTGGCGTCGATGATCAGCACAGCCAATGCCGCGCGCATCGAGCCGAATACCTGCAAGGCTTCTTCCCAAGCTGAAGCATTGATGCCTAGGTCCGGCAGGAGCATGATCGCAACGCTTCGCAGGTGCCTGTCTGTCATCCGTTCCCCAACAGGGCAAATGGCATCGAGACAGAACCGGAAATTCTGGCCTGCAATGGATCTGATCTTTTCGGGGGTCAGCCAGGACAGATCGTCGGGGTTGCCAGCAGGGCTTAAGCCGCCGATACTTTTTTCTCTGCATTCTGCGCCGTTAGGCGCAGACTTAAGAAAGTCGTCGTCGGGCCGCTTGCGGGCCGTCCCTTTTATGGCGGAGGAACCGCTACAAAGTTCAAGAATCTTTGGAGTTGTATTTAGTATTGCCGGAATCTGGGATTCTGCCCTGCCGGAAGAATCATCATGACATTGCAGGTCAGCTCTAACGTCATCGACCAGCTCGTTGATCTCGTCCAGATGCGCGTCCAGTTCCTCCGAGCATCTGAACGAGCTGTAGCGACGGGGCCATGATGCCATGCGCTGAAGATAGGCCGGCAGTTTGCGGTGCCGAGGGTCCATCTCAAGCAACTGCTCGACCATCTGCCGGGCGTCGCGCTTCGCCGCAGAGCATTCTAGGCGAAGGGCGACAATGCGCCGTATCGCTGCCTGATGGGCTTCGTCCAGGTCCATCAGCCAGCCGATCCGTTCGATCATGGGCCTGAAATTCACGCCAAGACGGCGGCCGCCGGGAAGCATTCTTCCCGAACGTCGCCCGTTGGCTGTCGTGTCGATGAACGCAAGGCCGAGTTGCGCCAAGGCGTGTTCATGCGCTCGCATTGCCCGGTCTGTGATGCCGAGGTCCTGGGCCAAGTCCTGCTGCGGGCGGAAACAGACGGGATCGCGATCAGCTGAAGTCCAATCGGTCGGCGCCGTTTGACGGATCATCCGCAACAGCGCCTCCCGGCGCCTGGCTCCCAAGCCAATGTGTCGCCCGACCCGCTCGATCAGCTCGATGACGTGGCTTAGGGTCATGCCCGTAGGCAGACATGGATGTGTTTGGTGGTTCACGGCCGCAGCCGCTGATCTGCTCATGTTCTTCTGCTCCTCGATCTGGTGAGGCGCAGGGCCGCAGGCACGTCGCATCCGTTCGCACAAATGCGTTTTTGCTCTTGATTTCCGGGGGCGGGGAAGTAACTATGCTCGTAACATTCGTGAGCAATGCAGGTCGCCAAACCTGTGTTACCTAACCAAGCCCCCCCTCGTGCGGACCCCGCGCGGGGGGTTTTACTTTGGGCGGTCGATTTTCCTGATTCTGCTCTGCTCCTTTTTTGGTGCTTTTAACCGCGAACCCTACGACAGATGGGGGGGCGCGGCAATTCTTAGTGTGTTCTTGCGCGGTTGGGCGCAAGGTTCAGTAGCGAACGCCTTCAACGTGGTATGCGCCAGAATGATCTTGGTAGCGGATGAAGACACCGCGCAATCGTCCCATGTGATCGTTCGTCGTGACTGTCTGCGAAGGCGGACAGGTGCGTCCGACGCGCCAGGGGCGGTCATCGTCGCAGCCACCAATCGTCCGGGTGTAGGTTGTTCCCCCGGATGCTTCCGCAAGCCAGGCCGGGCCGTGCTGGTAACTCGCTCCGACCCATCGGAAATCCCCATTCGCTTGATATTCACCGACGACAGTGTTGTCGGTGATGTATTCGTTGTCGCCACCGCGTTTGTGGTAATACATCTGGACGTGATAGATCTCGATCCCGTCGCGATACCTGCGAACATCGTCAGTGAGGCCGTCTGCGCCAATGCCAGGAACGCTTATGCCTCCGCTGCTGCGCATGGGGCAGTTCCATAGCTGCAAGGGCGGTTCGATGGGCCAGGGGGTGATCCGGCGGATAAACTCGGCTTTGGCGGCCGAGCATTCCGCTGATGCCGGAAACCCGCCAGCAAGGCAGAGAAGGATTGCGCAATCAATGGGATATGCGCTGGCGGATGGTGCGGCTGCCACAGTGGCCGCCCCCCCGAGCATCACAGCAAATAGCTTCGATCTCATCTGAAAAGCTCCTGTAATAAGGCGGAGTGTTAGGACACGGGTGCGAATATAACAAGTATCAACCTTACAAAACAGTTCTATCCCTCTCCGAACAGTTCTATGTAGCGGTCATGCCAGAACCGTCCTTGTTCAATGATGTCAGCCTGGGATTTCTGAAGGCACAGCAAGTAGGCGTTCAGGTCATCGAAGTAGCGGCTATATTCCTCTTGAGGCGTCATGCTGTAGCGGGCCAAGAGTTCTTGATCTTCAATAGGATCGGCCGGTGGCGCGCATAGATGCAACGGCTGTGGCGCGGCTTCAGCGGCAAGAGACAGCATCATGGACAGGATCACGCAGCTTACGGCGGTTCTTCGGCTCATGTCACTCCCTCCGGTTTACCGCTCAAGCCACGCGCCAAAGTGGCGCGGCTGACCCCCAAAGCGCGGGCGGCCTGCTCTTGGGTCATCTGTTTAGCATCGAGCCATGACCGCGCCTGACGGATCTGGCTTGGGGTGAGAAGGCGCTTTCGTCCCCCTACACGGCCTCGCGCGCGGGCAGCTTCGAGGCCAGCCCGTGTCCGCTCGGCAATAAGATCCCGCTCGAACTGGGCAAGCATCGCAAAAAAGTGGAAGATCATCCGGCCATGTGGGCTGGTGGTGTCTACATGCTCGTTCAAGGATCGAAGGCTTACTTTTCGGGCTGAGAGATCATTGGCGATCTCGGTCAGCTCTTTGACGCTGCGGGCAAGCCGGTCCAACCGCCAGACAACCAGGGTGTCGTCTGGCGACAGGCTATCCAGAAGGTTCCTTAGCTGCGGTCGCGCCTTCTCCGCGGCGCCGCTGCCCACCTCGGTCACGACATAATCGCAACCGGCCAGCTTCAGAGCGTCGATCTGCATCCGCTGGTCCTGACCTGTGGTCGAAACCCGCGAGTATCCGATAGTTGCCATCTTCCTGCCTCATTGTCTCATATCGGCGTCTGAACTGGTCATGTCTCAAAACTCATGCGCCGCATGGGTTTTGCAGCACCTTTGGCGTGGTTGCGTCAACGGTCGTTTTTGAGCACAGACAAATCGCTCGTGACACAACCCCTGGGCGCTGCTAGTTGACCTGTTATAGCCAGAACATAACTGTCGGGCAAAGTGCGAAACAGGTCTTGACCAACAAAAACATTTATTGTTACGGTGAACATGTTACACCGCGCCGGAATTGGTGCGGCGGACATGAAGATGGTGCAAAAGGCTCCCGTCAAGCAGCAGGGGGCCGCGATATGAAAAGAGCGACAACGCCAGTGATTGTGTCAGATCAAGTCAAGGAGGTCGTTGCAGAAGGCGGTTCCGTCATTGTCGAATGTCTTGAAACCGTGTCGAAAAAAGGCACAGCGGTTGTAGGACAGTGGGGTTTCCAGGTGGTCGCCCCGGACAGAAAGACAAGGCGGCTTCTTGTCCTGAAGCTCACAATTCAACCGGAAGTCACGCGAACGGCTCTCGGCGTCATGTCCAAGCTCATGAGCTGGGGCCTGCCGACCGTCGCGTTGCCGACGACAGAGGGACAATCCATTGAGGTTTTCAAAGACGGTAGCTGCGCTCCTGTGGGCGGCGGCGACACTTAATCCACTTCCGGGGTGGGCCGAGGGCATGGTCCTCGTCCCATCATCAGACGGCAGTTTTCAGTTTAGGCAACAAAGTTCAAGTTTCGCCCGACATTATGGGGCACACGGCAGTCCGATTATTCCCCAAGCGGAACGCCAGGCATCACTTCCCAAAGACGCCCAGACGCTTCTTGAGCGGCCGGGCGGCGATGTCTCGGTGCCGCGCCGTGTAGTTGGACGCCCGGAGGTTATCGACGCCATTGAAAGCACGGCCATGCGCTATGGCGGTCATCCGGCTTTGCGCAAGTCTGGCCTGACGGTCAATGAGTGGCGCTTCTTCTTCCGCGCCAACATCGAGGTCGAAAGCGCCTACAACCCGAAAGCCCGCAGCCACGTTGGCGCCATCGGCTTGGGGCAGCTCATGCCCGGCACGGCCGCCGTTCTTGGGGTCAACCCCCACGACATGCACCAGAACCTCGACGGTTCTGCCCGCTACCTGCTCTCTCTGCTGGATCGCTTCGGCACGAAAGAGCTGGCCCTGGCCGGCTATAACGCCGGCCCGGAAGCTGTTTCACGCCACGGCGGCATCCCGCCGTATCGGGAAACCATCGGCCACGTCCGCAAGGTGATGGCCATTTTCAACCGTTTGTCAGGAGACATGCTATGACAAAGATGATGCCGGTTTCAGCCTGGCAGTTTGCAATTTTCATGGTGCTGGTCGCCGGCGTGGTCGCCGTCAGCACTTCGCCTGCCTTGGCCGCAGGCACGATCAATTTGAGCCCGATCACGAATATCCTCACTGGCATCGCCACGACGCTGACCGGCCCGCTCGGCAAAGCGATGGCAACGCTCGCCGTCATCGGCATCGGCGCTGCATGGCTGATGGGCTATGTGGATTTCCGCACCGTGGTTTATGTCGTCGCGGGCATCGCCATCGTCGCGGGTGCAGCAACCATCGTCAACGCCATGTGGGGTAAGTAACCGCCATGGTTAGACGGTCCCTGCTCTTTCTCGGTCTCATCCGTCCGCCTCGCCTCATGGGCCTGCCGATGTTCTATGCCGTGATCTGGATGGCAGGGTCCGTCATCGGATTTGTGTGGGCCGAGAGCTTCTGGATGATTCCAGTCTCGGCCCTCATTTACCCGGCTTTCTGGCTTGCAGCCGAATGGGACCCCCATTTCTTCGATGTTGTGACCATCGTGAGCAAGAAAACCCGCCGCACGAAAAACAGAGATCATTGGGGGGCTGATTCCTATGAACCGTAATTTGCCAATCGGCCCGGCCGCACTGGAAATTCTTCCGCAATGGGTCCGCAAAGAGGAATCCGTCGCATCGAAGCTGCCTTATGTCTCGCTGGTCGATGACCATACCATTCGCACCAAAGGGAATGAGTTCTTCCAGTGCATTCGCGTTTCTGGCCTGAACAGTCTGACTGTTGCCGATGAAATGCTGGACAGGATGAAAGATATTTTCGCCAGCGTGATCGCGCAGACCGGCGACAAGTTTTCCTATACGGTCCACAAGGTTTCGCGTCGGATAGACACGTCCTTGCCGCCCGTCGCAGGAGACAGCTTCGCGGCGCAGATTGACCGGCGCTGGCAGGGCTACATGCAGCGGGAAAACCTGCGCGAACACACGATCACGATCACCGTCATCAAGCGCCCCGATGTGCTGTCCAAGATCCCGTTCAGCCTGAAGAAATCGCGCGAACTGCTTGCCAGCCAGGTCAATGCACAGGTGGTCCAGCTTCACGAGGTAGTTGAGTTTCTGCGAACCGCGCTGTCGAACATGGAGCCTCGCGTTCTCACGGCATCGAGCGGCGAATTGCTGGGCTTCCTCGAAAGCATCAATACCGGGATCGAGGTTCCGACCTTCCATAGCACGCTTGACCGGACAGTAGCCGAGGCGGTGTCGAATACCCGCGTCACCTTCAAGGGCGACAAGATCTACCTGACGGGCGGAAGCCTGCCAGATCGCGTCGGCATGATTTACAGTATCAAGGAATATCCGCGCGAATCCTTCGTGACCATGTTCGATGAGCTGGATCTTCCGGTTGATATGGTGGTGTCGAATTACTTCACGCCGATCAACAACAGCCTTATGGAAGAACGGCTTTCGCGCGAACTTCGCCGCCGTGAAGCCATCAATGACAAGGCACAGAACTTGGTTAATGCGCTTGTTGAAGCGCAAAACCGGCTGGCGTCCGGTGAAGTGACATTCGGCCATCACCAGATGGCGGTCGCAATTTATGCTGACAGCGAAGATGAACTCGCAAAAATCAGCTCGCAAATCCGCAACATTGCCGTGACCGCAGGGGTCAAGATGGTAACGCAGGGCTATACTGCGCGCACCGTCTATTTCTCGCAGCATCCATGCAACCGGGCCTATCGCATTCGCGAAGGGGCCATCACGAACGAACAGTTTGCCGACATGGCTGCGCTGCATCGTGCCGCGATGGGAAAGCCCGGCGGCAATGTGCCGTGGGGAACGCCGATCACATGGTTCCCCACAATCACCCGCAGCGCATACCGCTTCAATTTTCACGAGGAAGGCGATCCTGCGAAGGAACCGACCAACGGCCACACACTCATCCTCGGGCGCATGGGGTCGGGCAAATCCGTCCAGGCAGCGTTCTTGGCAGCGCAAGCACAGCGCGTCGGCGCCAGGGTGTTCGTCTTCGACTACCGGCGCGGCATGGAAATGGCAGTCAGGGCCTTGGGCGGAAAATATTCCGAGCTGCGCGCCGGCGAACGCACTGGATTGAACCCCCTTTGGGTGGAAACGGACACGGCCGGCCAAGAGTGGTTGAGCGACTGGCTCATCCACCTGATGGAAAGCGGCCACGGTCAGTTGCAGCCCGAGCAGTCGCGCGCGGTGCGCGCCGCCGTGCGACAGAACGCGGAAGCCCGGAACCTCAACCTTCGGACCTGGACGGAATTTGCGCAGCTCGTTGCCGCCACGCCTGACGGCGGCGCGCTTGCCGACCGGATGAACGAATGGACGGACGGGCACAGGTTCGGATGGATCTTCGGGCGAGAACGCGAGGACAATTTTTCGCTGGACGGGCAATTCGTCGGATTTGACCTGACCGATATTCTGGACAGCGAGAACAACAAGGCGCGGATGGCGGTGCTGTCATACATCTTCCGCCGGATCGAGCGGAAGATCGAGGACAAGAAACCAACGGTCATCATCATCGACGAAGCCTGGAAGGCGCTCGACAACGACTATTTCGCCGCGCGCATTGAAAACTGGCTCGTCACCGCGCGAAAGCAGAACACTGTCGTTGTCATGATGACGCAGTTTGCGCACCAGCTAAATGCCTCTGCGCATGGCCGGACGCTTCTACAGGCTCTCCCGAGCAAGATGATGCTGCCGAACAAAGAGGCATCGGTTTCGGATTATGACGGCCTCGGTCTGAACGAAAAAGAGCTTGAAATTCTTATGGGGGTCAATCCGGGGTCGCGGGTCGCATTGCTTCGCGCGGATGACGGCTCCCACGTGATCGACACCGACCTGTCGGCACTCGGCAAACTCCTGACGATCCTCGGCGGCATGAAAGCCGGTGAAGCTCTGGTTGGCGCCGATTATCGCACCCGCCCCGATTTCTGGAAAGGATTTGATGATGCGTAAGCATGTTCTGTTGACCCTTATGGCCTCCCTTGCCGTGTCGGCCTGCGCGGGAACCCAATCGCAGCCGATCAAAAGCAAATGCTTCACGGCACGGGGCGATCTGACCTGCAATCTGCGCCCGCTGCCCGAACTGTGGGCCGAGTCTCGTCAGGACGCCGTTCGCAAGGTGGGCGTCTATGAAGGTGCGGTTGAAGATGGGCCTTACAATGTCGTGCAATAATTCATCTTTTGCGCGACCTGCCTTCGGCGGGCTGATCGCAATGCTGCTCTCTACATCGGCGTTCGCGCAGGGCGTCCCGGTCGTGGACCCGGCGAAGATCGCGAAGGAAGCCGAGATAACGGCCCAGATGGAAGCGGACCTTGAGCTTCAACGTCAGAAGGATGAGGAAGCGAGGAAACAGCTCGAAGCCGAACAGCGGCAGCGTGAAGAGCTTGAGGCTGTGAAAGAGGGTATGACGCTGCCGAATGGCGGTGCTGATACCTCTGCCATGGTTTCGGAACTGGAAGGCGAAGCCGGCGCTGCGGATGCCGCAGGGACAGCTTACCGGGCCGAGAACAGCGCGGCCGCTGAACGTCTGTTCAGTGATGGACGGGAAAGCGTCGAACAGATCATCATCCGCGCCGCACAGGACACGCACCACCTTCAGAACGCTGGCCTGTCGCTGATCCAGTGGCGATGCTGGCTGCAAGCCCTGATATGGCAGGAAAGCCGTTTCAATCCTTATGCCCGTTCGCCAGTCGGGGCCTATGGTCTTACCCAGATCATGCCCGGCACCGCCTCCGACCTCGGCATTCGCGGCACCTATGAACATGATCCCTATGTGCAGGCGGTTGGTGGTGCGCGCTATCTGGCCCAGCAACTCAATCGCTTCGGCGGCGACATGATCCTTGCCCTTGCCGCGTATAATGCCGGGCCGGGCAATGTGCAGAAGCACGGCGGCGTCCCGCCGTTCAAGGAAACGCAGAACTATGTGACGGTTATCCCGAACAAATACCGGGAATATATGTCGAAACTTGGTGCTGCCGACCAGATCGGCTCCATCGAGGCGTCGTATATGGCGAACGCTGAAATGGCGATGACCGGCGGCGCCACGGCGGTCTACGCCGATGAAGTCATGCAGGACATGCAGGTGGCGATGACGCGCCTCGATGCAGTCATGTCCAGGATCGACAAGACGGCGAATGCTGCCGAGGCTATGGCGCTGAACAGCTATGTTCGGGCGGAGTTCGCCCGGCTTCTGGTCATGCGCACCCGTCTCAATGCCACCCGTTCCAAACCCCTTACTGCCGAACAGATCGCGGCGGCCTCGGCCTACGCGCAAGAGCGGCAGATGATGAATTTCGAACAAGAGGATCTGTAAGATGCCGAAAGCTATCAAACACTTTCTTTTCTGTGCCGGCCTTGCTTTCCCCTCGCCGGCTGCGCTCCATGCCCAAGGCGTTCCTACCGTCGATACCCAGTCCATCGCGCAGCAGATCAACCAGATCAAGCGGATGCTGGAAGACTACGGCATCCAGACCGATATGCTCGACAAGCTGGTTGACCAGCTTGCTGAACTGGAAAAGCAGACGAGCGAGCTTCAGGGCATCTATGCGGTCCTGACGGGGAAGGCCGATATTCAGGGCCTTCTCATGGGCGGCGCGCTCGACAAGGTGCTGGACCCCAAGATGACCAGCATCCTTCAGACCGCCTCATCGGCCTCGGCAGGTGACTGGTCGGGGCTGTCCTCGGGGTATCGGACGGCCATCAAGTCCTCTGCCCAATCCACGATGACCAAGGCCGGCCTCGATCCCGCGCGCGTCGAACAGATGGGGAAATCGGCCGATGTGGGGCAGCAACGGGCGGCCACGCAGGCGACGACAGGCGCGGTCGTCGCGGCCGCCGCGGATACGGTGCAGCGCGAAAGCGCCGTCAGCTTGCAGCGTCTCGACACGCTGGTTGGCGAGATTCCCGAGCAGACAGGCATCAAAGAGGCCATCGACCTTAACACGAGGATGATGGGCGAAGCGGTCAAGGAACTGATCCTGAACAACCAGCTTCTCGCCATGCAGAGCTACGGGATGGGCATGTCGGATGTGTCTCAGGCGAGCGCCTGGGCGCAGGAGCAAGAGATGATGGATTTCACCATCCCGGACATGAAGTGAGGCAATAATGTTCAATTTCAAGAACAAAAAGGCGAAAGCCACGCCAGTCGTCGCTAGGGAACAAGCCAGTGTGATCGAGGAAGAGTTGATTTATGGTGCGGCCCGCCGGGAAGCGTTCTGGAAGAAATTCGGGACCGCAGGCTGGGTGTTCGGCGGCTTCGGCTGCATCATGGCGGCTATCGTGGCGGCAAGCCATGAAACGCCGGCACCCGTCCTCGTGCCGTTCGATCCCTCAACCGGGATGGCGCTGCCGATGGTGAACCTGGAAGCGATTTCGGTTCAGCAGCGCGATGCCGTGGTGCAGTCGCTTGTCTATTCCTATGTCCGGGACCGCGAAACCTTCAACCAGCTCGACAACGATGTGCGGGTGCGTTCCGTCCTGGAAAGATCCTCGGGCGCGGCGCTTGAGTCGATGCGCAGCCTCTGGTCGTCAGAAAACCCGGACTATCCCGAGCGGAAATATGGTCCGCGCGCTCGCATGGACGTGGAAGTCCTCTCCGTCACCCTGATCACGGAAGATCGAGCGACGGTGCGCATCAGGAAGCGCCTGGCCGACGACGATGGCGTGACCCAGGGGCTTTTCACGGTGACGCTCGCTTTCCGCTACGAAACGACCGAGGCCCGCTCTCTCGATGAAGTCTGGACCAATCCCTTCGGCTTCTCTGTTTACGAATACGGCATTGCTTCTGACAGGTTGGAGGATCACCAATGAAGCTCGCATTGGGTTTTGCCATCGGCATGTTTGCCGCAGGCTTTGGCGCATCTTCGGCATTGGCGGAAGTCACGCCCAGGGCTGGTAATCTCGACTCCCGCGTGCGCTATGCGCAATGGGTAGACGGTCAGGTGTATCGGGTTCAGACCCAAATGGGCCGGGTGACGTCGGTAGAATTTGGCCCCGATGAACAGATCACGTCCGTGATCGCTGGCGATACGGTCAGCTTCAATTTCGATGCTGTGCCAGGCGGAAGCGCCTTCGTGATGAAGCCGACTGTCAGCGGCGCAGCGACGAACATCAACGTCTATACCAACAAGCGGCAGTATTATTTCGAGGTTTCCGAATCCCCGAGGGCGCAATTCTCCGTCGTTCGGTTCACCTATCCGCGCGGCTCGGGCAGCTCGACCCCTGCAAATCGTCAGATCGTTCGAGGGCCATCCAATCATGATTATGGCGCGAACATCATTAATGCCGCCAGCCCAACGCAGGTGTGGGATGACGGCGCATTCACCTACTTCAAATTCCGCCGCAACGGTGAAATGCCTGCCATCTTCAAGGTCACGACCGGGCAGGAAATCACTGTCAATTCCACGACCATGGCGGACGGAACCGTTCGTGTCACCGGCACCAGCCCGTTTTGGGTGCTTCGCTTGGGGCAGGTGGAAACGACTGTCGGCATGATGAAAGCTGTGAGGTTGGTGAAATGAGCGATCAGGAAAACGATGCCCTGCGTAAGCGCCTCGCTGAACTTCAGGGCGAGAAAGCGGACGGGCCGGTGCAATCCAAGCCGAAGCCGAGTGCGGGGAAAATGGCTCTCATGCTTGGCGGTGCCGCCGTCCTGGCCGGGGCCGTCTATGTCTATTCGCAGCCCGAGGGCGAGGGCGATCTGCCGATCAGGCAGGCCAGCGAATTTCAGACCGAAGGAAGCGGCTTTGGCGACCTGGCCCGCCCCCAACGGGCCGAACCAGCGCCGGAAGCTGCCCCCGAACCCGAGGCAGAGCCGGTGCAGACAGGCGACAACAGCGAAGTGGTCGATCTGATCCGTAGCCTACAGGAGCAAATCGACGGACTGAAGAACCAGCCGGCCGAGGCCGAAGCCCCGCAAGTCGATGACGGCGCCCTGGCGGCGATGCGCGAAGAACTCGACCAGCTCCGGCAGCAGGCCGAGGCGCGCGAGCGCGAGTTGCAGGATGCGATCCAAGGTCGTGATCTGGAAATCGCTGGTCTGAACAACGAAATGGACATGCTGCGCCTTCAGGGCGGGCAAAGTCTTGCCCCCGGCGGCAACGAAGATCTTCTTGCGCAACGGCGCCAGGCGGCTGACGAGGCTGCCCAGCTTGAACAGCAGCGCCTCACATCCTCGATGATCGCCATAGGCGGTGGCGGCGTCGGCAGCGAGGCGGCGGGTGCGATCGGCGGTATGATGGGCGGCGACCCTGCGGCAGAACAACAGGCCGCGAAACTTAGCGATGACGCGCAGTTCGTTCGCAATGCCGGTCGGCCAGTGCAGGTGCAGCGCGCGGAAATCATCGTCAACCCGAGCAATACCGTGACGCAGGGGACGATGATTCAGGCTGTCCTCGAAACGGCCATAGATTCCACGCTCGAAGGTCCGATCCGTGGTCAGGTGACGACCGATGTTGTCGCCTATGATGGATCGCGCGTCCTGATCCCGCGCGGTTCCAAGCTGATCGGCAGCTATTCCTCTGACGTGGATACGGGGCAGAGCCGTCTTCTGGTCGCATGGGAACGGATCATCATGCCCGACAACCAATCGGTGCAGATCAGCTCCTTCGGGGGCGACGCCTTGGGCCGGTCTGGAACAACCGGCAAGGTCAACAACCATTTCCTCAAGCGGTTTGGAGCTGCGGCGCTCATTTCGACAATCTCGGCCATACCTGCGATTATCGAGGATAACGGCAACGACAGCAGCGGCGTCACGATCTCGACGGGCGGCGGCAGCACCCAGGCTGTTTCCGGGGTGACTGACGCCCTGGGCGGCGCGACGGACGCGGCCATCGGAAAATACATCAACATGCCGCCGACGATCACGGTCCCCCAGGGCACCCGGATCACTGTCATGGTGGACCGCGACCTGGAGATTTTCTAAGCATGAACGACATGAGCCACGGCAGCTATCTTGACGAGGCGCTTTCGCGGATTGGGGCTGTCATCGACAGCCCCAAGCTGGTTGAAATCGCTATCAACCCCGATGGGCGCATATGGTCCCTTGAGCATGGCGATGCTTCCATGCAGCCGATGGACCGCGCGCCCATGACCCGCATCGAGGTCAGCGATCTCGGCCGCCACATTGCCAGCGCCGGAAAGCTGACCATTGGTCGGGAGTCCCCGATCATCTCGACTTCGGTTGAGTATCGGGGCCGCCCTGTGCGGGCGCAGGTGGTCAGCGAACCCGCTGTCCTGAAGGGTGCAGCCATTTCCTTGCGGTTCTTTTCGACGCTCCCGCTGGATCAGATCGAAGTGAAATTCCTGCACGGCCACGAATATTCCGTGGATGATGCCCGTGCGGAAATGAAGCAGCATCTGAAGAAGCTGGCCGGGGACGGCGACATCGACGGGGCAATGCGCTTCATCGTGGACAGAAAGATGAACGCCTTGATCTCGGGGGCTACGGACAGCGGGAAAACAGTCTTTGCTCGTAAAATGCTCT
The DNA here is from genome assembly GCF_000763905.1 of Paracoccus halophilus. Classification (GTDB taxonomy): domain Bacteria; phylum Pseudomonadota; class Alphaproteobacteria; order Rhodobacterales; family Rhodobacteraceae; genus Paracoccus; species Paracoccus halophilus. Next base: position 14,381 of record NZ_JRKN01000043.1, read on the forward strand.
CGTTCGTGCCGGACCATGAGCGCATGATCACCATTGAGGACGCGGCCGAGCTGGTGCCCGCGCAACCGAATGTGGTGACGCTGATTGCTGATCGCGACAGCAAAGCCCGCACGCCGGACATTCTGCTAACTTCGTGCCTGCGGATGCGACCGGATCGACTGATCGTGGGCGAGGTGCGCGGCCGCGAGGCTATGACCTTCATCGAGGCGATCAATACGGGGCATGGCGGGTCCATGACGACGATCCATGCCGAGACGCCAAAGCTAGCCCTGGCTAAGCTGGCGATCATGGCCCTGAAGGCAGAACTGCCGCTCACATATGCCGATACGCTGCGCTACATCCAAAGCTCGATTGACGTAGTGATCCAGACTGGTCGGGCTGGCGGTGATCGTGGCGTCTTGGAGTTTTACTTGCCTGACAGCATCGACCACGGAGGCCCCACAGATGTTTAGCACGAAGATGACCGTTATCGGGGGCGTGGCAGTAGTCAGTCTGGGTGTGGCAGCGGCCGTGAGCCTTCTCGGTGCCGCATCCCCAAAAGCAGAAACCGTCCTAGGTGAACACACGCCTCAGATCGACATGACCATACCGGACATAGACGAGCGTAGCACCGGGGCAGGCGTCACAAGGGCAGGCTGTGTAAAGCCTGCACGTCCAGATTGGGTGAAAAATGCTGGACCAAGGGATACGAACAAGGTGTCTCTACTTATCGCGCTCTACGACATCGGCAGGAAAAGCGAAATCATTTCCACGCAAACTTGCGAATGCAGCACAGAATATCCAAGCTGGGACAAAGCCGAAGAGCAACTTACTCAGCTTATCTCTGGCATCGACAAAAACCAACTTCTGCAAATCTTAGATGAAAAAACATTTGAAGCGGGCGACCTAAATAAGCCAGCATTAGATGTTTGTGCAGCATTTAGGAAACAGTAACCATGCGCATTGTCGATTACATTGTAACCACCGCTGAATCATTCCTAACAGATGTGGCAAGAAATACCTTTCTGTCACTGGTTACTGCTTCCGGGACACTCGTCGGCTATATGGCAGTCATAGCTGTCGCCCTCGTTGGCATCAACATGATGATGCAGTTTCGACCAATTTCTTGGCAGGCTACAATCGGTCTGATGATAAAGATTGCGCTGATCGGTATCTTTGCCTGGAATTGGAATGAATTTTGGAAAGTTGCGAGCGGCATTCAAAAAGCTATCGAGGCAATCGCTGCACGCATACTTGATGCAGCGGGCGAAACATGGGGCGGATCAACTGTGGCAGATGGATTTGGAGCGTCCATCGACCGTGTGTTGGTCAACCTGTCAACGGCATCTACCAACATTGCGTCAGAATTTGGCGGCTGGTTCATGGGCGGCCTTGTCGGCTTTACCTGCACGGTGGGAATTGTGCTAATTGGTGCGGCCTCTGCAATTATGATCCTCTTTCCGAAGGTTGTTATTACAATCCTCTTGGGTCTGGCCCCCATAGCCATTGCCATGACGCTCTTCGACAACACCAAAAACTATTTCGAGCGATGGATTTCGGCGTGCGTAAGCTGGGCGCTCTATCCTATTTTTATAGCTTCGATCTTCGCCATCATGATCGGGATGGGCAACAAGATGATCTCGGACATTGGAACCGACAGTTTCGGTAGCATTGGTGCCTTTATCCCCTTCCTAATCCTTGAAGCCCTGATCGTTCTTTGCATCGCATTCCTTCCAATGCTGGTATCCTCTGTTTCGGGGAACCTCCAACAAATCGGCGTCATTGCTGCCGGTCGTCTCGCCGCCGGTGGCTTGGGCGCGATGGCAACAGCCGGGATGCGCTCATTCGGCGCTGCGCGTGGCATAGCAGCGGCACCCATTCAGACACTCCGGGGCCAGAACGCCGTTGGGCGTGCAGGGCAGGCGATTGGTTCCCTTCCTGCCGTCCAGAGGGCTTCAACAGGGGTTGCGCTGACTCTCAACCGGATGCAGGAACGTGCGAGGCTCCTACGCAAATAGAAATCCCCGAGGGACAAAGGGGCGGCCAGTGGGCCGCCCTTTTTATTGGAGATGCGGATGAACATCGACCTTGAAGCCATGACACTGGCCGAGCTGCGCGACCTACAGAAGCAGGTGGGCCGACAGATCGAGACCTATGAGGCTCGCCAAAGGCAAAAGGCCCTTGATGCGGCAAAGGAAGCGGCTGGCCAGTATGGGTTTTCGCTGAAGGATCTCGTTGGCGATGCGCGGATGCCGAAACCCGCTATCGCCCCGAAATACGCCGATCCAGACGACAAGACGCTGACCTGGAGTGGCCGGGGGCGCAAGCCTCGGTGGGTGCAAGCCAGACTTGATGAGGGCCGCAGTCTGGACGATCTGGCGATCTGACCGCCCTACCCCCTCTCGAAAAAACCCGGATGCGGCGCATTGATCCCATAGCGGATTGCGCCGTCACCAAACCGGGCATTGATCTGATCGACGGCGGCGGACACCTGTTCGCCGCGTGTCTTTTCAGACGGACCCAAAGGCTTGAGCAAATCGCCTTGGCGTTCGGCCAGCAGCGACACGTCCCCAAGCTGGACTCCTACGGCTATGACCTGGCCGGGGCGACCGTTGCGCCAAAGCGCCTTCCACAGAGCGCGATGAAGCCGCAGAAAAAAGGCGCTGTCCTGTGTCGGGAAACAGCTCACCCCCCGCGACCAGACCGACCCGGCCAGCATGGACACCGTGAGGCTGAACCGGCCGGCAACGCGGCCATCGCGGCGCAGCCGCGCGGTGGCCTTCTCGACAAGCCAGCGTCCGACCATGTAGGCCCGCCGTGGATCGCGATACTCCGGCGACAGGATCTTGCTGTTCCCGAAGCCACCGCGCTGCGTCGCGGTCAGCGGAATATCCATCCCCTGAAGCATCCGAACAAAACGCTCGCCCTCCACAGATCGCCAGATCAACCGGGCGTGACGCGGATCGAGCTGGCAGAGCTGGGGCACGTCATAGACGCCTGCGCGCATCAGTCGATCCTTCATGGCGCGTGAAATCCCAGGCAGATCGTCCAGCGCCAGATGCGCAATACGATCTGGCATATTCTCGACGCTAAGCCACTGGAATCCATTCGGCTTCTCTAATTTCCCGGCGATTTTAGCCAGCAAGTGGTTCGGTCCAAGGCCAGCACTGAAGCGCAGGCAAGGCCCGACCTCGGCCGCCACTGTCGCTTTCAGCCGCGCCACCAGCTCGGCCGCACCGTCTAGGGACTGCGCGTCGCCCGACAACGCTAGCTGAAATTCGTCCACGCTGCGGATATGCGTCAGCTCGGCGTGGCGGTCCAACACGTCTGCGATGGCGAGATTGAACCGCACATAGAGCCTGTGGCGGCTCGGCCGAAAGACGATGCCAGGACACATGCGGCGCGCATCTGCCACCCGCGTCCCGGTTTTCACGCCATAGGCTTTCGCCTCATAGCTGGCCGCGACGCAGGCGCCAGCATCCGAATCGACGGCGGTGATCGCCACCGGCCGACCGCGCAGCGCCGGATCGAGGTGCTGTTCGACCGAAGCGAAAAACGAGTTCATATCGAGATAGAGGACGCGGAAAGGGGGCATGGCACTAGATTTCGCGGATAGGCAGGTTGTCCCTTATGTTCTATCTTTGTTCTCCTGCATCAAGGGGGCAAAATGGACAGGTCTGGTCAGCTTCGCAATGTCGCCTTCGGCGGTTCGTGGTCCGAACAGATCGCGGGCCGGGAAGAATTGCTACATGCCATCGAAACACTGAAGCGCGCCGCGCGACGTGCCGGGCAGCATGATCCGGGTCGAGACACGGATGTTGGCCCGGCGCTCGATCTCGCCAGTCGTGACCATCCCAAGGGTGCCATGCTGCGCGCGGCATGGGCGCGCGCAGCAGCCATCACAGCGCCGACGCTGCGCGTGGCAGAACTTGCCCGCGTTGCCGATCTGCTGGCCGAAGCCTATGGCGGTCGATTGCGATAGGCATTGACGGGACCGCATTTCCGCTCGCAGGCTGAAAAGCAAAGGAGAGGCCGATGTGCAACCTTTATGCGATGTTAGCGAGCCAGGACAGCACGCGCCGACATTTTGCCGTCGATCCGGCCCGCGACTATTTGGGCAACGCCGAACCCCTTCCCGCCATCTGGCCCAAATATGAAGCTCCGATCCTTCGGTTGGGCGAAGACGGAACCCGCGAGCTGGTCTCGGCTCACTGGGGGTTCCTGACGCCCAAGGTATCGGCCAAGACCGGCAAGACGCTGAAGCCGGACGCCTGGAACAATGCCCGCGACGACAAGCTTACCAAATCCGGCCTTTGGAAAGATAGCTTTCTGAACCGTAGATGCCTGATCCCTGGAACGAGCTTCCGGGAGGCAAAGGGCCGCAATCCGGCAGAAGATTTCTGGTTTGCTCTGACCGGGACCGATCCTCGCCCCCTCTTTGCCTTCGCGGGCCTGTGGCGAGGCGGACAGCCCGGCATCGAGGGCGATGAAGGCGATTGGACCACGCACACGATGGTGACGACTTCGCCCAACAAGCTGGTTGAGCCGGTCCATCCGACACGGATGCCTGTGATCCTCGATCCCGAGGACTACGAGACCTGGCTGTATGGCTCGCCGGCCGAGGCGGCCGAGTTGCTGCGCCCCTTCCCGGCCGAGAAAATGCGCATAGCCAGACAGGGCGTCGGACTGTTGACTGATAAGGGTGAGAAATGAAGGAACGGCTATACGTCTATCCAAAAGGATAAGTTGCCGTTTGCGTCAGGAACAGACAAAAAGCTTATATCAGCCGGCGCGGATTTGTATTGTGTTTCCGAGTTTATCCCGCGCCGGCCGATGTATCTCGCAATCCGTTTCTGCTCGATGAAAAAAGCGGCCCGTAGGCCGCTCTTTCATGCTGTCGCTGCCATCGGCTCTGCATCGTCATCCGGGGGCGGCACGATACCGTTCACCTTCCGAGCGGCAGACCGTAGCGCCTCAACGGCGTCGTCGCTCGTCCGCAGAAGCTTGTCGGCCTGAACCGCCATCGTCACCCGCCGCCTCCGCATGGGGGCTGACGGTGCCGGCGTTGGTGCCGCCTGCGCTGGCGCAGGTTGATCCGGGCTGTTCTTCACCATTGCCCGCAGGGCGTCCGCAGGCAAAACCGCGCGCACCCGACTTCTTTTCTGCGCATCGGCCTCGATCTTGGCCGCGAGCTGCTCGATGCGGTGATTGGCGCGGTCCAGATCGCCGCGAACATCGCGCAACTGGTGGTCTTTCGGATCGGGGGCGGGCAGCGGGCCGGTTTGGCTCTCGAAGATCGGCTTCAGAACGCGGTCCTCGAAATACTTGATCCGCCAAGCCTTGATGGGATGCTGGCCGTTGGCAAGAATGACCACCTCGTCAGGCTTGAGCCGCCCAGCCTCGTCTTCGGTCAGGAGGTCACGTTCCTCGTTTCGTTCGGAAATGTTGATCCCGTTAAAGGGTCCCTTTCCGACCGTCTTGGATTTCGACACCACGCGGTGCGTGGTTTTGCCGACTGCCGCCGAAAGCTCGGACCTGGTGCGCTGTTCGCTTGGTGCGAGATAAACTTTGATGCCCGCGCCACCTTGGAGCGAAAGCCGGGTATCCTCGCCATAGATCTTGTCCAGCGCCGGGATCGTCTGCGTCACCACGGCCAGGTGGCCGCCATAGGCCCGAAGGGTCTTGATACTGTCGGTAACGCTCGGCATCCGCCCCAACATGTCGAACTCGTCGAGCATGATCATGACACGCCACGGTTCGTCTGGTCCGGGCATGTGGTCATGCAGGCTGGACAGCAGATCGGAAAAGAACAGCCGCACAAGTGGAGCGATGGCGCGGATTTTGTCATGGGGCGGCGCGATGAAATAGGCGGTCTGCGGCCGCCGGCGGAAGTCTCGGAAATTGAAGTCACTCGTCTCGGTGGCCCGGTCGATAGCGGGGTTGGACCAGAGCGTAAGGCCCGAGGTCATCAGCAGCGACAGATAGGACGTAAGAGTGCGGTCATTGGTCGATGCCAGCCTCTCGAACAAGAGTCGCGCGGCCGGGCTTTGCACCTTGTCGGCATAGCTCATGTATTGCTTCTGCTTGTCACCCCCGGCCGAGGCCAGCCGATAGATTTCACCCAAAGTCGGCGGAGATATGCTCGAAAGTTGGTGACGCTTGATCAGGCGGCAGCTTGAATGTGGCGGACGCCGTCGCGGAACTCAACCCCGCTGATGACCTCCGGCAGGCGGTTCCGACCGTCGAGCCTCCGCCATTTC
>NZ_JRKN01000044.1 GCF_000763905.1 Paracoccus halophilus
GCGCGAGGCGCAGGTCCTGATCGAGGAATGGAGGAAACACTATAACACGAAGCGCCCGCACAGCGCACTGGGCTACCGCCCGCCGGCCCCGGAAACCATCGTCCAGATGGACTACAGGCCGGACATGTACTAACAATCAAAATGGACCACTCAGCTGGGGCTGATCAGAAGCCGTCCAGCGTAAGCTGGCGAGCCCATCGGGCCTCAATGGCCGCTGCGCCTTCTACGACAGCCTCGCCAGGCGCCATCAGCACCGCGTCTTCGGCATAAAGCGTGCCGATTGCCGCACTGTCCTTTTCGGCGATCAGCTCCGCCCATTCTTCGTGGATGGCCTGTATGGTCTGCGCATCGGCGTGTTCTTCGGCTGCTCCTGCTGTTGCATCTTGCGCGATGGCAATGGTCGCAGCGAGCGGGGTTAGTGCCAGTGCAGCGGCAAAAATGATGTTGGATTTCATCTCTGTTTCCTAACTTTGGGGTGGATCTGGTCCCCCGGATGCCGGGAACCAGAAAATCAGGGCTTCAGGTACAGCTTGCCCCTGGCACGGCGGTTCTCCAGATCGGCATGGGCATCTGCCGCGCCGTCCAGCGGATATTCGGTGGCGCTTTCCAGCTTCAGCCAGCCTTCCTGAATGCCCGTCACGACGTCGGCGGCGCGCTTGCGCAGTTCGGCTGGATCAGCGACGAAGCTGAAGACGGAACCACTCGCCAGCCGCAGCGCCTTGGGCGTCAGCACGGTCGGTTCAATCACAGGAATCGGACCTGAGGCCGCGCCGATGGCAACGACCGTGCCGCCGCGGCGCAGCGATCCGATGGTGTTCATCAATGTCTTTTCGCCCAGCCCGTCATAGGCCAGATCGACGCCTTCGCCATCGGTCAGCGCCAGCACCTGATCCTTGAAGTCGTAATCACGGCCATAGACGACCGCCTCATCCGCCCCGAGCGCCCGGACGGCCTCCGCCTTCTCCTCGGTCGAGACGGTGCCCACGACCCAGGCGCCGAAATGCTTCAGCCACTGGACCAGCAACTGCCCGACGCCGCCCGATGCGGCATGGACTAGCACCCGGTCGCCCGGCTTCACATCGCGATATTCATGGACGAGGTAATGCGCGGTCAGCGCCTGAAAGATCAGCCCCTGGCTGAGCGTGAAATCATCCGGCACCGATACGATCCGGTCGGATGAAATCACCACCTGGCTGGCATAGGACCCACGCCCGTCCATCCAGGCCACGCGCGATCCGACCTTGAGTCCATCACTCTCGCCAACGCCGTCGCCCAACTCACGCACCCGTCCGACGCCTTCGAGACCCGGGACCATCGGCAGTTCGACGTTGTGGACGGCCGAAACGCCGCTGCGCTGTGTCACGTCCAGAAAGTTGACACCGGCCGCTTCCACGTCGATCAGAACCTCGCCCGGCCCCGCCTTCAGGTCGTCCGCAGTTTCCACGACCAGATTTTCCGGGCCGCCAAATTCATTCAGAACCACTTTCCGCATCTCTTGCTCCTTCGGATGTCGATTTCGGTTGGCAGCAAGATAGGCCGGGCGCATTATGATGATTAGCCGCCTTGTCTTTCATGGGCCTGTGAGAATAATTCAGCAATGCCATCGGGTCCGCACAGCGACATCTCCTCCTTCCTCGCCGTGGCGCAGGACCGCAGCTTTACGAAAGCCGCCGCGCGGCTGGGGATGACGCCCTCCGCGCTTAGCCATGCCGTGCGCAATCTGGAGGAAAGGCTGGGGCTTCGGCTTCTGAACCGCACCACCCGCAATGTCGCCCCGACCGAGGCGGGCGCGCGGCTGATCCAGTCGGTCGGGCCGCTGTTCGAGCAGATCGATATCGAACTGGACAATCTCGGCGATCTGCGCGAACGGCCCGGCGGCAAGGTGCGCATCACCTGCAATGACTATGTGATCGAGACGATCTTCCGCCCAAAACTGCAGAGATTTCTGGACCAATACCCGGAGATCGAGGTCGAGTTCTCGATCGATTACGGCTTCACCGACATCATCGAGGACAGCTTTGACGCCGGTGTCCGTCTCGGGGATGCGGTCAGCAAGGACATGATCGCCATGCGGATCGGCCCGGATTTCCGCTTTCTCGTCGTCGGCGCGCCGTCTTATTTCGACCGGCACCCGCGCCCCGAGACGCCCCATGACCTGACCAGGCTGCCCTGCATCAATCTGCGTTCGATGACGGCGGGCTCTTTCTTTCCATGGGCCTTCGAGAAGGACGGAAAGGAGATCAATGTCCGCGTTGAAGGCCAGCTTGCCTTCAACAGCGTCTTGCCGATCCTGAAGTCAGCCATCGAAGGCGCAGGGCTGGCCTACCTGCCCGAAGACCTCGCCGCGCCGCATCTGACAAGCGGCGCGCTGATCACTGTTCTGGAAGATTGGTGCCCCTATGGACCGGGCTACCACCTCTATTATCCCAACAGCCGACTTGCTGCGCGTAGTTTCTCAGCCTTTCGCGAAGCGATGCGGTTTCGGGGTTGAAATCGCCAGCGGCGGATATCGGGCTTGGTCTTGAAAACCCATATGGTGGGGCCTGGAAACGTTGCGCCGCGAGACGGGCTTTCGGGCGCTCCCGACAGACAGGGCATGCAGAAAACTAAAGAAATATTGGCCCTTCAGGCCGCCCTAAACATCTGCCAGGGCCCATTTCAATCAAGTGTTCCGGAAGTAAATCGAGGCGCTGTCACCAGAAGCTCAGCGCACAATCTCTGTCTTCACCTCATCCAGCCACCCCTGCATCGCATCAAGATTATCGCGTTCCTGATCGCATTGCAGAACGAACTCCGGCGCGAAGGCGGCGTTCGGGGCGAGGCGACGGACCTCGTTCAAGGTCGATCCCGCGCCATAACCTCCATGGGTGATGAATGGCAGGATGGTTTTGCCGGACAAATCGACCGCCGAAAGCAGGCTGCGCATCGGCGCGGGCAGCGACATGCCCCAGATGGGAAAGCCGAGGAAAATCACATCGTGTCTCGAAAAATCCGGGATCGCGTCAAGCGGCAAAAGCCGGTCGCTTTCGCGCCAGCGCGTGGCCCAGGCGACCATTTCGTCGTAATCCTCGGGCCAGGGCGCCCGGGGACGGATTTCGAACAGATCGGCATCGTGGCGGCGCGCCAGATGCCCCGCCAGCATGCGGGTGTTGCTGGAGCGGGAGAGGAAGACCACCGCGCTTCGACCGGCGCCCTGCGCCAGCGCAGGGCCGCCGGCCCAGGCGCTCGCCGTTGCCAGCGTGGCGGCTTGCAATATCTGGCGGCGATTGGGGCCGGTTGTCTCCCTCCCGCTCATGATCCGGCCTTAGGCCCGTGGAAGAAGCTGGCCGTCGCGCCGCCGTCCATCAGCAAATCGCTGCCAGTGATATAGCCGCCCTCCGGCCCCATGATCAGCGCGGCGAGGGCAGCGACCTCATCGGGTGTGCCGGCGCGGCCCGCCGGCATCTTCGACAGCATGTCGCGGTAGAAATCCGCGCGCTCCCCGTTCAATTCGTCATGGGCCAGCGGCGTGATGATGATGCCGGGGCTGATCGCGTTGATGCGCGCGCCGCGTTCGCCCCATCGCAGCGCCTCGCCGCGCACGCGCAGTGAATTGCCGCGTTTCGACATCTGATAGGCGTGCAGCGTGTCACCTACCTCCCTGACAAAGGGCAGGTTCAGCAAATCCTCCGCCGGGGCAGTGGCGAGCTGCGCATCCTGTTCAGCCGTCAGGGCGGGCATGCGATAGCCTGACTGAGAGGAAATCACGATGCCCGAACCGCCGGGGGCGATGACCTTGCCGAATTCCTCCAAGAGCACCGCCGTGCCATAGAGATCGACCTTCAGGATCGTCTCGACCGGCGCCTGCGACGGAGACACTCCGGCTGCCTGGATCAACGCCTTCACATCGCCGAGACGGGTGGCCGTCTGGACAAGCGCCTGCACCGAGCGGCGGTCCGAGACATCGACGGTGACCGCCGTGGTCTCGTAACCGGCAAGCTGCAACAGTTTCGCCGCTTCATCCGCCTGTTGCCGCCTCAGATCGGCCAGCAGGACATGTCGGCCAGGGCTGACCCGCCGGGCGATGGCCTGTCCGATCGCGCCCGCGCCGGTGACAACGGTCACATCCGCCATCATGCAACCTTCAGCATGGTCTTGATGGCGCGGCGTTCGTCCATCGCCTTGTAGCCCTCGGCCACCTGGTCGATGGGCAGGACCAGATCGAAGACCTTGCCCGGCTCGATCCTGCCCGCCAGAACCCGATCCATCAGGTCGGGCAGGAAGCGGCGCACCGGGGCGGGGCCGCCCAGCATGCGCTTTTGGGCGAAGAACATCTCCTGCCCGTCGAAGCTGACGCCATGAGGCACGCCGACATAGCCGATCGAGCCGCCGGGACGGCAGGCGCCGATGGCCTGTTTCATCGATTCCTCCATACCGACAGCTTCGACGACGGATTCCGCGCCGACGCCGTTTGTCAGTTCCATGATCCGCGCGATGCCCTCTTCGCCGCGTTCCGCGACGATATCGGTCGCGCCGAATTCGCGGGCCAGTTTCTGGCGGCTTTCATGGCGGCTCATGGCGATGATCCGGACCGCGCCAAGCTGGCTGGCGGCCATGACGCCCATCAGCCCGACCGCGCCGTCGCCGACCACGACGACCGTGCCTCCTTCGCGCACATTGGCGGCAACCGCGCCATACCAGCCGGTGCCCAGCACATCGGACACCGCCAGCATATGCGGGATCATGTTGGCATCCGGCATTTCCAGCGTTGCCACCAATGTGCCATCGGCCAGCGGCACGCGGGCGTAGGGCGCCTGTACGCCGGACATGAATTCGCGCTGCACACAGGAGGACTGAAACCCGAAATCGCAATGCGGGCAGGTGTTGTCCGACAGAACGAAGCTGCCGACGACGAACTGACCGGGCCGGATATTGCGCACTTCACTGCCCACCTCGACAACGGTGCCGCAATATTCATGTCCCATATGCGCTGGACCATCGGTGCCCGACAGCCCGCGATAGGGCCAGAGATCCGAGCCGCAGATACAGGTCGCCGAAAGCTGGATGATCGCGTCGGTGGGTTTCAGGATTTTCGGGTCCTCGACCTGCTCATAGCGCACATCGCCGGGACCGTGCAGAACGGTTGCATACATGTCTTCGGTTCCTTGTTTCTTGCTTGAAAATATCAAACGCCGTATTCGGCGTCGGTTACATGATCCATCCAGTCGACCACCTTGCCGGTCTCGTCAGCCTCGGCGATAACGATATGGGTCATTGCGGATGATCTTCATTGCAAACTCCTTTTCAGCCAATGTTGCGTACCAGACGAAAACTGATACTGATGCCGCGATAATCAGGCGGGTAGTCACGGCGCGATGCACTGCGCCAGCCATTTCCGGTCGAATGCCAGCTGCCGCCACGGACCACACGTTCGCTGCCGCTTGCCGGGCCCTGTGGGTCGGTTGCCGGGCTTTCGGCATAGTAATCAGCACTGTACCAGTCCTGCACCCACTCCCAGACATTACCGTGAATGTCATAAAGCCCCCATGGGTTTTGCGTTTTCTGCGCAACGGGATGGTGACCGCCTGCATCAAACTCCTTACCAAACCAGGCATGCCTGCTCAGCAGATTGCTGTCATCACCAAAATAATGCCGCGTTTTCGTGCCTGTGCGGGCCGTATATTGCCATTCCGCTTCGGTGGGCAGCCGGTGATCCGGTCCGCCCTCGGCGGCGTTGAGCGTGGCGATGAATTCCTGTGCATCCAGCCATGACACCGTCGCCGAATGGTTCGGTCGGGTGATCCGCTCCGCCATGCCCGGCAGGTTGTAATAGGGGCTTGAGCGATCGCGGCTGTAAGGATTTTCGCCCATCAGTCGCCGCCATTGGGCCTGTGTCACTTCGTTTCGGGAAATCCGGAAATCATGCGAGATCGCAACCTCATGCTGCGGGCGCTCCATCGCACGGCCCTGCGGGTCGATTTTGCTCCTTGATCATCGCGATGATCTGCGCCTCGGTGAAACGGCTGTTTCTCATTCGTCTCCTCCTTCGCGGTTGAGCAGACTCTACATCAAAGTGAGGGATCTTTCGAGGGGCAGGTCAGCAAGGACACAGCCCGGCCTGTTCCGCTGCCGAAGCAGGATTTCGAAATATGGCAACGCCCGCCTGCGCCGCACCCGCTGTCTGGGCTGTCAGGCGGCCGCGCGGTGGCGCAGCCGGTGAAGAAACCAGTCCCTCATCCAGCTGGACGCCAGACCGGAAGGTAACTGCGCTGGTCCGGCCGACCCGTACGGCCTTGGCATTGCATTGCCGTTTGGGCATACTCCCCGCGGTTTTGCTTTCCCCATCTCCCCGCGGAGGCCTTTTTCATGAACGCCCCCCTGCGCCAGTCCGAGCGTCTCGGCCGGTTGGCCACCGTGCTCGGCCCCGACACCTTGGCGCTCCTGCGCTTCGACGGCACCGACCATCTCAACGAGGTCTTCGAGTATCGCGTCGAGGCGCTCGCCACCCGCGACGACCTCGATTTCGACGCGTTGATCGGCACCCATGCCACTGTCGAGATCGAGACCCGCGACGGCCCGCAGCCCTTCGACGGCATTGTCACGCAGGCCCGATGGGCCGGAGTGGGCGAGAACGGGCATCGCTACGATCTGACGCTGCGACCCTGGTTCTGGCTCGCCTCGCGCCGTCGCAACCAGCGCATCTTTCACGACAAGACCGTCATCCAGATCCTGCAGGATCTGCTCGCCGACTACGCCCAGCTCGGCGATCCGGCGGTCGAGTTCCAGCTGTCGCAGGACTACCCGGTGCTGGAATACACCGTGCAATATCGCGAAAGCGACCTCGATTTCGCCCGCCGGCAGATGGAGCGGCACGGCATCTCCTTCCATTTCCGCCACGCCATGGGCAGTCACACGCTGGTGCTGACCGACGACGTTCTGGCACATGAGACCGTCGGCCTGCGGCCCTTCAAGCGCTATGACGGCCATCACCAATATGAGCAGGAGCATTTCTGGGACTGGGTGCCCGAGCGCAATCTGACCACCGGGGCGATCCGGCTGACCGACTACAATTTCAAGAAGCCCGAACAGGCGATGGAGGTCGACCGGCTGGGCGATGCCGCCCATGCGCAAGGCCAGATCGAGAGCTTCGACTACCCGGGCGACTACCTGACGCAGGATCTGGGCAGGATCGTCGCCGGACTGCGTACCTCGCAGGAGCGCGGCGCGGATCGGCGCAACCGCGCGGTGGGCGATTGCGCCAGCCTGCGGGCAGGCAAGCGCGTGACCCTGTCTGGCGACCGGGTGCCGGGGACGGGCGAAACCTATCTGTGCCTTTCGGCCTCGCATCATTTTGTCACGGAAGCCTATGGGTCTGGGGGGCAAGGCAGCGACGGCTATGCCTTCACCGGCAGCTATGCCCTGATGCCGGACACGGCGCCGATGGTGCCCCCGCAGCGCACGCAGGTCCCCGTGGTGCATGGCCCGCAAACAGCGATGGTGGTCGGCGAGGGCGAGATCGACTGCGACGAATACGGTCGGATCCTGGTGCGGTTCCATTGGGACATCAGCGGGGCGCATTCGATGCGCTGCCGGGTGTCGCAGAACTGGGCCGGCGGCGGCTGGGGCGGCATTGTCATCCCGAGGATCGGCATGGAAGTCGTGGTCGAGTTCCTGGAAGGGAACCCGGATAAGCCGCTGGTCACCGGGAATGTGTTCAACGGCAAGAACGGCGTGCCTTACGAATTGCCCAAGCACAAGACCCGCTCGACCTTCAGGACCAATACCCATCAGGGCAAGGGGTTCAACGAGCTGCGGTTCGAGGACCAGAAGGGCGAGGAAGAGATCTTCATGCACGCCCAAAAGGACATGAATCTTGAGATCCTCAATGATCGTGCGAAGGAGGTAGGGCGGAATCAGGCCGAGGTCGTCGGCAACGACAAGTCGATCCAGGTGGTGGGCGACCATGACGAACTCGTTTCGGGCAACATGTCCATCGCGGTCGGCCAGAACCCGCTTTCGGACCTGCTGCGCAGCAAGTCGAAGCTGCTTTTCGACAAGCTCGGCACTGCGCTCGGCAAGATGAAGATCCCGGACCCGTTCAACTTCACCAAGGGCAACTTCCAACTTTTCGTCGAGAAGAACCGTTCCGAGATCGTCGGCATCGGCTCGTCCGAGATCGTCGGGGCCGCCAAGTCGATCATGGTCGGCCATACCTTCCAGACCAGCGTCGGCAAGTCGCACAGCCTGATCGTGCGCGGCCGTGCCGATACCGATATCGGCAAGATCCACAATATCCGGGTGGGCGATCAGCTGACCATCAAGGTCGGTGAGCACTCGATGATCACCATGTCGAAGGAGGGCGACGTGGTCATCCAAGGCAAGCATATCCGGCTGAAAGCTGACAAGATCTCGCAGAACTGACGGCGCGCCATGGGTGGTCCCGGAGAAAACAGCCCGCCGAAGCCGTCGATCCTGATCGGCGATGCCGCATTGCCCTTTGCCCAATGCCGGGCGAGCGATCCGACAGTGTGGCCCTTTACCGGCGCGATGACCTCTTTCCCAGAAGGCCGCCCGCCGACGCAGAACATGCTGCAAAGCGACACCAGCCTGTTCACCAAATGGGGTCAGCCGCCGGCCGAGCCCTGGAAGGGACCGCCCTGGCGCCTGCCAGAACAGCAGACCGCCAGCGCCCCCTGGGCGCCTATGGGCGGGGCAGCGACCGGCGGAGACATTGATCTTTCCGGCATCCCGACCTTGCAGGACTACCTGCAGGGCATTGGCTCGAACCACCTCGTCCCGCCTGCCAGGCCGGAAGAAGAGAAGAAGCAAGAGCAGGATGGGCCGAAATGGGAATTCGGCCAGGCCGAGCGCAAGACCGAGGATGGCGGCGTCAGCGAGGAATGGCGCCGCGGCATCCGCGAATATGTCCGCTCCGGCTATACACGCCGCAACCCCGACGGCACCTACAAGGCCGATACCGACTGGCGCGGCAAGTGGAAGGATACCGAGTTCACCCTGGCCGAGGTCTCCGACAAGACCGACAAGGCGTCGGTTGCGGTCGCCCAGGGTGACTTCGGCGATGCCGATTCGGCCTTCTCCGGCAATGGCGCGGTCCTGGGGGCCGAGGCGCAGGCAGATTGGAAGGGTGCGCTGACCAGCAAGGGGCTGGAGGCCGAGGCCAAGGCCGCCGCATCCGCCTATGCCGCCCAGGGCGAAATTTCCTCCAACGAGGACGAGTTGCTGGTCGGCTCGGCCGAGGGCGCGGCGCTGAAGGCCGAGGCCGAAGCCAAGGGCGAGGCGATCTTCACCGCCGAGCAGGCGACGCTGGGCGGCAAGCTGGGCGCCTCGGCCAATCTGATCGAGGGCAAGATCGGCGGCGAACTGGGCATCACCCCCACGCGCGCCAGCCGCGCCGCGGTGACGGTTTACAACTGGCTTTTCAACCAGAACGCGACCCCGCTGAACGACGACTGGGATTTCGGCATCGTGCTGAATGCCGAGGCCAGCGGTGCGGTCGGCGCGCAGGCCGAGGCCAATGCCGAAGCCGGCTACAAGAAGGGCAAGCTGCGCGCCGAGGCCGGCGCCAAGCTGGGGCTGGGCGTCGGGCTTGGCGCCAAGGTCGGCGGCGGGCTGACGGGCCTCGACAAGGCCTGGGCACGGATCAAGGACGGCTGGAACTGGCTATGGAAATGATGGACCGCAGACGGATGCTGGGCGCTCTCGGCCTTGCCGGGGCGGCCGCAATGATGAATGGACGCATGACGATGGCACAAGAGACCAATTCCGTGGAACCGCTGGCCCGCAGCAAAGGCAGGCTATCCGAGGGCGGGTTGGAGTTGCCCGATTTCCCCGGCCTGCAGTTCCGCACCGCGCTGCCCGAGGGGCTGGAATGGTTCGACAGCGCCGAGACGATCGGCGATTTCGACGCATCGGGCATGTTTACCGAGTTCCGGCGCCTGTGGCTGGGCTATGCGCCCGAGGATCGCGACCGATTGCAGGTCTCGGTCCATGCCGCGCGCATCCCCGCCGAACGGGTTGCCCTTGCGTCGGATTACGCCCGTCTGCTGGCGCGGGTCTGGGGACCGAAGAATTACGGAATCTATGGCGACGAGCGCGATTTCGGCGAAGTCATGACCGGCGAGGACGAAAGCGGCTTCGACCGGAGGACGCGGATCAGCGTCTGGCGGCGCGGCACGGACCTGCTGATCCTGCGCGCTGACACGACGCTGGAGGATTTCGAGACCCAGGCCTCGGCGCTGGCCGCCATGGTCGGGTCGCTGGAGTTCCGCGAGGGGATCGCGGACCCGATCATCGACGGGCTGGTCGCGCATCAGATCCGCCTGCCTTCGGGCGCGGTGCTCGACTATCCCCTGCCGCCGCATTGGCAGGCCTTCGATCAGGGCAAGGCGCAAGCGGCGCCGATCTCGGCCGCCGTCTGGCTGGACCGTGCCGACGAGGGGGGCAACAGCGCCATCGGCATCTTCGGGGTGGCGGTGCCCGCAGGGGCGCGCGCGGCGGATGCGCCGCTGGACCAGATCGCTGCGACCATGTCGGACCTGATGATGGAGAACCTGCTGCCGGGGACCGAGTTCAAGCGCCAGCCGGTGACCAATTACCGCATGAAGGGGTTCCGGCCCGATACGGTGCAGGCGATGTTCCTCGACCGGCTGGAACTTGCGGACCGCAAGATGGGCGCCTCGGGCTTCTTTCTGGTCGCGGGCGATGATGTGGCGGGCTTTTCTTCGCTGACCGCCTATCCGGTCGACGCGGAGGCGATGGGGATCATGATGCATGCAAATTTCATCGACCGCCTGGTGCTGGATGCGCTGCGTGAACAGGTCGGACAATCCGCAAATTGAAGCGCATGACCGGCCGGGAGGCATCATGACGCAACAATTCGACGGCAACGCGATCCTTAAATCCATTGCGGGCGATCAGGTGGACATGCTGTAGAAACTGGTGGCGTTGTTGGACCGGGTCAACTGGGACGAGCGTCGCCAGCGCCTGCCCATCCAGTATGGCGAAGCCGTCATCCATCTGTTGGCGGACGGCACGATCCGGCTGGAGGGCACGCGGATCGTGCAGCAGGCGGATCGCGACATCGCCCTTTCCGCCGCCTGGATCGACCTGAACTGAGAAACGGCCATGTGGCAGGTCGTGAACCACACCCCGTTCGAAACCGCAGGATACTTCCTGCGCGATGCCCACGGGGTCGAGCATTGGATGGTCGCGATGCGCCTGACACTGGATCTGCCGTCAGCAGGACTGCCCCTGCTGGCCGAACCGCAGCAGCCCGTCAGTCTTTTGCCGGTCTTCGACGCCTCGGGCGAGGAGATGCTGGAAGGCAGCGACCTTGTTCCCTTCAGGCCGCATTGCGACATCCTGCTGCGCGGCACGGCGACACCCCAGCGTGACAGGCCCGTGCTCAGCTTCCCGGTGTCCCTGTCGGTCGGCAGGTCGGAGCGGACCATTCATTGCCATGGCCCGCGCCGGCTGGTCCGGACGCGCTTTGGTCACCGGACCGAGGCCCTGGGCCATGCCGCCGACCCCCCCTTGGCCTGGCGCCAGGCAACGGGCGGGCGCGATGTCGCCGCGGATAGCGACCAGGAGGGCGCGGCCCATCCCGACAATCCGATCGGAACCGGTTGGTCTGCCGATCCCGGCAGGATGAACCGTGGCGACGAGATCATGCTTGCACCGCTGGATGACACGTCGCATCTGGGCGCACGCCCTGCCAGCCTGCCCGAGCCCGTCGGCTTAGGCGCCATCGCGCCTTTCTGGCACAGTCGCCGAAAGCTGGCGGGAAGCTATGACGAGCACTGGGCAAGGACGCGCTGCCCCTTGCCGCCGACGGATTTCTACCCGGCCTTTCACCAATCCGCACCCGTCGGGCAAAGAGCCGACCTGCGCGGCGGCGAGCCAGTACAGGTGCGCAATGCCGGGGGCGGCCCGTCGCTGGAGCTTCGCGTGCCGCAGATCATTTCCGAGGTGCGGACACGCATCGGTCATGCCACCCTGACCAGCCGTATGCGCCTGATCACGTTTGCCATCGACGCCCAGGACCGTCGGGCGACACTGGTCTGGAACACCGCGGTGCCCTGCCCGGGCCAGGATGACAGGCTTTCGGAATCCACCGTGCTGCTGTCCCCGGCGGCCGGGCTGGTGATGGCATGTCGGCCCGCATCCAGGGCATTGGTGCCGTCACCTCTCTGGGCAGCAGCCTGCGGCAGACTCTCGCTGCCTTGGACGACCGCGAGATTGGGTTGAGCCGCGACCGTAAGGCCATCGGCATTGACGGCCTGCCCATGACGCAGGCCCCGGTCTGGCCCCTGCACGACATCCACAACCCGCTGGACCGGCTGGCGCGGCTGGCAACCCGGCTGACCCTCTGCCTTCCCGCATGGGTGGAACAAGGCCGGCACGGCGATCCGCTGCGGGCAAGGCTAACGGAACGCTGATCGGTGGCCCCCGATATCATCGAGGTTTCCTTCGCCGACCGGACCAGCATCCTGGACCTGGCCTTCGCTGCCCAGAAGGATGCATCAGCGCAGATCCTGATGGTGGCCGAGACATATCTCTTGGCCGAACTGCTGGACAGCCTGACAGCGATGGACAGGATATTGTCGCGCTATCAGCCACATGGCCTTGTGCCCTCCGAGGCCGGCATCGCGCTGTTCATGGCCCCCGACACTGGCGGCGATACGCGCGGACAATCGCCGCAGACGCGTTACGGCGTCCCCGGCTCGCGGCTTGACCTGACGACCGTTGCCGCCGGCCAGCCAATCGAGTTCATCGAAATGAAGTTTCCGGGAGATCGCTTGCGGGGCACACAACTGCAGCTGATGAACATTCCCCAGGATTGCAACAATTGCGAGGGCACCCGCCCGGTCGAACAGCCGACGCCGGCGCCACAGACGGATTCGAACCTCGGCTGGTGGCTGCTGGGTGCCGTGCGCATCGTCTCGCCGCAGGGTGAGGAGACGGCGCGGATCGTCTTCAAGATCGTGCTTTTTTGAGGGTGGAAACACGCTTGCCGGGCAATTGCGGGCTCTGACCGCATTGGCGGACCTTGCCGAGGATGTCGCGCCGCATCTGGCATACATGCAATGCGCCGGCGAAACCGCCCGGCCAGAGGCGTTCGATCTGGCCCACTTCCGCCAGCGTTCCGAACAGGCGATCAGACAGCTTCATGCGGGGGCGCTACGATCAGGGCGTCGACCTTGGCCTTTTCGGAAAGGAGCTCAAGACACCTGACCACATGGGTGTGACGCCGTTCGGTGGAAGCGTCATTGCCGACGGAGGGTTGGAGGGGACGGCGGATATATCGCTCCTCGAATTCTCGACCAGCCTGATATGGGATGCCGAGAACATGTTCCGCCGCCAGGTCGAGCGGACGCGCAAAGCGACCTCGACCACGGGGGCTGTCTTCGGCATGGCCGGTTTCGGCCTGCAATATGACCGGATCTATGGTTCGACTGCGGGCACCTATGCCTATCTGGCCCGTTTCCCCGGCCTGCATTGCGGCCTTGACGACCGTTTCATGTCGGAACAATCCGTAGTGGCAGCCGGGCCGACCGCTACTTCTCGATCAATTGGCTGACGGTTCTCGGCAACGATCTTCTGGCCGCGCTTGCTCCTGTCGAAGAGCTGCAGCAAAGCTTGGGAGAGGACCGCCCGATATCGCGTTTTGACACGGGAATCATCGTGCAGGCCGGCGCCTATCCCAACTGAGCGATAGGAATCAGGGCCTGATCCTTGACGACTACCGCGCGGTCGATGCGGCGATCAGCGCTCTGCGGTTCGAAGACTATGTCGTTGCAGCGCTGGACGCGCCCGAGCCTCTGGATCCGCTGGAGGCGACCTTCGAGTGGATCAGGAGATTTGACTAGCGTCAGGACTCGTTCTTGTTTCATAGCCAGAACATGACGGTTGCGGCCAACGCAATGGCTGAAAGGAAGACTTTCGGGCAACGGTCATATCGCGTCGCGATCCGGCGCCAATCCTTGAGCCTGCTGAACTTGATCTCGATCCGATTGCGACGCTTGTATCGTCGTTTGTCGTAGCGCACGGCGGTCTTGCGTTGCTTGCGACCGGGGATGCAGGCACGTATCCCTTTGTCTTTCAATGCTTCACGGAACCAATCGGCGTCATAGCCGCGATCCCCGAGGAGCCATTCCACTTTTGGCAAGCCGCCCAGCGGAGCTCTCGCTCCGATGTAATCACTGACCTGTCCAGCGGTCACGAACAGGTTGAGCGGGCGTCCCAGACTAAGCAACATGGTCTCGGCCGAGATCACCTATGCCAACAGCCTCGACCGGATCGAGAAAATCCGCTCGGACGGCCGCATCGACGGCGCGGCCCCGTCTATCGCCGCGCTGACAGGGCGGATCAAGGTCCGTTTCGTCAACCAGACGCTGGTGACGCAGACGATCGACAGCAAAGCCTGCGAGATGGAATTCACCTACGCAGGCCGATGAACAGGCGCTTGTCGCCGCCCGCGCCACGCCCGGCTATCCGGCCGAACGCAAAGAGCAACCAGCGGCTGCGCAAGGTTCAGCAAGGGTGCGGACGAGCAGCGGTCGGGCCCTCAAGACTCTCGCTGGTTCGAGTCAGAATGCGATGCGGAAGCGCTGCCGGCACTCTCCCGGCGTGAGACCGATGAACCTGGCAAAGATCTTGCGGAAGGTTCCTGGATCGCCGCAGCCGGTCTCCCATGCGATCTGCTCGACGGTAAGGGCGCTTAACTGGAGCAACTCGCAGGCCTTGCTGACGCGCAGCCGCTGGCCGTATTCGCAGGTCGTCATGCCGGTCGTCTTGCGGAAACGGCGCAGTAAGCTGCGCCGCTCCAATCCCGCGCGCGACGCCAGCGTGCCCAGCGATATGTCCCTGGCTTCGGTATCCTGTAGCCAACGGCGGACGTCGAGGATGACGGCATCGCTGTGGTTTATGCAGGGCGAGAACATGCTGTAATAGCGCTGCTCGCGCCCCGACATATCGACCAGCAGGAAGCGCGCGGTCTGGGTCATCACCTCGGCGCCCCGCAGGCGTTCCACCAGTCGCAGACACAGGTCGGTCCAGGACATCACCCCGCCCGCCGTCAGGATCTGGTCGCCGTCGATCAGCAACCGGTCCACATCGACCGGAACGCGGGGAAAGCGGGTGCGGAACTGGTCTTCCAGAAGACAGGGCCGGCCGTCCAGCAGACCGGTTCCGGCCAGCAGGAAGGTGCCGGCGCAGACCGAAGCGAGGATGCGCCGGCATCATGGCGGGCGCGCCGCATCAAGCTTGGCATCGGCCGCGCATCTGGGCTTTCCCTTCGCCTTCGCCGCCATCTCGCGGATGAGAATCTCGATGTCGCGCTGGATTGCTACCGCAGTCACTTCCGGCCCTCGGGCCCTTTCGACAAGCCTTATACCATCGTCAGTTCCGGCGTGATGGCGGCCGACGAAGAACGCGAGGCGCGGCGCCAGTCATGGGCCTACTCGCACGCAATCTGCCGCAACCCGTTCCTGCGTGAACAGTACCCGCATCCGCGACTTCACCTCCCGAAGCGACGAAGCCCACTTTTCAAGCCTTCCTTCGACAGGCAATCCCGACATCCATGACCCCATCCAAATCATGGCAACCCATTGATTCAAGATCGGATCAAAACGCAACGGTAATGCTAGATCATCGCAAAAGCGGGGGCGTGTGCGATACGGCTGCCCGGGGGCAGTCCCTGGCACCCGGTCGCCAGCAGATGCGGTCCGGCATAGGGCGAGGCAAGCTGCGCCGGGGCAAAGCCGAAGCGACCATAATATTCCGGCGCGCCCAGGACCACAATGGCATGGTCCTCAAAGGTCTCTTGCGCGGCGCGGATCAAGGCTCCGCCGATGCCGCGACCCCG
Source organism: Paracoccus halophilus (assembly GCF_000763905.1). Taxonomy (GTDB): domain Bacteria; phylum Pseudomonadota; class Alphaproteobacteria; order Rhodobacterales; family Rhodobacteraceae; genus Paracoccus; species Paracoccus halophilus. Next base: position 15,866 of record NZ_JRKN01000044.1, read on the forward strand.
AACGGCCGGGTGCACCGCGACCGGCGCCAGCGCCAGCGCCGGGAAATCGGCGGCAATCGGCGAAAGGGCGACATGGCCGATGATGGTCCCGGCGGCTTCGGCCACCATCGACAGTGCCAGATGCCCGTCCCGCCGCAGCATATCGACAAGCCGCGCCTCTTTCGTACTGCCGAAGCTGCGGTTCAGCATATCGGAGATGCCGGCGTGGTCATAGGGCAGCTCGGCGCGGATCCGCGGCAGCGGGTCGGTACGGCTGAAATCACGCTTGATGCCGTGGCTTTCGCGCCCCCAGCGGCTGTCGTAAAGCCGCGCGCGATGGGCCTGGAAAGCCTCTTCGTCGGCATAGAGTTCGCGCAGTTCGAAGACCAGCGGGTTGTCCTCGTTCTGGGCGACGTCAAAGCGCAAGTTTCCGGGCTCGGCGCGGGTCAGTTGGGCGTGCTCGGACAACAGGTCGATCGCCAGCAGCATTTGCGCCGCATCGGTGCATGTCAGCCGGCCGGTCAGGGAAAGCAAGGGACGGTTCAAGGTGATCTCCTCACCCCCGTGAACGATGGGGGGCGCGTGCTTGTGGAGCATTCCGCAGGCGCAGGTCATAACAGTTTCCTTCGTTACATTTACACAGCGGCCCCAAGGGCCATTTGCGCCGGGCGGTTTATTCAAGCCATGCGCCCCGGCGCGGCATAGGCGGAATCTTGCCTATACCTAAATTCATGGCAAGGCTTGGGTTTGTTGTCAAAACAACAATCGCTCACCTGACCAATAGAACAGGTGTGACGCCAGGTCATCTTGGTGACCTGATGCGGAATTGTCACAGATTCTGCCGTCACAGTTGCGGCTGTGCGCTGGAGCGGCTGCGCTTGCAGCGAAGGTTTCCGCAGTTGTCTCTGCCTTGTTCGGCCAAGTTCCGCTGGCGCCGATCACGATTTTGCTCCACTGCAACAATGAGAAAATCCGAAGCGGAAATCGCCGATTTTTGCGCTTGCACGCCTTGGGCGGCTTGGATAGATACGCCCCCACGGTTGGGGCGTGGCCAAGTGGTAAGGCAACGGTTTTTGGTACCGTGTACCGTAGGTTCGAATCCTACCGCCCCAGCCAGTTTTCTGAAGATTGCGAGCGTAGAGATACTACGCCACTGTGAGCGAATATCTCCTGGTGTTTTCATGACGCTGGGCGACGGCTCCGGGACTTCATATCAGGACTGCGGCGTGAGGGGCTGATCCGGATTGCACCAGATTCTGCCCCAAGATAATCAGTGCCTCTAGTAAGTGCCGTATCAGGGTTCGGGCCGGGTTGAGCGTATGGTACCTGCGACATTTCTCCTTTAACGGTTGAGACATACCAGCCGGCCGAACACGTACCGAGCTACCGTTGTTGGAGGGAAGCGCATCTTCAGCGTGTCCTGTTGCTGCTTCAACTACCGCTTTGTTAATTAATAGGCGAAAATCCGCTTGCTTTCTCTTTGCCATGCCTCAAATGCTATCATCACGTGAATGTTAAAGGCCTGTGATGAAGAAATCTATGTTCTCAATCTCTGCTCTGACTATGGCCACGCTTGTGTCCGGATGTGTTGAGCCTCCCAAAAACCCGATGGAAGCGCATGCACGTCGTGCCGCAGGGGCAGAACTGGCCGCCACCCAATGCGGTGCATATGTCGGTGGATATGAGTCCGCAAAAGAACTCAAAGCGGATGCGAACCAAAACCTTATTGCCGCGCAAAAAATGGGGGCAACTCCAGAGGTCATAAAAAAAGCTAAAAGTGATGTTCAGTCGGCGTTCAATACTCTATCGGCGTTCACCAACAAGCAAGAGGCCTGCAATGCGATCGTTAGCCAACTTGCTTGGACCAACACATAGCGCTATGATCTATCTAGCGTCAGGACTCGTTCTTGTTTCATAGCCAGAACATGACGGTTGCGGCCAACGCAATGGCTGAAAGGAAGACTTTCGGGCAACGGTCATATCGCGTCGCGATCCGGCGCCAATCCTTGAGCCTGCTGAACTTGATCTCGATCCGATTGCGACGCTTGTATCGTCGTTTGTCGTAGCGCACGGCGGTCTTGCGTTGCTTGCGACCGGGGATGCAGGCACGTATCCCTTTGTCTTTCAATGCTTCACGGAACCAATCGGCGTCATAGCCGCGATCCCCGAGGAGCCATTCCACTTTTGGCAAGCCGCCCAGCGGAGCTCTCGCTCCGATGTAATCACTGACCTGTCCAGCCGTCACCAACAAGTCGAGCGGGCGTCCCAGGCTATCACAGAGGGCGTGCAGCTTGGTGTTCATTCCGCCCTTGGTTCTGCCAATCAGGCGTCCACGCCCCTTTTTTCACGCCCAGGCTGGTCGCTGTTCGGTGTGCCTTCAGATAGGTTGCGTCGATCGTCACGGTCTTCTCTTCGCTGTGTTCGGCAGCCAGCCCGACCATCATCCGGGCGAAGATGGCCTTGTCACTCCAGCGCTTCCAACGGTTGTAAAGCGTTTCCGGGGCTTACGCGGCCCCACCGGGGCCAGGGTCCCCTTCAACTGTGAGGGCCGTATTCCCTCGGCGCGTCCCGCCAACGCAAGCCATTGCGATTGATGAAGATAATCCCGCTGAGCACCCTGCGATCATCGACCCGCGGCTCGCCGTGGGACTTCGGGAAACAGGGCTCAAGTCGCGCCGTCTGCGCGTCGCTTAGCCAAAAGAGATCAGACATGTCACCTCTCTGTTTTCAGAAGGCAAATCACGCCGATCGATTTAGATCAATGGGTCCTGACCCTAGGTGAAGCCGGACGGGAGCGTGACTACGAGATCTTTTGTGTTGCAAGCGCTAAGAGCCGCAAGACCTTCGTATGCGCGCTGGAGAGCCAAGCCGCAGTCCCGGTACTTGATGTCATGATCAAGATATTCGCCTTTTTCGGCGGTGTGCCGATTCTGGTGACGATCGACAACTTTAAGGCGGCAGTCGCCGTACCTCGGCGCGGCAGCGAAGATGCCACGATTCCGGCCGAGTTTACAGCCTTCGCAGACCATTACGGGTTCAGCTTCGTCGCCGCGCGGGTGCGTAAACCCCGTGACAAGGGAATCGTGGAGAATGCCGTCGGCATTGTTCAGGATGATGTGCTGCCGCCACAAGCCCTCTGAACCGCGCCGGGTTTGCCGGAGGCTTGTTTGTTTTAGTTACGCGGCCATGGCTTCAAGTCCCAGAGCGGCGTAGAAGTTTGCCTCGGCTTCGGCGGGCGGGATGTTCCCGATGGGCTCCAACAGACGGCGGTTGTTGAACCAGTCACCCCATTCCAGTGTGGCATATTCGACCGCTTCGAAACTGCGCCACGGGCCGCGACGGTGGATGACTTCAGCCTTGAACAACCCGTTGATCGTCTCGGCCAAGGCATTGTCACAGCTGTCGCCGACGGCGAAAGGGGACCGTGGCCCCAGTGGGGCCGCGTAAGCGCCTGAAGCGACCGAAGGCTCTATGCCCGCCTCGGCCAGCCGTTCGGTGCATCGGATCGACAGGTACTGGGAACCGCGGCCGGAATGATGAACCAGCCCCATGCCCTTGATCGGGTGGCGGTCATGCACCGCCTGTTCCAGGGCATCGAGGACGAAGTCGGCATGGGCCGAGGTGCTGACGCGCCAGCCAACGATCTTACGGGCATAGGCATCGATAACGAAAGGTGAGGGCCTGCCCGCCACCGGTCCGAGGGCACGGCCCGAACGAGACAAACCCTTTCCAGGTGGCGAGATAGGTGAAGTCGGACACCCAAAGCATATTCGGCGCGGGCACCCGGAACTGGCGGTTCACCTTGTCCAGCGGACACGGCTGCTTCTTGTCGGGGATCGTCGTCTTGTGCGGCTTGCCCCGAATAATGCCTTGAATACCCATGCCCTTCGTCAACCTCGCAACCGTGCAACGCGCGATATCGAAGCCCTCACGGTGCAACTGCCGCCAGACCTTGCGAACGCCGCAGACGCCCCGGTTTTCCTCGAAGACACGCCGGACCTCGGGTCGCGGGGCCTCGTCCCGGCCTACGCGTGCCGATTGCCGCGTCGGATCGGCACGCTTTGACTTGTGATCGTAATAGGTGGATGGGGCGATCGGCAGAACCTCGCAGATCGGCTCGACCCCATGCGCACCGCGATGTATATCGATGAAATCGATCATCACTTCGACCGGCGGTCGAACTCCGCCATCGCAAAATACGCTGACGCCTTGCGCAGAATCTCGTTAGCCTGCCGCAATTCCCGGTTCTCGCGTTCCAGCGCCTTCATCTTCTCGGCCATCTCGGTCGGGACGCCTGCGCGTTGGCCGCTGTCGACCTCGGCCTTCTTGACCCAATCGTTCAGCGTTTGCGGTGTGCAGCCGATCTTCGCTGCAATCGACATCACTGCCTGCCATCGAGATGGATATTGGCCCTCGTTGTCGAGAACCAGTCGAACGGCACGCTCGCGCATCTCAGGGGAAACTTGTTCGTCGTCTTGCTCATCATGCTCCATCCTACTCAAGAGTTGGAGCCTCCGACATCAGAGGGTCACGTCCGTCAATTTGGTGTAACTTCCGGGATGGCCTGAGGTCATGATCAGGCTGCTTTCGTAGTGATGCTGAGAATGGGGTCGATCTCCTCCTTGTCGATCTGGGCG
>NZ_JRKN01000045.1 GCF_000763905.1 Paracoccus halophilus
CATCCCGGCCAGCGGCATGTGAATCGCCGCACTATACAGGCCTTACACATGAACGCACCCGATCACTCCGCCAGCGAGCAAACAACCGACTTGCATTAAACGGGGCATCCACACATGGCGTCTCGCTTGCAGCCTGCGCCGGCCCGCCGCGTTCCTGCCAAGCGGCAGTCCCGCGCGGGCTGGACAACCCGGCCATGTGCCGCGGCGATGTTGGGATAGGAGGCGGCTCTGCCGCCGATCGCGTCAGCGGGCGTGACCCGTATGGGACGAGACCGGCGGGGCAGGGCGCCAGGACCGGCTGGTGAATGGCCGGCTCGGACGAGACGGACAGGCTCCCGCCGCAGCCAGGCGCATCGCCGTGACGGGCTCGGGTCCGACCGGCACGGGCGGACTAGCACGCGGTGCCCGCTCGCGGGCAGACGCCCTCACTATTATTCAAGACACAAAGACAACAGACATGAAAATACAGGACACAAGACAAAAAAGGCCGCCCCGAAGGGCGGCCAGGTTAATCCTCACCACAAGGATAACTATTCGGCTGCGGCCAGGTGCTGCTGCTCCAGCATGGCGATCAGCGCGGCTTTTCTTAACCTCGTGGGCCTCGGCCTGTTCGGCGGCGATCTGACTGGCGAAGGGATGCCCGTGGCGTGCGACGAACTCGCCGGCTGCTGGCGTGAAAGCTTGGGCATAGATCTCGCCCGACAGCGAATTGCCGCAGATCATGCGCCCGGCGATCCCGCGCGCCGCGACCTGAACATAGAGAATATGATACGTGCTACGGGAAAGCTCGGTGCCTTCCATCCAGACATGGCATAGATCGACGCCCTGTCGATCGAGCGTGTCGGCTGCTGCCAGCATCATGCCGCCGGCGCCGGCGGCTGGCTCGCACAAGGTCAGGAAGCCCTTGGCGGCAACGGCTGCAGTTGCATCGCCAAGGTCCATTTCCGCCATCAGGCGGCTGACCTCGTAGGGCGTGAAAAACTGCCCAAGCCCGGCATCGAGCGCGCCGATCTCGGCCGCGACCTGGCCCATGAAATCGACGCCGCCGGCAGCGATTGTGGACAGGGCGAGGCCCATCATAGCGGGCATCTTGCGCACATCGTTCTTGTCGCGATAGCGGCCGACAGCCTGCATGTATTGGGCTTCCAGCGCCTCGCGCTGGTCCGCGTAAGGGGAAGCCTGCTTCGCCAGGGCGCAATAAGCCATTTCGCAGAAATCGGCGAAAACCTCTGTTTCGCGCTTCGAGCGGTCAATCTCGCCCAGGGCGCGCACAAAATCCTTCACGGCAGGGTGTGCCATGCTGACAATCCATCTTCTGAGGAAAGGGGTGCTGGCCCGTTGTCGGGCCAGCTCGTGACCTATGCGGGTGCCTCGGCCAGTGGCTTCAGGTCGGAGCGCCACGGCAAAGGGGGCCAGAGGCGACCGTTATAGCTGATCGTGGCAAGGTGCTGGCCTGCCTCGTCAAAGACTTCGCCAGATCCGAACCGCGACACGCCAAGACCGCTTTCGTCTCGCGCGGCGATATAGGCGCGCTGGCACGCTTCGGTGGTGGTCAGATGCCGCAGCGAGAGGACGCAGGCGGGGTCATCGTGCGCCACATCGCGGACCTCGATGCGGACGCGCAGGCGGGTGCGTTCGGTGAACGGATAATTGAGCATGGCGATGATCCATCGTTTCGGGGTGTTGCCGGGCGGTCGCAGGACCGCCCGGCGGCGCGGGGTTCACCAGCTGCTGGGCTTCTTCCCGTAGCTGGACCATGAGCGGATGGGGCAGGGGTCCTGATGCTCGCTCGTGAAATGCGGGTATTCCTCATGCACGCGCTTGAACGCTTCGATGAACACGCCCGCGTCACAGTCTTCCTCAAGGGCGATCTGGCCGCCGTCCCGGTCCTGATAGGAATAAGGCGAGATCATGGACTCAGAGATGCCATAGGATGCCAGCCGCGCCGGGGTGACGATCGCCCAACCGTGGCCGGGATCGGCGATCAGGTGGCAGGTCGAAACATCGACCTGCGCCATTTTCATCGGTGCGCCGCAGTCGTCGCAGGGGCCGGGGTTCACCTGCCGGTGATCTTCGCGGCCGCAGGTCTGACAGACAAAGGGCAGAAGGATTGCGGTTGCCATGTCAGTTTTCCTCCGGGGTCAGGCCAAGGGCGGCGATCACGCGCCGGCCGGCATAGATGGCGGCATTGGTCAGCTGGCGCTGCCAAGCGTCCTGCGAGGGCGCCCACCGAAAGCCGTTGCTTTTCAGGGCGTCCCGCGTGGCCGCGTCGGGCTTGCCGGGAAAGGCGATCTGCAGGCGGTTTTCATCGGTGTTCTCGGTGATGATGATGCCGCCGATCCACCGGGTTTCCCGACTCTCGCGGGTCGCGGCTTTTTCCAGAACCTCGATGCGCTGACGAATGCGGCGCATGTTGGCGCTGTTGTTGGTCAACTGGAACGGCGCGAAACCGATGCAGCCCATGTTGCGGGTTATCAGCTGGCGGGCCAGCGTCGGGGTAAAGATCGGCCGGACCTCGGCCAGCGCGGCGGCGTAGGCGTCAAAGTCCGGGCCTTCGGTTTCGCCTGTGACGCCCTTGCGGGCCCATTTCAGCACGATCTTGTTGGCGGCCTTCATGTCGCGCTGCGTCGTCTCGGCCTCGGCCAGCTGCTCTTTCAGCTTGTCGATGGCTTCGGGATCGTCAGCGGAAATGCCGCCCGTTCCGACTGCGGCGGCTTTGGCGCGCAGGTCGCCAGCGCGCTTGCTTTCGGCAACGCTGGCATCCATCGCACGGCTGGCGCGGTCGATGGCGCGGCGATGCCGCGCCTCCGAGTGATGACCCACAAGGATCGGCTGACCAAAGGGAATGCCGGTCGCGGCCTCGCTCATGTCGGCGCGTTTATAGGCGGCTTCGGCGCGGCCTTCGGCGCGATCCGCTGCGGCTTCAAGACGGACGCGACGGGCTTCCTGCTTGGCTTCATAGGAATTGGTCATGTCAGTTGTCCTCCGCCGTGAAAACGAGGGTTTCGCCCTCGATGGTGAACGGGACACGCTTGATCAGCAGTTGCTCCATCGCGGCTTCGGGAACGCCGGGATAGGTTGCGGTCATGACTTTCATGATCTGCGGTCGATCATCCTCGAAATGGCAACCGTTCGTGGCCCATGCGACGAGGCCGGGCGTGTGAATAAGGGTCGAGGATGCGAGGCGATAGGTCGTTGCCATGTCACACCTTCCTTTCGGCAAAGGCCAGATGTTCGCGGAAGGCGCACACGGCGTTAGTAAAATCGCCACTGCGTTCGCGGCTGATGGACAGATAGAAGAACCGCCCGCCGTGGCGCACAAAGGCGTCGGTCAGGGTGCCGGTGGCATATTCGGACATGCTGAAACCGTCAGCGGTGAAGTCCAGCGGCGGCAGGATGTTCAGGAAGGTTGCGTAGATTTCAGCCGTGGTCTCGAACCACTGGCCGGCACTGCGCTTGTCGGCGCTGTAACCGCGATTGATCAGCGCATAGGTCTGATCGTGATCGGCGATGCCGTCATGCAATCTCTCGAATTTCATGGGCTTGGCCCTCCATTGTGGTGATGACCCTGCGGCTATCCCTCTTTGAATGGGGCTGGCCGTCAGGGGAGGCCGCGAAGCGCGCCCTCTCCTGTCGGTCTGCCTCCCGGCGAGGGCAGGAGGGGGACCCGCGCAAGGTTGTCGGTAGGGGCGAAGGGGAGGGGGATCACCCGGCCTGCACGACGACGCGAGGCGGAGGAAGGCCGGGGAAACCCCTTCGCCCCGTCAAGCCGACGGCCTTGCGTGGGGGAACCGGCGGTTCCCTGACGGACGCACGGAACGTGCGGCCCAGGAAAGCGGGGGCGTTCGGCTCTGTCCGAATCCCCCCGCATGTCGCGGCCCGCCCTCGGCGGGCCTCCGAGGATCTTCTGGCCGCGCGGCTGCCTCGTGAGCGACCGGATGGAAAGGAGAAGGGGCGGCTTGCGCCGCCCCTCGGGGTCAGTCTTGCGGGTTGGCTGCACGCCAGGCGTCACGCTGTGCCTTGGTGGACAGAAGCTGGAAGTCCTGGGCGACCAGCAGGGTTGTGTAGACGGGTTCGCCGTCCTTCTCGTAGCTGTCCTCGCGGATCATGCCCTCGGCCTGGACCAGATCGCCTTCGCTGACATGATCCCGAATGAACTTCATCCGCTTGTCGTCGAAGACCGTGACGGTGTTCCAGTAGGTGCGGTCCTCGTAATCGCCATTCTGGTTGCGCTGCCGATAGTTGCTGCTGATGGAGATTTTCAGGGTGGTGCCGACTTCCTTGATCTTGCCGACATAGCCTTGGGTGAAATGTTTCGCGAAGGTTCTCATCTTATGCTCCTGCTTTGAGGGTTTCGATGGAAACGGATCGACAGGGCCAGCGATGCAAGCAAACCAAAAAACGGAAGGTTCACCTTGGTGAAAGCCGTTTTTTTGTTTGCAGTCCGCCAGGGAAGGGCAGGGCTGCGCGGCATGCCGCGCGCATCTGTCTGGCGGATGGTTGCGAAGAGCTGGCCCTGGTAGTCATCCGGAATCGAAGCCCGGCAGGGGCATGATGACCGCTCGCAGGCTTGAACATGGCATGGCATGATCAAGGAGGTTGGTGCCGCCCGACCGACAATCGAGCAGGCGACAGGGCCGCAAAGGCGATTACGAGGGCTGCGCCGGACACCGCCGTCGGATGGGAAGCCAGGTTCATTCGGGATCCTGACTGGACGCGTCCGGTTGGCCGAACCAATCCCGACAGCTATGAGAAGGACGGTGACAGCAGGGCACCAGCTGATCGGCCGGCAAGCTTCTGTCCGCGAAGGTCGCGCCAGACTGAGCTGCCCTCCTGCAAGACTGACCCCGAGGGGCATTGTGGGCTGCCCTTTGATCCGGTTGGGAGAGCGACGAGAGCCAAAGGCCCCGCGTCAGCGAGCGCGACCCGAGACCGGCGGGGCAGGGCGCCAGGACCGGCTGGTGAATGGCTGGCTCGGACGAGACGGACAGGCACCCGCCGCAGCCAGGCGCATCGCCCTGACGGGCTCGGGTCGCGCTCGCGCGACTAGCACGCGGTGGCGGCTGCCTCGCAGCCGGCAGACGCCCATATCCATGTCGCATCAGCTCCTGATTTGATCTGAACCAATCTGCGCCGCCGGAAGTGCTGGCATGTCATCATCCCCTCCCGACCAGAACCAGGCGGGATAGACCCCCTCCTTGGCGATCTCGACCAGCTCGGCCTCGGCTTCGGGGTCGATGGCTTCGGACGGGCAGTAGATCGCTGTTGGGGGCGAAGTATCGAGCAGCACGGCGTTGGCGATCGGCGCATCGACGCGCATGTTGTAGCGGAGGCTTTTGGTGAAGCGGCGCCCGCGCATGGCCTCGATAACGCGCAACTCCCGGTCATGGTCGAAGGGTATCCATTGAGCATTGACGGACATGACGGCGATCTGGCGGATTTCGGCATAGTTGCCGTTCATGTTGAAGGTGGCGATCACGATGGGATGGGCACCTTCGACGGCTTCCACGGCGCGGATCTTGTCGCCGGCGATCTTGTCGAACCGCTTGCACAGATCCTGATCCATGAAGAACGCCATGTCGGGCAGATGCTTGAAGCGAAACTTGCGGCCATATTTCGATGGCTCCATATCCCTCAGTTCGGCGACCAGGACGCCGAGGGGCATGGGCTTTCCTTTGACCGGCTGCAGGTGATGCAGCAACTGCCGGCGTTCGGCGGCCAGCTCGTCCTTTTTCTCGACGGAAAAGGACGGGGGCACGAACAGGACGGACGAGAGCGGGATGGATTTGGTGATCGCGCGTTCGGCGGCGGCCGTCAATTCTCGATGGACGATCCACCAGGATCGTCGCGCGAAGGCGGGCTGCCACAGGGTCAGGCCGGCGGCGTCCCAGAGGAAATGCAACAGCCCGAGAAGCCCCAGCTTGCTGGGGCTGGCCTCGGCTGTCTCGTTGGCGCCGACGCCGGCGCCGTTATCCGGCGGGGCACCGCGCGCACCCCGGACGGTCAGAGGAAAATCGAGCTTGATGGTCGTGTCGCCGGCTTCATTGGTGACGATGGCTTTGCCATCGACCTGACCGAGCCCGGACAACTCGGGCGGCAGGGCGAAGCTGTCGCATGAGGGGTCATGGGCATATCCGGTGCCGGGCATCCGCTTCAGATGGTAGTCGCCCTGGATCTTGGCGACATACATCTGCGGTTCGGCTCGCGAGCAGAGACAGATCGGCCGGCCCTTTTTTTCATGGGCATCCGCGAGGATCTGTTGCCAGTCCGGCGATTCAGCACTGAAGGTTTCCGGCCCGAGCCGATACCGGCCACCGCCGGTTTCGGAAATGATTGAACTCATCCTACTTACCCATGAGGAAGGCGCAGCGCCTAAACCGGCAGAGGCGCATTGGGCTGGCCGAATGTCCGTCTTGCAATGGTATATACCGTTATCTATATACCGTGTATACCACGGAGGGTAGACCAATGGCAATGCTGATCAAAGGCAATGAGATTGACGATCTGGTCGCTAAATACTGTGCCATGACGGGCGAGAAAAACAAGTCTGCGGCGGTGCGCAAGGCGCTGGCGGCACAGATCGAGGCGCTGGCCGGCAAGGAACGGCTGATTGACCGGGTGGCAAAGGTCCAGGAGGAAGCGGCCGCGTTGGGGTTCGTGTCCACTGGCAGCGACGTTGCGGGCGAGAAGGCGTTCATGGATGAGATGTGGGGCGAGAGCTGATGTTTCTGGACGCGAGCGTCCTCGCGGCTGTTCTGCTTCAGGAGTCGGACGGCCCCGCCTATCTGCAAGCGATGGAAACGGCGCGCGGCAAGCTGCGGTTCTCGCCGATTGTCCGCATGGAAACGGTCCTCGCGATCGTGCGCAAAGCGGTTGAGCAGCGCGGCAAGGGGCCTGCGACGGCAGAGGACTATGCCCACGCTTCGCGCCTGGTCGAGAGCCTGCTGACGGCGCTCGAGGCGACGGAGGTTCACGTCACTTCGGGGATCGGCAAGGAAGCGATCCGGGCGCTGTCGGTCTATGGCAAGCAGGTTGGCCACCCTGCGCAGCTGAACATGGGCGATGCGCTGTCCTATGCCTGCGCCAAAGCCTACCATGCGCCGCTGCTCTACAAGGGCCGGGATTTTTCCGAGACCGATCTGGCGTGACGCTGTGCCCGCGCAGCGGCGCCCGCGCGGCGCGAGCGCGGGTCTTGGCTGCGGGTGGCCGAAGGTCGCCGGCGGCCATGACAAAAGAAAGCGGCCGCCCCATGAGAGAGGCAGCCAGTTGTTTCATCACCACTGATGAACATTGAAACGAGGGATAGCATAAAGAGGCGGCAGGGCAAAGGCTGAACGGGCAAAAACGGTCGTATTCAAGCGGCGCGGCAGAGTGTCGGGGCGATGGCGGTGGCGAGGGCTTTCAGAGCGTCGCCCTGATCCTCGGGGGGCAAGCCTTCCAGCATTCTGACGGCCATGCGGACGCGGCATTTCGGGCCAAGCGGGAAGTCGGTCAGCCGACGACCGCAGGCCAGAAAATAGGCGCTGGCCTCGTCAAAGGTGGCGAGCGCCGCCCAATTCTCGGCTTCATCCTCGATCTGGTCGAACGCTGTCGCGGGCGTGCCGGCGCGGCATTCCTCCAGGATCGCGCCGATGACAAGTTCGGCGTCCTGGTCGGCGCTGCATCGGCAATATGCATGGAGGGCTTCTGTCGCAATGCAAGCGTTCACTCGAACAGCATTTTCACTGTCTGTGATGACGGCGAGGACACGCCAGAGACCCAGCGTGGGCGTTGGCCCTGCTAGACTGCGGCAAAAGCAGGGTGACGATCTTTCAGCCGCAATATGTGTTCAATTGCGTCAGATTTGCACGAGTTCACCCGTCGCAGCGACGTCAATTCCCGCTGCGTTGGCTTCGTCCGTATCGATGTGCACTTCCGTGAACGCATTGTCACCCACGCGCACGAGGGTCCGTCCGAAGGTAAGGCCACGATCGGGGTCGCCGACGCGAACGTCGACGTACTCGCCGTCTTCAATGCCCAGACGCTTTGCGTCGACGGGGTTGGTGTGGATGTGCCTGGCCGCGATGATAAGGCCATCCGTGGTGAAGCTTCCGGAAGGCCCCTCAATCGTGACCTGCGGGGTAGCCTCGAGCTTTCCGCTATCGCGAACGGGCACCTCGATCCCGAGCGCAAAGCTGTCGGTGCGCGACACTTCGATCTGCGTGCGTTGGCGCAGTGGTCCGAGGATCGCGACACGTTCGAGCCTGCCCTTGGGACCGACAAGCGTAACCCGTTCGTTTGCAGCCCAGTGGCCCGGCTGTCTCAAGGCGACCGCCTGGTTGAGGACATAGCCCTTGCCAAACAGGGCATCGACCGCATCACGAGAGAGGTGAACGTGCCTGGCCGAGACAGCGATGGGCAGGCGTAGCCCGCCATCGGACCTTCCACCCGCGAGTGCTGTCGCTGTCTCGCGGGCGATCATGCGTTGCTCAGCCGTCTCAGTTACCAAGACGCGGACACGCGAACCATAAGCCTGAATCTGCGGCGCCGCTTGTCCCGTCAAGCTCACGGCTATGTTACGGTCGTGGTCAAGCTGTAGGCCCATGACGGCCAGCCCGTCGCAGATGCGCCGGCGCATAGAGGGGGAATTTTCGCCTATGCCACCGGTGAAAACGATCGCGTCCAGGCCTCCCATGGCTGCCGCATATGCGCCGACATATTTTTTGGCGCGGTAGGCGTAGATCTCGATCGCGAGTTGGGCTTGGGGGTCTCCCTCTGCTGCCCGATCCTCGATGTCGCGCATATCGGACGAGCCGGCCAGCCCTTTCAGCCCGCTTTGGTCGTAGAGCGCATCCTCGATCTCCTGCACAGAAAGCCCCAGCTCGCGCGACAGGAAGCCGAACGCGCCGGGATCTACATCTCCAGAACGGGTTCCCATCACCAATCCCTCAAGCGGTGTCATGCCCATCGAACTGTCCATGCTGTGCCCACGATTAACGGCGCAGACGCTGGCCCCGTTTCCAAGATGGATGCTCACCAGTTGGAGATCGGAAAGTGGTCGCCCGATTTCGTCGGCGGCCCTTTCGGCGACGTATTTGTGAGAGGTTCCGTGGAACCCATAACGGCGAAGGCCAGCCTCTCGCCATCTGGCGGGCACCGCGTAGGTTGTCACAAAGGCGGGATTGCTGAGGTGGAAGGCTGTGTCGAAGACCGCCACTTGCGGTATGTCCGGCCACAAGCTGCGGCACAGTTCGACCGCCTTGAGATTGGCCGGGATGTGCAGCGGGGCCAGCGGGGTTAGCGCCTCGATCGCCTCGACCGTTTCGTCATTCACCAGTGTCGGCGAGGAAAATTTGGCACCACCATGGACGATCCTATGGCCGATGGCATCGATTGCGTTGACGCCGAACCGCTTTAGCGCGTCTGGAACACCTTTCAGCGCCTCGCCTGGATTATCAAAGCTGGCCGTGCCGCGCTCGTCGGTTTCTCTATGGCGGAAGCGATATTCGCATTTTCCGTCCCGAAAGCGCTCGTAAGAACCTCTGAACACTTCATGGGTCTCTGTCGCCACGCTGAAGACGCCGAATTTGAGGCTGGAGCTGCCGGCGTTGAAGACCAGTATCTGCATACAACGTTCCGGTGTCGTTGGTCGTTTCATGGAAATCTGATCCGTGTCCCAGCCAATGATAGCTCACCAACCTGATCTTGTTGTATAATGGACCAATCGCCTAAAGTAGGCGTGCCAATACCTGCCCGGCAAGGAAATCTGGGAGGAAGTGCATGGCAAAGGCAAGATCTTGTATGCCGCTCGGATAAGGACGTGGCGTAATCTGGAGTGCCGACGCAGTGAACGAGTCACAGCCGGGACAGGGCCCAGAGCGGTCGGCGCGACGTAATGCCTGAAGCTAGCGGGGCCGCCCGGACCTTATCACTCAACCAAATAGCCGTCTCCCGCCACGGCACGCGTCACAGCCATGGCAGCGACCTGCGGTGCAGCTCCATGGTGAGAGGTTACATCTAGACCAGGAGACGAAGTGAGCAGACTGTTTAATCTTGATCGCTCGATGATACTGACGGGCCTTACCGTTCTGGGAATGTTGTTGGCCACACTCGCGTTGTGGCCGCTTCAAGGCGCAGCCTCGGCTTCTTTTTCGCTCGCCGCTTTGTCACTGGTCTATCTTGCTGGAGGTCTCCCGGCCGCTTTGCGGGCGGCTGTCACCTTGTGGGAAGAGCGTATACTCGACATCGATCTTTTGATGGTGGTTGCTGCCGTCGCGGCTGCGGCGGTCGGTGCCCCCTTCGAGGGCGGAGTTCTGCTGACGCTGTTCAGTATCTCGACCACTTTGGAGGAACGAGCGCTCGGCCGCGCGCGCCGCGCCATCGAGGCATTGATGGACCTGCGTCCCGAGACAGCGTTAAGGCGTGGTGCGGATGGAACGGTGTCGGAAGTCCCTGCGGCTGATCTCAAAGTGGATGATGTCGTGGTGCTGCGGCCTGGCGCGCGCGTTCCAGCGGACGGTGTGATTGTCGGTGGCCGCGGTTCGCTTGATGAAGCAAACATTACCGGCGAGTCGATGCCCGTCGCAAAGCAACCCGGTGCACAGGTCTTTGAGGCGACGGTCAATCTCAACGGCGTACTTGAGGTAACCGTGACAAGGACCGTGGAGGAAAGCACGGTGGCACGCATGATCGCGCTCGTGACGGAGGCGCAGGCGGCCAAGGCACCATCCGAACGCTTCAGCGCGTGGTTCGGGCAGCGATACACGCTGGCGGTAATGGGTGGGGCCGTTCTTGCCTTTGCTGCTTTCTACTGGCTGGGACGCGACTGGGAAGACGCCCTCTACCGATCCGCAACCTTGCTGGTGGCCGCGAGCCCGTGCGCCATCGTTATCTCGGTGCCCGCGGCGATCTTATCTGCACTCTCGGCTGCCGCGCGCGGGGGTGTGCTATTCAAGGGCGGGGCGGCACTTGAGACACTGGCGGCAGCCGACATTTTTGCTTTCGACAAGACCGGAACGCTGACGACCGGAAAAGCGTCGGTAACCGGGGTTGTGGCGCTTGACGGTGATGAGCGGCTCTTCCTGTCGTTGCTGTCAGGACTTGAGGCGCATTCCGAACACCACAGCGCGGCGGCGATTCGGCAAGAGGCTGCCAGCCGGGGCATTGACCCGATCAGAGTAATGGACGTGATTACGCGGCCGAGTGCCGGTGTTGTGGGCGATGACGGTAAAGGGCAATTGTGGGCCGGCAATCCGCGTCTTGGCGCCCAGATGGGAGCATCGATAGACCATCCGATGCTGAAGGCGCTGGCTGAGGACACGCAGACGGTCATCTACATGGGGCGGGATTCGCGCGTGATGGGAGCCGTCACGATCGCCGATCAGGCTCGCAAGACCTCCGCGGCAGCTCTTGCCGCGCTGCGAGAAGGTGGGGTCAGCGAGATCGTCATGATGACGGGCGATCGCCGCCCGGTTGCCCTAGGCTCCAGACTCGTTCTTTTTCATAGCCAGAAGAGGACGGTCGCGGCGAGAGCGATGGCTGAGAAGAAGGTTTCCGGGCACCGGTCGTATCGGGTCGCGACGCGTCTCCAGTCCTTGAGCCTGCCGAACATGATCTCAATCCGGTTGCGGCGTTTGTATCGGCGCTTGTCGTATTTGACCGCCTTCTTGCGTGACTTCCGGCCGGGAATGCAGACCTTTATGCCCTTGTCTTTCAAGGCCTCTCGGAACCAGTCGGCATCATAGCCTCGATCCGCCAGCAGCCAATCCGCCTTCGGCAGGCTGCCCAGAAGTGCCGCCGCCCCGGTGTAATCGCTGACCTGTCCGGCCGAGATGAAGAACCCCACCGGACGGCCCTTCGCATCGGTTACGGCGTGCAGTTTGGTATTCATGCCGCCCTTGGTGCGACCGATCTGGCGGGCACGCCCCCCTTTTTCACCGCCAGGCTGGACGCCGTGCGGTGCGCCTTCAGATAGGTCGCATCCATCATGATCGTCTTGTGTTCGGTTCCCTCGGCGGACAGGCCCGTCAGGATCCGGGCGAAAACGCCGTTATCGCTCCAGCGTTTCCAGCGGTTGTAGAGGGTCTTTGCCGGGCCGTATTCCTTCGGCGCATCGCACCACCGCAACCCATTGCGATTGATGAAGATTATACCGCTCAGAACGCGCCGGTCATCAACACGAGGTTTACCGTGCGACTTCGGGAAGAACGGCTTCAGGCGCTCAATCTGCGCGTCGGTCAGCCAGTATAGATTGCTCATCACTCAGGTCTCCTTGCAGAACCTGAATCACGACAAAAGCCCGAAATCAATGGGTCTGGACCCTAGGATAAGGATCGCGCCATCAAACCGCGGAATCAAACACCGAGCAATGAAAGTGCCCACAAAACATCGGGTTATTCAGTCCTCGACGACCCTAGTTCGCTCCGGCGAATTTTCCTGCATTAAGCGTCAGCGCCCGCAGCGCGTTCAGAATGACGGCAATATCGATTGCCTCCTGTAGCAGCGCGCCTTGCACGGGGGTCAGATATCCAAGCGCCGCCGCGATCATGCCCATGACCGACAGGCCGATCCCGGCCACGACGCTTTCCAGCGCGATGCGGCGCGCGCCGCGTGCCACCATAAGGCCCGGCAGCAGCCGGTCCAGATGGTCGACCAGCAGGACGACATCCGCCGCCTCGGCGCTGGCGGCGGCGCCGCGCGCGCCCATCGCCACGCCGACATCGGCGGCCGCCAGCGCGGGCGCGTCATTCACGCCGTCGCCCACCATCATCACCGGTCCGTTCAAGCGTTCAGACAGCACCAGCAGCACCTTCTGATCGGGCGTCAGATCGGCATGGACCGCGTCCAGCGACAGGCCGCGGCTGACGGCCATCGCCACAGCGTGCCGGTCCCCCGTGGCCAGCACGATGCGTGCGATGCCCTGTTCGCGCAGGCCCGCTAGCAGGTCGCCGATGCCCGCCCGCAGGCTGTCGGACATGACCAGCCAGCCGGCCGGTTGCCCGTCCACCGCCACCGCGACCAGCACCGCGCCGGGTTCCTGCGCCGCCATGTCCCAAGCCGCAGATCCCGACCGCGCGGCCACGTAGCCCGTGCCGCCGACCACCACGGCGCGGCCATCAACGGTGCCGGTCACGCCCTCGCCCGGGGTTTCGACCACGTCGGTCGGGACGGGCAGCGTGGCCCCCTTGGCACGGGCGGCGGCCACCACGGCCTGGGCAACCGGATGCTGGGAAAACTGATCCAGCGCGGCCGCGAGATAAAGGACCCGGTCCTCGGGCATCTCGCCCGTCGCATGGACCGCAACGATCCTGGGCCGCCCATCGGTCAGGGTGCCGGTCTTGTCCACGATCAGCGTCCTGATGCGGGCCATCGCCTCCAGCGGTTTCGCGCCCTTGATCAGCACGCCAAAGCGCGCCGCGTGTGACAACCCCGCCACCAGCGCCACCGGCACCGCCAGGATCAGCGGGCAGGGGGTGGCGACGACCAGGACGGCCACCGCGCGGATCGGATCGCCGGTGAACCACCACGCGGCCGTCGCCAAAGCGACCGTCACCCCCAGAAACAACAGGGAATACCGGTCCGCCAGCCGCGCCATCGGCGCGCGCGAATTCTGCGCCGCGCGAACCAGCCGCACGATCCCGGCATAGGTGCTGTCGGCCGCGCGGCGGGTCGCACGCAGATCGAACGCCTCGCCCGCGTTGGTCGCGCCGCTCATGACATCGGCACCCTGAGACAGGCGGACGGGCAGGGATTCACCCGTCAACGCGGACTGGTCCAGCATGGCATTGCCTGATGCCAGGGTGCCGTCCACGGGCGCGACCTCGCCCTGCTTGATCAGCAGCAGGTCGCCCGGGGCGATGTCGTCCAGCGGCACTTGGGTCAACCGGCTGTTGCGGTACAATGTGGCGGTGCGGGCCACGCGCGACAGCAGCGCCGACATTTCGTGTTGGGCGCGGCCCTGGGCAAAGCTTTCCAGAAACGTCCCGCCCGAATACATCAGCGCGACCACTGCTGCCGCCAGCGTTTCGCCAAAGACCAGCGCCGCCGACATCGACAGCGCGGCCACGATATCCAGGCCGACCTCTTGTCGCGCAAGGCTGCGGATGATTTCGGCCACAAGGGCTGCCAGCACGGGAATGACGCCCACCGACCAGGCCATTGTCGCCAGATCGGCCCGCCCCGCCGCCCACAGGGCCAGGCCGGCCGTCAGGCCAAGCGCGGCAATGGCCAACAGGGCGGTTTTCAGACGATCCTGGGCCATAATCAGCATCTCTGCATCGCCGTGCCGAGGCCAACACGCATTCGGTCGGGTCGCCTGCAGGAATCACATGACATGACGGCACCTTTCTCGCTGGACTAAGACTGGTATCCCATGGGTGACCGGGAATGCCCGGATGGCCTACGACAGGGCCATCATGCGCAATGATGGATTAGATCAGACGGCGGTATAGCCGCCATCGACCAGGTGATAGCTGCCGGTGATGAAGGACGCCCGGCGCGACAGCAGGAAACAGACCAGCGCGGACACCTCTTCGGGGGTGCCGATGCGGCCGATGGGGTGCCGGGCCGCCAGCGCGGCCAGCACGTCGGGGGTCAGGTTCGCCGTCAGCAGCGGCGTGTCGATGAATGCAGGGCCCACCGCGTTGATCCGCACGCCCTGCGCGGCATATTCGATCGCCGCGGTCCGGGTCAGGCCCAACAATGCGTGCTTGGCGGCGACATAGGGGGCCGCATGCGCGAACCCGACCGCGCCCAGGATCGAGGACATGTTCACGATCGACCCGCCCCTGGTTTGTAGCATCGCCGCGATCTGCCAGCGCATCCCATGAAAGACGCCGTTCAGGTTGACGTCGATCACCCGCCGCCAGGCGTCCGACGGATACGCGCCCGTGGGCAGGTCTGGGCCGCCGATGCCGGCATTGTTGACAGCCATGTGCAGGCCGCCGCCGCGGGTCCGGGCAAAATCAACCAGCGCTTTCATCGCGTCCTCGTCGGCGACATCGGCGGCGCAGGGCCATGCCGTCCCGCCCGCGGTGGTGATCGTGTCGACGACCGTCCGGCATGCGTCGTCGTCAAGGTCGCTGACGACGACGGTTGCGCCCGATGCGCCCAGCTCCTGCGCGATGGCGCGGCCGATGCCGGACCCGGCACCCGTGACCAGTGCAGTCTTTCCCGTGAAATCGAACCGAACATCGGTCATGTCGCATCTCCTGTTGCAGAATGTGGGGTAGGTGTCGGTATGGCGCCTAGCGGCATGCGCCGGGATCCACACCGGCAGCGTCCAGCGTCCATGCGGTCATCTGGCCGATCAGATGACGCGTAGCGGCGTCAAAGGCCGGGATCAGGTCCGCGGTGCGGGTGCCGGCGGCTGGCACGTCCGCAGCAAAGCGGCCACGAGCGATGACCTTCGCCTCCATCTCATCGACCAGCTGCGCCCCGACTCCAAGGCGGATCAGCGTGCCGTCGGCGGACAGATCGACGTTGAAATCCTGAACTTCGCTGATCATCGCGACGTCGCCCGACAGGCCCAGGGGCGCGCGACCGACCTGATCAAAGCTGCCGGTCGCGCTCAGGCTTTCGACCAGCAGGCGTTGCAGCATGGCGGGCACCGTGTCCCCCCATTCGGCATCCGGCAGGTACTGCGTCTGCAGGGCCGAAGGGCGGATCATGATGCGGTTGCTGTCCAGCGTCCCGCGCGCCTTGGGCGGTTCGATCACCAATTCGCCAATGCGGGACCGCGGGCAGGACAGCGCTGCCGGGGCGCGCAGCTCGAACAGGTCGCGCTGTGGTTCGCCCTGCAGCGCGGACAGCGCGCCGCAGCCGGGCAGGGTGGCCGTGGCGGCGATCAAAAGGGCGGTCGGCAGGCGCATGGGGAACCTCATCTGCGGAATTCGGGGGTGCGGGGGCCGGACAGCAGCTGCGCCGGGTTGCGCCGCAGGGTCGAGACAAGCTGATCCATGTTCTGGACCAGCGTGCGCATGTCCTGCGACAGGCGGGTGATCTGGGGCAACGTGTCGCCCGCAAAGGACTGAACCGGTCCGCGCGCGCCGTCCAGCACGCCCCGCAGCGACGCGAATGCCGCCGCCGCGTTGTCGGATGCCGCGCGCAGGCTGGCGCCGATGCGGGGCAGGTCCTCCGGCAGGCCGGCCATGGCGGTGGTGACCGCGCCCAGTGTGGTGCGCAAGTCGGCGGCGACGGGCGTCAGGTCGCCCATCACGCGTTGAGCGGTGTCGAACGCGCCGGTCCCGGCGGCCAGCGCCGTGTCCAGCCGGTCCAGGCTGGACCGCCCCCGATCGGCCAGATCGCCCAGGCCCGCCGCGCCGCGCTGCAACTCCTGCGTCAGCGTAGCCAGGTCGCCCTGGACATAGCCGTCCACCCGGTCCAGCGTCGCTTGCGCCTGGACGGCGGCGTCGGCAAAGCGGTCCAGCGTGATCGCCGCGCTGCCGCCCAAGCCGTCCATCTGGTCCCCGAACGCCGCGATGCCCGTTGCCGCGACCGCGATTGCATCGGTCGCCGCCGCCACATCCGCCAGCGCCTGATCCAGATTGCCGCTGGAGCGTTCGACATTGTCTAGGATCGCGGCCACCCGCCCCTGGTTCTGCGGCCCCAGGATCTGGCTCAGCTGTTCGGCCACCAGGCTGAGGCGGGCGATGATCTGCGGCCCTTCGTCCGTCAGCGTCTGCAGGGCCGACCGGCTGGAGACGATGACCGGCACCTCGGACGTGTCCGCGACGCGCAGCAGCGGCGCGCGGGCCGACCCGGCCGTGACCGCGACCAGCGCCACGCCGGTGACGCCCTGCACCTCCAGCGCGGCCAGGCTGTCGCTGCGGATCGGGGTGTCCAGGATCACCTCGATGCGGACGCGCACCGGCAGGGGGTTCCCCGGCGCCAGCCGCATGTCCACGACCCGCCCGACCGGCAGGCCGGCAAAGCGGACCTCGGATGCGGGGCCAAGGCCCGACACCTCGGGGAAATAGACGTCGTAATAGGCGAACTGCCGGTCCAGCTGCAGCTGCGCGAACCACAGCACGAACCCCAAGATCCCCAGGAACCCCGCGATGGTGAAGGCGCCGATCAGCGCGTAATTGGCCTTGGTTTCCATGCGCCTAATCCTTGCCGGTGACGGCGCGCGCACGCGGTCCGTGGAAATATTCGTGGACCCAGGGGTCATCGACATCCAGCATCTGGGCCATCGTGCCGGTGGTCAGCACGCGGCGTTCGGCCAGAACCGCGACCCGGTCGCAGCAGGCATGCAGCGTGTCCAGATCATGGGTGACCAGAAACACCGACAGGTTCAGCGCGTTACGCAGCGTGACGATTAGCCGGTCAAAGGCGGACGCCCCGATCGGGTCCAGCCCGGCGGTGGGTTCGTCCAGAAACAGGATCTCTGGGTCCAGGGCCAGGGCGCGGGCTAGTCCGGCGCGCTTGCGCATGCCGCCCGACAGATCGGCGGGCATGTCGTCATTGGCCTTCCACGGCAGGCCCGCCATGCCGATCTTCAGTTCGGCCAGGCCGCGGCACTGCGCGTTAGTCAGGCCGGGAACGGCGCGCAGCGGAACCTCAACATTCTCGCGCACGGTCAGGGACGAAAACAGCGCGCCGTCCTGGAACATGACGCCCCACCGCTGTTCCAACGCGCGACGGTCGGGGCCGGACAGCGTGCCGATGCGGTTGCCCAGCACGTCGATGGTCCCGGCCCGGACCGCGTCCAGCCCCACGATGGCCCGCAGCAGGACGGATTTTCCCGTGCCCGACCCGCCGACCACGCCCAGGATCTCTCCCCGGTTTAGGTCTAGGTCCAGGCCGTCATGGACGACGTGGCTGCCGAATTGCGTGCGCAGGCCCCGCACCTGGACAACGGCCTCGTTCACAGCCCCACCCGAGCAAAGAAGATGGAGAATGCCGCATCCGCGATGATGACCGCAAAGATCGCGCTGACCACCGCGGACGAGGTCATCCGCCCCAGGGATTCCGCGTCCTTGCCGACCTGCATCCCCGCGTGACAGCCGATCACGCCGATGATCAGGGCAAAGACCGGCGCCTTGGTCAGCCCGACGATGACATGGGTCACGCTGATATCGGCCAGCCGGGCCAGGAACACGGCCGGGGATATGCCTAGCTCGACCCAGGACATCACCGCGCCGCCCAGCAGCCCCGCGACTGCAGAGATCAGCCCCAGGATCGGCAGCACCATGACCAGCGCCAGGATGCGGGGCAGGATCAGCACCATGTCGGGGTCCAGCCCCAGGGTGCGCATGGCATCGATCTCCTGGCGCATCTTCATCGACCCGATGGACGCCGTCAGGGCCGAGGCCGTGCGCCCCGCGACCACGATCGCGGTCAGCAGGATGCCCAGTTCCCGCAGGATGGAGATCGCGATCAGGTCCACGACAAAGACCTCGGCCCCGAACTGGCGCAGCTGGTCGGACCCCTGAAAGGCCAGCACCACCCCGATCAGAAAGGACATGACCGTGACGATGGGCACCGCGCGCAGGCCGGTTTCATGCGCGTGATGGACCAGCGCCGTCAGCGGAAACCGCGTCGGATGGCGCAAGGCGCGCGCCAGCGCGGCCAGGGTGCGGCCCAGATATTCGGCCAGCTGGACCAGGTACAGGCCCGCGCCCGTGACCCGCTGTCCCGTCGCCTGCAGCATGCGCCGCCAGGGGGGGAGGG
>NZ_JRKN01000046.1 GCF_000763905.1 Paracoccus halophilus
AACATCCCGCTCAAGGCCTCCGATAATCATCGGAAACACAATGGACCCAACCCCCGGTCGGTGGGGTCCCTTTTGGACGCCGATCACCCCAGAAGCGGGGTCCTTATTCCACGCCGAACAACATTCACGGAACCAAAGGGTCGATTGCCTTTGACTATCAGCGCCTGAACGAACTGCGCGTGGCTTTCGCGGATGACGCAAAGGACGCCTTTGGCTGGCGCACCGTGTATTCGGGACCCGAACAGCCCTATGGCGACCTGTTGTGGCCGGTTGCCGGCATGGGGCAGGGCTTCATCGATGTCAAATCACTCGAATGGTTCAATTTCCTGCAGGCGATAGCCGGCACGAAAGACGCGGCGCCGAACTTTAGGGATGGTCTGCAGATCGAACGGATTGCCGATGCCATCATGAAATCCGGCCAGACGAGGGTCTGGGAGAAAGTCAGTCAGCAGACAGCCTGATCGCCGCTCGGCCGCCCTGCGCGGCCGGCCGCAGCAAGCAGACACCACCTAACAGACCGGGACAGAGCAATGACAATCAAACTCGCCATGCACACCTGGCCATATGCCAGCAACCCGCGCTGGCTGCCTGCCTATACCCTGGAAGAGACGCTGAGGCGGATCAAGGAAATCGGCTATGACGCCGTCGAAATCGGCGCCGCCAGCCCGCATGTTTTTCCCCAGGCCCTTAGCGACGCAAGGCGCAAAGAGATTGCCGCCATGCTGCGCGACTACGAGTTGACGCTTTGCGCCATGCTGCCGGCGCATGGCGGCGGGCCGGGCAACAATGTTGCCTCGCCCGTCCCCGAAGAGCGGGAATGGGCGATCAACCATTACAAGGAAATGGTCAAGCTGACGGCCGACTGGGGCGGGAACCGGCTGATCTGCCTGCCGGGTTGGACAATCTTTGGCACCTCGGCCCATCAGGGCTGGGACTGGGCCCAGCAGGCGATCCTTGAGATCGCTCGCCACGCGCAGGATTTCGGTGTTGAGATCATCATCGAACCGACGCCGGAAGACAGCAATATCGTCAATACCTGTGACGACACGATCCAGATGATGAAGGATGTGGGCGAAAGCAACGTCAAGCTGATGTTCGATACCCACCATGTTATCACCCTGGGCGAGGTCATGACGGATTACGTCCATGCGATGGGCGGCGATCTGGTCCATCTGCACCTGTCCGACAACGAGCGCCTGCCGCCGGGCCAGGGCATCGGCGATTTCCCGGCACTGATCAAGGCACTGAAACAGATCGATTTCGACGGCTATCTGTCTATGGAATGCGGCTGGACCAAGACCGGGCTGTCCCCGGATTGGGTGGCGCGCACCTCGCTTGAATATACCAAACCGCTTGTCGATGCGGTGAACTGACAAAGGATAGCGCGCCGATTTGTCGAAACGAAGATCAGGAATGGGGTGGCATCGCTATACTGCGGCGCCAAAGGGGGGAGAAAATGACAAGTATGGACAATTCAATCGATGAAAGAGTGAAGGAGATGTCGGGTTTCAGGCGTGCGCTCCTGAGACCCGAGCTGGGGGCAGGTATAGGGGCGGTTTTCGTTTTCATACTGTTTTTGACCCTGGCTTTCGACAGCGGCATGTTCGCCCCCGCCGGCGTGCTGAACTGGTCCACTGTCGCGGCTCAGTTTACGGTCATCGCCGTTGGTGCGTGCCTTTTGATGATCGCGGGCGAATTTGACCTTTCCATGGGCTCGATGATCGGCTTCTCGGGGATGATCATCGCCATTCTTTCCGTGCCTCTGGGGCTGCCGCTGTGGCTGGCCATCCTGCTTACATTCGTGATTGCCATGGCTCTGGGCGCGTTGAATGGCTGGCTGGTGGTGAAAACCGGGTTGCCTTCATTCATCGTCACGCTTGCCTTTTTGTTCATCCTGCGCGGCCTGACAATCTGGAGCGCCATCCTGTTCACCAATCGCACCCTGATCAGCGGGGTCGGGGAAAAGGTGCCGGGTGACCCCATCGCCTGGTTGTTTGGCGGCAAGATCCTGAGCGGTCTTTTCGTCTGGCTTGCCGAAAGGGGCGTCATCGCGACGTTCACCCAAGGCAGCAGGGCTGGTCAGCCCGTGATCGAGGGCCTGCCAATGGTCATTGTCTGGGCAATTGGACTGGTCGTCTTCGGCCATTTGCTTCTGACCCGCACCAAGTTCGGGAACTGGATATTCGCCAGCGGCGGCGACAGCCAGGCGGCGGCCTATACCGGAGTTCCGGTTCGGCGCGTCAAGATTTCGATGTTTGTTCTGACCGCTTTCTGCGCCACCGTTCTGGCAACCTGCCAAGTTACGGAATTCGGTACCGCAGCCGCGGATCGCGGGCTTCTGAAAGAATTCGAGGCGATCATCTGCGTGGTCATCGGTGGCGCGCTTCTGACCGGCGGATACGGGTCGGTGATCGGGGCGTTCCTGGGTGCAATCATTTTTGGCATGGTTCAGCAAGGGCTGTATTTTGCCAATGTCGAAGGATCGCTTTTCCGCGTTTTCCTGGGCTCCATTCTTCTGATCGCGGTCATTCTGAATACCTATATCCGCCGTATCATCACGGGAGAAAAATAATGACCGTGCCGATCATAGAACTCAGGAATGTCGAAAAGCATTTTGGCTCGGTCATCGCGCTGTCGGGCGTGTCCTTCGATGTGAGGCCGCGGGAATGCCATTGCCTTCTTGGCGATAACGGCGCCGGCAAATCGACATTGATCAAGATCATGTCGGGTGTGCATCGCCCAACGAAAGGAGATATCTATATCGAGGGCGAGAGGCATGAATTCGACAGTCCTCGCGATGGAATGCACGCCGGGGTCGCGACCGTGTATCAGGATCTTGCGATGATCCCGCTGATGAGTGTCAGCCGGAATTTCTGGATGGGACATGAACCCGAAATAGGAGTCTGGCCATTCAAGCGGCTGGACAAGGCCAAATGCGATCAGGTCACGATGGAAGAGATGCGCAAGATGGGCATCAATCTTCGCGGGCCGGACCAGGCCGTTGGTACCTTGTCGGGCGGTGAGCGTCAGACAGTTGCAATCGCTCGGGCCGTCTATTTCGGGGCCAGGGTCCTGATCCTGGACGAGCCTACATCTGCCCTCGGGGTTCGGCAGACGGCAAACGTTCTGGCATCTATCGACCGGGTGCGCAAAACCGGGGTTGGCATTGTCTTTATCACCCACAACGTTCGCCATGCCATGGCTGTAGGGGACCGGTTTACGGTGCTTAACCGGGGTGCGACCTTCGGTACGGCAGACCGTGGAAAGGTAACGGCCGAAGAGCTTCAGGACATGATGGCTGGCGGGCAAGAGCTTGCGGCTCTTTCCGAAAGTCTGGAAGGTACGATCTGACGCCTGCCCGTGCTGCGACGTTGGCATTTGACTGCTGGGCTGCGCCCGACAGAAGCCGAGCTGGAGACAAGAGGTAATGTGCTTTACAAGGACAAGCAGAGCCGCAAATTCTGGCGTTCACGCGAATGACCATGCGGGTGCAGTTTTGTCCGGCATGACGCGAAATCAGTTGGCGGGGGCCGTTGCCTTTTTGCCTGGCCATTGAGGATCCGGCCCCGGCAGATGATGGAGATATAATTAATGAAACGACCTCCGACTTTACATGATGTTGCCAGTCACGCCGGTGTCTCGACTGCGACCGTCTCGCGTTATTTCAACGGAAAATCGGGTGCGATCTCTCCTGCGACACTTAAAAGGGTCAAGGAAGCGGTCGACACTCTTGGCTACACCCCATCTGAAGTCGGAAGATCGTTGCGCTTGTCCCGTAGCAATCTGGTGGCGATGCTTGTGCCCGATGCCAGGAACCTGTTCACTGCGGATGTTGCAGTATCGGTGGAATTGTCGCTGCAAAAGAACGGCCAGACCCTGGTCCTTACGAATACCTCGGAGGACGCCGATCTTCAGGACAGGCTGCTGAGAGCGGCCTTGGGAATGCGCGCCGAGGCCATCATTCTTCAGGGCGGTATGGACACGAAATTCCTGCGAGCTGTCATCGACAGGCAGAAAAACTGCATCTTCGTCAACCGGCGCCCGCCGAATGACGTTTCCGCGCCTTATGTGGGGGTCGATAACTTTTCTGCGGGAAAAATGGTCGGCGAACATTTTGCTCAGCAGAATTACTCGAACCTTGTCGCCATACATGGTCCAAAACGGTATCCCGGCAGTTCGTCACGCCTCGAGGGGTTTCTGGAGGGCTGCGGTCAGGGCGATAAGGTGGTTCAGCTGGAATGCGCCTATACATTGGAAGCGGGATATGAACTTGGGAAAGAGTTTCTCGGGTCAACAGACAAGAAGCATGCAATCTTCTGTGCAAACGACATGATTGCATATGGTGTGCACCGGGCTGCGAAGGAACGGGGCATGAGCGTGCCCGAGGATCTCAAGATATTCGGGTTTGACGGCAACAGGATAAATGAATGGCTTGCCCCCTGGCTTTCCACGATCAGGATCAGGGCCGACCTGTTCGGTCCGGCAATCGCCGACATCGTTTCTGCGGGGGTAAAAACAAGGTTTGAGCCCGAAAGGTGCATTATCCCGTTCGAAATGGTCATTCGTGAATCAGCCTGAGGCAATACAGAGAAGCTGAGACGTGCAAAAAAAGATTGATCTCAACAGCGATCTTGGTGAGGGCTACGGAGCCTGGAGCATGGGGGACGACGAGATGATGCTGGGCATCGTCAGTTCGGCGAACATTGCCTGTGGTTTCCATGCCGGCGATCCGCTGACGCTTGTCAGGACGGTACGTCTGGCATCCGCACGGGGGGTCGTGATCGGGGCGCACATTTCCTATCCGGATCGGGTCGGGTTCGGACGCCGGCCGATGGCGCTATCCCACGAAGAATTGGTTGCAGATGCGATCTATCAGATCGGCGCATTGCAGGGCATCTGCAATGCGGCCGGCACGCATGTCGCCTATGTCAAACCGCATGGTGCGCTGTACAACACGACTGCCGCAGATGCATCGCAAGGAGCCTCGGTGATCGAGGCGATCCTTGCAATTGACCGCAGGCTTGCGCTGATGGGGCTTGCCGGCTCTGCGATCCTGGATCAGGCGCGCCGCGCCGGGCTTGACACCATCGCCGAGGCCTTTGCCGACCGCGCCTACAGGCCGGATGGGCAACTGGTCTCGCGACGCGAGAGGGGCGCTGTACTGCACGATCCCGAACAGGTCGCCGCGCGCATGCTGCGCCTTGCGATGACAGGTGAGATCGAAGCCTTGGATGGCACCATGCTCAGGCTGGAGGCGGACAGCATCTGCGTGCACGGCGACAGCCCCGGTGCTGTCGAGATGGCGGCCCGGACGCGGCAGGTCCTGCTTGAGAATGGTGTGCTGATAACCCCGTTGACGGAGCAACGCGCATGAGCGGCCTTCCCGATGCATCCATTGCCTGCGCGGCGCGACTGGATTTTCGCGCCGGCAAGGCACAGCCCACGTCGGGGGTAGCGCCGGGCTTTACGCAATGCAACATGATCTCGCTTCCCAAGGACTGGGCCTGGGATTTCCTGCTTTATGCGCAGCGCAACCCCAGGCCCTGCCCGGTGCTGGACGTCTCCGAACCCGGCAGCCACGAGACGGTTCTGGCCCCCGGCGCCGATCTTCGGACCGATCTGCCATTGTATCGGATCTGGCGCGATGGCGAATTGGTCGAGGAAGTTGCCGATGCCACGCAGGCATGGACCGAACATCCGGATCTGGTGAGCTTTCTGATCGGTTGCTCGTTCACGTTCGAGACGCCGATGATGATGGCCGGTATCGGGGTGCGCCACATCGAGCAGGGCAGCAATGTGCCGATGTACCTGACCCAGATCGCCTGCCGCCCGGCTGGACGGCTGCACGGCAACCTTGTGGTTTCCATGCGTCCGATTCCGGCGGATCGTGTCTCGGAAGCGGTGATCATCTCGGGCCGGACCCCGGCAGTGCATGGCGCGCCGGTTCATGTAGGTGCCCCCGAGGCGCTGGGAATTTCCGACCTGTCGCGTCCCGAATTCGGCGATGCCGTCGAAATCCGCCCCGGCGAGGTTCCGGTTTTCTGGGCCTGCGGCGTCACGCCCCAGGCGGCGCTTATGGCCTCCAGACCACCCTTTGCGATCACACACGCCCCGGGTCACATGTTTATCACCGACATTCCAGACACACGCTGGCAGGTTTGATCATGCGGTTCCTGCCTGTCGGCCCCCTGACACTGCTCGTTGAGATGGATGATCTCGATCAGACGATGGCGCTATTCGAGGCGCTTTCGGCAGCGCCGATCGCGGCCATTGCCGAGATCGTCCCGGCGGCGCGGACGCTTTTGATCCGCACCCGGCCCGACGTGCCGGCCGATGCCGGGCTTGCCGGTCAGATCCTCGAATGTTGGGGGAACGCCGATCCAGGCGAGTCGAAGGATGCGGGCGAAATGATCGAGATCCCCGTTACCTATGACGGAGAGGACCTTGCCGATGTGGCGCGGCACATGGGCCTGAGCGAGGCCGAGCTCATCGCCGCCCATCAGGAAACGATCTGGCGCGTCGCTTTTTGCGGCTTTGCGCCGGGCTTTGCGTATATGATCAGCGACGATGCGCGGTTCGACCTGCCGCGCCGGTCATCGCCGCGCACCGCCATTCCGGCGGGATCTGTTGCGCTGGCCGGTCGTTTCTCTGGCATCTACCCGCAGAGTACGCCCGGGGGCTGGCAGCTTGTCGGAACGACGAAACTGCCAATGTGGGACCTGTCCCGCGATCCCCCCGCGCTTTTGCGTCCGGGGATGTCCTGCCGGTTCGTGGCCAGAGAAGCCAAGGCTTATGCCTCTGCCAAAGTCGCGCAAACCGTACCGCCATACGGGTTGCGGGTATTGGAGACTGCTTTCCCGATCCTCTTTCAGGACGAGGGGCGGGCAGGGCAGACCGGGCAGGGTGTCTCGGCTTCGGGGGCGGTGGACCTGCAGGCCATGCATCGGGCCAACCGTGCCGTGGGCAACCCCGCTCAGGCGGCGGTGCTGGAAATAACGCTTGGGCCGGTGCGTCTGATGGCCGATGTGCCGATGGTGCTGGCGCTGACAGGTGCCGCGCAGGCGCTGCTTGACGGTAGCCATGTTGCACGAGGCCAGGCTTTTGCACTGGACGCTGGTGACGAAGTGCTTATCGCGCCACCGCAAGCCGGCATGCGCAGCTATCTGGCATTGCGCGGAGGGTATGAGGTCGATCCTGTGCTGGGCTCTGCAGCCACCGATACGCTTGCGCATATCGGGCCTGCGCCTTTGACCGCCGGATCGGTTATTGCCCCGGCCGAACGCCCCGCGCTAGCTGTTGGGGCGCCAGAAACCGAACTTGCCTTGCCCAGATCGAGCGAACTGATCGAGTTGCCGGTCACGCTGGGTCCGCGCACGGACTGGTTTCCCGAGGCCGAGGTGGACCGTTTCCTGAAACAGGAATGGGTCGTGACGCCCCGGAGTTCACGCGTTGGCATTCGTCTTGAAGGTGACGTACCGCTCAGCCGCACCGATGCCAGCGAACTGCCGTCAGAAGGCACCGAAATCGGGGCAATTCAAGTTCCCCATACTGGCCAGCCCATTCTGTTCCTGGCCGACCATCCCTTGACCGGCGGTTACCCTGTGATTGCCACCTTGTTGCCTGGCGCTCTCAGTCTCGCCGGTCAGACGCCGCCGGGAACGCGTATCCGCTTTACGGCGGATCACGCATTTGCCCCCTTCATGCCAGAAAGTCCCGCATGACCATTTTTGCAACCGGCCCAAGCCGCCCGATCAAGCGCATCCTGATTGCCAACCGGGGCGAGATTGCCATTCGCGTTATCCGCGCCTGCCGGGATGAGGGTATGGCCTCGATTGCCATTTACTCTGATGCCGACCGCGACTCGGTCTTTGTGCGCATGGCTGACGAAGCGTATCCGCTGCAAGGCGACCGGCCCGATGAAACCTATCTGAACATCGCCAGGATCATCGAAATCGCCCGGAAATCCAATGCCGATGCCATTCATCCGGGCTATGGGTTCCTGTCCGAGCGATCGGAGTTTGCGCAGGCGGTCGTTGATGCGGGCATGATCTGGATCGGCCCGGACCCCGAGGTGATTGAGAAACTTGGCGACAAGATCGAGGCACGCCGTATCGCCGAGGCCGTGGGGGCGCCACTTGTGGCCGGCACTCCGGGGCCGGTCAGGACTGCTGCCGAGGCCATGGAATTCGCCCGCGAGCACGGTTTGCCGATTGCCATCAAGGCAGCCTTCGGCGGCGGCGGTCGCGGCATGAAGGTGGCCTGGCGGCTCGAAGAGGTCGAGGAACTGTTCGAATCCGCAACGCGCGAGGCCTTGACCGCCTTTGGCCGGGGCGAATGCTTTATCGAGCAATTCCTGGATCGTCCGCGACATGTCGAGGCCCAGATCCTTGCGGACAAGCATGGAACGGTGAAGGTCATCGGGACGCGCGACTGCTCGCTTCAGCGCAGGAACCAGAAACTGCTCGAGGAAGCGCCCGCACCGTTCCTGACGGATGCGCAGCGCGAGCGAATCCATCGCTCGGCCCGCGAGATATGCGCCCATGTCGGGTATAGCGGCGCGGGAACGGTCGAGTATCTGCTGTCGGCAAGCGGCACCGTGTCGTTCCTTGAGGTGAACACCAGGCTTCAGGTCGAACATCCGGTGACCGAGGAAACCTCGGGTGTCGATCTTGTCCGCGGGATGATCCGTGTCGCCCAAGGGGCGAGGCTGGTGGATGATACCGTCCCGCCTGTCCGGGGTCATGCCATCGAGTTTCGCATCAACGCCGAGGATCCGGCCCGCGGCTTCCTGCCGACGCCCGGCCCCATCGAAAGCTTTGAGCCGCCCTCGGGCCCCGGTATCCGGCTTGACAGCGGGGTCGTCTCGGGATCGACGGTGTCGGGACATTACGATTCGCTCATTGCAAAGCTTATTGTGACGGGGGCCACGCGGGACGAGGCGCTGGAACGTGCGCAAAGGGCACTTGCCGAATTCAAGGTGTCCGGCATCTCCACGGTTCTGCCGTTTCACCGCGCGGTGATCGCGCAGGACGATTTCCGCGCCAGGAATGACGCGTTCCGCGTACACACCCGCTGGATCGAGACGGAGTTTGCCGAAGCGTTGGAAAAGGCGGTTGCGCCGCATCCCCGCGTGATGCCCGCGAAACCCGAGAAGTTTCTGACTTTCGCCATCGAGCTTGATGGCAAGCGGCACGAGCTGGGGATCCCGGCCCGGCTCGTTTCGGCATCCTCCGCCATTTCGCCGAATCCGGCGCTGAAGCCCGAAACGGACCAGGTGGACGATACCGTTCTTGCGGCGCCGATTTCCGGCAGCTTGACCGAGTGGCGGTGCCAGGATGGCGACGAGGTCGAAAAAGGTCAGGTCGTTGCCGTCATGGAGGCGATGAAGATGGAAACCCGCGTGGAAGCGCATCGGACTGGCAGGATTTCCCATGCTGCGGGGGCGGGGGATGTGCTGTCGTTCGGGGCAGCGTTGGCCCGTATCGCCTAGCCTTCTCGGGCGGGTCGGATCGGCAGCCAACCGACGGACCTTCAGTCTTTCCGCACTGGATATGGCTGCCCTGTGCGTCACGCAAAGGCGCCAGCCGAGCGGGCTGTGGCTTTTGGGCCATCGCTCATCAAGCGCGGCTTGAGCAATCGATGTTGATACCTGAATGGTTGGCAAGGTATGAATGTCGGGCGATCATTGGCAGATCCGGTCACGGACCGGATGCAGATTTGAAACAACCGGACCCCATACAGACGGGAAATGCGCAAACCGCCCACGATTATAGACGTCGCTTCACAAGCGGGCGTATCCAAGTCGACAGTGTCGAATGTCCTCCAGCACAAGGGCACGGTTAACCCTGAACTCCGGCAGCGGGTGCTGGATGCCATGGATATGCTTGACTATCGGGTGCATGCCGGCGCGCGCGTCATGCGTCAGCAGTCCAATGTGATCGGCGTGATCGCAGGCGATCTGGGCAACCCCTTCAATGCCGAACTGGCGGCAGAGGTGGAAGCCCAAAGCGCATCCAAGGGCTTTAATGTGTTGCTGGCCTCGACCGGTGGCGTTCCAGAGCAGGAATACACCAAGGTCCGCACGCTTCTTGAGCACCGGGTCGCGGCCCTGATTTTCCTGGCCGAGGTCGGCAAATCGGCGATCGGCCTGGTGGGGGATGACATCCCGGTGGTCTTTATCAGTGGATCGGCCAGCCGCCGGCTCTCGATCACCGTCGACGGTGTTGCCGGAACCCGCCTTGCGGTTGAGCACCTGACGGCGCTTGGGCATCGCAAGATCGGCTTCATCAGTGCGATGCTTGCCGACGAGCCAGAGGTCGAAAACGAACGCTATATGGGATTTCGCAAAGGCATGGCCAATGCCGGCCTGGAGATATCGCCGCGCTACCTGTTGCGCGAACATGGTACCCGGCGGGCGCAGCAAGCGACCTACAGGGATCTGGTCAAAGCCTATCTGCAGCAAGAGGACCGGCCAACCGCCATTGTGGCTGCACTTGATCAGATCGCGCTTGAGATCATGTCGGTCGCAAATGAGCTTGATATCCGCATCCCCGAGGACCTTTCGCTGGTGGGCTTTGACGATATTGCGATATCGTCCCACGACCTGATTTCCCTTACCACGATTCGGCAGCCGCTGGATGAGTTTGCCTCTGTGGCGATTGAAGCGGTGATGCGCTTCAAGCCAGAGGAAAAATGGAGCAAGACAGAAAATGTGATGCTCCCGCCGACGATCCGCATACGCCGCACGACGCGGGCGTTGCACTGCCAGGAGGCAGTTTGAGATCTGAAATGGTCGAATGATTGAAACGGTTTAGATTGCGGCGTGGTATCCGTTTGATTGCCGAAGGCTAAGTCTGGCCGCTCTGCCCATGCATCCGCGCAATATTTTCGCCTTTTTAAGGGAAGTAAACGTTGACATGGCGCCCTGTCTTTGGTTCCTTTGTGGAACGTTCCACGGGAGGGCGCGTATAATTACCAAGGGGAGGAATGCAGATGACCAGGAACAATACCGGAATTGACCCGAGCAGAAGCACTTTCGCTACAGAGGGCCAAGGGTTAAGCCGCCGGGCATTCGTGACAGGGGCGATGGGCGCCGCCATCGGTGCCGGCGCGCTTGGCGCACCGGCCATCGCCCAGGGCAATCAGGATGTCGTGGTTCTTAGCTGGACCAGCTACATCACCCCCCAGATCGTCGCGATCATGCGAGAGCACGGTCTGAATGTGCGCGGTGTGCCGGCGGCGACCGATGCGGATATGTTCACCAAGCTAAAGGCCGGAGGGGCCAGCGCCTACGACATCGTCTGGGGGAACTGCGGCTGGGCGCCAACATATCACAAGGCGGGCCTTATCGAGCCCTTCGATCCCAAAAGCATCTCTGGCTCGGATCAGATATGGTCTGAATTTATCGAGCACAGCGGTTTGCCATATGTGTTGGAAGACAAGAAAATCCTGCTGCTGCCGAATTCATGGGACAGCTACGGTCTGATCTGGAATACGGACAAATACCAGCCGACTGATCCGATCTCGTGGAATGCCCTGTGGGATGAAAATGTCCCAAAGGGCAAGGTGATGATGCGGGATAGTCCCGAGGACTTTCTTGCGATCAGCGGCCTCGCGCTTGGGGTGTCGCGCGATGAAATCTACGCGATGACCGGTGACCGATTGATGCAAGCGGCTAGGCACCTTGCCGACCTCAAGCCTTTCCAGATCGCAGCGGGCGAAGAGATGTTTATCGATGCGCTGCGTAGCGGCAAAGCCTGGTTGGGGCAGTGTTCAAACCTTGCCATGTCTGCACGGCTCAACCGTATGCAGGGTCGCGAACAGACAAAGGCAGTCATTCCCGCAGAGGGCAGTCTGGGCTGGGTTGACGGTCCGATGCTTGTCAGCGGGGCAAGGAACCGGGATGCCGCGCTGAGGTATCTGGAGGTCTGGAACAGTCTAGAACTGCAGGAATACCTTTATGAAACCTATGGCTTCCCACCTTGCAGCAGGGCAGCTACGCAAAACATCCTTGAGGCCGGCGGCGACGGGGCGCAGTTGCTGAAGGACCGGGGCGCGGACAAGCCGGACGCCGCGCTCAAGCTTTTGTTCGTCGGCCCGCCCGACAACCCCGGTGAATGGGCCCGCGCATATACCGAAGTGGTCGGCGGGTAAGGCTGGGGAATGTCCGTGCACATCGATCAGGGGGCAGGCAAGCCCCCAAGGCGCGCTTTGAACTGGTTCCGGTTCGGCCTTGATAGCCCGATACTAAGCATGCCGGCCATTCTCATTATCGTCATCGGAGTGTTTATTCCGATGGCGGTGCTGGCCGTTTACACATTCCGCCCGACGGTGGATCAACAGATCCTGCCGGAATGGACGCTGTCGAATTACGCACGCCTGCTGGAGGCCAGTGTTTACGGCCGGATGCTAATCTACAGCCTGTTCTTCGCCGGGCTCGCGGCGGCGATATCGGTCATCATGACTTTCCCCTTTGCGTATTTCGTGGCGACGAAAGTCGCGCCAAGGCGTCGTTTCATCTGGGTCGCGCTCGCCGCCATGCAGTTCTTCACCAGCTACCTGATCCGGGTTTTTGTCTGGATGAATCTGCTTGGTGACGGTGGCCTGCTGAACGAATTCTTGATCGGAACGGGGCTGATCTCGGAGCCGTTATGGCTTTTTGGGGCAAATAAGGCAGGCATCGTCATCACCTTCGTGTACCTGCTTGCACCGTTGACGTTCCTGACGACCTATATCGCGCTGGAACGTTGCAACCCCGTATTGCTTGAGGCGGCGGCCGACATGGGGGCAAAGTCCTGGCAGCGCCTGTTTCGGGTCACGCTGCCGATGGCAAGGTCGGGCCTGTTGGGCGGGTTCGTCCTGGGTATGATTATGATCCTGGGGGATTATATAACACCCCAGCTCATCGGCGGCACCGAAGGCTATCTGTATTCGAACATCATCCAGCTTCAGTTCGGGTCCTCGGTGCAGTGGGGCATGGGGGCGACACTTGCGCTGGTCCTGATGGTCGTGGTGTTTGCGCTGCTTTTGGCCCTGCGCTGGATCAGCGGGGGCGCGCCCGAGGTCGGAACCTTCACGCGCTCGTTCAATCCCTCGCCAGCGCCGGCGCTCAGGACCTATGCGATTCTGTTCCTAGTGATGCTCTATCTGCCGATTGCGCTGCTGTTCATCCTGGCGTTCAACGACCGGCCGATGATCGGTTTCCCGTTCACCGGCTTTACGCTGCAATGGTTCTCGGCGGTGTTCTACGATCCCCTGCTGATCGAGAGCATGAAGAACAGCCTGACCGTGTCCGCCATCGCGGTGGGGACAAGCGTGGTGCTGGGAACGCTTGCGGCGGTTTACCTTGCCCGCAGCAAGGGGCCGATGCGCCAGACCAGCCTTGCGATCATCTCGATCCCGGTCCTGCTGCCGCCGATGCTGCTTGGCCTGGCGATCATCATCGGCCTGAATGCGCTGGGGCTGAGCCGCGGTCTGTGGACCATTGCCCTGGGCCATACGGTGCTAAGCCTGCCGATCGTCACCCTGCTTGTCATGATCCGGCTGGAAGGGCTGGACCGCAATCTTGAAGATGCGGCGATGGATCTTGGCGCGACCCCGGCAATGGCCTTTCTGCGAATTTCGGTGCCGCAGGCGCTGCCCGGCATTTTCGCGGCCGCATTGATCACACTGGCGCTGTCCTTCGACGAGTTCATCCTGACCGCTCTGGTCACCGGGTCGGAAAGCACCTTGCCGCTCTATATCTACGGCGCGCTGAGATTCGGCGTCACGCCTTCGGTCGTTGCCGTATCGGTCATGCTGCTTACCGCATCGTTCACATTGCTGCTTGCAGGTGTGCTTGTCGCGAATCTGGGCCAGCGAAAGGGCAGCCCCAGCGCCGCCGCCGGCCTTGCACTTTCCACTTAGGACGCACTCCGCATCTATTGCGCGAGCGACGACTTCATCATGAAGGATGTACATATGTCTATTGCCCTGAAGTGTTCCGGCCTGGCCAAGAGATACCCTGGGCAACGTGGCCCCGCCCTTGGCGAGACGGGCAACGGTGTCAGCTTCGATGTCGATAAGGGAGAGCTCTTTGCCCTTCTTGGCCCCAGCGGTTGCGGCAAGACCACGACCCTGCGGATCATCGGAGGATTCGTCACGCCCGATAAGGGATCCGTCCTGATCGACGATCAGGATGTGACCGGCCTTCCTGCCCATCGGCGCCCCACGAACACGGTTTTCCAAAGCTACGCATTGTTTCCCCATATGCGGCTGGGCGCCAATACTGCCTTCGGGCTGGAAATGGCCGGCATCGCACGAAAAGAGCGTGATGAGCGAGTTTCAGAGTCGCTGCAGATGGTCGGTCTGGGCGGCATGGAGAAAAGCAGGGTTTCCGAACTCTCAGGCGGCCAGCAACAGCGCGCGGCATTGGCGCGAGCCCTTGCGACAGGTCCCAAGATCCTTTTGCTGGATGAACCCCTCGGTGCGCTGGATCTCAAACTCCGGCGCCAGATGCAGGATGAAATCGTCAGGATCAAGGAGCAGACCGGCACGACATTCATCCATGTCACGCATGACCAGGAAGAGGCTTGCGCCATGGCGGACCGGATCGCGATCATGGATCGGGGACGGATCGCGCAGATCGATACGCCCGAGGAACTGTATCGCAGCCCCCGCACCGCCTATGTGGCGAAGTTCATCAACGCCGGAACCGTGATCGCCGGCGATGTGCAGCGCGCGGGATCCGATCTGCGCATGGAAACGCCCGATTTCACGCTGGAAGGACCGGCGCCCGGATGGCTTGCGGGGATGCCGCCACTTGCAGCCGTCCTGCCGCGCACCCGGGCCGAGATCGTGGACCCCGGTGGGCCGCTTGCGGTCAACCAGATTGACGGGGTGATCAGGCGCCGTGTCTTTACCGGCTCGCAATACGAGTTGCAGGTGGCCACCGCCAATGGAACCGAGATCGAGGTCGTGGCCGGGCTCGACTTTGCAGATCTACATGACGGCAATTCCGTGCGTCTCGGCTGGCGGCGGGACGATGTGAAATTCGTCGTGGATAGCGATGCCGCCTGACCGTCGGGGCCCGGCAGCGGGGCGTTTTCGACGAAATTTTCTGCACGATAACAACATGAATGGAACGGAGTAGAATATGTCACGCCTGAAAGACAAAGTGGCACTGATCACCGGGGCAGGGAACGGCATCGGC
Source organism: Paracoccus halophilus (assembly GCF_000763905.1). GTDB lineage: Bacteria > Pseudomonadota > Alphaproteobacteria > Rhodobacterales > Rhodobacteraceae > Paracoccus > Paracoccus halophilus. The sequence continues at coordinate 15,191 of NZ_JRKN01000046.1, forward strand.
CGCGCGACGGCCGAGCGGTTTCTGAAAGAAGGCGCCAAGGTCGTGGCGCTCGATCTTGAAATCGACGAAACCTTTCAGGACCCGGCCCTGGCTTGGGTAAAGGGCAGTGCCGCGAAAGAGCAGGATCTTGAAGAAGCGGTGCGCCACGCGCGCGCGCTCGGCGGCGTGGACATCTGCATCGCGAATGCCGGCATCGGGCAGATCGAGGAGTTCGTCGCCGGCTCGCGCGAATCCTGGATGCGGGTGTTCGACGTCAACCTGCTTGGCGTGATGCTGACCCTGCAGCTTGCCGCCCGCGAGATGATCGCGCAAGGACGCGGCGGACGGCTGCTTGCGACTGCATCAATTGCCGGGCTGCGCGGCGAGGCGGGAACGCCGTCCACCGCCTATGCGGCCAGCAAGGGGGCCGTCATGGCTCTGATGCGGGCGATCAGCATGGAGGTGGCGGAATTCGGCATTACGGCCAATGCGGTTGCTCCCGGCCAGATCGACACCGTGCTGAACGCCGGTGATCTTGAACTGGTCAGCGCGCGCGCCAATCGTCAGGTCGATGAGTTCCGGTCCGAGTTTCTGCGCAATTCTGTGCCGCTGCGCCGCATGGCCGACAGTTCCGAGGTTGCCGGGCTATATGCCTATCTCGCATCCGACGAGGCTGGCTTCGTGACCGGCACGACCTATCGGATCGACGGAGGAGAACTCTGCATCTGAGAGCGGCGCAGGGCGCGCTGACAAGGATGGCCATGCCTGCCGCATGCGGGCTTTTGTCCTGCCGTTTGGAATTTTCGCCATAGGAAAGCTCGGAAATGAAAAGTTATACCGGACAAGTCGTCGTCGTTACCGGGGCCGGCTCGGGGATGGGCCGGGCGATGGTCGGTGAATTCACTGCTCGGGGCGCATATGTCGCCGCGCTCGACATCAACCTGTCGAAAGCCCGTGAAACCGTCGAAGGGCTTTCGTCGCCGAAGATGGCCGACCCCTTCGAGGTCGATGTCGCCGATGCCCAAAGCGTCGGGGCCTGTATCGAGGCGGTGATCGACCGCTGGGGCAGGATCGATCTTCTGTGCAACAACGCCGGTGTGCTGGATGCGCACACCCCCGCCCACGAAACCAGTCCTGTGGAATGGAACAGGGTGCTTTCCGTGAACCTGACAGGGCCATTTCTCATGTCAAGGGCGGTCATCCCGCAGATGCTGAAACAGGGCAAGGGCGCCATCATCAACACCTCGTCGACATCGGGGTTCAGCGCGGCCGGGGGCGGAACCGCCTATACTGCCTCGAAGCATGGGGTGATCGGGCTGACCCGGCAACTGACCTTTGAATACGGCGCCTTGGGAATTCGGGTCAATTCGATCTGCCCCGGCGCGACCGCGACCCCGCTTGCGCTTCCCCAGCATAACGAGGCATCGCCGGATATGGACCTGGCCATAAGCAAGGTACCGGCGCGGCGCTGGTGCAGGCCCGAGGAAATCGCGAAGTTGGCGGCATTTCTCGGGAGTGACGACGCCGATTATGTCCATGGCAGCGCCTATGTGATGGACGGAGGCTGGCTGACTGGTGCACGGGATCCGTTTTGATTATCAACGCTTTTAAGCATAATCTCCGACTCTAGGAGGACCTGCTTCAGCGCCGCAAATTGCGGTTATGGTCATATCCTCCATAATATGAGTGCCCGTAGGTAAAGGCGGCTTCAATGAGTCTACCCTGAACAATTGCGTCGCGCGAGAACTTAGAAAGCCTGACGGCGTTATTCGTTCCCGGTTCGCGCCACGCTCAATTGAAAGAACAGGGTGAAAGGAGCTTCGAGTTGGACCAGGATCTTGCGGATATTGTGACCGTAGGCTCAGAGGACGGCGA
>NZ_JRKN01000047.1 GCF_000763905.1 Paracoccus halophilus
GGCGCAAGCAATATGGTGGGATGGGCGTGGATCAGTTGAAGGAACTGAAGCGGCTGCAGTTGGAGAATGAACGGCTCCGACGCGCAGTTTCGGATCTGACGCTGGGCAAACTTATTTTGGCGGAGGCGGGAGCAATGAGCGAAAGTTGGTGATGCCCTGAGGGGCGGCATATCATGGCGGTATTCACGCGCCGTCAATTCTCAGCAGAGCAAAGGATACGCCACATGTCATTGACTACCATCACGCAGCTGCCCGATCCATCCGGATTCAGCGCCGACCCGTTCACCGATATTATTCGCGAGGGCGCGCGCAAGCTGATCGAGCAGGCAATCCAGGCGGAACCCGCGGCGTTGATGGCTGCGTTTGCTGACGAAAAGCTGGAGAATGGGACATCCCGCTTGGTGCGCCATGGTCCCTGCCTGAACGCGAGGTGATGACCGGGATCGGCTCCGTGCCCGTGAGGGTGCCGCGCGTGCGAGATCGCACGACCGGTGAGGACAAGATCACCTTCACGCCCAGTATCCTGCCGCGATACCAGACCTTGGTGCCGAATTCATATCGCACCCGCGCCTTGCCCCTGGAGATGCAGTCGACCTCGGGCTCGTGCAAGGAGTAGATCTTGTGTTTGCTTTTCGGGCCTTGCTCGAGCAGGCGGCCAACCAGCGAGCGCGCCTCAAGCACCCTGTCGCGCAAGGTCCCCTCGGGAATGTCCTGCAGATGACGGCGCAGGTGCCGCCGGACCCGGCCAGCATAGCCCTTGAGCTGGCGCAGGGCCTTGCGCATGCGCTTGAATTGCCGTGCATGGGCATAGCGCCCGACCTGGGCGACCAGCCTTGGCGCAAGCCGGGCGTAGCTCTGGCGCAGTTCGATCCCGGTCTCCTGCGCTAGGCCCACCAGCAGCGCCCGGGCGCGCTCGTAAAGCCGGGCATCCGTCGGGTGGGCGATGTTCTTTTCCATCACGGTCGTGTCCACCACCACGCGTTTCAGGCACTTGTCGCTGACCGCGCCGGATGTCCGCCCCGCCTCGATGGTCTTGGTGAGCAACCATTCCACACCCTCTTCGCCGATGCGCTTGCGCCAGCGGCTCAGGGATGACGGGTCGATCGGTGGCCGATGCTGAAAGAAGGTCTCGCCGGTGAAGTGCTGGTAATACGGGTTCTCGACCCAGCGGGCGACGACCGCCTCATCCGACAGCCTGAAGGCGTGCGCAGATACATCAGCCCCGCGACCAAGCGCGGCGATGTCGCCGGCCGGCCCTGATGCGAGGGGAAGAAACTCGCCCATTCCCGCTCGAAGAACTCCCAGACGATCAGCGCCGCGAGCTTCACCAGTTCATGACGGGCATCGATCATCTCGACCAGCCGCGGGCGGAGGCCATGGCCTTCAAGCTGATGATGTCGGCGCAGGGGAAATGGCGCAAACTCGACGGCAAGAACCGCCTGCCGGAGATTATCCAGGGGGTTGAGTTCCGCGACGGCCTACGACACCTTCAAGCCGCCGCCTGATCAGGCGTCACCAACTTTTGCCCATATCTCGGGCCGGGAACTTGGGGTCAATCCCAAGACGGTGGCCAAATGGCGTAAGCGCAAAACGGTTGAGGACCAGAAGACCGGGCTGCAAGAACTGCGGTCAACCGCCTGCACCGGGTCCTCGATAAAGCGCGGCTTGCCGCCGCTGGCGCCCTGATAGCTGCGGTCGAAAGCGATGACGACGAAGCCCGCCTCGGCCGGAGCGGCGCCATAGACATTGCCCGAGGCCTGCTCCTTGCAACTGCCGATCGGCGGGATGGAAAAATGCGTGCCAGCCACGATGGTCTGCCCGTCCGCGACATCGGCGAAGAAGCCCCTGCGCGTCGCTTCGGATCGCGTTGTCGTAATCGGCGGAGTTGCACCGTTCGGGCCGCGCGATCTGGCAGGGGTGATGCATGCAGTCGCCCGAGATGATGAAGCGACCGGCGCCAGTGTCAAAGATCACGCTGATATGGCCGATGGTATGGTCGGGGGTCGGCTATTGCACTGATGCCGCTGCCCAGATCGGTGCTGTCGTCGATCAATTCGACCAGTCCTGCATCCATGACCGGCTTGATGGAATCCAGAAACGCTTCGTCCTGACCTTCGCCCAAAAGCTTCTCACCCAGCTCGCCAGCTCAGAACTCGTATTCCTTCCAGGCGAAGAAATAACGGGCGTTGGGAAAGGTTCGGGCCCATGATCCGTCTGCTGCCTTGGTCGGGTTCCAGCCCACACCCCTTCTGAAACCAGACGCGCCAAGCCGCGTCGCGAAGCCTGCAACCAAGGGAAATTGTCCCGGCGCGGCGACTTCCTCAGCAGCCTGCCAGGTATTGAACTCAATAAGCTATAGGTTGTTCAGGTCCGAAGAGTGAGATATTGAACCGAAGTAATTCGTGTGCGGTCATTACTGTTCGGGAAAGGGTTTCATTCTAAATGCGGCAGGTAGGTCTTGCCCATCAGAACCAGGCACCCCGCGCACTTTTAGTGGGCCATTTCTCGACCGTTGGTGATGTGGAAGTATTGCGCCAAATCGAGCGCAGGCTTGAAGAGGTCGGGCTGGGCTATGATGTCTCACCCTACACCGCAGCCCGCTTGTCAGTCGACAAGAGCTGGCTGGATAGCCGAACCCTGGATCCGAGACGGTATACGCATCTGATCGTAATTTGCGGACCCTTCACGCCTGAAATGGCTGTCCAGCATGACGGCATCTTCGGTCGTTTCCAGCATTGCGTGCATATCGGGGTGAACCTGACCATGGTTCGGAGCATCGCCGACTTTAACCCGTTCGAGGTGTTGCTTGAACGCGATAGCGACCGGGCGGTGCGCGCGGACCTAAGCTTCCGCGAACCCAGCGACCCGGTCCCCGTTGTTGGCCTCTGCCTTGCGAGCGCGCAACGCGAATACGGCGATCGGCGCCGCGGCGATCTGGGTGAGAAGAAGCTGCGCCGCCTTATTCAGCATGCAGGCGTCGCCTTCATCGAAATGGACACCTCGGTTCCAGTCGAGACCAATCGCTTTGGACTGTCCAGCGCTGCCGAATTCGAAGCTATCTGCGCTCGCCTGGACGTGATGCTTACCACGAGACTGCACGGGATGGTGCTGGCACTGAAGAATGGAATACCCGCCATAGCGATTGATCCGGTCGCCGGTGGGGACAAGGTTACCCGACAGGCGCGGAAGCTCGGTTGGAGTGAAGTCTTTGATGCCGATCACGTCACCGACGAAGAGCTGGCGGCTGCCCTGAGCCGCTGCCTCTTACAAGACGGCCGTGATCACGCGCAACGTGTGAAGGACGCTGCAATCGAGTCGCTATCTGAATTTGATTCCCAGTTCGCGGCCGCCTTGGCAGAGCCTGCCCGGCCTGAGTTGCGCGCTGATCTTGCCCCTCCGCCCACCAAAATTCGCACATGGCGAAGGCGATTTAAGGCTTGGAAGCGTCAGCGCAGGTTGCGGGCGGGTGACCACACTCGAGAAGATGATCAGTCTATTGGGGGCGGGACTCGTTATAAGTGATAGCCAAAAGATCACCGTTGCGGCGAGGAGGATGGCCGACACCAATGCAGTCAGACGCCGCCGAGAGCGGGTCGAAAGTCGGACTGATGAGCGAGATCAGGGTCATGCGAAAACTATAGGAAGAAACGCGACGCGATGGCAAGCGGTAAAATTGCGCGTGCTTCGAAAAAACAACCTTAGAGGGATTAGAGCCAGCGTTCAGCGGCAGTTCTCTCGCTTGATGCTATGTGGTGAGAGAGAAGTGGCCTGGCTCAATTGCAAGTCCGAGCGGACAGTTATGCGAGGCGAGCGGTGAATGCGCGCTCTTCGAATAACCATTTCAAGAAGGTCTCCCTCTTGCGCGCAACGGATTGTCTGCGTGCCTGAATTCTGGACATGACGAGGTAGTAGGCAAATTCTTCGAGAACAGTGACTTCGGACAGCTTGATCAACCGGCCATCGACAAGGTCCGGTTCGATCATGGCAATTGAGCAAAGCGCGATACCCTGACCGGACAGGGCGCCGATGCGCAGAAGGTTGAAATCTTCGAAGACGGCGCCAGGAAGCTTGCCGTCAGGCACTGGATGCCCGACCTTCTCTAGCCAGGTTTTCCAGCCACGGTCGTCGGTGTCGTGAAGCAGGTCCAACTCCAGCAATTCGGCCGGCTCGATGCCCCCGCCTCGTCGACCCACGAGTAATAACGGGCTGCAAACGGGCACGCTGTCTCCGGAAAGGAACAGTTCGGCCGTGAAATCCTGTCCGCTTGGCTCACCTTTCGAAAATACGAATGCAAGATCCACGTCACCGAAGTCTATGTCGTCACCGTGATGGGCATAGACGATCCGGAGCGATATTTCCGGGTGTTGTTCGCGGAAGCGTGGCAGTCGCGGGATCAGCCAGCAGGTTGCGACCGATGGGATGGCGGCGATGACAAGCGTGTTGTCCCTTTGCTGCGGGCGCGCCCGGTCACATGCGGAATCGATGCGATCAAAGGCGAGCGTCAGTTCGCGGGAAAGAGCCTCGCCTCTTTGGTTCAGCACCGGCACCCTGCCACCCCGGTCGAACAACGGCACTCCCAACCAGTCTTCAAGATGTTTGACCTGATGGCTTATCGCCGGCTGGGTTACGAACAAAAGTTCTGCGGCGGCGCGGAAACTTCCCGAACGAACCACGGCATCGAAGGCGCGCAAGGCATTGAGCGGGGGCAGGGTCATGGGTTTTTCACATTATAAAAACTAATGATGTGATTATATATCATCTTTTGACGCAGCGTAAGAAGGCGAACAAAATTAGGGAAATTTAACCAGGAGGAGCTACATGACGACTCGCGACCGAATTCAAAGCTTCGTAGGAAACGGCCGGAAAGTTACCCCGACATTCTCGGATGGCGAGATGCAGCGCCGGCTGGACGCTCTGCGCGGCCATATGTCCATGAACGGTATCGATGCGGCGCTTTTCACCTCCTATCACAACATCAACTACTATTCGGACTTTCTGTATTGCCAGTTCGGTCGCCGCTACGGGTTCCTTGTCGACCATGACAAGGCGACCTCGATCAGCGCCGGCATCGATGGCGGCCAGCCCTGGCGCCGGACTTTCGGTGAGAATGTCACCTATACCGATTGGCAGAAGGACAATTATTTCCATGCCATTCGCCAGATCGTCGGGGCGGCCAAACGCATCGGGATCGAGTTCGATCACGTCAATATCGAGTTGCTGAGCCTGCTGAAATCCGAATTCCCCGGCGTCGAGTTCGTGGACATCGCCGCGCCGGCCATGCGCCTGCGGATGGTCAAGTCGGCCGAGGAAATCGCCCATATCACCGAAATGGCGCGCATCGCCGATGTCGGCGGCGTGGCCTGCGTCGAGGCGACGGCGGTGGGCGTGCCCGAACACGAGGTCGCCTTGCATTCGACGGCCACCATGGTCCGCGAGATTGCCAGGACCTGGCCGCATGCCGAACTGCTGGACACCTGGACCTGGTTCCAGTCCGGCCTGAACACCGACGGCGCGCATAACCCGGTGACCAGCCGAAAGATCGAGCGCGGTGATATCCTGTCGCTGAACTGCTTCCCGATGGTCGCGGGCTATTACGTCGCGCTGGAGCGCACGCTCTTCGCCGAAGAAGCCAGCGACGAACATATCCGCCTGTGGGAATTCAACTGCAAGATCCACGACCGCGGCAAGGAGCTGTTGGTGCCCGGCAAGAAATGTTCGGACATCGCGGCCGAACTGAACGAGATGTATGCCGCCGAGAACCTGTTGCAGTATCGCAGCTTCGGCTATGGCCACAGCTTTGGCGTTCTCTGCCATTATTACGGCCGCGAGGCGGGTCTGGAACTGCGCGAGGATTGTGAAACGGTTCTGGAGCCCGGCATGGTCGTGTCGATGGAGCCAATGATCACCATCCCCGAAGGCCAGCCGGGCGCCGGCGGCTATCGCGAGCACGACATTCTGGTGATCGAAGAAGGGGGCAACCGCAATATCACCGGCTTCCCCTACGGTCCCGAACATCTGATCGTGAAGGGCAAGGCCAGGGCCGCCTGAACGAAGCATGGGCTTCCGCCTATCCGGCGGAGGCCCTTTTCAATTCGAGATGGGAGGAAGACAGATGCTCAATTCATGGGTTCTGGACTGGTTCGTCATTCTCAATGTCGCGACGCTTGCCGTCGGTGCATTGGGGCTTCTGATCGGAGCGATCCGTCAATCCTGACCGGTCTTGCCGGGCGCGGGAGACGTCTGGCTGACGGTTCAACAGCAGGTGGGGAGGACTGCCATGCAAGATTATCTTTGGCTTAACTGGCTGATCATGCTGGGCTCGATCGCCGGGCTTCTGTGGCTGGGCTGGAAATCCAGCGCAACGGTTCACGCCGGCGGCGACGACGAAAGCGGATTTCTGATTGCCGGCCGTTCACTTGGCCCCTTTGTCGGGGCGGCGACGATCGTGGCGACGGGTTATTCCGGTTGGGGCTTCATGGGCTCACCCGGTGTGGCCTATCAGTTCGGCGCAATCGAGCTTTTGGGCAACTTCATGTTCGCGCCGGCGATGGTCATCGCGGTGTTGTTCTTTGCGCGCTTTCTGTCGAAACGCGCCGAAGAGATGCACAGCTGCACGATCCCGGAATATGCGGCGCGCACCCATGCCGACGGCATGCTGGGCCGTTGGGTTCAGGGCGTTGCGGCGGCCATGACGATCGTGCTGCTGCTGGTGTTTCTGACCAGCCAGATCAAGGCGGTCGGCATTCTGGCCGCTGGCTGGCTGGACCTGCCCGAGGCCTGGGGCGCGACCCTGATGATCGCGATCATCATCATCTATACCGTGGCGGGCGGTCTGCTGGCCGTGGCCTGGACAGATGCGCTGATGCTGGTCGGCATGATGATTGCCGCAGTCATTATCTGCGTTCAGATATTTGGCGATATCGGCCCGCTGCAACTGGTCGCGGCTTTGAACGACATCGAGCCGGGGTTGGTCAATCCAGCCACTGCGCAGCCCTATGGCACGACGCCCGCGGCGGTGTTCATGGTGCTGCCCTATGCGTTCATGTTCTCGGCAGTGCTGCCCTACATGGCCGTGCGCTTTCTGGCCTTCAGGCCGGATGTGAAGTTTACCACCGTGGCGGCCTATGTGGCGCCGTTTGCCTGCATCCTGTCGCTGATCCCGCTGGTGGGGCTTTACATGCGGGTGCGGATGCCGGAACTGGCCGAGGCCGACAAGGCGATGCCGGTCTATCTGGAAAGCTTCCTGCATCCTGCACTGGGCGGCTTCATCACGCTGTGCATCCTGTTTGCCATGCAATCGACGGCAAACTCGCTGCTGCACACCGTGGCCTCGGCTGCCTCGCATGATATGCGCCTGGCATTGTTCCCGAAACACAAGAATGCGGCGACGGTCCTGTTCATCAACCGTGCCGCCGTGGTCGTGCTGGGTCTTGCGGGCCTGCTGATGATGCTGTTCGCGCCGCCCTTCCTTCTGTCCTGGCTGGGCATTCTCGGGACCGGGACGTTGTTGGCAGCGCTTGTCGGCCCGATCTTCGTGTCGTCCTTCTGGCGCGGCAATGGCTGGGGCGCGCTGGCAAGCATGATCACCGGCTTCACCGTGTCTGGCAGCATGTTGCTTTGGACACAGGCCGGATGGGTCGTCGGGCCATTGCTAGGTTGCGTTGTCGCAACTGTCTTCTACGTCGCGGTCAGCCTGGTGACGGGTGGCAGTCACGCCCCAAGGCTAAGCAACGCCTGAACTGGCATGATCGCAGGGCCAGGAGGCTGATCCGAAACTGGTTGGGTGAATTCGTCAGGTTGTGCTTCTGTTCGGTTGCGACACTGAACGAAGGTTCTGATGACCTTGACGGAATTCACCCGCAGACAATATGAACGCGACCGCGACAGATACTGCCGCAACTTGGAGCGGATATTCCTGAAGGGGTGGTTCTATGTTCTACCTGAGCATGTTGGCCAAGCGACGAAACTGATCGAAAATGGCGGCCTGCGTCTCTATCAATATGCTGCCGCTGCCCGAAGCCAAGGCACGGCCACGCCGCCCGACCTGATCCGCGATGCCCGCTTCAACCCGCGCCGATCATCGTCTCGATCCCGGCCGAGACCAGCGTGAACAGCACGAAGCCGCCCGCGAAGGCCACGACCGAGCCCTGGCTGTCCTCCTCGGCCTCATGCGCCTCGGTCAGCATTTCCTCGATCGCAGCGACAGTCAGCAGCCCGGCCACGAAGGTCAGCGCCAGCATCTTCGCCATGTCCGGAGCATTCCGCAGCAGCAGGAACGCCAAAGCTGCCGCCCCCACCGAGAACAGGATAAACGAGGCCGACAGCCACAGCCGCCTTGCCCGTGGCACGCCCTTGGCGCGGAAATTGGCGATCACGGCATAGCCTTCCGGCAGATCGGCCAGCACCTGCCCAAGCGCCAGCGTCAGGCCAAGGCTCAGTGACAGCGCGCTGCCCGAACCCAGCATCAGCCCGTCGCTGGCCAGATCGACCGCCACGGCGATATAGATCATCCACATCCCCGAGACGCCCACGCCGCCACCTTGCTCCTGCCGGCTTTCGACCCAGCTGTCGATCAGCAGATAGGCCATGGCCCCCGCCGCGAAGCCGGCCGCGATCCACCAGCCATCCAGCGCCGCCACCGCCTCGGGCATTAACTCGACCGCGACGATGGCGATCACGATGCCGGATGCGGCATGCAGCGCAAGGTTCAGCAGGCGGGGGGAACTGGGCCCATATTCCGCCGCCAGCCCGCCCAGGAAATTGCCAAGGCCGGGCAGCAAGGCCAGCAGCAGGACCTGCCATAATCCGTTCATGAGATCGCCTCGCTTTGTGCCGTTCCTTCGCGAACCGGCAGGATGTCGTGACGATGATAGCCGGGCAGAGCCTGAACGAACAGTGACCCGGGCTCGGAAGGCGCCGAATGACAGGATCGGGCAGCGGCAGCGTCAATCATCGTGCCCCAAATGCCTTCATTCCTGCCGGATTGCAGCACAAGACGCAGTTTCAAGCGCAGCAAAAGGGCGTCATTGCCGGACTGCCCTGCTGTATGCCGTTGACAGGTCCCGCGAGGCCGCACGCCGGTTTCCCCAAACAGCCGGTCAGCCCCGACTGGATCGGCATGGTCCCGATGCAATGCCGATCATCGCGACAATCGACAGGCCCGCCCCGACAAGAAAGGGCGTCGCGGATCCGGCGCTGTGCCACAGCCACCCGGCAAGGGTGTTCCCCGCCAGCACGACCGCGCCGGTCACCAGATTGAACGTGCCAAAGGCGCTGCCCTTCAGAACATCGGGCGTCGCCTTGGCAATCATCGCACCCAGCAACCCTTGCGAGAACCCCATGTGCAATCCCCAGAGCACGGTGCCCAGGACATAGGCCCAGACCGTCGCGGCAAAAGCCAGCATCAGGTGTGCGGCGATCAGGAAACCCAGGCTCCAGAGCAGCAGACCATACGTCCCGATCCGGTCAGACAGCCTGCCCACGGGAAAGGCTGTCAGCCCATAGGCGGCATGCATGATGACCAGCGAAAGAGGAACCCAGGCCGGCATAAAGCCTGCCTCCAGGGCCTTCAGCAGCACGAATGCTTCGCTGAAACGGGCCAGCATGATGATGGAAGCCAGCCCGATCACGGCCCAGACAGCCCGATTGAGCCGGAACGCCTCGGCCAGACGGAAGCTTCCGCGCGGGATCGGATGGCGTCCCGCCGGCTCCTTGACGAAGAGGACCAGCACGACCATGCAGAGCCCGGCGGGGATGGCGGCCAGCCAGAACACCGAAGGGATATCGCCCGCCAGAAGGATCATCGCGCCGATCGCGACCAGCGGCCCGATGAATCCGCCCAATGTGTCCAGCGACTTGCGCAGGCCGAAGCTGGCTCCGCGAATTTCGGGCGGGCTGACGGCGGCGACAATGGCATCGCGCGGAGCACCCCGGATGCCCTTGCCGATGCGATCCATGGCTTTCGCCAGCACGATCTGGTCGAGGCTCACCGCCCATGGAAAGATCAACCGCGACAGCGCGCCCAGGCCATAGCCGAGCACCGCCAGGGGCTTCGCCCGCCCGCCGATGTCGGATAGCACCCCGGACAGGAATTTCGTGGCGGTCGCAACCGCGACCGACAGGCCTTCGATGAACCCGATGCCCAGGGCGGAGGCTCCGATCCCCCCGGCCAGATACAGCGGCAGCAGTGCATTTATCATCTCGGACGAGACGTCCATCAACAGGCTGACAATCCCCAGCATCCAGACCGTCGCCGGAATGGCTGGTTGGATCGAAGCCGCAGAGGTTTGTGCCGGGTTCAGTTCTGGCATTGCGGCCCCGATGGATCTGCGCCTATTCCATGCATGAAGTCTTCGCGTCGTTCAATGGTGTCCAACGGAGTTTGCAACCAGACCGACGCTTGCCGGAACGACGCCGCGATGGCACCGAACTTCAGCCTTTCATTTCAGCTGCCCTTCCGATAGGCAGGAAATGCTGGATTTCTGCGCGGCCCACGGCATCGCCGCCGATATCGAGGTGATCCGCGCCGACGAAATCGAGGGCGCCTATGAGCGGATGCTCAAGGGCGATGTGGAATATCGCTTCGTCATGGACATCGCCACGATGGCCACCTGAAAGGAGCCACGAATGAAGATCACCCGCGCAGGCCAGACGCCCTCGGACGCCGGGCCGGCCGACTGGTTCGCCGGCAACGTCCGCATCGACCCGCCGTTTGCGGCCGAGCCTCCCTGCCGCGCCGTCGGCGCGCATGTGACCGTTGAGCCGGGAGCGCGCACGGCATGGCACACGCAGCCATCAACGGTCTTGATTGGGTCGCCACATCTTCGCAGGAGTTCTTGGCTTTCCACGCGGCTTCGCTGATCCGTGACAGAGGAACTCCATGAGCGACAGCCTGACCTTCCATGCCCTCAAGGACAAGCAGCGCGCCCTCCGTGCCAACTTCCCCGAAAACATGAGCCTGCGCGTCCATCGCGCCATCAGTTGGATCGGACGCGCCGACGCCTGCGGCAAGGACGACGATGCGCGTTTCCTGTTCCTCTGGATCGCGTTCAACGCCGCCTATGCTGACGAGCGGGAGATCCAGGAAAAGCCCCAAGGCGAACGCGCCGCCTTTCTCGAGTTCTTCGGCCGGTTGGCGGCGCTGGATACCGAGCGCCGGATCTACAAAGCAATCTGGCAGCGGTTTTCCGGACCCGTCCGAATGCTTTTCGAAAACCGCTACGTCTTCAACCCGTTTTGGCAGCATCACAATGGGATCGATGGTTTCGAGGACTGGGAGGAACGCTTCAAGTCCTCGGCCCACGCCTTTGCGCAGGCGTTCCAGTCCGGCGACAGCACCCGCGTGCTGAGCTTTGTCTTCGACCGGCTCTATGTGCTGCGCAACCAGTTGGTGCATGGCGGCGCGACATGGAACAGCGGCGTCAACCGCGCCCAGGTGCGCGATGGCGCGGCAATCCTCGCCTTCCTGATGCCGGTTTTCGTGGATATGATGATGGACAACCCGACCGGGAATTGGGGGCGACCCTTTTATCCCGTGATCGAATAAGGCAACGCGACATTCCAGATGACGTCAGCGCGGCACCCACTCTATGTGCCACGAGACTTATGGTGTCCGTCCGAATCTGGCGTATCCCGTGGTTATGACTTCGTCAAAGACGGAGAATCGCCATGAGCTACGAAAAGCACCTTGCCCTTGATCTGGTTGCGCGCCTTGCGGACCGTTTCGGACCTGCCAGCAAGGTTGCGAAAGAGCTGCCCGGATGGCTGGAATATCTGACCGAGGTCGAATGCCCCGAGCGTCCGAAGACCAGACCCGGCGCGATCTGGTGGAACAAGATCCGCGACCTTGCTCGCAGCGTCGTGCCCGCTGCGCGCGGGGGTGAGGGTGAGTTGGTTCTGGCCAATGCCACCCGGCTTGGAGCCCATTTCAGGCTGCCGGAACTGGAAGTGCGCATTCTCTGCTTCGTCGTGTTCTACAAGCTCTTCGAGAGCTTCGAGCATGTCGTGGACGGGGCTCTGGAGACGAGGGAGGTCACGCTGCCGCTGCTGCTGGCCCAGTTCTGCGACTGCGACGAAACTGCGGTTCGTGCGGCGTTGCGGGCCGATCAGCGGCTTCGGTCCTCGGGGCTTTTGCATTATGAACGGCGGCATTACGTCCGCGATCTGCCCTATGCCATCAGCGACCGGCTTTGCATGGCCATGCTGGCCGATGTCGATGATCTGGACGGGCTGATAGCGCTGATGTTTCCCTCGGCCCCGGCGCCAGAGGCCGAATGGCGGGATTTCGAGGGGTTGGGCGGGCAGGCCGGTTTCATGCGCGACCTGCTGGCCCGTGCGCTGGCGGCAGGCACGCCGGGAGTGAACATCCTGCTCTACGGTCCGCCCGGCACCGGCAAGACCGAATTCGCCAAGGTTCTGGCGCGCGAGGTCAGCGCGCATCTGCGGGCCATCGGCGAAGCCGATGTGAACGGCGAAGAGCCTTCGGGCCGCGAACGCCTGACCGAGCTTGGCATCGCCGGGCGGATGCTGGGCGCGCGGCGCGACACGGTGCTGCTGTTCGACGAGATGGAGGACCTGTTCGGCGGGCCGACGCTCTTCTTTGGCCAGGCTCAGCCGTCGAAGGTTCACAATAACCGGCTGCTGGAAACCAACCCGATCCCGACCATCTGGACCACGAATTCGATCGCGACCTGCGATCCGGCCGTGCTGCGCCGGATGACCTATTCGGTGCAGATGCGCCCGCCCTCGGGCAGGGTGCGCGGCCGGATCTGGCAGCGGCTTGAGGCGCGCCATGCTTCCGGAATCGCATCCGAGGCCCTGTCGCGCCTTGCCGAAACGCATGACCACGCACCCGCGCTGGTTTCCGACGCGATGCGGGTGGCACGGCTTTGCGAGGGCGGCGAGGATGTGGTCGGGCAGGTTCTAGGCGCAGCTTCGCGGCTGGCGAATGGCGGCGCCGATCCCTCGCCGAAACACCACACCGAGGTGCCTTGGCAGGCAGGTCTGGCAAATGCTGATACCGACCTGACCCGGCTGGAAGGACGGTTGTCACACTCAGATGCCTCGTATCGTGTGTCCTTCTGCCTGGAAGGCCCGGCGGGCACCGGCAAAAGCGCATGGGCACGCCACCTGGCCCGCGTGATGGGCCTGCCGGTCCTTGAGAAGCGTGCTTCGGACCTGATGTCGATGTGGGTCGGTGGAACCGAACAAAACATCGCCCGCGCCTTCTCCGATGCCCGCTCCGACGGCGCATTGCTGATCTTCGACGAGGCCGACAGCCTGCTTTCCGACCGTCGCGATGCAGAGCGGAGTTGGGAGATCAGCCAGGTCAACGAGATGCTGACCTGGATGGAAAGCCACCCGCTGCCCTTCGTCTGCACCACCAACTTCGCCGAGAAGCTGGACCCGGCGACACAGCGGCGGTTCACCTTTCGCATCCGGTTCGACTGGCTGAAGCCGGCGCAATTGCCGCTGGCCTGGGCCGTGCATTTCGGGGGAGAAGTCCCGGCGGGGCTGCGGATATTGGACCGGCTGACCCCTGGCGACTTTGCTAATGTCGCCCGTCGGATGCGCGCCCTGGCCGAAAACGACCCGCGTGCGATCCTGCTCCAGCTGGCCCGCGAGGTCGAGGGCAAGGAGGGGACGCCCCGGCCCATCGGTTTTGGTCGTTGACCCCATGCAACCCCATGGTCATCCTGCGGAAAAGTGAGCAGGGTCAAGATGGCACGATATCGGCGACACGAGGATCTTCTGCGGCTGGCGCTGATGATGCAGGGGTCCGCCGAGGGGGTGTCTTTGACCGATATCGAGATGGCGTTCGGCATAGCCCGCCGCACGGCCGAGCGGATGCGCGACGCGTTGCTGAACGTTTATCCGCAACTGGAGGAAATCACCGAGGAGCGTGGCCAGAAACGCTGGCGGTTCCCGCCCGGATCGCTTGCCCGGATGGAGGAGGTGACGCTGGAGGAACTGGCCGCCGCCCACCGCGCGCTGGCGCTGGTGGAACGCGAAGGCGATCTGGCCACCGCCGAGGTGCTGGAACGGCTGCTGGCCAAGATCCGTGCGCAACTGACCGGCCCGCACCGCAACCGCCTCGCCCCCGACCTGGAGGCGCAGTTGATGGCCGACGGCGTCGCTTTCCGCCCCGGTCCGCGCGAAAGGATCGCCCCCGAGATCCTGAGATCCCTGCGCGAGGCGATTCTGGCCGGCCGCATGATCAGCGCCGACCATCGCGCCCGTGGGTCGGGCAAGCTGTCGCGCAATACGAGGCTGGGGCCGATTGCGCTGCTGTTCGGTGAGGGTCGGCAATATCTTCTGGCATGGAGCCAATATCAGGGTGATTTGCGCTTGTTCGCATTGGCCGGTTTCGAGGCCATTCGTATTGAGTCCGATCCTTATGAACGCCCTGAGGGTTTCGATTTGCAGGGTTGGTTGGCTGAAAGCTTTGGCATCTGGCGCGAAGAGCCTGTCAACGTGGAATGGCGGTTTTTGCCAGAGGTGGCAGACGAGGCCGCAGGGTACGTATTCCACCCTAAGCAGGTCATGGAGCGGCAGGAGGATAGATCATTGATCGTAAGGTTCCGCGCCGGAGGTCGGCAGGAAATGGAATGGTATCTGGCGAGGTGGGGAGATAAAGTCGAGGTGCGGCATCATGGGTGGAGTAAGAGTGAATGAGTGAGTTTCTTACGGGCGCTGATTTAACGAGGAAAATCCGAGAAATTGTAGGTGGTGAAAACGTCAAATGTGCCGTTGCCTACTGGGGCGATCACGGCTTCGAGTTTACTGAGGATTGGATGATCGTGTGCGACATTGTCGGCGGATCGACGTCAAGTTCTGCCTTGGCGCAGCTTGGAGCGCCCGATAACAGGAACTTGAAGCATGTCAAGGATCTTCACGCCAAGGTTTATATTTCTGATAATGGCGTGATTATCGGCTCTGCCAATGCTTCGGCTCGTGGACTTGGAGATGCCGGACATTATCGACCGCTTCTGGAAGTCGGCACATTCCACAGGCATGGCGGAGAAACCTGGACTCAAGCGGTAGAGTGGTTTCATGAGTTGTTCGAGGAGGCGAATGCTGTTGACACTATGGCGCTTGAAATCGCGCAACAGGCCTATCGCCCTCCTGCCACGCCCTTTTCCACTTCTAGAGCTGAAGGCGGGATCATGGATTTTCTGGACTTGGTCAGATTGCGTCCCGAAAAGTTCTCAGGCAAAGGCATCTGCTTTTTGTTTTGCGAGGAACCTTCAGATACAGAGATCATTAGAGAGATAGCGGAAAATTGCCCCGACCAGAATGAGCACAATGAGATTTTAAGTTGGCCCAGGGAGAGGTGCTTCACTGAATGGCCAGAGGATAGTTTGGATAGACTGCAAAAAAACGTGATTGAATTATATATCGGGCGTCGAGGTCGACGCGTTGCGCAAGCGCATTGCGTTGTGCGGGTATTTCGCGATAGGGGGGTGTTTCTGACCGAATGCCCTTCAAAAAAATTAGACCTGCCGGCATGCAAAAATATGACGGACCATGAATGGCTACTTATAGATAAAATTATTGCAAATCTTCGTGATGAGGATGATCATCTCGGAGTGATTATCACAGCAGAGGAGTTCGCAAATTATCTTAGCGAAGCAATCGAGGACGGCTTATAATAACAAAGGTCAATCTATATGCACTACCCCTTCCTCATCGCCGACCCGCATTCCGGCCTGCATTACCGTTTGACCGATACGCGCCTTGCTGAACTGTCCTTGGCGCCTCGACCCTCGGAATGGGCTCCGGGGCGGGAGATTGCGGCGCCGCCCGATCCGGTCTGGGCGGAAAGCCTGGCCAATGCGCCGGTCGAGACGATCTCGGCGGTGGGTTCGGCGTTGGAGGACCTGGTGCTTGCCACGCCTGACCTGCGGATGCCGCGGATCGAAGCCTTGCCTGACAGCCGCGCAAAGCGCCACCTTGCGGCATTGGTGGATCTCTGGCGGCGGATGGGGGATGCGCTGCCCGAGGGGCTTGGCCCGGCGCGCCATGTGCTGGACCTGCCAACAGGGCGGTTTCTCGATGCCCTGCCGGTGGTCGAGGACTCGCTCGACCCGCTGGCGCCGGCGTCCATGCGGTCGCTTTACGATCGGCTGCGGGACGAGTTCGGTTCGGTTCCCGCAGCTCCGGCCGAGCGGTCGGCACCCTGGGGCAGCCGCCTTAATGCGCTGCAAGGCGGGCTGACCACCCCGGAAATCAACGTCGCACCGGCTGATGACGGCCTGGTGTTCTTGGGCCTGCGCGATCCGGCCTCTTGCGCCGATTTCGCCGCTGCCCGTGCCCGCGCATTGATCGAGGGTGGTTGCCCCGCACGGGAAATCGCGGTGATGACGGCAGGCGACCCACGGCAACTCGCCCGCGCCTTTGCCGCTCAGGGGGTGCCGCTTTCCGGCCTGCCCGCCAGCTTGCCGGAACGCGATATCCTGGGCGAGACGGTGTTGCATCTGTTGCTGGCCAAGTGCACGCCGACGCCTGCAATGGTGTTGGCCAGTCTTGTCCTGTCGCCGCTGATGCCATGTGTTGATTTCCGCTGAGAATTGACCCGGTAGCCTCCCGAATTTCCACTGAGAATTGACCCATGTGAACACGTTGCCCTGACGGATTCGGTCGGGGAGATATGGAGTGATTGACATGGGATTTTTGAG
>NZ_JRKN01000048.1 GCF_000763905.1 Paracoccus halophilus
CTTTGCCCGCTTGAAAGATTGGCGGCGTATCGCAACCCGTTACGACAGATGCGGAGACCTGTTCCTCTCCGCCATCTGCATCGCCGCCATCGTCATCTTTTGGCTGCCAAAATGAGTCCTGACCCTAGGACCTTTTGGAGTTTGTAATCCATCGTTAGGAAGTAGTTCATGTTGGCACATTCTGCGCATCAAATGTGGTATGGGTCTCGATCTTGATCTTGTTTAGGTCATTCGTGGTGAACACGTCGGCTACTGAGACAACTTTCGCCAATGGGCGACTTTCTTCGCCGCGGTGTATTGCGCGAACCAAAATGCTCGCGTGTTGCAAGTTGTGCAATGCGAGGAATACGGGAAGCGCCGAGACGAAAAGCCCAATCACGAACTCGTGAGCGTCCGGCAGGATGATGATGGGAACTGCCCTGTAAGGCAATGCTTAGGGAGTGTCGGCGTTTCGCCATTTTTCCCTTGTAAATAAAAGGAAGATGGTGGGCGACCCTGGAATCGAACCAGGCATGGGTCTCCCCGGCGGAGTTACAGTCCGCTGCCGCACCTTGCAGCACGTCGCCCGCCGAACGCTTACGGCGTGCGGGGTGATTAGCCGCCCGCGTCGTGGCCGTCAAGCAGGGATCAGGGGAAAATGCTCGCGCAGGGCCATTCCGGCCCCGACCTGTCCGGCAGTTGCATTTTCCCGCGTTTTCTGCGCAGTCCAGATAGCTGACAGGGGCAGAGAACATGGCCGAGAAACCACCGAAAACCAGAAAGCCCAGCTGGGTCATCGACAAGGAACGCGCCCGCCGTGCGGCAGCGGCCGAAACCGTCTGGCTGTTTGGCCTGCACGCGGTCCGCGATGCGCTGGCCAATCCGCGACGCGAAAAGCTGCGGCTGGTGGTCACGCAGAACGCACTCGACCGGCTGCCTGAAATGCCCGCGGACATCGTTCCGGAAATCACCGATGCGCGCGTCTTTGACCGCGCGGTGCCCTTGCCCCCCGAAAGCGTGCATCAGGGTGCCGCGCTCGAGGTGAAGCCCCTGCAATGGGGCAGCCTCGGCGATCTGGCCCTGACCGGGGCCGGCAACCCCCTGCTGGTGGCGCTGGACCGCGTGACCGACCCCCATAATGTCGGCGCCATTCTGCGCTCGGCCGAGGTGTTCGGCGCCCGCGCCGTCATCGCCCCCTCGCGCCATTCGGCCCCCGAGACCGGCGCCCTGGCCAAGACTGCTTCGGGTGCATTGGAGCGGCAGCCCTATCTGCGCGTCGGCAATCTGGCCGATGCGCTGGTCGAACTGCAGGGCATGGGCTATGTGGTGCTGGGCCTTGACGGCACCGGAACCGAGACGCTGCCGGACGTGCTGCGCGACCTGCCGGGCCGCGCCATCTGTCTTGTGCTGGGGGCCGAGGGGCCCGGCCTGCGTCAGCGCACGCGCGAAACCTGCGACCACATCCTGCGCATCCCCTTTGCCGCGGATTTCGGTTCGCTCAATGTCTCGAATGCGGCGGCAATCGCGCTTTACGTGGCGTCGCGCGGGGGCGAGCGATGATCACATCCGCGACACAACCCGGCCCCGGGCGTTGAGAAACCGGACCCGATTTGCCACATCGTGAGCACCATCCACCAGCACAATCGCAATGACACTTCGTCCCGGCATTTTCTTTCTGATTCTCTCGCTCATGGCACCGCCGGCGCTGGCGCAGGACTGGGCGCTGGACGGAATCGACCCCGTTGCCTACGGGACCCAGAACGCCGCCATTCCCGGGCGGGTTGATCTGGTCACCTTCTGGCGCGGCAAGGAATGGCATTTTGCCAGCGAACAGAACCGCGAAGCTTTCGAGTCCAACCCGAAAGCCTATGCCCTTGGTTTTGATGGGTATTGTGTCGTCGCGCTTTCCGAGGGGCGTCTGGAGCCGGGAAATCCGCGCTATTTCGTGAATATCGGCGGCCGGACCTATCTGCTGCGCTCAAAACAATCGTATCGGCGAATTATTGCCGATCAGCGCGACATTCTGACGCGGGCAACGTCGGTCTGGACCCGGCTGCAGCGCTGAAAATTCACATTTTTGCGATTGCAGTGGAACTTTTTAGTCACGATTCCTATTTATTTAGAGGACATGGCCTCGGAACGGTCATGTTCAGATCACTGTCCCTCGTTCCGCGACTTGCGCCCGGCCAGACACTGGACCGGGCGCTTTTTATATGCCACTTTGGGTTGAGATCTGGGGGAGGATCAGATGAATCTGGCAGTATTGCGCGACACCGGCTCGTCTCCGGTGGATATGGATGTTTCGCGCGTCATTCGGACGACCCGCTGCATCGCCATCGTCGGGCTTTCGCCCAATGAAAGCCGGCCATCATGGGGTGTGGCGAGATACCTGAAATCGCAGGGCTATCGCATCATTCCCGTCAATCCGGTTTATGCCGGGCGCAGGATTCTCGACGAACGGATCTATAGCGACCTGCATTCGATCCCGCGCGAAGCCGGGGTGGACATGGTCGATATCTTCCGCCAGTCGCAGGCGGTACCCGGCATTGTCGAAGAGGCCATGGCCTGTCTGCCCGGGCTGCAGACCATCTGGATGCAATTGGGCATCAGCCACGCCGCCGCCGCGAACCGTGCCCGGGCTCAGGGGCTGACGGTGATCGAGGATCGCTGCGCCAAGATCGAATTCTCGCGCCTGCATTAACACGGTTGCTAACCGCATTCCGAATAGCCGCAACTGGGGCAGGTCTTGCAGCCCTCGATCATCATCAGCCCGTATTGCCCGCAGGCGGGGCAGGCCGGGCCGCGAGGGGATTCGCCCACGGCGATCATGTCGGCCTTGGGGTCGGATTTCAGCGCCATGCCTTCGCCCGCCAGAAAGCCGGTGGCGATCATGTGGCGTTCGATCACGCCGCCGATGGCCGCGAGGATCGAGGGCACATAGCGCCCCTCGATCCAGGCGCCGCCGCGCGGGTCGAAGACGGCCTTGAGTTCCTCGACCACGAAGCTGACATCGCCACCGCGCCGGAACACGGCCGAGATCATCCGCGTCAGCGCCACGGTCCAGGCGAAATGCTCCATGTTCTTGGAATTGATGAACACCTCGAAGGGGCGGCGCTGTCCGGCCTGCACGATATCGTTGATGGTGATATAGATCGCATGCTCGCTGCCGGGGAATTTCAGCTTGTAGGTGGCGCCCTCCAGCGTGGGGGGGCGGTCCAGGGGCTCGGTCAGATAGACGACATCGGCGCCGCGATCGGCCTGCGGTGCCTGTTCGCTGCTCTCGCTGACCGACAGGACGCTGCCGGTCACCTCATTGGGACGATAGGTGGTGCAGCCCTTGCAGCCCCGATCCCAGGCGGCCAGATAGACATCCTTGAAATCCGCGAAGGAAATGCCCCTGGGCACGTTGATGGTCTTGGAGATGGAACTGTCCACCCATTCCTGCGCCGCCGCCTGCATGGCGACGTGATCCATCGGTGCCAGCCGCTGCGCGTCGATGAAATGATCGGGCAGCGGGGCGTCGCCATGCAGCTCGCGCCACAGCCCGACGGCGTAATCGGCCACCTCTTCCTCGGTCCGCGAGCCGTCCTTTTGCAGCACCTTGCGGGTATAGGCATGGGCAAAGACCGGCTCGATCCCGGAGCTGACATTGCCGGCGTAAAGGCTGATCGTGCCGGTCGGCGCGATACTGGTCAGCAGCGCATTGCGGATGCCGTGATCGCGTACCGCCTGCCGCACGTCCTCGTCCATCTTCGCCATGAAGCCCGAGGCGAGAAAGCGTTCCGCGTCGAATAGCGGAAAGGCCCCCTTTTCGCGCGCCAGATCGGCGCTGGCCAGATAGGCCGCCCGCGCGATGGCGCGCATCCAGTCGCGGGTTTGCGCGACGGCATCGGGCGCGCCGTAGCGCAGGCCCAGCATCATCAGAGCATCCGCCAGCCCGGTTACGCCCAGCCCGATGCGGCGCTTCGCCCGCGCCTCGGCCGCCTGCTGGGGCAGCGGAAAGCGCGAGGCATCGACCACGTTATCCATCATCCGCACCGCCACCCGCACCAGATCGTCCAGCGCATCCATGTCCAGCCGGGCATCGGGCGAAAATGGCGCCATGACCAGCCGCGCCAGGTTCACGCTGCCCAGCAGGCAGGCGCCATAGGGCGGCAGGGGCTGTTCGCCGCAAGGGTTCGTGGCCGCGATGGTTTCGGCATAATGCAGGTTGTTGAGCCGGTTGATCCGGTCGATGAAGATCACCCCCGGCTCGGCATAGTCATAGGTCGCGCGCATGATCCGGTTCCACAGGTCGCGCGCGGGCAGGGTGTGCCAGATGCGGCCCCCGAATTGCAGATTCCAGGGCGCATCGTCGCGCACCGCCTGCATGAAGGCATCCGTGACCAGAACCGACAGGTTGAACATGCGCAGCCGGGCGCTGTCCTGTTTGGCGGCGATGAAGCTTTCGATATCGGGATGATCGCAGCGCATGGTCGCCATCATCGCGCCGCGCCGGGCGCCCGCCGACATGATCGTGCGGCACATCGCATCCCAGACATCCATGAAGGAGAGCGGCCCCGAGGCATCCGCCGCGACGCCCCGGACCGGCGCCCCCTTGGGGCGGATGGTGCTGAAATCGTAACCGATGCCGCCGCCCTGCTGCATGGTCAGGGCGGCCTCTTTCAGCGCCTCGAAGATGCCGGCCATGCTGTCGGGGATGGTGCCCATGACAAAGCAGTTGAACAGCGTCACATCGCGCCCGGTGCCGGCGCCCGCCAGAATGCGGCCGGCGGGCAGGAACTTGAAATCCTCGAGCGCGGCGTAAAAGCGGCTCTCCCACAGGGCGGGATCGGCCTCGACGCTGGCCAGATCGCGGGCGACGCGACGCCAGCTGTCCTCGACCGACAGATCGAGGGGCGTGCCGTCGGCCTGTTTGAGCCGGTACTTGCTGTCCCAGATCTGTTCGGCAATGGGGGCAGCGAAACGGGTCATGGCCTGTCCTTGCGAAGCGGGTGTCGGGGCAAGGATAGCAGATAATCACCCTGATCCCATGGCGGAAGGCCGCCACTCGTGACACCGCAGCCATGCGCCGGCGGCAAGGATGGCGATCCCGGCCAGCCGGCGCCGCGATCAGATTGCGCGGTCATGCCCGCCGGTCGCGGCCGCGTAAGATGGTCCGGGGCAGATGTGCGGGGATCATGCCGGCGCGTTCCCGGTCAGTTCGTCGATCACGTTCTGCCACAGCGCGGCGGGCTGGGCGCCGGTCACCACATGGGTATCGGCGACGATGAAGGTGGGGGCCGAACCGATGCCGCGCTCGCGGGCATGGATCTCGCGCGCGGCGATCTGGTCGCGATCCCCGGTCGTGGCCAGCAGGCGGCGGATCATCTGGCCGTCCATGCCGGCCCTGGCGCCGATCTCGGTCAGGGTGTCGGGATTGGCGATGTTTTTCCCCTCGCGCCAGAAGGCCCGCATCAACCCGGACATGACCGGGCTCTGCGCACCCTCGAGCCCCGCCCAGTAGAGCAGGCGATGCGCGTCGAGCGTATTGGGCATGCGCTCGATCAGCGAGGGATTGATCCAGAGGCCCAGCCGCTCGGACGCCTCCATCACCGGCTTCATCGCCGCGATGATGCCCTTTTCATCCTGGAATTTCATTTTCATATAGGCGGTATAGGGCATTCCCGCCTGTGGCATCTGCGGGTCCAGGCGGAACGGTTGCCAGGTGATGGCAAAGGGGTGCCCGGGGCGGCTTTCCAGCGCCCGCTCAAGCTCGGCCTTGCCGATCAGGCACCAGGGGCAGACCGGATCGGCGAAGATGTCGAGGCGGACGGTCCCGGTTCCGGGGGCGGCTGCGGTCATGGGAATTCCTTGGGCTGGGCCGTCACATGGCGGCGGCGCGAATCATCCTGTCTCGCGCAAGCCGCGGTTCCATGCCGGCGCGGACGGTTCCGGCTGAGCCGGTCGCAAGGGGGCTTTGCGCCCCCGTCGCGCGTGGCGCGACGCCCCCGCAGGATATTTTCCATGAAAGAGAGGGCGCAAATGACAGCGGCCCGCACGAGGGCGGGCCGTTGCCGAATTCCGCTATGCCGTTCAGAGCAGCTTCAGATCCGAAGCCGAGCTGCGGCCGTCGCGGCCGGATTGCAGCTCATACTCGATTTTCTGATTGTCGTTCAGGCCGGTCAGGCCGGCGCGCTCAACTGCCGAGATGTGGACGAAAACGTCCTTGCCGCCATCATCGGGTGCGATGAAGCCATAGCCTTTGGTGGCGTTGAACCATTTCACGGTGCCGGTAGCCATTATACCGTCTCTCCTTCAAGTCATCCGGGGCGATATTGCACCCGGCCGTGCAGCCCATATTCCCGTCAAATCCGGCTGCCCCGTGAAGGGAGCGGTAGAAAGTAGCGCTCACAGGCACGAGAAAATGCCCGATTCGCAAAAAAACACAAGCACGAAAGCGCCGCTAAAGTTTACGTAAGGTTCGCTTTGGCGGCGCTATCGGCGATTTATCGCTGGTCTTCGCCCGTCAGCGCAGGTCCGGCGGGGTGGTTTCACGTTGCAGCGAGGCGATCGCCTGATCGAGGGGCAGGCTTTCGCTGCCCTGGCGGTCGAGGCGACGCACCGAGACGCTGCGTTCCTCGACCTCTTTCATGCCGATGGCCATGATCACCGGCACCTTGCCGACGGAATGTTCGCGCACCTTGTAGTTGATCTTTTCATTGCGGATATCGGCCTCGGCGCGAAGGCCGGCGGCGCGGAGCGCCGCGACGACTTCATGGACGTAATCGTCGGCGCCCGAGACGATCGAGGCGACCACGACCTGGCGCGGCGCCAGCCAGAGCGGCAGCTTGCCGGCATAGTTTTCGATCAGGATGCCGATGAACCGCTCGAAGCTGCCCAGCACGGCCCGGTGCAGCATGACCGGCATGTGCTTGCCGCCATCCTCGCCGACATATTCGGCCTCGAGCCGCTGGGGCAGGTTGAAATCGCACTGGAAGGTGCCGCATTGCCATTCGCGGCCGATGGCATCGGTCAGCTTGAAATCCAGTTTCGGGCCGTAGAAGGCGCCGTCGCCGGGATTCACCTCATAGGGCAGGCCCAGTTTCTCGATGGCGGCGGCCAGTGCCGATTCGGCCTTGTCCCAGATCTCGTCCGAGCCGACGCGGGTTTCCGGACGGGTCGAAAGCTTGATGTCGAATTTCTCGAATCCCAGATCGCGATAGACCGAGGAGAGCAGGCTGATGAAGCCCGCGCATTCCGATTCGATCTGGTTTTCGGTGCAGAAGATATGCGCGTCGTCCTGGACGAAGCCGCGCACCCGCATCAGCCCGTGCATCGCCCCCGAGGGCTCGTAGCGGTGGCAGGAGCCGAATTCCGCCAGCCGCAGCGGCAGGTCGCGATAGCTCTTGATGCCCTGGTTGTAGACCTGGACATGGCAGGGGCAGTTCATCGGCTTCAGCGCGTTGATGCGCTTTTCGCGGGCGCCTTCCTCGTCCACCTCGACGAGGAACATGTTCTCGCGATAGGCCTCCCAATGGCCGGATTTCTCCCACAGCACCCGGTCCACGACCTGCGGCGTCCTGATTTCGCGATAGTCGGCGCGGATCTGGCGGCGGCGCATATAGGCTTCGAGTTCGCGATAGACCGACCAGCCGTTGGGGTGCCAGAAGACCATGCCCGGGGCCTCTTCCTGGAAATGGAACAGCTCCATTTCGCGGCCCAGCTTGCGGTGGTCGCGCTTGGCGGCCTCTTCCAGCATGGTCAGGTGGGCTTTCAGGTCGTCACGGTTGCGGAAGGCCACGCCATAGATGCGCTGCAGCATCGGGCGCGAGGCATCGCCCAGCCAATAGGCGCCGGCGACATGGGTCAGCTTGAAGGCATCCGCCGGGACCTGTCCGGTATGCTGCAGATGCGGGCCGCGGCACAGGTCCTGCCAGTCGCCATGCCAGTACATGCGCAGCGGCTCGTCCCCGGGGATGCGGTTGACCAGTTCGACCTTGAAGGGCTCGCCGCGGTCTTCGTAATAGGCCAGCGCGCGGTCGCGGTCCCAGACCTCGGTGCGGACCGGATCGCGGGCGGCGATGATCTTTTTCATCCGCGCCTCGATCTGGCCCAGATCTTCGGGGGTAAAGGGCTCGGCGCGGTCGAAATCGTAGAACCAGCCGTAATCGCGGACCGGGCCGATGGTGACCTTCACATCGGGCCAGATTTCCTGCACCGCGCGGGCCATGATATGCGCGAGATCGTGGCGGATCAGTTCCAGCGCCGGATCGCTGTCCTTCATCGTGTTGATGGCGATGCTGCCCGAAGCCGCGATCGGCCATTGCAGGTCGATATGCGTGCCGTCGAGGCTGGCCGAGATGGCGTTCTTTGCCAGGCTGGGCGCGATCGAGGCGGCCACCTCGGCCGCGGTCACGCCGGCGGGGTAGTCGCGCGAATTGCCATCGGGAAAGGTCAGGGTGATCTGGGACATGCGGTCCTCCTCGTCGGTTTGGCGCCCACGGAACGCCCGGCTGCGGGTGATGTGGCAAGCCATGTCGCGCGATTGTCGGGCGTTGTCAATGCGGTTAGGGATAAGGGGGGCTTGCGCACCCGTCGCGTGTCGCGATGCCGCCGCAGGATATGGGACATGGATGAATGACGGAATTTCTGGACGGGCCGCAGGGGCGGCGGATCGCATATAACCGCATCGCGGGGCAGGGGCCGGGCGTGGTTTTCCTGGGCGGGTTCAAATCCGACATGCAGGGCACCAAGGCGGTGTTTCTTGAGGATTGGGCGCGGGCGCGGGGCCGGGCCTTCCTGCGGTTCGACTATTCCGGCCATGGCGAGTCGGACGGCACCTTCGAGGAGGGCTGCATCGGCGACTGGCTTGCCGATGCCCGCGCCGTGATCGAGGAACTGACCGAGGGGCCGCAGGTTCTGGTCGGCTCTTCGATGGGCGGCTGGATCAGCCTGCTGCTCGCGCGCGAGATGCCCGGCCGCCTGGCCGGGATGGTGACCGTGGCGGCGGCGCCCGATTTCACCGAGCGCGGCTTCTGGGCCGGGTTTTCCGATCTGGAGAAAGCCATGCTGAAGCGCAGCGGCCGCGTGGCCGTGCCCAGCGATTACGGCGAGCCCTATGTCATCACCCGCAGGCTGATCGAGGAGGGGCGCGAGCATCTGGTGATGCAGGATCCGCTGTCGCTGCCTTTTCCGGTGCGCCTGTTGCAGGGCACGGCGGATACGGATGTTCCGGCGGAATGGGCGACCGACCTGCTGGCCCATGCCTCGGGCGAGGATCTGCGGCTGGTGCTGGTCAAGGGCGCGGATCATCGTTTCTCGACCCCGGCATGTCTGGAACTGGTCTCCGACGCGGTCGAGGAGGTGCTGGCCCGGCTGCCGGCCGGCGCCTGAGAGAAAGGCGCGGCCCTGCGGCCGCGCCCCGATGCCCGTGGCGGTGGGCCGCCGCTAGACCGCGATGCGGCCGTTATCCATCGCCTGTTCGTCGTTCGTCTCTGCCGAGTCGGCGATCGGCTGCGGGCCGCGGCGGCGGCGATGGCGGGCGTGGGGATCGGTCTGCTCGTCGATGAAATCGAGCACCAGCGGCCGGATTCCCAGACGCCAGCTCTTGCCCGCGAAGATGCCGTAGTGACCGGCGCCGGGTTCGAGATGCTGGGTTTTCTTGCTGTCCGGCACCCCGGTGCAAAGATCAAGGGCGGCCACGCATTGGCCAGGGGCCGAGATGTCGTCATCCGCCCCTTCGACCGTCATCACGGCGACATCGCTGATCTTGCCCAGATCCACCTGCTTTCCGTTCACGGTAAAGCGGTTCTGGGCGATCTCCAGCCCCTTGAAGATGCGTTCGACCGTCGACAGATAGAACTCTGCCGTCATGTCCATGACCGACAGGTATTCGTCGTAGAAACGGTTGTGCTTGTCGCCTTCGGAGCCTTCGCCGCGGGCCTCGGCGAAGATCTTGTTGATGAAGGCGTTGGTATGGGTCTCGACATTCATCGCGATGAAGGAACTCAGCTGCGCCAGCCCCGGATAGACCATCCGGCCCGCGCCGCGATATTTGAAGCCGACCTGCTGGATCATCAGGTAATCCAGTTCGCCCATGGTCATGCGGTTGCCGAAATCGGTGACCTCGGTCGCGGCGGCGTCCGGGTCGATCGGGCCGCCGATCAGGATCAGCGAGCGGGGCTGCGCCTTGGGATCCTCTTCGGCCAGCAGTGCGGTGGCGGCCAGGGTCAGCGGCGCCGGCTGGCAGACCGCGATCACATTGATGTCGGGGCCAAGGTGGCGGATGAAATCGACGATATACTGGGTATAATCCTCGATATCGAACTTGCCGCAGCTGACCGGAATGTCACGCGCATTGTGCCAATCCGTCACATAGACGTCGCAATCCGGAAGCAGTGATATCACGGTCTTGCGAAGGAGAGTCGCGTAATGGCCGGACATCGGGGCAACCAGCAGAACCCTGCGCGGCATCGGGTCGCGCCGGGCGACGCGGAAATGCACCAGATCGCCAAAGGGGCGTTTCAGGATCTGCTCGACATAAACGATATGGTCCTGCCCGTCATGCGAGACGATCGGCGGGATTTCCCAGTCGGGCTTGATCACCATGCGGGCAAAGCTGCGCTCGGTGACGCGGCCCCAGGCGGACATCAGTTTGAAGATCGGCATCGGACTGAGCGCGAAGATCGGCGAGGACGCCATCGCCCGGGCCGTGGCGCCGAGCCATTCGTTGGTGTTGCGGACTGTCTCCATCGCGTCGTAAGAGACTATCCCCTTCAGACCTTTATATGTCGCCATTGTTGCCTATCTCGATTTTGGGCTTGGCCAAGCCGGGACACGGCTTTACCTGCGTGATGTGCTAGGCATAATGATTTTACCGGAAGGGGAGGATTGTCAATTATGGCCGCCAAGGACGATAAAGGCGAGAATGGACCTGTTGCTGAAACCCCAGCCAGGTCGGGCAGGCGCCGGACAACCGGAACAAAGACAACCAAGCCGGCGGCAACCGCCCCCGGTGCCGGCAAGGCCGCTGCCGCCGGAACGCCAGCGAAAACCCGCAGGGTCGCGGCAAAAGCCACTGAATCGAATGCGAAAAAGGCGACCGCCGCGACTGGCGGGGCTGCCGTCGAAAAGGCGCCGGCCGGCAGCCGGACCGGCAAGGTAACGGCCGCCGCCGGCAGGGCGCCGCAGGCCCGAGCCACGACCGAAAAGGCCCCGGCCAAGACCGGCGCTGCCAAATCGGCGCCCCGCGGGACCGCCGCGCGCAGCCGGGCGACAGAGCGCAGCGATACCCGCACCGCGACTCGTCGCAAGCCCGCCGCCAAGCCTGGCCGCGCGGCGAAAACCGCCCCGGCACAGCCCGCCGCCGTCAAGGCCGACATCAGCGAGGCCGATGCCGCATTGCGCCCCGCCGGCGTCGCCGCCACCGCGCCGGATGCCGATAAAGCCGTTGAAAAACAGCCGGATGTGCAGGCCCCCGAGCAGCCCGCCATTGCCGCGCCGGCGTCCGGGGCGGGTTTCAGCCCGCGCACCGCCGCCTTTGTCGAGGCCGCCTTTGGCGCCAGCAGTCACCTGCCCGAACAGCTTGCCACCAATATCGAGCGGATCGAATCGCTGACCCAGCGTCTGATCAGCGCCCTGTCGCAACGCCCGCAGCGCAGCACGAGCGTCGAGGCGCCGGGAGCCGAACTGTTCACCGCCGCCGCCGGGGCCTGGGTAAAGCTGCTGGCCGAACAGCCCGAGCGCGTGCTTGAGCAGCAGGTCAGCTTCTGGGGCGAGACGCTGCGTCATTTCGCCGAGGCGCAGGCCGCCTTTGCGCGCGGCACGCTGACCGCGCCCGCCTCCGAGGGGCCGAAGGACCGCCGCTTTTCGAACCCGCTCTGGGAGACGCATCCGTTCTTCAACTTCGTCAAGCGCCAGTATCACATCAACGCGCAGGCGCTCTCTGATGCCGCCAGCGCGCTGGACCTGCCCGAGATGACCGACCGCCGCCGGATCGAGTGGTTTACCCGGCAGATGATCGACATGATGGCGCCGACCAATTTCCTGGCCACCAATCCCGACGCGCTGGAAAAGGCGCTGGCGACCGAGGGCGAGAGCCTGGTCAAGGGGCTTGAAAATCTGGTCCGCGATGTCGAGCAGAGCGGCGGCGAGCTGATCGTGTCGCTGTCCGATCGCGAGGCCTTCCGCGTCGGCGAGAATATCGGCACGACCGAGGGCCGCGTCGTCGCCCGCACCTGGCTTTACGAACTTATCCAGTACAAGCCGACCACCGATACGGTGCACGAGACGCCGCTGGTGATCTTTCCGCCATGGATCAACAAGTTCTACATTCTGGACCTGAAGCCGCAGAACAGCCTGATCAAATGGATCGTCGATCAGGGCTATACGCTGTTCGTGGTCGCCTGGAGAAACCCCGACAGCAGCTTTGCCGATACCGGCATGGACGATTACGTCGGCTCCTATCTCGAGATCATGGACCGCGTGCTCGACCTGACCGACCAGCAGAAGCTGAACGTGATCGGCTATTGCATCGCCGGCACCACCCTGGCGCTGACGCTGTCGCTTTTGAAACAGCGCGGCGACGACCGGGTGAAATCGGCCACCTTCTTCACCACGCTGACGGATTTTTCCGATCAGGGGGAATTCACCGCCTATCTGCAGGACGATTTCGTCTCCGGCATCGAAGAGGAGATCGCGCGAAGCGGCATGCTGAGTTCGCAGCTGATGACCCGAACCTTCAGCTTCCTGCGCGCCAATGATCTGGTCTGGGCGCCGGCCATCCGCAGCTATATGCTGGGCGAGACGCCGCCGGCCTTCGATCTGCTCTACTGGAACGGTGACGGCACGAACCTGCCGGGCCGCATGGCGATGGAATACCTGCGCCGCCTGTGCCAGCAGAACCAGTTCGTGGGCGAAGGGTTCGAAATGCTGGGGCAGCGCCTGCATGTCAGCGATGTGGACGTGCCGCTATGCGCCATCGCCTGCGAGACCGATCATATCGCCCCGGCCCGTGACAGCTGGCGCGGCATCGCCCGCATGGGCGCAAGGGACAAGACCTTCATCATGTCCGAATCCGGCCATATCGCCGGCATCGTCAACCCGCCCAGCAAGAAGAAATACGGCCATTACATCTCGGAAGCCGGCTTTGACGGCACCTGGGAGGAATGGCGCGAACAGGCCCGGCATCACGAGGGCAGCTGGTGGGGCCGCTGGGGCGAATGGCTGTCGGCGCATTCCGGCGGGCAGGTCGATGCCCGCGAGCCGGTGCAGGGCTTCGGACCGGCACCCGGCGAATACGTCCAGGAACAGAGTCGATAAAAATCTTTCTGCGCCGCAGCAAATTTTTCTTGAAATGCTGCGGCGCAGAAAGTATATGGGGGACAGCTCAAGTTTAACCGGTGCCCAAGCTCGAAAGCTTCGCGCCAATCCAGGAGAGAGCAAATGGCAAAGACCCCTGACTTCACCAAAGCCATGCAGGACATGATGGCGAAATTCCCGGTTGACACCTCGTCGTTCCAGGATGCGTTCAAATCGCAGACCGCCCTGGGCGAAAAAATGGCCAAGGTGACCCTGGCCGCCGCCGAGCGTTCGACCGAGATCTCGGCCCAGTGGGCCAAGGACACCATCGCCCGCATGGGTGAACTGACCGCTTCCAAGGAAGAGCCTTCGGAATATGCCAAGGCCGTCAGCGATTTCTCGACCGCCGCCGCCGAAATGGCTGCCGAGCACATGGCCGCCTTCGCCGAAGTCGCCAAGAAAGTGCAGATGGACACTGTCGATCTGATGCTGACCGCTGGCAAGGACCTGGCCTCGGACGCGCAGAAGGCCGCTGAAAAAGCGACCCGCGAAACCCAGGCCGCCGTCAAGAAAGCGACCTCCACGGTTGCTGCCAAAGTCTGATCTCGGACTTTGACCGGACAGGAAAAGGGGGCGGGTGACCGCTCCCTTTTTTCTTTTGGCCGCGTCTGAACGCTGCTGCCGCGCCGCAGCGTCGATACGCGTCCGGGCCGTCCGCATGGCGATTTTCTTTGCATTTTTGCCGGGCTTTTCCCATCATGCTGCAAATGCATCGCCGGAGGAGTCATGGCAGAGGCCGAAAATACGTCGCCGCTGTTGATCAAGCGCTACGCAAGCCGCCGTCTCTACAACACCGAGACCAGCGATTACGTCACGCTTGACGATATCGCGGCCTTCATCCGCGCTGGCCGCCAGGTGCGCATCATCGACCTGAAGAGCGGCGACGATCTGACGCGGCAATATCTGCTGCAGATCATCGCCGAGCATGAGGGCAGGGGCGAAAGCGTCCTGCCGATCGAGGTGCTGATCGACCTTGTGCGCAGCTATACGACGCAGGCGCAGTCGGTGGTTCCGCAATTCCTCGCGGCGAGTTTCGAGATGCTGCGCGAGGGCCAGTCGAAGATGATGGAGAACCTCTCGACCTTTCCCAATCCCATGTCCTCGATGCCCGGCTTCGAGGCGCTTCGCCGTCAGCAGCAGCTGTTTCTGAAGGCGATTTCCCCAGGCTGGCCGGGCGGCAGCAGCGGCCCCGAAATGGATGAGGATAACGGCGAAGCCTCGGACAAGTCTCAGGAGGAGAGCGAGGACATGGCCGAGATCCGCCGCCAGCTGGCTGAGTTGCAGAAACGCATTTCCAGGCTTTGAGCGATCTGCGGCTTGCACAGCCGTGCCGGCCGCGATAGACGGACGCCCACGGACGGTTGGCCGAGTGGTCGAAGGCGCACGCCTGGAAAGTGTGTAGGCGGGGAACCGTCTCGAGGGTTCGAATCCCTCACCGTCCGCCAATTTTCCCGCGATTTTCGAGCATAACGCATTGATTTTACTGTTATTCACTTCCGGCATCTTGCTGGCATGGTGGGAATTGGCTTGTATTGGTGCGCATATTGGGTAACAAATTGGTGCTCGTCAATACTTGATTCCGGCTCCGACAAAGGCATGATCGCAGCATGAAAAAACCCGTCCCCATCTTGCGCGGAGAGTATTATTACCTGCGACGCAGGGTTCCCTCCCGCTACGCTTCGGTCGATACCCGGGGCTTCGTTCAGCATTGCCTGTTCACCGACAGCTTCGAGATCGCGCAGCGGAAAGCCACCGAGATGTGGGCGCAGATGATCGAGGCATGGGAGGCCAAGCTTGACGGCCAGAACGCTGAGAGCGGCGGTGCAAAAGTCGGCCACGGTAGCGGCGGCATAATGCTGACGCGGGCGGAGTAAAATCCGGCCACCTATTTCCTTTCTGCAATGATCGCAGGAGGGACAGGGGATCTACACCGTGGAATTATATTTGAAGGTGCGGCTAGCTGTTTCGGAAGGGATGACGCAGCGCCAGGCAGCAAAGCATTTCAACATATCACGCGACAGCGTGGCCAAGATGGTGTCGTACTCGACGCCGCCGGGCTATCAGCGGCGATCACCGATCCGGCGGCCGAAGCTGGACGCGTTCGTTTCGACGATCGAGCATTGGCTTGATGAAGATCTGAAGGTGCCGCGCAAGCAGCGCCATACGGCCAAGCGGGTGTTCGCCCGCCTGCGTGACGAGTGCGGGTTCACCGGCGGCTACACGATCATCAAGGACTACATGCGCGAGCGGGATCAGCGCCGCCAGGAGGTGTTCGTGCCGTTGTCGCATCCTCCCGGCCATGCGCAGGCCGATTTCGGCGAGGCGACGGTGGTGATCGGCGGCGTGGAACAGAAGGCCCGCTTCTTCGTGCTCGACCTGCCGCATAGCGATGGCTGCTATGTGCGGGCCTATCCGGCGGCGGTGGCCGAAGCCTGGGTCGATGGCCACATCCATGCGTTCGCCTTTTTCGGGGCAGTCCCGCAGTCGATCGTCCATGACAATGACCGTTGCCTTGTGGCCAAGATCCTGCCTGTCAATCGGCGTTGAATGTTCCCCCCCTATCGGCGTCCAAAAGGGACCCCTTTGGCGATGTGGCGAGCAGGCCCGTGGCGGCGTAGCTTTCCAGCTGGCGCAGCCGACGCGGGCCTGCGTTTCGGG
>NZ_JRKN01000049.1 GCF_000763905.1 Paracoccus halophilus
CGCAGATCCGTTCCCGAAGGTCCAAAGAATAGGGGTTGCCCATGATCCACCTCCCAGAAGAAGTGAATCAGAAAATCGGCACCATGTGAATCTCCGTCCGATTCAGATCAAACGCAAAACGCTTTAGGGTGATACACGGCGTCAGCAATTGCCTCGACGAGCTTGCAATCTACTTTCGATCTTCTAAAACTCCGCCTTCTATGCTTCGCCATCGGGATAACGCTCTCGGTTCTACCGGCTCAGTTCTTCGGCATATGCGCACATCGCCTCAGCTACGACTTCCGGAGTCGTCATCCGCTCTCCAATGCCAATCAAAACGCGGTTCAGCTAGATGAAACTCCAAACTTCCTCGATGGCTTGGCGCAATTTTCCATCACTTGGCGGCGGGCTCCGGGGTCGCGAGCAGGGTTTGCCATGTCGCGAGGGCGCCGGATAAATGGCCGTCCATCTTTCGCACGGCCAAATCGGCTCGGCGGTTCTCGATCGCCTCGAGAATCTCGCAATGATCCTCATAGGCCTGCTTGCCTCTGGCATACTCCGAGAAATATATGATGCGGCGCTGCTTCGAAAATTCGTAAAAAAGCTTCACAGTTCGGAGAAGTATCTCGTTCTGCGTGGCAGCGGTGATGCCGAGATGGAATGCTTCATCCTCGACTTCTATCGATTTCTTTTCATCGATTGCCAGCTTTGTCTTGTGAAGTATCTCCTTCAGGTGGTCGATATCCTGATCCCTCCTGCGCTCGCAGGAAAGCCTGACGGCCTGCAATTCAAGGATGCTTCGCACTTCAAAGACGTCCGCCGTCTCATCCGGTTGAAACGGCAGGCCGGACGATGCGCGAAAGACGAGGGCCTCAATACTGCTCTCATCGGAATTTCTGAGATAAATCCCCGAATTGGGTCTCCGCTCGATCACGCGCATCGATTCCAGAGCGGCCAAAGCCTCGCGAACAGCCCCGCGACTGACATCAAACTTGTCGGCAAAGTCACGCTCCGAAGGAAGCCGTTCAGTCGGCTGATAGCGACGTTCCTCAATGAACGAGAGTATTCTCCCCACAACATTCGGAGAGCCGACAATTTTGGTTCTTTCAGTCATTCCGAGTATCTTCTTGGTCTTTTCCCATCCAGCCCGATCGGGCGCGCCCGGCCAATCTGCCGACGGCTCCTGAAGCAGCCCTAGAATGACAATCATCATCAGGCATGCCACAGCCTGCCAGGGTCAAGGCTTGTCCGTGGATATCGTGTCAACTGAATATTATAGTATCGCTAAAACCAGAATCGGTCCAGCAAATTGGTAGTTCTGAATCCGGGCCGACGTGCGGGTTGCCCGCATAAACGTGCCGGAATGGCACGCCCGCCGAACGGCGCCCCAGTAAAGGGCGCCGCCAGGCACCCAGCGGCACCGGCTCATCTCACCCGCAATAGACGATCTTGTCCTTCTCGAGCCGCGATATCTCATCGCCGCTGATATCGAGGATTGAGCTCAGGACATGCTTCGTGTGCTCCCCGAGCATCGGGGGGCTGGTCGAATACTCGATTTCCGTTTGCGAGAACTTGATCGGATTGGCCACGAGAGGCGCCGTCTTGCCGGTGGCATGGGGAAGGCTGATCTGCAATTTGCGATGGATGACCTGCGGATGCGCGAATGCCTGGTCGATGCGGTTGATCGGCGCGCATGGCACGCCGATCGGCTCGAGAAGGGAGATCCAGTACTCCGTCGTTTCCTGGGCGAGATGCCCGGTCAGGATCGCGATCAGGTCGTCGCGATTCAGTAGGCGGTCGGTATTCGTGGTGAAACGGGGATCCTCGC
The DNA here is from genome assembly GCF_000763905.1 of Paracoccus halophilus. Taxonomy (GTDB): domain Bacteria; phylum Pseudomonadota; class Alphaproteobacteria; order Rhodobacterales; family Rhodobacteraceae; genus Paracoccus; species Paracoccus halophilus. The sequence continues at coordinate 1,808 of NZ_JRKN01000049.1, forward strand.
AGAGCCTTTCCAATCCGGACGCCATGCAGAATTTCCGGAACTGCTGGTCGTTTCCGACCGCGAGCACGAAGGACCCGTCGCTCGATCCGAACACCTGGTAAGGCACAATATTGGGATGGGCATTTCCATATCGCCGCGGCGGCGTGCCGGTGGTCAGGAAGTTCAGGTTCTGGTTGGCCAGTGCGGCGAGTTGGACATCCAGAAGCGCCATGTCGATATGCTGGCCCTCGCCCGTCCGCTCTCGATGCAATAGCGCCGATAGCACGCCGGCAGCGCTATACATTCCCGTAAGAAGATCGGAGATCGGGACGCCGACCTTCTGGGGACCGCCACCGGGCTTGTCGTCGCTCTCGCCCGTGATACTCATCAGCCCCGATATAGCCTGTATGGCCATGTCGTATCCGGCTACATTCTTCATCGGGCCGGTCTGGCCGTAGCCAGTGATGGAGCAATACACAATGTCCGGCTTAATGCGCTGGAGCGTTTCATAGTCCAGCCCGTAGCGCTTCATGTCGCCGACCTTGTAGTTCTCGATAAGAACGTCGGCCTTCTTTACCAAGGATCGGATGATATCCGCGCCAGCTTGGGTGGAGATGTCTATACAGATCGAATGCTTTCCGCGATTGGCGCTCAGGAAATAGGCGCTCTCGGTCGTTCCCTCAAGATGCGGCGGTCCCCAGTGACGGGTGTCGTCGCCGGTGAACGGACGTTCGATCTTCCACACCGTCGCTCCCAGATCGGCCAGGAGTTGCCCTAACCAAGGACCTGCGAGAATCCTCGATAGATCAAGAACTTGATATCCGGTTAAGGGTCCAGCCATTTCAACCACCGCGTTCGTAATTGACGTATTTCTCAGAAAAGACACAAGAGAATGCCTAACTGGAGATACCAAATTGGTCAATCCAATTATGCTTAGGTCAATCAAATCCATCAGGAGACATTGACGAAGCGACAGTACTGGTCTATCCAATTTGGTCAACAAGCGGTCGTCTGGAGGGACGGCACGCGAGGCTCTCATTGGGGCCTCATGTTAAGGGAGGTTACGCTGCATGGCGCGAATATCGCTCCAACATGTCTCCAAGTCCTTTGGCGGAGAGCAAGGGCCCTGGGCGGTCAAGGACTTCTGTCTGGAGATCGAAGATGGCGAACTCATTGTCTTTGTCGGTCCCTCGGGATGCGGTAAATCGACAACCCTACGGATGATCGCCGGTCTGGACGAGGCCACGTCGGGCGCAATCGTTATCGGTGGAAGGAATGTCACCGGGCTGCCTCCGAAGGACCGCAACGTCGCGATGGTCTTTCAGAACTATGCGCTGTACCCGCAGAAAACAGTCTACGACAACATGGCTTTCGGCCTGCATGTTCGCGGTGAAGACAAGCAGGAAATCGACCGGCGGGTAAGGGCGGCAGCGGCCAGTCTCGATCTCGAAGCGCTGCTCGATCGCAAGCCGCGTCAGCTCTCGGGCGGCCAGATGCAGCGTGTCGCCCTCGGGCGCGCGCTCGTGCGCGATCCCGACGTCTTCCTCCTGGATGAGCCTCTGTCCAACCTGGACGCAAAGCTACGCGTCAAGATGCGGGAAGAGATCGCGACACTCCATGCCCGGCTCCGAGCCACGATGATCTTCGTGACGCACGACCAGGTGGAGGCGATGACGCTTGGGGATCGCATCGTGATCATGCGTGACGGCGTGATCCAGCAGGCCGGCAAGCCGCTCGAGCTCTACGACACGCCCGCGAACACGTTCGTCGCCGGCTTCATCGGCTCGCCGGAAATGAACCTGATCGACGGACAACTGATCGATGAGGGCGGGCGGATGGCCGTGCGATCCGGCGACCTCACGATAAGCATACCGGAACGAACCTTCACCACGAACGAAGGAACCGTGACGCTCGGTATCCGGCCGGAGCATCTGGTCATTGCTGACGGTTCGCCGTTCGAGATGACTGTGAGCCTGGTCGAGCAGATCGGAGCCCAGACTTATCTCATGGGCATGATCGCCGGTCACAGAATGCGCGCCGTTTTCGACCGTCGGGACGGAATACGGTCCGGGGACAAGGTTCCGATCGCGTTCCCGAAGGAGCGATTGCACCTGTTCGCTTCAGCCAGCGGCGCTACGCTGCGAATGTCGGAAGCCGACGTGAAGGAATACTCGTGATCGCCGTTCACTGAGGGCGGGCAGCCGCGAGGCTCCGCCCCCTGACCAGGGACACACCGCATCCGGAGGGAGCGCCCGTCTGTTCCAGGATTCGAAGAAAGAAGAGGCATCGTCGAAAGCAGGAGGAAACAAAGGCGTTCACTCGATTCAGGCCGAAATACGTCTTGGAAGTTCGACGTCATTAATAGTCCTTAAACAGGGGAGGAGCAGATAATGGGCATATACATTCCAGGTGACAAGAAGGCTGGAACGGGTCTATTCGGCCTGACGCGGCGAAACTTTCTCGTGTCGTCGGCCGCGGTCATCGGCACCGGCCTGGCGGCGCCGGCGGTTCGCGCCCAATCCGGCGTCACGCTTCGTTTTCTCAACAACGAGACGTCTGCCGCAAGCCAAGCCGCGCTGAGAAACGCGTGCGATGAGTATGAAGCAAAGACCGGCGTCAAGATTATCATCGATTCCTCACCGATCAGCGGATCGATGGAAAAGGCGATGGCCGCGATCAATGGCGGCCAGCCCTACGACCTCATGACCGCCAGCTTCATCGCGACCGTCCTCGAATTTGTTCATGCGGGCGTGCTCGTGCCGCTCACAGACATGGTGAAGCGGTATGATTGGGGGCGCGGCGCAGCCTGGGACTACGAGGGCGAGAACTGGTACTATCCCTTCGATTACAATCTCGTCATGAACTACTACAGAAAGGATCTCTACGCCGAGAAGGGCCTGAAGATTCCGGAGACGTCGGATCAGTTCCTGGAGAACTGCCGGGCGTTGACGGTACTTGACGGCTCTAACGTCGATGTCGGCGGCTGCGTTGTGCCTCTGGCGAGCGACAGCGCGACGAACTGGGCCGCTTTCGGGAACATGTTTGCAGAAGGCGTGGAGCTTTTCGACGGTGACTGGAATGTGGTTCTGGATCAGGGCGAGAATGCTGACCGCGCCAAACGCTTCCTGGACCTGTACGCAGAATTGTACAAGACCATGCCGCCGGGCATGAACACGGTCAGCTTCGCCCAGTTGATGAGCCTTTTCGCAACGGGCAAGAGCGCGCACACGCTCTATTCCGGCCGCCTGGTCGAGGCGCTCGAGGCGACCAACCCGGAGCTTGCCGACAAATACGGCGTCTTCGCGTCCCCCGGCAGTTCCGGCGGGAAGGCGCTCTCCTACGCCTTTGACGGCTTCTGCGTCTTCAAGACACCGCAAAGCGAGGAGGCGCTGAAGTTCCTGCAGTGGTTCGTCGATGAGCATTATGTGGACTGGCTGCTCTCCGCCTGGATGAACAATCACCCGGCGCGCATGGATATCTATGAGAATGAGCGCTGGAAGAGCCATCCCATGATCCAGAAGCACTGGGAAACCATGATGACGATGAAGTCCTTCATCGAGAGCGACGACGTCGTGATCAAGGCGATCGACACCAGCGGTCCCTCGATCGACATCCGGCCTTGCACCGTCTTCAACGCCAATGTCATGCCGGAGATGCTCCAGCAGAAGGCTCTCGGCAACGCTCCTTCCGCCGACTGCATCGCGGCGGCGGCGCAGCGGATACGGTCCCTGATCTGAACGCAGGATCGGGGCGGCAACGCCCCGCTTCTTTCTTCAAAGGATATGACCCATGGCCCAGGACTGGCGAATCGTAACGTTGTTTATAGGCAGCATCTTGGTGCTGGGAGCCATCATCGGAGGGCCGCTCGTCTATGCGATCATGCTTTCCTTCTATTCGGCGAAATCGTTTGTCGGCGAACTCCAATGGGTGGGATTGGCAAATTACGCCAAGGCGATACAGGATCCGCTGTTCTGGCAGTCCTTCGCAAACGGCCTGATGATCGCGCTTTCCGCAATTTTCCTCCAGGTCGTTCTGGGCGTGGGTATCGCCTTGGTGCTGAACAGGAGGTTCTTCGGCCAATCCGTCGTCAGGGCGGTCTCCATACTTCCATACTTCCTGCCGACCGTCGTCGCCTGCCTGATCGCCCAATGGATACTCGATCCGAACTACGGATTGCTGAAGAGCCTCCTCGCCTCGTTCGGGATCGGGATCGCCGACTGGAGTTCGCAAGCCTTCACTGCCCGAGGGACGATCGTCCTCGTCAGCGTGTGGCTGTGGACGCCGTTCGTCGTCACCTGCGTCCTGGCTGGCCTGCAGACGATCCCCACTCAACTTTATGAAGCGGCGCGTGTCGATGGCGCCGGCCCGTGGCGGCAATTCTGGCACATCACACTACCCGGCCTGCGCTCGGTCCTTGTCGTGGTCATCCTGTTGCGGGGCATTTGGATGTTCAACAAGTTCGACCTGATCTGGCTGCTGACGAAGGGTGGACCGCTAAACCAGACCGAGACGTTGCCGACGCTCGCCTACCGGAAGTCGTTCCTGGAATTCAATCTCGGCGGGGGCGCCGCCGTGGCGACGATCTCGTTCCTCATTCTCGCAGGCGTCATGCTGATTTATCTGCGCCTGTTCCCGATCGATGACACGAAACAGGAGCGGTGAGCATGACAGGCAATGCGGAAAGATCGTCAACTGTCTCCGACACCCGATTTCCCGGGCAGGGTCCAATCCGGCATCAACCTTCACCACAGCGTCCGGAAGGCGCAGCGCGTGAAGGGCAAAGCCGGAAACTCTTCAAGAAGACGGCCGCGAAGATCGGATTGTACGCAGCCGTCATCGCGATATGCGTCTATTCGTTCTTCCCGATCTATTGGATGATGATCTCAAGCGTCAGGCCGATGGAGCGCCTGTTCCTGGACTCCTCGCTCGTGTTCTGGCCGCCGGATTTCGCCTCCTACACGTCGCTGTTCCAGCAGACGAACTACCTCGTCAATTTCATGAACAGCGTCCTGATGGCCGTCGGGACGATCGTCGTCTCGCTGGTCCTGTCGGCGTTCATCGCCTATGGCGCGACGCGGCTGCGCTTCCGCGGCAAGACCACGCTCGTCGCCTCGATGCTGTTCGCCTACATGTTCCCGCCGCTGATGCTGGCGATCCCGATGGCCGCGGCCTTCCGCTGGGCCGGTCTCACTGACAGCCTGTGGGGGCTTCTCATCGCGCATCTCGCGATCTCGCTGCCGCTCGCCGTGTGGCTGCTGTGGGGCTTCTTCAAGGCAATGCCGTTCGACCTGGAGGAAGCCGCCATGGTCGACGGCTGCTCGCAGTTCGAGGCTTTCGTGAAGGTGGTCCTGCCGCTCTCCGCGCCCGGGCTCATCACGGTCGGCATCTTCTCCTTCCTGCTGTCCTGGGCCGACTACGTCTTCGCGCTGATCCTGATCATGAGCGACCAGCAGAAGACGCTTCCGGTGGCGCTCGCCTCGCTGCTCGGCGCCCATGACCTGCGCTGGGGCGAGGTCTTGGCCGGCGCCTCGCTGATAGCGCTGCCTTTGTTCGTGATCTTCATCTTCTGCTACCGGTATTTCGTCGCCGGTCTGTCGGCGGGCGCGCTGAAGGGATAATCGCGTGTGAAATGGCGGCGGCGACCGTCGCCGACAGGAGAAGGTCCATGTCGCGTTACGACTATATCATCATCGGCGCAGGATCCGCCGGCTGCGTCCTGGCCGCCCGCCTGAGCGAAGACCCTGGCGTCAAGGTCTTGCTGGTCGAGGCGGGTGGAGGCAAGTCGCTGTTCGTCGACATGCCCGCCGGGATAAAGATCCTATACACGAGCAATCGCTATAATTGGAGATTCTGGACCGAGCCGCAGCAGCATCTCGACAATCGGCAGATATATATTCCGCGAGGCAAGGTCATCGGCGGGTCATCGTCGATCAACACGATGATCGCGATCCACTGCAATCCCAGGGACTACGATTCCTGGGCGTCCCAAGGCATGCCCGGCTGGAGCGCCGCCAACATGCTGCCCTATCTGCGCCGGGTCGAGGATGCGAGCCTGGTCGCCGACGCAGGCGACGGCACGCGCGGGCGCTCGGGCCCCATCAAGCTGTCCTACGGGCCGAGGCGCCCAACGGCGCAGGCCTTCGTCGACAGCCTCGTCGCCGCCGGCTTGCCCGAGAACCACGGCTTCAACGGCGCCTCGCAGATCGGCGCCGGCTTCTACGAGCTCACGATCGCCGGCGGTAAGCGGTCCGGCGCGTTCAAATATCTGGAGCGCGCCGAGGGTCGGCAGAACCTGACCGTGCTGGCGAACTGCCGTGTCCGCCGCATCAAGGTGGAAAAGGGCCGCGCCCGCGGCGTAGTCGTGGCGCAGGACGGCCGCGAGAGGGTGATCGACTGCGACCGGGAGGTTCTGCTGACTGCGGGCGCGATCTGCTCGCCGCAGCTCCTGATGCTGTCGGGCATCGGGCCTGCCGACCACATGAGGTCTCTCGGCATCGATCCGGTTCACGATCTTCCGGGCGTGGGCGAGAACCTCCAGGACCATCTCGACTGCGCGGTGCGCTTCGAGGCGTCGCAGCCGACGACGCTGACCCCCTATATGGGCCTGGTGAAAGGCGGCATGGCTGGCGCCCGCTATCTTCTCAAGGGGGACGGGCCGGCCGCCTCCCAGGCCGTGGAAGCCGGGGCGTTCTGGGGCCCCGACCGATCCTCGTCGCTGCCGGAGTGGCAGGCGCATTTCGCCAACGTCCTGCGCAATCCGCCTCCGGGCAAGCGCATCGATCACGGCTTCGCCGTCCGCGTCTGCCAGCTTCGGCCGCAGAGCCGCGGCACGGTGAGATTGCGCAGCGCCGACCCCGGCGTCGCCCCCGCCATCGACCCGCGCCTGGCCTCCGAGCGGGCGGACTTCGAGAGCCTGAGGGACGGCGTGCGCGACATGTGCGAGATGATCATGGCCGGGCCGCTCAGCAATTTCGTGAAGCGCCCGATCGATGCGGACGCCTTCGGCGACCGTGCCGCGCTGGAGGGGTTCGTGCGGGCGCGCTCCGAGACGGTGTATCATCCGGTCGGCACCTGCCGCATGGGCGCCGACGACGCCTCGGTCGTGGACCCGGGCATGCGGGTGCGCGGCCTCGTCGGCCTCCGCGTGGTCGACGGTTCCGTGATGCCGACGCTGATCAGCGGCAACACCAACCTGCCCATCATGGCCATGGCCGAGAAGATCGCCGACGAGATCGTCCAGGGCGAAGGCGCTTCGTCTTCATCGCCCGGGTGAGCTGAGCATCCCGGGCTGCAACCTTCTTCATCGCTGTCACGAACCCTGGCCCAAGGGCCCGGGAGTGCACCCCGTATCGCGCTGCTGCCCGTGATCTCCAGCCTCCCGCATGACCGTTCCCCGGGGGCCGCGATCCCTTCCGCCGGCCATTGACCGAGCAGTTTGGATATGCCAATCTGGTAGAACCAAATCGAGGTGCTTCCGAGACATACGCACCTGGATGGTTGGAAGCCCGAGGATCAAAGGAGGATGCGCCGTGGCGAAGGAAAAGAGCGGCTACTATGGAAAGCGCCGGAAATTCTGGACGTGGGGATATGAGGACGAGGACAATTCCCAGGACGAGATCCAGGTCATGCGCGAGCGCGTGGAGCAACGGCTCGGCATCAAGGATATCACCGTTCTTTCGGATCCGACCGTCGACGAGATCGAGCTTCACCCGTCGCGCATAAAGATCCCGAGGGCGCTTGAGGATTTCTGCACGTCCGAGAAATGGGACCGGATCGCCCATACCTACGGCAAGGGCTTCAAGGACATGGTCCTGATCTACCGGCGCGAGTTCGGCCGGGCGCCGGACGTCGTCGCCTACCCGCGCGACGAGGAGGACATCGCCGCCGTCTTCGACTGGTGCGGCGAGAACGGCTATGCCTGCATCCCCTTCGGCGGCGGATCGAGCGTCACCGGCGGCTTCTGGGCGCCCGAGCGCGACGCCTTTCCGGGCGTCGTCGTCATCGACCTGGGCAACCTCAACCAGATCCTCGAGATCGACCCCGTCTCGCGCTGCGCGCGGATACAGGCGGGCATTCTCGGGCCGGCGCTCGAGGAGCAGCTGAAGCCGCATGGCCTCACCCTGCGCCATATCCCGCAATCGTGGGAATTCTCGTCGCTGGGCGGCTGGATCGCGACGCGGTCGTCCGGCCATTATGCGACCCATCTCACGCATATCGACGACATGGTGGAGAGCCTGCGCGTGGTCTCGCCCGCCGGCACGCTGGAGAACCGCCGGCTGCCCGGCTCGGGCGCAGGCCCCAATCCGGACCGCCTGTTCATCGGCTCGGAAGGCACGATGGGCATCATCACCGAGGCCTGGATGCGTCTTCAGGGGCGCGTGAAATTCCGCGCGAATGCGTCGATTGCGTTCCGGACCTTCTACGAGGGCGCCAAGGCCGTCCGGCAGATCACCCAGGCGGGGTTGTTCCCGGCCAATTGCCGCTATCTGGACGAGCAGGACGCCAAGTTCTACGGCGCGGGAGACGGTTCCGAGTCGGTCCTGCTGCTGGGCTTCGAGTCCGCCGACCACCCGGTCGACGCATGGCTGGAGCGCGGCCTGGAAATCTGCCGCGATTTCGGAGGCACCGTGAAGCAGCGCGCCGGCACGTCCGACAACGCGCTGGAGACGAGCCGCAGCGGACCCCAGGGCAACTGGCGGCATCAGTTCCGCTATCTACCCCGGCTGATGCATACGCGCGCGGCGATGGGGATCGTCAGCTTCACCTTCGAGACCGCCTATACCTGGGACAAGTTCGAGGAGGTCGACACCGAGATCATGCGCCGTGTCCGCGAGGCCCAGCGGCAGCATCTCGGCGGCGGCATCGTTTGCCGCAGGTTCTCCTTCCTCTATCCCGACGGCCCGGCTCCCTACTACTCGATCATGGCGCCGTCGACGCATGACAACAGCCTCGAAGCCTATTCGATGCTGCACAGCGTGGCGTCGGATGCGCTGATCGAGCTCGGCGCGACCTGCACGCACCACCATGCCGTCGGCAAGTCGTTCCGTCCCTGGTACGACAAGGAAGTCGATCCGCTGTTCCGCCGCGTGCTGAGCGCCGCCAAGAACGAGCTCGATCCCAACTGGATCATGAATCCGGGGCTTCTCATCGACAAGCCGGCAGGGGCGAAGATCGTCGGATAGGAATAGTCGACAATGATTGATCTCTACTTCTGGCCCACGCCCAACGGCTACAAGGCCGCGATCATGCTCGCCGAGCTGGATCTGCCGTATCGCGTCATTCCAGTCGACATAACCGCGGGAGAACAGTTCAGGCCGGAGTTCCTGAAGATCAATCCCAACAACAAGGTGCCGGCCATCGTGGATCACGATGGCCCGCACAGCAGGCCTTATGCGGTTTTTGAATCCGCCGCCATCCTGATCTATCTTGCCGAAAAGACAGGTAAGTTCCTCCCTCAGGATTCCGAGGGTCGCTACGAGGCGCTGAAATGGCTCATCTTCCAGAACGCGACGATGGGCCCGATGCTGGGGCAGGCGCATCATTTCATGGTCTATGCGAGCGAGAAGATCGACTACGCGATCGAGCGTTATGACCGGGAAGTCGGCCGGATATACGACATTCTCGAACAGCGCCTGGGCCGGCATGAATATCTCGCCGGCGAATACTCTATTGCCGACATAAGCACGTTTCCCTGGGTCCGCACCCGGAAACTGCATCGCCGCGACTTGTCGGACTACCCGAACATCGATCGATGGTACCAGGCGATCAAGGACCGTCCGGGCGTTCGAGCGGGTATAGATACGCTGGCCGACAGCAAGAAATGGGAAGCGAAGGCGGGCACCGAGGCATGGAAAAACATGTTTGGGAAAAATGGGAAACCGTAGCGATCGCGCTAGAATCCCTTTTTTGGATCGGGTGCGGGGTGAGATGAATTATTCATCTGGCCTGCCTTGTCGTATTCAACGGCCGGAATTGGGCCGGAATTGATCTTCTTCGTCGGGCGTTTGCCGGACCTCGCTCCCTCATCGAGGGCAATACCAACTGCGTGTTGGGGCTCGTACAGCGCGCCTATGTCATGGTCAAATGAAGCGGATGGGAAATTACAATGCTGCACAGAAATCTCATTGGCGGTGATTGGGTGTCCGGCGAGGCGTCGGTGAATATCAACCCGTCCAACACCGACCAGGTCGTCGGTGAGTATGCCCGCGCCAGCGCCGAGGATACAAAAGCCGCCATCGCCGCCGCCAGGACTGCCCTGCCCGAATGGTCTCGCTCGCCGATCCTCGAGCGCCATGTGATCTTGCGCAAGACCGCGGACGAGATACTCGCCCGTAAGGAAGATCTCGGTCGTTTGCTCGCACGTGAGGAGGGAAAGACCCTGCCCGAAGCAATCGGAGAGGTGACCCGCGCCGGCCAGATCTTCGACTTCTTCGCCGGCGAGGTACTTCGTCTTTCCGGCGAGGTGCTACCTTCGGTGCGGCCGAATATCGGCGTCGAGATTACCCGCGAGCCGGTGGGCGTTGTCGGCATCATCACACCCTGGAACTTCCCCATTGCCATTCCCGCCTGGAAGATGGCCCCGGCGCTCGCCTACGGCAATACCGTCGTGCTGAAACCCGCCGACCTCGTACCGGGCTCCGCATGGGCACTCGTAGACATCCTCCACCGCGCAGGCGCGCCGGCCGGTGTCGTTAACCTCGTCATGGGCCGCGGCAGCGTCGCCGGCCAGACGCTGCTCGACAGCCCGGACGTTAACGCGTTGACCTTCACAGGCTCGGCCGGCACCGGCAGGCGCGTGGCGGCGTCGTCTATCGAGCACAACAGGAAATTCCAGCTCGAAATGGGCGGCAAGAACCCCTTCGTCGTTCTGGACGACGCCGATCTGTCCGTCGCCGTGGAGGCCGTCGCCAATTCCTCCTTCTTCTCGACCGGTCAACGCTGCACCGCTTCGTCGCGCCTGATCGTGACGGAAGGCATCCACGAGCGCTTCGTTGCGGCCTTGACAGAAAAGCTCAAGAGCCTCGTTGTGGATGACGCATTGAAGGCCGGTATACATATCGGACCCGTCGTCGATGAAAGCCAGTTGAAGCAGGACTTGGACTATATCGGGATCGGCCGCAGCGAGGGAGCAAGGCTCGCCTTCGGCGGCGAACGGCTCGAGCGGGAAACGCCGGGCTTTTATTTGGCTCCCGCACTCTTCACTGAGGCGACCAACGACATGCGCATTGCCCGCGAGGAGATCTTCGGCCCCATCGCCGCCGTCATCCGCGTCAGGGACTATGACGAGGCGCTGGCCGTCGCCAACGACACCAGCTTCGGCCTTTCCTCCGGCATCGCCACGACGAGCCTGAAGCACGCGATCCATTTCAAGCGTAATTCGGAAGCTGGCATGGTCATGGTGAACCTGCCGACGGCTGGCGTCGATTTCCATGCCCCCTTCGGCGGCCGCAAGGGTTCCTCCTACGGCCCACGCGAACAGGGCCGCTATGCTGCCGAATTCTACACGACCGTCAAGACCGCCTATACTCTCGCCTGAGGGCGAGCGCCGGAAGCCTACACTCACCTCCCTAGCGGATTGTTGTCGCCACGCCTAAATTAACATGCAGAGATTATTCTATGTTACTGATTAAACGACTGGGTATCGATGACGCACGCGTGCTGATCGCAGGAGCCCGTGCAAAGGCCGAAGAGATAGGCGTGCCCATGTGCATTGCAATCGCTGATGAATCCGGTCAACTCATCGCCTTCGAACGAATGGATGGCGGGAAAGTCACAAGCACGACAATCGCTCAGGACAAAGCATTTACTGCTGCAGGGGCAAAGCGCACGACGGAGAGCTATGGAGCGGCAAGCCAGCCGGGGCAGCCTGCTTATGGAATCAACTCTGCAATTGGTGGCCGGTTATCAGTCGTCGCTGGAGGGATACCGATCCTTGTTGACAACCAGGTTGTCGGCGCGATCGGCATCAGCTCGGGAACGCCGGCGCAGGACTCGTTGTGCGCTCAAGCTGGTATCGACAAATTTACCGATACTCTATAGCTTGGGTCACGTCCGTCAAGGTGGTGTAAATTCCGGGATGGCCTGAGGTCATGATCAGGCGGCCTTTGTGGTGATGCTGAGGATGGGGTCGATCTCTTCCTTGTCGATCTGGGCGAAGGCTTCGACCATCATATAGCGGCTGGATGTCTGCCATTCGTCGTTTTGCTCGAAGAGCACGGCGCCGATCAGGCGCATGATGGACGCCTCGTTTGGGAAGATGCCGACGACATCGGCGCGGCGTTTCACCTCCTTGTTCAGCCGCTCGATGGGATTCGTGCTGTGCAGCTTGGTGCGGTGCTGGCGCGGGAAGGACATGTAGGCGAGCACATCGTGTTCGCTGGCGTCCATGAGGTCGGCCAGCTTCGGCCAGCGAGGACGCAGTTGCTCGGCCACCTTGCGCCAGGTCTCGCTGGCATGCGCGCGATCGGGCTGATCGAAGGCCTGACGGATCGCGGCGGCGACAACCGTGTGCTGGCCGCGTGAGACATGGGCCAGAGCATTGCGCATCCAGTGAACGCGACAGCGCTGCCAGGTTGCCTCGAAGACCCGGGCGATGGCGGCCTTGAGGCCGGTATGTGCATCGCTGACCACCAGCCGGACCCCGCCGAGGCCCCGGGCGCGCAGGGACCGCAGGAACTCGGTCCAGAAAGTCTCGGCCTCCGAGGGGCCGATGCCCAGGCCGATGATTTCCCTGCGACCTTCGGTGTTGGCAGCCACCGCGATTATCGCCGCCACCGGCACGATCCGGCCGCCCTGTCGCACCTTCAGATAGGTCGCATCCAGCCAGACATAGGGCCATTCCCCGGTCAGCGGGCGGTTCAGAAATTCGCCAACGCGCTCGTCGATATCCTTGCACAGCTTGGAAACGGTGCTCTTCGATATACCGCTCAGCCCCATGGCCTGGACCAGCTCATCGACGCGGCGGGTCGAGACGCCGCTGATCCAGGCTTCCTGGATCACCGCTACCAGCGCCTGTTCCGAGGTCTTGCGGGCTTCGAGAAAGCCGGGGAAATAGCTGCCCTGCCGAAGCTTCGGCACGCGCAGGTTCAACGTGCCCAGACGGGTATCAAGGGCACGCTCGCGATAGCCGTTGCGCCAGGTCGTTCGCTCGCCGCTGCGCTCGTGCCGACCGGCGCCGATCAGGCCGTCGACATCGCTTTCCATGATCAGCTGCAGCACAGCCTCGGCAATACCGCGCAGAAAATCGCCCTGATCATGCTTTGCCAGAAGCTCGGACAGGTCCATGGTGGGTTTGGTCATCGGGGTCTCCGTAAGATCCGTGGTTGAAGCGTCGAAACTCCACCTCGATCATACACCTCGATGGCCACCCCGGATTACACCGGCAGCGCCGATGATTTTACACCACGTCCTCGGACGCTACCATAGCTTGAGCGTGCACCATTGAAAGTTGTTCTGCTTCTCGAGTAACAAAGATGGTAGGTGTGGCAAAATTAAATTACATATTCGGGCCGGTCGGTATTTAAGCCGCAGGGCCAGACTTAGTTACCGTATACTATGCGTACCGCTCAAGCGTGTAGAGCGTCAACCTCCTTGGCCGCTACCGACAACCAAATTGGCCGGTTTTGACCGCTGCGTTCTTCGTTGATGTTACTGTGCGGTTTTCTCCTCGAGCTTGTCGCTGATGTTGTCGCTGGAGGC
>NZ_JRKN01000050.1 GCF_000763905.1 Paracoccus halophilus
TCGCTCTGAATATGCCGAACCGCTGCATGGCCGAACCTCGGCAAACCAGCCACCGCACTCGGCCATGCGGCATAATCCCACTTCCGGCATAATGCGTGTTATGCCGATATCGGCATAACTGTCACGCGACAGGACATGCCTCACGGTTGGGGCGGGATTTCTCGGGCGGTTTCGGCACGAAGAAATACGCCTTCGAGGAACTGATCGCCGAGATTTCGAGCGCGTTCTGTTGCGCCTCGCTCGGGATCGCGCCGACCGTGCGCCACGCCGATTACATCGGCTCCTGGCTGGAGGTGATGCGCGAGGATTCCCGCGCGATCGTTCGTGCAGCCTCGCAGGCCAGCAAGGCGGCCGACTGGCTGCTGGCCCATCTGCCCGACGACAGCACCGATGTTGAGCGGCAGACCCCGACGGAAGGGAGGGCCGCGGCATGATCCTCCTGACCGACACACAGCGTGACCGTTTGCTGGCGAATGGCCGCGATCGCGATCAGGATCACATCCCGGTCGTGAAGTTCTTCAATCCCTTCGGCGCCGGTGTCTGGCTTGCGACCGAGCTGGACGAGGACGGCGGCATCATGTTTGGCCTGGCCGACATTGGCTACCCGGAGCTTGGCTCCTGGAGCCTCAACGAACTGCGTTCCATTCGGCTGCCCTTCGGCATGGGCATCGAGCGGGATCTGCTGTTCACGGGGGACTTCCCGATCTCGGTCTGGGCCGAGACCGCCCGCGAAACCGGCAGCATTCGCGATGCCGAGCGCCTGCTGTATCGTTCGGGCCACCTGTCAAACGGGACACGCTCCGATACGGAGACCTGGCATTCCTGAGGGTGTCTGCGGCTTCCACGCCGCTCTCTTCGAAGGAAGAGGGCGGCGCTTCTCCTCGTGACGCGGTGAAAGTTCGGCGCCCGGCCGGCTGCCCGTCGGAGAACAGCGCCATGACACGAAACATGAGAACATCCGCCATCGAAGCACAGCCGCTCCGGTTCTCCGCCCAGGAGCAGGCCGTGGTCTACGAGGCCCGGCAGATCCTGCTGCGCCACCTCAACCAGAACCCTGTCCTGACATCCTGGCAGGCGGTGCTCGACTATTGCGCTCTCACCATCAGGGGCGATGTGGAGCGCTTCCATGTCCTCTATCTCGACCGGAGGAACCGGCTGATCTCAGACGAGTGCCTCGCCATCGGCACCATCGATCACGTCCCGGTCTATCCCCGGGAGGTGCTGCGACGCTGCCTGGCGCTCAATGCCTCGGCGTTGATCATCGTCCACAATCATCCGGCCGGTGATCCCGAGCCCTCAGCCGCCGACCTCGCGATGACAAAAGAAATCCGGAACGCCTGTGCGTCCCTGGGGGTGGTGCTGCACGACCACATCATCACCGGCGCTGGCCGGGAGACCAGCCTGCGCGCCCGCGGCGAGCTCTGATGGGGCCGCGCGTTACGCCGGCCCATAAGAGGGAAAGGTGGGTGGGGAATTTCGTGACGGGCTGGTTGCCGGAGAGAGAGGCTCCCCGGCGTCCGTCATGGAGACCCTGACATGGCCACTGCCACACAGAAGATCACCCTGTCGTCCTCGCGCGACATCCCCTTCAACAAGCTGGTGCTCAGCCAGTCCAACGTCCGTCGCGTGAAGGCCGGCATCTCGGTCGAGGAACTGGCCGAGTCCATCGCCCGCCGGGGGCTGATCCAGTCCCTGCATGTCCGCCCCGAACTCGACTCGGAAGGCAAGGAGACCGGCCTCTTCGAGGTGCCGGCTGGCGGGCGCCGTTACCGGGCGCTGGAACTGCTGGTCAAGCAGAAGCGCCTCAACAAGACCACGCCGGTGCCCTGTATCGTCTCGGAGGCCGGAGACGACATCCTGATCGACGAGGTGTCGCTTGCCGAGAATATCGAGCGCGCGCCGCTGCATCCGCTCGACCAGTTCCGCGCCTTCCAGGTCCTTCGTGAGAAGGGCATGAGCGAGGAGGAAATCGCCGCCGCCTTCTTCCTCGACGCAAAGGTGGTGAAGCAGCGTCTGCGCCTCGTTTCGGTCTCGCCGGCGCTCCTCGAGGCCTATGCCGAGGACGGCATGACGCTGGAACAGCTCATGGCCTTCACAATCTCCGACGACCATGCCCGGCAGGAACAGGTCTGGGAGGCGATCAAGGATGGCTGGCAGAAAGAGCCATATACCATCCGTCGCATGCTGAACGAGACCACGGTGCGGGCCTCCGACAAGCGGGCGCTCTTCGTCGGTATCGAGGCCTATGAGGCGGCGGGCGGCTATGTGCTGCGCGACCTCTTCCAGCAGGACGATGGTGGTTGGCTCCAGGACCCGGTTCTGCTCGACCGGCTGGTGGGCGAGAAACTGAAGGCCGAGGCGGAGACCATCGCCGCCGAGGGCTGGAAGTGGATCGAGGTCGCGACCGATTTCCCCTATGGCCATACCGGCGGCATGCGCCGTCTGGCCGGCACCACCATCGACCTGACCGACGAGGAACGTGCCGAGCGCGAAAAGCTCCGCGACGAGTTCGACGCGTTGGAGGCGCAATATGCTGAGGCCGACGAACTGCCCGACGAGGTGGACTCGCGGCTCGGCGAGATCGAAGAGGCGCTGGAAGCCTTCGAGACCCGACCGATGCTCTACGACGCCGATCAGATGGCTCGCGCCGGTGTCTTCGTCAGCATCCGCCATGACGGCCAGCTCGCCGTCGAGCGCGGCTATGTCCGTGCCGACGACGAGGCGATGGAAGGTCAGGAAGGGCAGGGAGCCGATGGTCGTTCTCCCGAGGGCGGCGAGTCCGGTGGTGTGCAGCGCGCGGTAATCATGGTGGGTGGCAGGGCGACGGAACCCGAGGAGGACGATGAGGTCGAAACCATCCGGCCTCTGCCGGACCGCCTGGTCAGCGAGCTGACCGCGCATCGCACGCTGGCGCTCCGCGATGCCGTGGCGACGAACCCGCATGTCGCGATGACGGCGCTGCTGCATCGGCTGGTCACCGATTGCTTCCTGCCGCACTCCACCAGGGGGTGCCTGGAGGCCCATGTCCGGGAAGTTCATTTCCCGGCGCAAGCCGACGACCTCGGCGAAAGTGTCTCGGCGCGCGCCATCGCCGAGCGGCACGAACGCTGGGGCGATCATATCCCGGCCGACGATGCGGCGCTCTGGGAATGGCTGGTCAATCAGGACGACAACACCCGCATGGAGTTGCTCGCCCATTGCATCAGCTTCGGCGTCAACGCCTTGCACGAGAAGCCCAACCCCTATGGCGGCATGGGCGTCAGCCAGCACGGGCTCGACCTGCGCCTGTCCCAGGCCGACCGGCTGGCACGGGCAACGGGCCTCGACATGGTGGCGGTGGGTTGGCGGCCGACCGTCGGCAACTATCTCGGCCGTGTGACAAAGCCCCGGATCATCGAGGCAGTGCGCGAGGGCGCTGGCGAGCGGGCGGCCCAGCTCATCGATCACCTGAAGAAGGGTGACATGGCGAAGGAGGCCGAGCGCCTGCTGGCCGAAACCGGCTGGCTTCCTGAGCCGCTGCGCATGGTGGTTCGCGATGCGGACGCCGGCGGCGACACCGAGGCGGATGATCTGCCTGAATTCCTTGCCAGCGATGGCGAGGGTGAAGACGGCACGGAGGACGAAGAGCAGTCGATGGTCGCCGCCGAATGATGCTCAGGCGGGGTGGCCTTCGCTGCCCCGCCTCATCCCTTCCGTTTCCGCAACACGCCCGGTCCTCGTGACCGGGCTTTTTCTTTGGAGAAATCCGATGTCCGCACATGTTGATATCGACCAGGTCTTCCGCGAGGACAGTGCCAACCCGCCATCCGAACGCACGCTGCCTTGGGAGGAAACCCGCGATGGCATCACTGTGGTCGTGGAGCCGAAGCCGCATTGGGCGGATGACATGCGCGCCTTCCGTCTCGAAGCCCCCGAATACTGCCGCTACGCCGATTGGACCGCGAACGGCGGCCATGCCCGGTTCTACGGTCATATCGACACCAGCGGTGACGACGTGATGATGAGCGCGCGCGCGATGATCGCCCGCGAGATCGCCGATGGGCTCTGGGACTGAAGGCCTGTCCACGTCCGACGATAGCCGCCACGGTCGTCCTGTCATCGGCCTGTATGGCTCCGGTTCCAGCTGCACGACGGTGCCGCTCATCATGTTCGGCATCAGTTTCCGCCCCCGTCCTCGAACACATTCCTGATGCCAGCATGGCGGCAAAGCTGGCCGGGCGAAGCATCTGCAAGGGGGTATCCGGCGCCTGTCGGATGCAAGACACCACCCCGCTTCCATTCGCGAACCTTGGTCCGATCCGTCTCTTTGACATTCAACCCCGGAGGGGTCGGCTTACGCGCGCGTGCCGCCCTCGGGGATTCGGAGCTAGTCCGAATGCCCGAGGGTGAGTGCAGATCCGGTCAGACACGTCGGGCGCCTGTCGCGCGGGGGATGGTCCCCCGCCTCCAGAGACAGGAGCCAATCCCGATGTCCTATGCAGATGCCACCGCTTTCGCTGCCAGCCTCGCCACCACGCTGATGGTCGTGATCGTCGTGTTCCAGGCCGGGGACGGAACCCACGGCGCCATGCCCGCCGACGAGTTTGACGGCGATGAGGACATGGTGAAGCTGGAACTTGATCCATGGGCCTGAGGCGCGAAAGCGCCTCACCCCAAACGGCCCGAACGCGGAGACCCGCGCTTCGGGCTTTCAGTGCCTCTCGATGGTCCCCCGTCGTCGGCAGCGGAACCGGGAACAAGCCCGGTCAGAGAGGAAGAGTGCGGGCCTTTCGGCCGTGACGGGTTGAGGGCCGGAGAGAGAGGCTCACCGGCGCCCGTCATGGAGTGATCCCGATGACCTTTGCCCGTTCCGAAACCTTCTGCTCCATCGGCCAGATTCTGGCGGCCGATGTTCTGCCCGCGCTTTTTCGGTCGCATAAGCTGCCGCTACGCATCTCTTGCCTCGGCACCGCCAGCTATGACGCCAGTGACGCGGCGAATAGCTTTGATCGCGTGATCCCGCTTGGGGAATGCCCGTCACCGGAGGAGGCCATCGAGGCCGCAGCCTTGCGCCTGTCGCGCGGTGATATTTGCACGGGGCCGGACAGTTTTCCGTATTTCCAGCCGCGCATCATGCTCATTCAGGACCGCGATCAGCGTCTGGTCCTGGGCGGCGAAATCCGCGCCGGCATTATCCTCTGGCAACAGCCGGTCGCATCCGATGGCGAGGCACGCAGGATTGTGACCGAGGCCAGCCGACTGCGCGGTATGGCATTCCGAGCCACGGAGCCCGGTGATGCGAGACGGCTGCGTTACCGCGCCGCTGCGCTGGAGGCACGGTTGGTCGATCCCTTCTGGCGCGAGACCGCGGCCGATCTGCTCCACCTGCCACAGGCCGCCTGAGCTTCACCCTTTCCTTCCCATTCGGCCCGGTGTCACGCCGGGCCATGTCATGCCCGGAGACCATCATGACCGACTATTTCACCCATTTCTCTTGCCTGCTTGACGTGGGCACCCCCGAAAACGCTGCCAGCGCACTCGATCTCTACAACGCACTTGCGGATGACAATGCAGCCGAAGATCCGCCTTCGGACGGCTTCCTGCTCTCCATCCAGCCAGAACATGGTGGCACTCAGCTCTGGATGCGTGATGACGTCACCGGCGATCCCGAGCATGTCATCCAGTTCGTCAAACGCTGCGCCAGGGAGTTCGGGCTGACGGGTCTATGGGGAATGCAATACGCCAACACCTGCTCGAAGCCGCGTGTGGACGGGTTCGGCGGCGGGGCGCATGTCCTTGATCTCGCCACCGGCGAGACGGTGGACTGGATCTACACGGACGGCTGGCTTTCCACCGTGCTGGGGGGAGGCAATCCCTATGAGTGAGGTCATCGAGATCACTGTCTATCGCCTCGACGAGCTTTCCGATGCAGCCAGGGACAAAGCCCGCGTCTGGTATCGTGAGGGTGGCTTCGACGATGACTGGTACGATGCCGTCTATGAGGATTTCCAGCGCGTCGCCGAAATCCTCGGGCTGAACCTCAAGACCCGAACCGTCCGGTTGATGGGCGGCGGGACTCGGCAGGAACCCTGCATCTGGTTCCGAGGCTTCTGGAGCCAAGGCGATGGCGCCTGCTTCGAAACTTTCTATGCCTACCGCAAGGGTGCCCCACGTCTGATCCGGGAATATGCGCCTAAGGACACCGAACTGCACCGCATCGCCGATGCCCTGCAGGCGATCCAGCGGCGCAATTTCTACCAGCTTCGCGCCGAGGCCGGCCATCGCGGCCATTATTGTCACGAATATTGCATGGGGATCTCGGTCGAGCGTGACAGTCCGACATATCAGGACATGACCGCCGATGCCGAGGAAGGCGTGATCGAGGCGTTGCGCGATCTAGCTCGCTGGCTCTACCGCCAGCTCGAGCGCGAATACGACTATCTGTCCTCGGATGAGGTCGTCGATGAGGCCATCATCGCCAACGGTTACACCTTCACCGAAGCCGGCCACCGGTTCGGGTGAGGAGTCTCGTCTCAGAACTTCTCCCGCAACTCCGCATAGATGGCTTCGATCCGGTCGGCCTCTTCGTCGGCCAGAGCGGCGAATTCCTTCGCTCTGGCGCGTCCGGAAAGCCTGCCACCGTTCTGGTGCAGGAAGCGAAACAGCAGGTCGAGCACGCGGTCCGGCATGTCGATCAGGCCCGAGACGCGGGACTTGAACCCGTCATAGGCACGCAGGAACCGGGTCTCTGCTGGCAGGTCATGGTCGATTGTCTGGGCCACGCAGGCGAAGAGGAATTCGGCATGGGGCGTGGCATCGAAGAAGCGATAGAAATCGCCGGTGTCGTTCAGCACCTCGACGTTACCGCGATCGGTTGGGCGCCAGCTGACATGGGTCAGTAGTCGACGCGAATAACTCTCGAGCACCTGTCGGTAGGCCTCGATCCGTTCGAGGATCACCGCCGACACCGGGAAGACTAGCCCGGGCGGATTGAAGCCGCGTGCAGCAAGCACGTGGTGGATCAAGTAGCGATGGAGGCGCCCGTTGCCGTCCTCGAACGGGTGGATATAGACGAAGCCGAAGGCGAGGCCGGCGGCGGCCAGAACAGGGTCGAGCCCCGGGGCGACGTCGCGGTCGAACGCTTCGAGCCCGGCGATCAGCGCAGGCAGGTCTTCATGCCGGGCGCTGACGTGATCGGGCAGGGGGGCGCCGGTCGCGCGGTCGTGCTCTCCAATGAACCCGCCCTCCTGCCGCAGGCCCAGATGGACGAAGCGGGCATCGCCGATGACGATGCGTTGCAGGCGTTCGAGTTCTGCCCGGTCGATCGGATGGCGCCCGGCTTCACCGATGATCTGGCCCCACCGCCGGATACGATCCTGGGGCGGGTTCTCGCCTTCGATCTGGAAACTCGACCGTGAATCCTTGAGCAGCAGGAAGGCCGCCGTGCGCGCCAGCAGATCGGCGGGCACCTCGGCCAGCACCGCACGGGCCTCGGCCGCCAGATCGCGGGCGATGAAAGCCTCGATTGCCGGAGTGCGGAAGATCATCGGGCAAAAATCCGGGGTGCCGGGCAGGTTGTTGCGGACCCGGTGGCGCGGCGAGGGGGCGCCCTCTGCATCCCATTGGAGCCTGGCATCGACCACGGGCGCGTAATTGCCGCGCGTGGCGTCGGGCAGATCCAATTCCGCGCCGAGGAGCCACTCATAGAGGAACCAGATCCTGCGCGCGTAGCTGCCCGTCGGGGCGGCCTCGACAATGGCCTGGATCGGCTCCGGGCCGGTTGCCTTGAACAGCCGCTTGAGAACTGCGAGATCCAGCCCCTCGTAGCGCAGCGCGAAGGTCAGGTGACCGATGAGGCTCGCCTCGGGTTCATGGCGGGGCGTGTAGAGGCGCCAGCCGTCGGCCGCGTAGACCTTGTGACGTGGGCCGATGGCGGAAAGTGTCCGGGGCAGGGGCGTTGCGAGCGCATAGGCATCGATCAGCGCAGCATAGCCCGCAGGTGTGGCCTCCTCGGGGAGCCAGCGCTCGTGAAAAACGGTGACGGCACCTGAAAACGGATTCCTTTGCGCCTGTTCCATGAAATTCAGTTCTTGGCCCCGATGATTGATCTTAAGTCGGTGTATTTCATGAATATCGATTACGATCAATGAGGCCTTGCGAAAGTTGATGGCGGAGCGCTGTCGCCCCCCGCATGGGCGGGGCGATGGGGCTTGTGATGAAGAGTCAGAGAGGGGCCGGGACGGGTTGAGTCCGGGTGGTCGAGAGAGAGCACTGTCCGGGCTTGTCCCTCCCGCTCTCCGAGGATCCCCGACATGAACATCTCGTCTCCCGTGACCGATCCGGTCACGCCGCTCGGCGCCGCACCCGCGATCCTGGCCGCCGCCAATCTCCTCCTTCCCCATCTCGAACGCGGTCAACGCGTCGATGCTGCGATCCTGCGCAGCGCCATGGAAACCGCTTTCGGTGCGTCCGACGCCAGTGGCGCCTGGGACTGGAAGCTGGCCTACGAGGCCTGCGAAGTCGCCACGGTGCTGTTCCTGCGCAAATACGGAAAGGCGCTTTTCCGCAAAGCCGCCTCTCCGGTTTCCCGGCTCGCGCTGCTGGAGAAGATCGCGGGGTTGCTGCCCACGCAGACCCGCCGCTCCGACGAAAGCCAGAGCTTCCAGCAGTTCAGCACGCCTCTGCCTCTCGGCCTTGCTGCGCTGTCGGCGGCCGGGATCAGGCCTGATGACGTGGTGCTGGAACCCTCGGCCGGCACCGGCCTGATGGCGATCCTGGCGCAGGCTGTCGGCGGCTCGCTGATCCTCAACGAGCTTGCCGAGACCCGCGCCGATCTTCTCTCTTCCCTCTTTCCGGCCCTTCCCGTCACCCGGTTCGACGCCGCCCAGATCGACGATCACCTGGCCACGAACGCCGTGCCGTCGGTGGTGCTGATGAACCCGCCTTTCTCGGTCATGGCCAATGTCGAAGGGCGGATGGCGGATGCTTCCCTTCGCCATGTTACCTCGGCGCTGGCCCGGCTCGTCACCGGCGGCCGGCTGGTGACGATTACCGGGGCAAACTTCGGACCGGAAGCTCCAGCCTGGCGCGATGCCTTCATGCGCCTGCAGGACCGCGGCCGCGTGGTCTTCACCGCGGCGATCGATGGCGCGGTCTTCGCCAGACATGGCACCCGCATCGACACGCGGCTGACGGTGATCGACAAGCTGCCCGCCGACGATCCGTCCCGCTTCCCGGGCTCTCCGGGGATCGCGCCTGATGTTACCACGCTGATGGGTTGGATCGAGGCGCATGTCCCGAAGCGTTCGCCGGTATCATTGCCGAAGATCGTCGTGCCCGCTTCGACCATCGCACCGAAAACCGTGCGAGGCTATTTGGCCCGCGCGACAGCGGCGCGGCCTGCCGCTGCTCCTGCCAACGATCCCGAGGGCGTCGAACTCGCCTATGAGACCGTGGACTGGACGCCACCGGAGGGCGCTCGCCTGTCCGATGCCATCTATGAGGAATATGCGCTGCAATCGCTTCGCATTCCCGGCGCCGCGCCGCACCCGACCAAGCTGGTGCAGTCCGCCGCCATGGCCTCCGTCGCACCTCCGAAGCCCTCCTACCGGCCGATGCTGCCCGCCGACATCCGTACCCGACTCTCCAACGCCCAACTTGAAACGGTGATCTATGCCGGTGAAGCCCATGTCGATCATCTCGCGGGTGCCTGGATGGTGGATGAGCATCTCGACAACGTGAGCGCCGCCGCCGAGGATGCTGCCAGCGCTGTCCGTTTCCGCCGGGGCTTCATGCTCGGTGACGGCACCGGTGCCGGCAAGGGCCGCCAGTCGGCCGGCATCATCCTCGACAACTGGCTGCGCGGGCGGCGCAAGGCGGTCTGGATCTCCAAATCCGACAAGCTGATCGAGGACGCGCAACGCGACTGGTCGGCGCTCGGCATGGAGAGGCTGCTGGTCACGCCGCTCTCGCGCTTTCCTCAAGGCGCAAAGATCACGCTCACGGAAGGCATCCTTTTTACCACCTATGCCACGCTACGCTCCGACGACCGGGGCGAGAAGGTTTCCCGCGTCAAGCAGATCGTCGAATGGTTGGGGTCCGATTTCGATGGAGCCATTATATTCGACGAAAGCCATTCCATGCAGAATGCCGGTGGCGGAAAAGGCGAACGCGGTGATGTCGCCGCCTCGCAGCAGGGACGTGCGGGCCTGCGGCTTCAGCACGCGCTGCCCGATGCCCGTGTGGTCTATGTCTCTGCGACCGGCGCCACCACGGTCCACAATCTCGCCTATGCGCAGCGCCTCGGCCTCTGGGGCGGTGAGGATTTTCCGTTCCAGACCCGCGCAGAGTTCGTCGAGGCGATTGAGGCCGGCGGTGTGGCGGCCATGGAAGTGCTGGCCCGCGATCTGCGATCTCTCGGCCTCTATACCGCCCGCTCACTCTCCTATGATGGCGTCGAGTATGAACTGATCGAGCATCAGCTCACGGATGAACAGCGGCGCATTTATGATGCCTATGCCGGAGCTTTCGCCGTCATTCACAACAATCTCGATGCGGCAATGCAGGCCGCCAATATCACCGGCAGTGAAGGCACGCTAAACCGGCAGGCCAAATCCGCCGCGCGCTCGGCCTTCGAGAGCACCAAGCAGCGTTTCTTCGGCCATCTGCTGACCTCGATGAAAACCCCGACGCTGATCCGTTCGATCGAAGCCGATCTGGCGGCGGGCCATGCGGCCGTCATCCAGATCGTCTCGACCGGCGAGGCGCTGATGGAACGGCGGCTGGCCGAGATCCCCGCCGACGAATGGAACGATATTTCCGTCGATGTCACGCCGCGGGAGTATGTCGGCTCGTACTTGCAGCATTCCTTCCCGGTGCAGCTTTATGAGCCCTTCACCGACAGCGAAGGCAATTTGTCCTCGCGGCCGGTGTTCCGGGACGGTCAGCCAGTCGAGAGCCGCGAGGCCGTCGCCCGGCGCGACGAGATGCTCGAACAGCTCGGCTCGCTGCCGCCGGTTCCGGGCGCGCTCGACCAGCTCGTGCAGCGCTTCGGCACCGACCTGGTGGCGGAGGTCACAGGGCGGTCCCGGCGGATCGTGCGCAAGGGCGATGGTCCATCGGCACGCCTGGCCGTCGAGAACCGCGCGCCCTCCGCAAACCTGGCAGAGACCTCGGCCTTCATGGATGACCAGAAGCGCGTTCTGGTCTTCTCTGATGCCGGTGGCACGGGGCGCAGCTATCACGCGGACCTTTTGGCGCGGAACCAGCGCCTGCGGGTGCACTACCTGCTGGAGCCGGGCTGGAAGGCCGATGCCGCCATTCAGGGGCTGGGCCGCACGAACCGGACCAATCAGGCGCAGCCACCGCTCTTCCGGCCCATCGCCACGGATGTGAAGGCCGAGAAGCGGTTCCTCAGCACGATCGCCCGTCGTCTCGACACGCTGGGTGCGATCACGCGCGGGCAGCGCCAGACCGGCGGCCAAGGCCTGTTCCGGCCCGAGGATAATCTGGAATCCGCATATGCCCGCGATGCGTTGCGCCAGCTCTATCTGCTTATCGTGCGCGGCAAGGTGGAGGGCTGCTCGCTTGAACGGTTTGAAACCGCCACCGGGCTGAAGCTGATGGATGCGAACGGCATCAAGGACGAGTTGCCGCCGATCACCACCTTCCTGAACCGTCTGCTGGCGCTGACCATCGAGTTGCAGGGCATCCTGTTCTCGGCCTTCGAGCAGCTTCTGCAGGCTCGGATCAACGGGGCAATTGCATCCGGCACCTATGACATGGGGCTGGAAACGTTGAAGGCAGAAAGTTTTATCGTCACCGACCGGCAGGTCATCCACACCCATCCGGGCACCGGCGCGGAAACGCGGCTCCTGACTCTGACCGAACGCAAGCGCAACCAGCCGGTGACGCTGGATGCGGCACTGGCGGAACTCGACGATCCGTGGGCGAAGCTGCTCATCAACGAGCGGTCAGGACGGGCGGCGGTGCAGATCCCGACCACCAGCGTCATGCTCGACGATGGCGAGATCGAACGTCGCGTCCGGTTGATCCGGCCGATGGAAGCGATGAACATCCCCGTGCGGGCGATGGGCGAGACCCATTGGGTCGAGGCCGAGCGCGCTGCCTTCGCCTCGGCATGGCAGGCCGAGATGGACGAAGTGCCGGAGTTCACCGACAGCATCCTGCATATGGTGACCGGACTTCTGCTGCCGATCTGGAAGCGCCTGCCGCAGGAGTCCTCCCGGGTCTACCGGCTCCAGACCGACGAGGGCGAACGCATCATCGGTCGCCGTGTCTCGCCGGCTTGGGCGGCGAGCGCCTCGGCCAGCGGCGTCAGCAGCAGCCTGACACCAGATGCGGCCTATGCCGCACTGATCGAAGGTCGCACGATCCTCGATCTTGCCGAGGGTCTGCAACTGCGACGCGTCCGCGTCATGGGTGCGAACCGGATCGAACTGACCGGCTTTACCGACACGATGCGCGACCGACTGCGGACCTATGGCCTCTTCAGTGAAATCACCTCGTGGAAACTGCGCTTCTTCGTGCCCGTCGATGCAACGGGACCGGCGATTATCGGCAAACTGCTCGACCGTTTCCCGATCGAGCGCATTTCCGAGCGGGAGGCCGCGTGATGGCACGTCTCAACGCTTCCGAGCTGGCGCAGCGTCTTGGTCTCCAGGCCGAGGCGGTGTGCCGCCACTATCTCTCGAATGGGCGCAAACAGGGCAATTACTGGCAGGTTGGGGATGTGCGAAACACGCCCGGTCGTTCGATGTTCGTCCGTCTGACCGGGCCGGAGGCCGGTAAGGGTGCGGCTGGAAAATGGACCGATGCCCAGAGCGGTGAGCATGGCGATCTGCTCGACGTGATCGGTGAAAGCCTTGGCCTCATTGACTTCGCCGACATTGCCGAAGAAGCGCGCCGCTTCCTCAGTCTACCGGATCCTGAACCGGTGCTGCAATCCCGCAGGGCCCAAACACCGCCAGTACCATCGGGATCGTCCGAAGCCGCCCGTCGCCTCTGGCGCATGACGCAGCCGCTCACCGGCAGTCTCGCAGAGACTTATTTACGGACACGCGGCATTGCGGATTTACGCGGAACCGCAAGTCTGCGGTTCCATCCCAACAGTTACTGGCGGCCCGAGGACGATGGCCCGACCGAAACCTGGCCGGCCATGATCGCCGCCGTCACCGACCTCGACGGCAGGATCACCGGTGCGCATCGCACCTGGCTCATGCGCGACGGTTCCGGCAAGGCACCTGTCGATCCGCCGAGGAAGGCGATGGGAGACCTGCTGGGAAACGCCGTCCGGTTTGGCGGGGCGCAGGATGTTATGGCGGCAGGCGAGGGGATCGAAACCATCCTCTCGCTGCGGCAGGCATTGCCCAGGATGCCGATGGCCTCCGCACTTTCGGCCGGGCATCTCTCCGCCATCCAGTTCTCCCCGCATCTGCGCAGGCTCTACATCGTCCGCGACAACGATCCGGCAGGTGACGCCGCGCGGGACAGCCTGGTGGACCGGGCCATCGGAGCCGGGATCGAGGCCATCACGCTCTCGCCCATGCTGGGAGATTTCAACGACGATCTCGTCAGCTTCGGCCTGGAGGCGCTTCGGGCGCAGATCCGGGTGCAGATTGCCCCTGAGGACGTCAGCCGTTTCATATAGCGCGCACAATAGCCAGAGAGGGCCGTGCTCGGGGATGACCGATCCCGCCATGGGCAAGGGGTTGGGGCACCTCGGCAACGGGACCGCGCCTTGGCCTTCTTGAGAGGGCGAGCAGCCCACAAACGCTCCGGCCCGGCAATGGCGGCGCCCGACTGATTTCCGTCGGCGGCCCGCCACCCCACGCGACAGGTCGCGTGGGGACCCCGTCTCCCCCGCCTTTACAGCGCGAAGCAAATCAGCCGGGCTTTGCCATCAAGGCCCTCGCAAAGAGCTCGGGCTGCCAGACCGGAGCGCCCGTGGGCTTGTCGTCGCCATGAAGGCCGCGACGGTCGCGGTCCAGCCGAAGGACACATCCCATGTATGCCCATGACGAATTCGAACCCGATCACAGCACGTCTCCCACTGCCCATGTCATCGAAGAGCTCGAACTCTATGGCTATCGTCCCGCCGAGGGCGAGGCTGATCCCCGGATCACGCCCGAGGACACCGCCATCCAGGGCGCGGTTGCCGACATCTTCGATGCTCTGATTTCCACCATGGCCGACACCAGCCTCGATTTCGACCTAGACGAGATCATGTGGTCCACGGTCAACACCTTCCACCGCGCCGTCGAGCGGATCGAACGCAAACTCGATGACAACGAGCAGGCCCAGAAGCGCCTTCAGCGCGAACAGGACGGAAGCGAGGTCAAATCCGTCCAGTTGGAGACCCTGATCGGTATCGGCCAGAGCCTGATCGAGCGCCGCGACAGCATCGAGACCTTCCGCGACACTGCCGCCGACCTCTTCCTGCGCAGCACCGGCACGCCCTGGTCGCCGCGCTCCGGTTCACGGGTCAACCATCGCCAGATGACCTCGGCCATGATCGACAGCCGCGACTTCCTCGCGGCCAAGCGCAGGGTCGACAATGAGGTGCTCTTGCCCGCAGGGCCGAAGATTGCCTTCTCGGGCGGGGACACCACTGATCACCGGCTGATCTGGGACAGGCTCGATCAGGTTCATGCCAAGCACCCCGATATGGTCCTTCTGCACGGTGGATCGCCGAAAGGTGCCGAACGCATCGCGGCCACCTGGGCCGACAATCGCAAGGTGCCGCAGGTCGCTTTCAAACCGGACTGGGCGAAACACGCCAAGGCTGCGCCGTTCAAGCGCAACGACCGGATGCTCGACACGATGCCGATCGGGGTCATCGTCTTCCCCGGCACCGGCATTCAGGAAAACCTCGCCGACAAGGCCCGCAAGATGGGCATCCCGGTCTACCGACTCGCAAAGGGCAGCGCGTGAGCGCTGCACCGATTCAAAATGGCCGCGCAGCTTCCTGCATACGTTACGGTGGGCGGTGAGCCGACATTCTCTGCCTGTGCGAACATGCCCTTGTCAGGACATGGAAGCGGACATTCCGCCAGGATCACCCCGCCCGGCCCGGCGCGACGTGCACGGAGGACGGCGTCCGGACATTCTCTGCGGGCGCGAACGAAAAAGCCCGTGCGCAGAAAATTGTTGATTTCCGCTGAGAATTGACCCGGTATTTTCACCGAGAACTGACCCCCCCTTGTTTATGTCTCGGCGGTCATGTTGTGGTCAATGCAGGGGTCTCCTTTCTCTTTTTCTTTGCGGCCTCTGAG
>NZ_JRKN01000051.1 GCF_000763905.1 Paracoccus halophilus
CGAATTCCTCAGCTCCCTTGAGTTTCGTTTGGGCGTCGGTTTATGCCGAGCGCAAAGAGGACTTTGGCCTGCAATTACAGCAGAGCGCTTGCGAAGTCGGCATAATCCCACTTCCGGCATAATGACCCAGCTCGTGCAGGGCCGTCCGGTGCCAGTTGATCGGCTCGAAATAGGCTTGCGGAGGCGGCACCTGCACATAGTCGAGCGACGGCATATAGAAGGCGCGATTACCACCGATACGGAACTCGATGCCGGTGGCCCGGATCAACGCCTCGACCCGAGGTTCGATCAGGCCCGGCGGCGGTGGCGGCGCGACTGCCGTGATGTCATCAGGCAGACCATCGCATTGTGCGGCGTTAAAGACCGTGAACCGCTTCAGGAACGGAATGGCATGCGCGTCCTCACCTTTATCGCGGGCACGGCGCTTTTCGTCCTCGGGGGTGAAACGGTCGGCATAAACGACAGTGGTGCCGCGTTCGCCCTTCCGGACATTGCCACCCAGCGAAAGCGCCTGACGGAACGTCAGCCACGATTGACCAGGGTAACCATGCTGGATGACAGCGCCCCAGAGGATCAGGATATTGATGCCGGAATAGGACCGGCCGGTTGACGCATTTCTCGGCAGGCCCAGCGGGGCGGTATCGGGCGCCGCACCCCAGGGCTGGACCCAGGGTAGACGCCCTTGCTCCAGCTCGGCGATGATCTTGTTGGTGATGTCGTCGTAAAGGTTGCTGCGCGCGCCACCGTCAGCGGGGCTGCGATCATGTCTGGCCATCGGGATGATCTCCGCGACGGGCGCCGGAAGCCTCTCTTCCAGCCCTCAACCCGTCACGGAAACCCCGTCCGCACTCTCACTCTCGGGGGGCGTTGCGGGGTCTCCCCGCTGATGGGGGTGCGTCGGCAACGCCAGTGCCGACCAGGGGGAAGGCTTTCCCCCAAATGCCTCTGTATACTGGACAAAAAGAGCTTTGCTGGTTTCTTATGCAAGCTGGACCGACTCGCGCCAGTCGGAAGACGAATATTGCATATCTAAGTATTTCCGAGGAATTTTCGTGGCCCGTTATAACCCAGATGCTGATCTTTCTCCACTTTACGAGACGATGGATCGCCTTCGCACTGATTGTCTGATCGGCGATGGTTCCCTGCTTTCACCTGGACGCTCACTCTGGACCGCTGAACACTTTGCAGATTTGCAACGTACCTACGTCCAGAACCTCGATGAAGGCGAAGGCAAGTTCTTTGAAAAGCTGAAAGTCCAGCTGTCTGACGCAACCGCTGAAGCGCACTGCCTGATGGCCGAGCTGATCTGGCTACTTTATGCCTTCCAGCGTGGCGATGTCTCTCCCCCGACCAAGGATCGGAAAGTCCGCGAGGTTTGGTCCTGGTCAGGCCAGGACTTGCCGCAAGATGTGGCGGCCCTGACCGAACAGGTCCTTTACGGTGTGGGCCGGGCTGGCCAAGGATATAACAACAATAAATGGCGCGAGCTCGTTCTGTTGATTACCGCCATGCAGGATCTCAAATCCAGGCCTGTTGATGAACGTCGACGCCTGCTTGGGGACGGCGGCGCATTTGCCAGTTGGTTCGAGATACAGGTGAACGGCGAAAATCGGCAGTTGCGCCATATCCTGCCCTTCCTGCTTTTTCCTGACAGCTTCGAGCGCATCAGCGCCGGCCAGCATAAACGGGATATTCTGGCTGGCTTCGGGGCCATAACCGCAGCCGATGTCGGTGCTATGAGCATAGCCAAGCTCGATGACGCACTTCTGACTTTGCGCAAGAGCCTTGAAGCCAAGCATGGTTCACACGTCGATTTCTACGAGGGTGACTTCAGGCCTGTCTGGCAGAAGCCGAAAGAAAAGAAGGCGCACTCGACAGATAAACTGGATGAAGAAGCCATCGTGCCAGCTCCATCCGGTTTTGAACTGAATACGATCTTCTACGGCCCTCCGGGTACGGGCAAGACATTCAGTACCGCACAACGCGCCGTCGAGATATGTCTAGGCCAGGTGGCGTCCGATCCGGGTGCAGTGCGCGCGTCCTATGAGCAACTGGTCAAGGACGGGCGCATCGGCTTCGTCACCTTCCACCAAAGCTATACCTACGAAGATTTCGTCGAGGGACTGCGACCCAAGCCGATGGCATCGGGGGCAGGCTTCACGCTCGAACCGGAAGGAGGCGTTCTGAAAGTGATTGCAGAGCGGGCGTCGAAGCAGGCCGGCAACCATGTCCTCATCATTGACGAGATCAATCGCGCCAATATCTCGAAGGTTCTGGGCGAACTTATCACGCTTCTGGAGGCAGACAAGAGACGGGGAGCGCCTGCGGCGATCACCGTCACACTTCCTTATTCCAAGACCGCATTCTCTCTTCCGGCCAATCTGTACATCCTTGGCACGATGAACACGGCCGACAGATCCATCTCGCTGCTGGATACAGCACTGCGGCGGCGTTTCGTGTTTGAGGAACTGCCACCCGATTCCGCAGAACTCGCAGGCATCGAGCTCGACGATAGTGCGCTCGATCTTGCAGCCATTCTGGACAACCTCAATCTGCGCCTTGTCTATTTTCTGGGAGAGGATGCCCAGATCGGCCACGCCTGGTTTATGGGCGTCAAGACGAAAGCCGACCTCGATCGGATCATGGCGTTCAAGGTCATCCCGCTGCTGCGTGAGTATTTCCATGACGACATTGAACGGGTTCGCATTGTTCTGGGTGGCGGCGACGGCTTCCTGAATCGATCCCCTATTCCGGTTCCCAAGGGGGCTGAAGGATTTGCTGAGGATCGGTATCGCTATTCCGATGTTTTTCGGGAAGAAGGCGGATATCCTGAAGCAGCTTACATGGCTCTTCTGGGACGGGAATAATGCCCAAGCAGAAAAGCCATTACTCTCTGCCGGAATGGTCCTCTCTGCCCATTGGCCCCGACGGAATCAGCGAAGGACAAGCCGAGCAACTGCATCTTGCCGCTATCACGGCTGCCCGCAGGCTTGGCGTGGCTGAGAACGGCGTACTGGCGCGCGGCTTTCGGCAGCTGGAAACCAAGCAGGTTTGCGGCATTATTTCCGTTCCAGGGATAAGTTTGGAAATACTGCCCAAGCTCACCGATGAGGACGGTGCATTGCGAGCAACCCTTGTGCGGATGATTGCGGTGGCCTTCGACATACCGCTTTCAGAAGGGCAGATCGCGCAGATGGGCGCACAGGAGAGCGATCTTCTCGAAGCCTTTATCAATCTGTTTGTGACACGCCTTGCAGAACAAGCGAAATCCGGTCTGACGCGCGACTATGTGCCAGAGGAGGATGTTTTGCCTAAGCTGCGGGGAGCGCTCGATGTGCGG
Source organism: Paracoccus halophilus (assembly GCF_000763905.1). Taxonomy (GTDB): domain Bacteria; phylum Pseudomonadota; class Alphaproteobacteria; order Rhodobacterales; family Rhodobacteraceae; genus Paracoccus; species Paracoccus halophilus. The sequence goes on from NZ_JRKN01000051.1 coordinate 3,341, forward strand.
CAGCAGATCGTTCACCGTTCGGTTGATCCTTCCCGCCTGCATTGCCGGTTTGACGAGTTTTCCGAGAACACGCCGCTCAACCGGCTGTTCAAGGCCAGCCTGTTGCGCATCATCTCCTTCGTGCACTCCGAGCCTCTGCGTCGCCGGATCGCTAATCTGACAGCCCGCTTCGCCGACATCCCCACCAGCCCCGCCCCCCTGAGGGAGCGGATCGTCTGGAACCGGATGAATGAGCGGTTTCGTCAGGCCCAAATGCTTGCGCGCATGCTGATGGAAGCAGAGTGGCAAAACACGAGTTCCGGACACGGCACGGGCATTTCGTTGCTCTTTCCGATGAACATGCTGTTTGAACGGTATGTTGCCCGCTGGCTGCAACGGGTTCTTCCGCCCGGATCAGTGTCGATTCAGCGTCGACAGCACACCCTGTTGCAACATGGCGCCTACCCTCTAATCCCCGACATCGTCATTGACACGCCTGAAGGTCCACTGGTCATTGATACGAAATGGAAGGATCTCGGCAAACAGCCCGGCTCTACGCCAAATGTGAGCCAAGCCGATCTTTACCAACTCGCGTCCTATGGGGCGGTCTACAACGCCAGCCGCGTCATACTTCTTTATCCAGGACGGAAGCACACGCCACCAACGACATGGCACTATACCGCCACAGACCGCAGAGTGGAAATCTGGCAAGTCGATTTGGCTCAAGTCCAACAAAGAAAGGATTGGGAGATAATCACTTATGCCATGATCCATTATAAGGAAAACGGCATTCCTCCTCGGGCAGATATTCTTCTGACGAGAGTAGTTTAGTGATGATCCTGCAGGCGGCCCGCGCAATATTTGAGGGAAATAGAAAGGAAATGAAAAATCGTGGCTTCATAAGCAGTTAGGGCCATGCAAAAATACTCGTTGCGCCGATCCGAATCGGACATCTCGCGATGTATAATTACAGAACTAACGACTAGACGATGGCATTATATTTGGGGGCGTGAAAATTGAAGCTACACAATGTGAAGATTGAAAACTTCCGATTGCTGCAGGACGTCGAGATTGGGTTCGAAGATAGAACCACGCTGATCGTGGGACGAAACAATAGCGGCAAAACATCGATTGCAGAGCTTTTCCGCCGACTCCTCTCAGAAAAGACTCTCACCTTCCGTCTCGAAGATTTTTCTCTCGGCTGTCACGAGAAGTTCTGGAACGCATTTGAGGCGTTCAGCGCCGGAGCGGAGGTTTCAGACGTACTGGATACACTTCCCGTCATTCGTATAATAATTGATGTTTCGTACGACGTTGACATGCCGGACCTTGGAGCTTTGGGCGACTGCATCATCGACCTAAATCCAGATTGTACATATGGGCGTCTTGTCCTGACTTTTGGCCCTCGACCCGACGCAACTACATTTCTCTTCGCCGATCTCCCTGCACCAGAAGAAGATGCAGAGAATGCCAGAAGTGCGCTTTTCCGTGCTCTGGGAGCGCGGGTTTCTGCCAACTACATATCGATTTTCGAAGCGATTGATCCTAACGATCCCACGAATAGGAAGCCGCTCGAAACGAAAGTGCTCACTGCTATAATACAAGGCGGCTTCATCAATGCGCAACGTGGATTGGGTGACGACACGAAACGCGAACGAGATGTTCTCGGAAAAGTCGTAGAAATACTTTTTCAGTCGGCACTAAGCGATCCGACCGACCCTGAAAAACGGACTACCGCCGAACAGTTGAAAAGCGCTGTCGAAGACATTCAAAGCGATCTGCACAGCGACTTCAATGTCAAGCTTACATCGCTACTGCCCACCTTCGAACTGTTCGGCTACCCCGGACTGGCTGATCCAGGACTCATCACTGAGACGAGCTTTGACGTTGAGAGGTTGCTAAGCGATCACACCAAGGTCCGTTATGTCGGGAAGAACGGGATAACACTTCCAGAAACCTACAATGGTCTCGGCGTGCGTAATCTCGTCTTCATGCTGCTGCAACTCTTGCGCTTCTTTCGTGAGTATCAGGCAACACCGACGGCGGCTGGAGTGCATCTAATATTCATCGAAGAGCCGGAAGCGCACCTTCATCCCCAGATGCAGGAGGTATTCATTCGGCAACTTGATCAGATCACGAATGCTTTCGTCACTCAATTGAACGATAATCACCCTTGGCCCGTCCAGTTTGTCGTTACGACGCATTCGCCGCACATGGCTAACGAGGCCCGCTTTGAATCCATGCGCTATTTCCTGTCGAAAGCGGACGAAAATGGCGTCCGGCGGACCATCATCAAAGACCTTCGCCGGGGCATGGGAACTGCGCCCGAGCCTGATCGGGAGTTTCTACATCAGTATCTGACTCTCACCCGTTGCGATCTGTTCTTTGCCGATAAGGCCGTCCTGATCGAGGGAACGTCGGAACGCCTCCTCCTTCCGACAATGATTCGAAAAACGGACAATGCGGCACCTGGAGCACCGCAGCTCGGCAGTCAATACCTCACCGTCATGGAAGTAGGCGGAGCCTATGCTCACCGCTTCTTCGATTTGCTGACGTTCCTCGAACTCCGCACATTGATTCTTACGGACATAGATGCGGTTCGTCCCAATGCAAACAACAAGCGCGAGGCCGTACCTGTCGCCCAAGGGCAATTCACGAGTAACGGTTGTCTAAAGGCATTGTATGGTGCCGATATATCTCCGGCTGCCTTGCTCATCAAAACACCAGACGAGAAGATTACAAATGGCAGGCGCATCGCGTACCAGATTCCAGAGCAGGATGGTGGAGCGTGCGGGCGGAGCTTCGAAGATGCGTTCATAATCGCGAACCCTGGCCTTTTCGCGCTTGGAGAGGAAGATGTTGCAACGGCGGCGTATGAACTCGCTGCGGAACAAAAAAAGTCCGCCTTTGCTCTGCAATACGCGATCACAAACACCGAGTGGATTGTTCCCCGTTACATCTCTGAAGGTTTGAGATGGTTGGCACAGGGTAATCCGGCCCCTGTGCCTCCCCCAGTGGCCGTAGCGGTCGAAATCCTCGCCGAAGCTGCCGGGGTCGAGATCGCCCCCATCCAGGGAGGCGAACATGGCTGAGGGACAAGAAAGCCCCGCAGATGCCGCTGGTCGCATTGCTCTGGAACGCATGTTCGCTTGCCTGGATGAAGGACGCAGCTTTCGTCTAGAGGCGGGCGCCGGAGCTGGGAAAACCTATTCTCTTGAGAGAGCACTTCGCAGATTGATTGAAAAGCAAGGCTCCGCGTTGCTGCGGCAGCGCCAACAGATCGGCTGCATCACCTACACCAACGTCGCCAAGGACGAGATCATTGCCAGAACGAACGCGCACCCTGCGGTGAGACCCGAAACCGTGCACGGTTTTTGCTGGTCAGTCCTTCAGGATTTTCAGCCTACACTGCGTGAACTGGTTCCCGGGTTGCCGACATGGGAGGAGCGGCTTGCGGAAACCGGCGGCGTCGGTCATCGTCGTATTCATTATGAACTTGGCTACCCCGGCGTGACAGACGATCAGGTGTCACTTCGCCATGAAGATGTATTGTCGCTGATGATTCAGGCGATGAGTCGCCCCAAATTTCGTCGGGTTCTGACTTCACGATATCCCATTCTGCTTATCGACGAATATCAGGACACGGATGCCGGTTTCGTTGATGGGTTGAAAGAGTGGTTTCTTGATCGAGGTGAAGGCCCCTTGATCGGTCTTTTCGGAGACCACTGGCAGAAGATTTACGGCGAGGGATGTGGGCTGGTGGAACACCAGGCACTGGAGGTTATAGACAAGCAAGCGAACTTCCGGTCCGTTGATCCGATTGTGCAGGTCCTCAACCGTATGCGTCCAGACTTGCCGCAGATGGTTAGCGATCCCGCTGCACAGGGTGAGACCCGTGTATTTCATACAAACAACTGGCCGGGGCAGCGACGAACCGGACAGGGAGGCGGCCACTGGAAAGATGATACCAGTCCCGAGGCAGCTCGTGCTTACTTTCAGCATATGAAGGATCGGCTGGCAGCCGAGGGCTGGGATCTATCGGTAGAGAAAACAAAAATACTGATGCTCAGCCACAGTATACTTGCTCGGGAGCAAGGATACGAGAACATTCGGAGCATCTATGGCCAGTTCAACGATCCTTGGTTGAAGAAGGATGATCCTCACATCAAGTTTCTTGCGGACCAGCTTGAACCCGCCTGCGCTGCGTTCGAGGCCAACCGGTATGGGGAAATGTTCGAGGCGTTCGGGTCGGGCATGCCGCGCATCCGTCGTCATGAAGACAAGATCGCCTGGACCAATGGCATGAACGTCCTCATTGCGTTGCGGCAGACTGGAACGATTGGCGAGATAATCGACTTCATCGCCGCCCAGCCGCACATGCGGCTGCCTGCCGCTGTGGAACAACGCGAAGCGAAGCTCGCTGAGGTCGGAGATGAACCCGTAGAAGGGGAACCCCGCCGGATTACACAGCTTAGAAAGCTACGGACGGTTCACTATACGGAATTGATAGCGTTGGATCGTTTCATCGACGGGCACACGCCATTTGCTACGAAGCACGGCGTGAAGGGCGCGGAGTTCGAGAATGTTATGGTGATCGTGGGACGTGGCTGGAACAAATACAACTTTGTACAGACCCTAGAATGGATGGATGCAGCGCCTCCTGCTGACAAACAGGATTTCTTCGAGAACAATCGGAATTTGTTCTATGTTGCATGTTCACGCCCCAAGGTGCGCCTAGCTTTGCTGTTCACGCAACTCGTTAGTCCCGCAGCGATGGCAAAGCTCACAGAGCTGTTTGGTGAGAACAATCTCGTAGCCCTGCCTCCTGATCCGGTCGTAACATGAGAGCAATTCTGAGCCCACTTCAAGAAGCACATGGAGACTATCGTCACAACCAGAGCCCGTTGTCTCACATGATCAAACGTACGAGTGGCCCGCGATTTCAAGCAAGACGCATTTCCTCGACAGCATGGATCGCGGGGCAATCTACATCATGCCGTCGCTCGATATCGAGTCGGCGCCCTGCCGATAGCCCAGAAGGCAACTTGAATGACTGAGAAATGATGGGGTTCGATCTGAGACAAAAAATTACCGAAAGCGGCTACGCCCTAATCTCTCAGCATCGCCCTAATGCTGACATCGTCGAAGTCGCTAACGAACTCGGTGATCCACTCACGCCTTGGGAAGGCGGTCTTGTCCAAACTTTAATTCCTCGCGAAGAATCGGCTCCGAATACATATAGCGGGAACTTTGGTCTGGGCCGTTTTCCGTTTCATACCGATCTTGCCCATTGGCGGACACCACCGCGCTACTTACTCCTACGATGCCTGATTGGATATGATGACGTTCCCACATTGCTGATCGATGGCCGCGAGCTCGTCAACTCCGTTTCTCGAGACACTCTCGCACGCGCAGTCTTCAAGCCACGCCGGCCCCGCCATGGAGCCCTTGTGCTTCTTCGCCTGCTCGAACGTACGTCAGATGGCACCGACCTCCTACGATGGGATGAAATATTTCTTCGGCCAGCGAGCAAAGTTGGCGACACCGCCGACGCCCAGATTCGTGATTGGCTTGCGAAACGTGACCCTTTGTCGATTGCCCTCATTCGTCCGGGGGATACCCTGATAATCGACAACTGGCGCATGCTGCATGCCCGTTCGCCGATACCGCCAGGACGAGAGGATCGTTCTATTGAGAGGGTATATTTGGGAGGGCTAAAATGAAGACGACAATCAAGCCGGGCGCAACGCCGGCAACCTTCGACCCGGAGGCACTCTACGCGAAGGCTGTGCGCTACATCCAGAACATGGATGAATATGACAGCGATAAATGGGAATACGCCCTCTGGTCGAGCCTCGCTCTAGAATTTCTTGCCCGCGCCGCTCTGGCAAATGTAAGCCCCGCGCTGCTTGCAGAAGCCGATAAAAATGGGTCGAATCTCTATTTTTCGCTTGGCTTCACTCCGTTCGAAGAGAGGTTCTCGCCGAGATCCATCGCAATCAGCGAGGTGTTCAAACGCCTTTCAGGGATACTGCCGGAGTTCACCAAGGAGCATGAGAGCTTCGGTGTCGTGCATACCGGCAAGCGCAATGCCGAGCTTCATACTGGCGAACTCGCATTCGAGGGAATTAGGGGATCGACCTGGCAACCAAGATTCTATCAGACTTGCCAAATCCTTCTGACGTCAATGGGCATCCCACTCGATGAGCTTCTTGGCGAAGACGAAGCGGAGGTTGCTAGGAAGCTGATCGATGCAGCTGCAGATGAGAGTGCGAAAGCCGTGAGGGGGGACGTTGAGGCGCACAAGAAGGTCTGGAACGCCAAGCCAGAACACGAGCGCGCGACGCTGCAAACGCAGGCGTCAGTGTGGGCCACCCGTCAAAGCGGTCATAGAGTCGACTGTCCGTCATGTGCGTCGACCGCACTTGTGCTGGGAGAGCCGGTTTCGGCCCCAACGCAGAAGCTCGACGACGACGAAATCATCGAGACACAGGAGTATCTCCCGACGCATTTTGAATGCGTAGCCTGCGGCCTCAAGATTGCTGGCCTCTCCAAACTCGCCGCAGTGGGGCTCAGCGATCGATACAAGAAGACTCAGACCTACGATGCAGCAGAATACTATGCTCCCGCTGACGATTGGTCCGACTACGAAGACGACAATAACGAGCGTTAATAGTCGGCTCAAGGTAACTTGGCCCGATACACCATTGATGCGCTGCGGAGAGCGGTGGAGAGAGCCCTAAAGAAAACTAGCTGCCACGGAGCGGCCGAAGGAGAAGACTATGGGCGCGCGAGATGAGTTCTCACCCAGAACCAAACAAACACTTGCAGAACGAGCTGCGTACTTCTGTTCGAATCCTGACTGCCTGAAGTTGACTGCGGGGCCACATTCGGATCAGGCGAAGAGCCTGAGAACCGGTCATGCCGCTCACATAAGGGCCGCCGCAAGCAACGGGCCGCGCTACGATAAGAACCAAACTCCTGAACAGCGCAAGCACATCTCAAACGGCTTGTGGCTTTGTAGGGAATGCGGTGACATCGTTGATAAAGATGCTTCGCCTCACAAGCCCGAACTTCTCCGTCAGTGGAAACGTGACCATGAGGCGCTGATCGCGGAGGTTCGCACGAAAGGCTATGCGCAAAGCCTCGTGCTTTTGCAGACACGGCAACAGGCGCCCCAGCTTGCGAAGGACATAGTCTCAGAATTTGAGGACCATCGCGCACTCTGGGAGTCGTTTGACGCAGAGTTTCCCGACCGGGTTCGCCAATCGCTGGACCGTCTGCGGTTCAGGTTACTTGATTTACGAAGGGGGCTACCCCAAGGTAGCGAACTGGATCAGGTACTCCAATCATTGACGAAAACGATCCTGACGTTCTTCGTTCAAGTCGAGGAAATCGACTTGGTGACGCTACGTTGCGACAGCGGAAACCCCAGTTGGTTGCGGTTTAGAGATGCGCTAGCGACGCTGCGGAAGTCGGTCGGACTGCAGCTTTTCCATCTTTGCGATGCTTACAAGACGAGTCCCACCGATGAACTAGCACAAATAATGCCCCGAACCGACTAACAGAGCGATAGTGGAGTACATCGCCACCAACCGACCCGTCCCTTTTCTACGCCAAAGCATCCCATTCGCCGCACAGCGTTTCCCGAGACCTTCCCTACGCTGACATTCCGCGGTTCCATTGCCCCAGCCCCTTTCCGGGGATGGGATTTTGGAGACGATGGCGGTCAAGCGAAACAGGATCAGCATCGAGGTTACAGCCTCGACCGGACCGGAAACGGACCGGAATGATCCCGCGCGGAGAGACGCTGCCTTGATGTCGCTGGCTCGCCTGATCGGTCGCCAGATCGCCCGCGAGCAGTTCGAGCGGAAGCTGGCAGCGGAACGCAAAGCTCAACACCACCTTCGTAGTTGATTTGCAATTCCTCTTGCATTTATACGTGTAACACGTATTTTATAAGCGGACCTATTCTCCTGGAGTCTGCGATGCCAACCACAACATCCCTCGAATTCCAGCGCAAGTTCGGACAGTATCTGAACGAGTCTCATCGTGAGCCGGTAGAGATCACGCGACATGGCCGGCGCGAGTTTGTGCTGATGTCGGCCGCCCAATATGACGAGTTGCTGGCAGCGGCGCAGCGCAGCGGCAAAGCCGTCGAAGCCGCCTCCGAACCTGAACAGAATTAACTCGCCCCCTCACACGGAGCTTGAAAGGACTGCCGATATGACCCGCGTTGCGCTCTATGCCCGATATTCTTCCGACCATCAGCGCGAAGCTTCGATCGAGGACCAGCTCCGCATCTGCCGCGAACAGGCGAAGCGCGAGAAGTGGAAGATCGTCGGCACCTACAAGGATGCTGGCATCTCAGGCGCGAGCATGATCCTCCGCCCCGGCATTCAGGCACTCCTGCAGGACGCACAGGCAGGACAGTTCGACGTTGTGCTGGCAGAGGCACTGGATCGCATCAGTCGTGACCAGGCTGACGTCGCCACCTTCTACAAGCACCTCAAATTTGCTGGCGTTCCGATTGTCACGCTGTCCGAGGGCGAGATCAGCGAGTTGCATGTCGGCCTCAAGGGCACGATGAACGCGCTGTTCCTGAAAGACCTCGCTGCCAAAACCCATCGCGGCATTCGAGGCCGCGTCGAGGACGGCAAATCGGGTGGCGGCCTGTGCTTTGGCTACAATGTCGTCAAACAGCTCGATGCGCGCGGTGATCCCATTCGCGGGGATCGGGAGATCAACGAAGCCGAGGCGAATGTTGTCCGGCGCATTTTCCGCGAGTTTGCCGCCGGCGTGGGTCCGCGCACAATCGCCCGCACCTTGAATGAGGAGGGTGTCCCGGGTCCGGCTGGCAAGCTCTGGAGCGACACCACCATCCGCGGCCATGTGAAGCGCGGCACGGGGCTGGTCAACAATGAACTCTATATCGGCCGTCTGATCTGGAACCGGCTTCGTTATATCAAAGATCCATCGACCGGAAAGCGGGTGTCACGCCTGAACCCGGAATCCGATTGGATCATCAAGGATGTCCCGGAGCTGCGCATTGTCGATGACGAACTCTGGCAGTCCGTTCGTGTCCGGCAGGACGAGATCGCCGAGAAGTTTGCCAACGTCACCGAAGCCGTGCGCAAGCACCACAAGAAGAACCGCCTGAACGGCACTCGTCGGCCGAAGTCCCTTCTGTCCGGCCTGGTGTTTTGCGGCTGCTGCGGAGGCCCCTACTCGCTTCGCGGCGCTGATCGGTTCGCCTGCTCGAACCACATCAGCAAGGGTGCCTGTTCAAACAGCCGCACGATCCCGCGTGAGGAACTGGAAGCCCGCGTGCTCTCCGGTCTGAAGGACCGCATGATGGCACCTGAGATCGTTGAGGAGGCGATGCGCGCTTATGCCGAGGAGACCAACCGGCTGAACCGGGAACGCCGCTCCAGCGGCGATGCCTGGAAAGCGGAACTGGTAAAGATCGAGAAGCAGATCCGCGGCATCATCGAGGCGATCAAGGCTGGCATGTTCCATGAGAGCATGAAGGCTGAGATGGACACGCTGGAGGCGCGCAAGACCGAACTGAACACCCTGCTGGCCGACGCGCCAGAGGACACACCGGACATTCTGCCGAGTGCCTCAGCGATCTATGCGAAGAAGGTTTCTGCCCTGACCAAGGCGCTCAACCGCAAGGAAGAGCGGCAGGAAGCAGCGGAGACATTGCGGGGCCTGATCGAGAAGATTTCGCTGACACCGGGGCCGGAACGCGGCGAGATTTACGCAACGCTGCACGGTGAACTGGGCACGATCCTCAATTGGACGGAACGGCAAGCCATTGGAAAGGCTGCAAAAACAACAAAACCCGCAGCGGATGCTACGGGTTTGTCGTTATCAGTGGTTGCGGGGGTAGGATTTGAACCTACGACCTTCAGGTTATGAGCCTGACGAGCTACCGGGCTGCTCTACCCCGCGCCATTTTGCGCGTGTTTTGCGCGGCTGCGCCTGTCGTGCTGCGTCTGGCG
>NZ_JRKN01000052.1 GCF_000763905.1 Paracoccus halophilus
TGACAGACAAGGGGATAAAGGTCTGCATCCCCGGCCGGAAATCCCGTAAGGAGGCAGTCAAATATGACAAGCGCCGATACAAACGCCGCAACCGCATCGAAATCATGTTTGGACGCTTGAAGGACTGCAGGCGCGTGGCAACCCGTTACGACAGATGCCCGGAAACCTTCTTCTCGGCCATCGCTCTCGCCGCAACTGTCCTCTTCTGGCTATGAAAGTTAACGAGTCTGGAGCCTAAGAAACCCTGCAGATCAAGGCGAGCAATTCCTCAGCTTCATCGCCTGAAATCAATGAGATGTGAGTTGTTCAGAGTGGAATAATCAGAAATTTATTGAAATGCCGAAATATAATATATGAACTATATTTCGGTAAGAGTTTCTACTGTTTGGCGCTGGATTATATGATCCCGGCATAGCGTTGCGCTTATGCCGGGCGGAGATTGCGCAGATCGTCAGTTCATGCCGTAGGTTTCGACATCGATCTTGCCATAGATTTCCTGGTCAAGGAGTGCGGTGACCGCATCCACGTCGGAGGTGTCGATTCCAGCCAGCAAACCTTTCCATTTGTCCACCAGTCGGACCATGTCCTCGATCAGGGGAGTCGGATCATCGATGTTGCGCTTGGTTATCTCAGCCTGGGCGAGATTCTCGACGAAGTCGTCGCTGAAGGAAGTTAACGTAGCCATGTCTTCCGGGGTTGGCTCGGTCAGCGCAATATTCTCCTGCCGCGCAGTCTCGAAAGCCTCGTCGATCAGGTCAGACCATTCGATCAGGCTTTTTGCAGTGCTGCGCGAGAGCGCGCCCAGCATGGCGCGCCTTTCATCGACGCTGCGATCCTGCCAGAACGACTCGCTGAAGTAGTACCCGCCCGTCGGCAGCGAGCCCAAGGGCAACAGATAGACCGATTTTGCGATCTCGCTGAGCCGCCAGAACACGGTCAGGAATTCGGGGCTTCCCGCCGTGCAGTCCAGCGATCCGCGCTGCAAACCTGTATAGATTTCCGTCGGAGGCACGCTGACGACGGTTCCACCGATATGCTCGATGAACGCGATCTGCGCACCACCCGTGCCACGGATTTTTTTACCCTTCAACTCGGCCAGGCTGCTGATCGGCTCGCGGCAGATGATGTTCCAGATTCCGATCGTGTTGCCGCTGGCAAAGACCAGGTTGTTGCGCTGGATTTCCTGCTGCGCCTGTTCGTTGAAAAAGCGCAGTTCGGTTGTCGCGAAGGCGAGGGCCATCTGGTCGTCGCCGATGAAGCCGAGATCCGAGATGACATTGTCGTAAGGCATGTCGGAAGGGATTTGCGACGCGTTGATATTTGCGAGTTGTGCGACATCGCGCTGGAGCCCGACCAGCGTTCCCTCACCCGGCAGCAGGGAGCCACCAGCAAAAAGTTCGAACTCGATTTCGCCGCCGGTACGTTCCGCGACATCAGCGGCAAAATCGTCGATGAACGCAGCGACCGGTGAGTTGGCCGCGTTGAAAGTCGCGGCCCGGAAGGTCTCGGCCCGTGCCCCCGCCCCGGAAAGGCAAAGGCCAGCGGCCATGATCTTGAGCATTGGTTTGATCGTCATTCTTTCCTCCATGTTGCAGTTTCTGCGGTGATCGCTCAGCCCATCATGGCGGGCAGGAACAGGCTGATCGCCGGCACCAGCACGATGAGCAGCAAGGTGATGAAATCCGTCGCGACGAACCATGCGCCTCCGCGGATTACCTCGGTCAGGGACACCTGCGCACCCAGGGCGCTCTTGACCACGAAAAGGTTCAGTCCGACCGGGGGCGTAATCAGGCCGATTTCGAGAAGCTTGATGACAATGATACCGAACCAGACCATGTTAACGCCCATACCCTGAAGCACTGGATCGATAATCGGGATCGTCAGCAACATGATCGCCAGGCTTTCAACGAACATGCCGAGCACGATGTAAAGCACCGCGATGGCGGCGATAACTGCCAGTGTCGAGGACACGTTGCCTAGCAGGAAATCCGCGAAGACCATCGGCAGCGTCGTGAGGCCCAAAAAGACCGAGAACATGGTCGCGCCTATGGCGATGATGAACACGGTGCAGGTTCCCTCGGCCGTGGCGATAATGGCGCGGGCAAAGTCACGGCGAGACAGCGAGCGGCGCGCGAGCGCTATCAGGACGGCGCAGAAAGCGCCGATGGCCCCGGCCTCGGTCGGCGTGATAACGCCCGAGAAGATGCCGCCCAGAACACCGATGATCAGGATCGGCAGAGGCCACATGTCGCGCAGATGGCCCCAGATCTCTTGGCGCGTATGGACGCCCTTGTAGGCCGGCGCAAGGCTGGGGTCGATCATTGCGCGAAGGGTAATCATCACGATGAAGGCCAGGCCCGAGAGGATCCCGGGCAGGATGCCCGCTACGAATAATTGCCCGATCGAGGTATTGGTGAAGATGCCATAGAGGATCATCAGGATGCTGGGCGGGATCATCGAGCCGAGCGTGCCGGCAGCCGCCACCGATCCGGTGGCCAGCGACGGCTTATAATTCGCCTTGAGCATCTCGGGCACCGCGATGCGCGAAAAGGCTGCGGCCGTCGCGACACTGGAGCCTGAAGACGAGGCGAAAAGGGCAGAGGCAAGAACCGTGGCCGATGCAAGCCCGCCGGGTATCCGGCCGATGAATATCTTTGCGCTGGAAAACAGGCCGTTCGTCAGTCCTGCCTGCGCGGCGATAAAGCCCATCAGCAGGAACATCGGAACGGCGCTGAGGCTCCAGTTCGCGACGAAGTTCATGGGGATTGCCGTCAGGATCCCCCATGCGGCCCCGGTGCTGGTGATGACGCTGATGCCGATGAAGGACACGATGCCAAGCACGACCCCAACCTGCATCCGCATCATCAGCAGGACCAGCACGGCCACGATGCCAGCGATTCCGACCTCGATACGGTCCATGTCAGATGCCCTCCTGCTGACCGGGTACGGCGTCATCCGATGGATGAGGTGCAACGATGCCGCGCCAGTCGTTGCGGGTCAGGACCTGGCCCACCCGCAAGAGGCTGACCAGAAATGCGAGCGCGAAGCCAAACGGCAGGAAGAATGCAGCCGGCCAGACTATGATCGGGACCTGCCCGTCGACGAACTCTCCCTTGTGATAGGAATCGATGGCGTCCCAGAAGGACCTGTAGGCCAGAAGGCCGAAGAACGCGGTCTGTCCCAGGTAGGCGATTACCATGCAGAGCTTTTGTACTGCCGGGCCGAACATGTCGTAAAACAGATCGACGACAATGGCGTTGTTGCGCAACTCCACCAACGGCAGGGGCAGGAATACCGCCGCCAGCATGTAATAGCGGGCGACGATCTCGGCCGTGCCGGGAACTGGCCGGCCGGTCATGTTCTTCGCCGCCACGTCAAGGCAGACATGCAGCATCATCGCGACGAGGCAGATGCCGCTGACCCACATCAGCGCCTTTGCCATCAGCGACAATATCTTTTCGATATTCGACATCGAGCGACCTCCTCCTTCGCTGTCTGCGTTCTGTGATGCCCGGTCAGGCCGTCGGGCCCGTCCGGCAGGCGGGTTCAGGAAAGTGCAGTGATCACTGCGCCTATGTCGGCGCAGTCTTCCAGCGACCGTACTGTCCGTTGAACCGTTTCGATATTTGCAGCGGTGACGGGTTTGCTGGCGGCGCGGGCGCAGGCAGCGAATTTCTCCTCCAGTTGATCCCAGCTCAGCGGCTTCGTAGCCGCGCCCGGAACATCGGCGCCGAGCCGTTCGATGCGGCGCCCGTCTCTCATCGAGACTTCAATCTTTCCGTCCGGAAGTTTTGCGGTCCAGTTGAAGCTTGGGTCCGGGACAGGCACCACCTTTTTCGCAAGCGCCAGGACTGCCGCATCCGTCAGCGCTGCGCCCGAGAAGTCCGAAATCTCCATTCCTCCTTTGGCAAGGGACAGCGCGACCAGGAAGGGCAGGCTGAACTTGGCGTCGACCAAAGTGCCCGGCACCTGACGCTGATCCAGCGGGGTGCACATACGCTGCTGAAAATCGCCGACAAAAACCTTGACCTCGGCGATCTCGTCCAGCGCTATCTCGTTTTCGCGCATCAGTTCGATGGCGGCGTGGATATAGGTGTGCGCATTGCCCACCGCCGGCCAGTATTTATACAGCATGCCCGCGCTCAGATACTCCGAGCCTAATCCGTCCAGCATCTTCGAGCGGTCGAATTCACCGTTGAAATAAACTTGGAACAGACCGGCTTCGCCCTCGAATAGACGATTGATGCCGGTCATGCCTCGCTGCGCCAGCAGGACGGCATTCACACAGCCCTGTGCGGTAAAGCCCGCATACATTCCCCGCAGGTCGCTGCCGGTGCCGAAGATTTGTTCCATCGTTCCGCTGGACTGCATGCTGGCAATACCCAGTGCATGTGCCATCTGGCGAGGATTGAGCCCCATGACCCGGCCTGCAGCCGCGGTTGCCGAGAAACAGCCTATCGCCGTGGACAGGTTCCAGTCCATGTGCCAGCCGACATTGCAGCGCAGGCGGATGAACAGTTCTTGCCCGACAGCAATGGCGGTGATCATGTCCTGCCCGCTGACATGCCCCCTTTTCTGGGCGACTGCCAGCACTGCGGGAATGATCGAACTGTCACAATGTGCGCCCCAGGGCGTCTGGCTGTCGAAGTCCAACCCATGCGCCATGGCGCCGTTCACAAAAGCGGTGGCTCCGGCCGGAAGGCGGTCACCGAAACTCAGGACCGTTGCCTCTGGGGTGCCGCCGTTTTCGCGCACCAAGCCAAGGATCGGCTGGATTGCCGGCTCCATTCCGCTCGCGGCCAGCATCACGCCCAGAGTGTCTAGAAGGCTCTTCTTTGCAGCCTCGACAGCACCTTCTGGCAGATTCTCGAACCTGGTGTTTGCCGCGAAAGCGGCGAATTCGTGCGAAATGTCGCGGGGGAGCGGGGACATATCATTCATCGCGATTGTCGCTTCCATTGTCATTTTGCCAAGAATTACAGGCAGGCTGTCTGGCCGCCATCCACCGACACGATGGCGCCGGTCATGAAGCTTGCGTCCTCGGTCAGCAGGAACGCGATGACGGCCGCGATCTCATGCGGCTCGCCGATCCGTCCAATGGGATGGGCGGCGTTGATGCGTTCGACAGCAGCGGGGTCGTTCAGCATGTATTCGACCAGCGGCGTCTTGGTCATGCCGGGGGCGACCGCGTTGACACGTATGCCCAGCGGCCCCAGTTCAGGTGACATGGAACGGGTGATCCCCGAAATTCCGAATTTCGATGCAACATAGGACAGCCGGTTCGGCACCCCAAGTACGCCCGCGCCGGACGAAATGTTCACGATCGCACGCGGGACGGTATCTTCCTTTACCGCCTGGACAAAGGCCTGGCACATATTGATCGTGCCGTCGAGGTTAACCGCCATGATCTTGCGATGCGCCTCAGGATCGACATCCACGATGCTGCCTGCGCCGGTGATCCCCGCGCAATTGATCAAACCGTGCAAACCGCCATGGCGCTCGCGGGCATCCTGCACCAAGCGCCGCGCCGCGCCGGCGTTGCAAACGTCGAGAACGGCGCCCTCGATCCGGTCGCCGCCGATCTCGCCGGTAATCGCGTCCACGCCCTCTTGCGTGACATCGAGCGCGATCACGATCGCGCCTTCGTCGTGGAGTCGTCGCACGCAGGCTGCGCCGATACCGCTTCCTGCCCCCGTAACCAGAATGGCTTTTCCTTCGAAACGCATCATGTCGAACCGGTTCCTCCTATGCCCGCTGCGCGTCAATTTCTTATAAGAAATCTAATTTCATATGAGAAATATTCGGTCAAATATGTTTCGCTGAACTCACGCGACCTATCCAGCGAAAACGCGCGACATACACAAATAACATACTGATTATATTGTAATTTCATTACACCCTGGATGAAATCCTGGGTATAATGAAAGGTAATATCTCGCATATCAGAGCGCAGCGGCACCCGCCCCCATTCGCCGGGATAACTCTTGACAGGTCAGAACAAGAGCCTCACGCGCTTGAGGCACGGTGGCATTCGTCGGGCCGGTCAGGCGATGTATAAACGGTGTCGTCATCGCCGCGATGGGCTTGCCGGTATAGTCGACCACGGCGGCCGAGAGGTTGGTCACACCCTGAATCGTTAGCGATGCACCTTCGCAATAACCGGTTTCTCGGATGCGCGGCAAATCGGCCAGAAACCGGTCACGGCGTTCCGAGTTCCGCTCGCCGGCCATCCTCAGCAGGTTCTCCAGCGATGCCTCGTCCATCAACGCGGCCAAAACCCGTGCCGAGGCGGAATCGTAAATGGGTATCTGCGCGCCCAAGCGCACCGTGTTCAGGTTGTTGTCGGGACAATCCGCCTGTGCGATCACCAGAAGCCGTCCGGATTGCAGGATGCACATATGGACGGACTGGTTGATCTGGTTGGCCAGCCGCTGCATCGCATCTCCTGCGATGGTGGTCAGGCGGCGGATGGGGGGGTGACGATGCGCGACCTCGAACATCTTGGTCGTCAGCCGGTAGCGATCGTCATGGCCCAGTTCGACATAACCGCGCCGCCGTAGCACCACCAGCATCCGGAATATCTCGGGCGTGGTTCGCCCCAGAAGGTTTGCGATTTCTGCCTGCGTCTGCCCATCATCCGTCGAGGCGAGAAGTTCGAGGATATCCAGGCCCTTGTCGAGCGCAGGCGCGCGGTATTTTTCTTCGTCGGGCGGCAACACGGATTTTCCTGCTAGGGCTGCGGTGTGAATATGTCCTTTAAGCTATCCATCTTGTGCAAGAGTACTTGCGAAGGAAAGCGACAGCCCAAGGGCCGCCGCGGCCGGGGCGGATAGTGCCGTTTCAATCGGTCTCACCAAATCTGGCTAGGTCGACACCATTCAACGCTGCGACAAGGTCGCTCAGATACGGGACATAATCCTGACCGTGCCCGGTCGCCATGGCATGGGTATAGTACTGCCTGGCCGCGCCGGCCATTATGTTCATTACATCGGCATTTCCTGCCATGTCATTGATATAGCCTAAATCCTTGGCCGCATTCTCGATCGAGAATTTGTGCGAATCGCGGTTGCGGTCGACGACATATGCCATGAAGGTATCGAAGAACCCGTTACCCATACGGCTGGCGGCGATCACGCGGCGCAGCGTTTCGGGCGCAATACCAACCTTGGCGCCCAGTACTGCGACTTCGGAATAAAGCGCGCCGTAAGACAGGCCGATGAAATTCATCAGGAGTTTCATCTTGTGGCCCGCGCCGACCGGCCCGATATGTGTGATCGAACCGGCCCAGCATTCAAGGACCGGACGGATATATTCCAGCACCTCCTCGTCGCAGCCAACCATCGCGATCAACTCTCCGGCCTCCGCCTGCACCGGCGTGCCGCCGAGGGGTGCATCGACGAAACTTCCGCCTTTCAGGGCCAGTTCGGCGGCCAAGGCTTCGGTCGAGGCGGGATCGGCGGTCGAGGCGTCGATAACCACCAGTCCCGAGCGCGCACCCGCCAGGATGCCGTCTGGACCATGCATGACCGCCTCGATCTGCGGCGAGTTCGAGAGGCAGATATGGA
This sequence comes from Paracoccus halophilus, assembly GCF_000763905.1. Lineage (GTDB taxonomy): Bacteria > Pseudomonadota > Alphaproteobacteria > Rhodobacterales > Rhodobacteraceae > Paracoccus > Paracoccus halophilus. The sequence goes on from NZ_JRKN01000052.1 coordinate 7,566, forward strand.
TGATGTCGCAGACCTCGGCCATTTGTCGCGGGCTTTCGGCCTCTTTCGCGCCCATGCCGACAAGGCTGTCGATGGGGGTGCGGTTGCTGCGGCCGCGTACCCACAGATCATAGCCGGCCTGGCGAATGTTCTTGGCCATGCCGTGCCCCATGAAGCCAAGACCGATAAAGCCGATCACCGGAGTTTCTCCCATATCTTCCTCTCCCAATTGCATCTGGCTTCGCATCAGGCGAAGCGTTTCATCCAGCCAAGACTGTCGTCGGTTCTACCTTCCGGCAGGTATTCCGCGCCGATGGGGCGGTCCCAGCCGAGCGCGGCTATCTCGCGCAGCACATGGTCATAGTTCAACTCTCCATGATCGGGTGGGCCCCTGTCAGGCACGGCAGCGATCTGGATATGGCCGACAAGATCCAGAGTTGCGGCAAGGCGTCGGATCACGTCGCCCTCGATGATCTGGATATGGTAGCAATCGAACATCATGCGCAGGTTTGGGGCTGCAACAGTGCGGATGATGTCGGCGGCCTGTCCGGTGGTGTTCAGGAAATAGCCCGGCGCATTGTAGGGGTTCAGCGGCTCGATCAGAATGGTGATGCCGTGCCTGGCAGCCGCCGCGCAGGCATAGCCGAGGTTGTCGATGAAGGCGGCGCGGGCGAGCGGCCCGCTGCTGTTGCCGGCCATTACATGAATCGCCAGCGTGCCGGTTGCACGGGCATAATCCAGCGCCTCATCGATGGCGGCGCGGGCCTCGCTTCTGCGGCCGGGCAGTGCCGATAGACCATTCTCGCCGATCGCTACATTGCCGCGCCGGGTGTTGATGCCAAGCATCGGCAGGTCCGTTTGCTCCAACGCGGCGCGGGTATCGGCGGCGGGAATATCGTAGGGCCAGTGGCATTCGACTGCCCCGAACCCCGCTGCACCGGCTGCGCGTATCGCGTCGGGCAGTGGGCGGTCGTTCCACAGAAAACCGAGATTGGCGGAAAACTTCATACGTCCCACTCGATATCGAAGATCGTAACGATGTCACGGATATGACCCGCGTCAAGCATCCGCGGATCAAGTCCGCGCGTAAGCAGGGCCAGCCGGGCCGTAGCCTCAAGCTCCTCGATGGCGTAGCAGGCGGCCGCAACATCCTTGCCGGCAACTACGGGGCCATGATTGGCCAGCATCACCGCACTGCGCCTGCCGGCAAGGCCGCGCACCGCCTCGCCCATTGCCGGATCGCCGGGGCGGAAGATCGGCAACAGCTTGACTCGGCCGAGTTGCATGATCGCATAGGGTGTCAGTGGCGGCAGGAAACTATCCTCATCGGCGTCAGGCAGCATCGATAGCGCGACGGAATGGCACGAATGAAGATGGACGACAGCGCCCGTCTGACTGCGGGTGTCGTAGAATGCGCTGTGCAATGGCATTTCCTTGGTAGGCTTGTCGCCCTCAACGAAATTGCCGCTGGTGTCGAATCGTGACAGCCGCGCCGGATCCAGCCGTCCGAAGCAGGATCCGGTGGGCGAAACCAGCAGGCCCCCATCCCCCGTCCGGGCCGAGATATTCCCCGTCGATCCGCCGGTAAGGCCACGGTCGAACATCGACCTGGCCAACAGGCATATCTGCTCACGGAGGCGCGCTTCCTCAGTCATTGCCCAGAACCCTCAGCGCGTCCTTGAAAAATGTCGGCGCGCCGAAGTTACCCGATTTCAACGTGATCGCGATGTGCATGCCGGCACTTTCGGCGAAACACCATGGAACGCCGGGGGCGATCTCCTGCCCGATATTCAGACGGTCGATCCCAAGCCCCTTGGCGACCGCGCCCGATGTTTCGCCGCCGGCGATGACAAAACGCCGCGTGCCGGCGTCACGCGCAGCCACGGCGCAGGCAGCAAGTGCTTGCTCGACCACCTCGCCCGCGCGATCGCGCCCGAGTTCATCCTGAGCAATTCGGACCTGATCAGCCTCGGCCGTGGCATAAATCAGGGGGGTGACGCCGGGGTCCTGCCTTGCCAGCCAGGCCTGTGCCGCGCCCGCCCCATTCCGGTTCAGTTCGACAGGGTCCAGGCGATAGGCCGGATGGCCAGCCTGCAGGAAATCCGCAACCTGCCGATTGGTCATCGACGAGCAACTTCCAGACAGCACTATGGCCGGGCCGTCCTCGAAGCGCGCCGCTGCTGCCGGGGGCGTGGCTGTGATAAGGCCCTGGTCGCGCCACAGCCCGGGCAGAGGCATCGCCACTGCGCTGCCTCCGGTCGTCAGCACCATATTGGCGCAGGCTTGCGCAATCACATGCAGGTCCTCGTCTGCGACTGCATCCAGAATCACATGTGCCACCCCTTCGGCGGCCAGACTTGACAGCCGCGCATGCAGTGCCTCGGCTCCTTTCGCGACGGTCAGGCGGTTCGCCAGTCCGACGCGTCCCGTCACCTGCGTCGCAAGCAGGCGCATCAGATTCGAATCGCGCATCGGTGTCAGCGGATGGTCCTTCATCGGACTTTCAGCCAGCGGCTGTTCTCCCACGAACAGGTTTCCCATGAAGATGCTGCGCCCGTTTTCGGGAAAGGCGGGGCAATAAGTCGTCTGCTCGGTGCCGAGGTCCCGCATCAGCGCCTCGGCGACCGGACCTATATTGCCTTTTTTCGTCGAGTCGAAGGTCGAGCAGTATTTCCAGAAAAACCTTTGCGCGCCGGCGCGCCGCAGCCACTCCAATGCCGCGCGCGTCTGCGCCACCGCGTCCTCGACAGGGGCAGTGCGGCATTTAAGTGCAATGATCTCCAGAGCGGCGGTATTCTTTGGCGCCTGCGGCGGGACGCCCATGCGCAACGATACCGGCACGCCGGATCGCGCCAGCAGCCCGGCCAGATCCGTCGCGCCAGTCAGGTCGTCGGCAATTGCGCCGAAGAAAGTGGTCATCCTAGCGGTCCTCGCCTGAAGAGGCCGCAGGCAGGACCATCCCTGCATTTCGGGCATAGACCTTTGCCACGGCTGCATCGTCCTCGCGTCCCAACCCCATGCCTGAGGCAGCGATGAATTGCTGAAGGGCGGCCGCCGTCAGCGGGGCTGCGAAATTTGATGCCCGTGCGGCATCCAGCACAATCCCCAGGTCCTTGGGCCAGATATCGACCGCCGAATGCGGCGTGTAATCGCCCGCGACAATATGGGGCGCACGGTTTTCCAGCATCCAGCTTGTGCCGGCGCAATTTGGGATCACCTTGAGAAATGTCTCTGGATCGATGCCCTGGGTCATGCCGAAGGTGATCGCCTCGGCCATGGCGGCGATATGGGTGCCCGCCAGCATCTGATTCACGGCTTTCATGGCCGAGCCCATGCCGGGGCTGTCGCCCATCTCGAAGACCGTCTCGGCACAGGCATCCAGCATCGGGCGCGCGGCGGTGAAGGCCGCTTCAGTCCCCGAGGCCATGATTGCAAGCTTACCCTGCGCGGCCTTGACAGAGCCACCCGAGATCGGCGCGTCCAGGAAATGCACGCCCTGTTTTGCCAGCCTTGCGCCGATCTCACGCGCGAAGGCGGGCGGCACAGTAACGCAGCAGATGACAACAGCGCCTGGGTGTTGATTTCCGCTGAGAATTGACCCGGTAGCCTCCCGAATTTCCACTGAGAATTGACCCATGTGAACACGTTGCCCTGACGGATTCGGTCGGGGAGATATGGAGTGATTGACATGGGATTTTTGAG
>NZ_JRKN01000053.1 GCF_000763905.1 Paracoccus halophilus
CATAATGCCGAGGTTCGGATTATGCCGCGCCGATCTGCCGGACCTGTTGGGTTGCGGTTAGACCGGCGCGGCGTGTCGGCATAAAAACGTTGGCGACAAACAGCAGCCGTTCGAACTCAACGCGGCGAAAGGTGTTGAGAGCCCTTTGCGGTCATTCGGGTCCTAGCGTTGGAACCGTAACCAAATACACTAGGGCCTTCGGACGAGATAGGGATCAATCCGAACAGTTCTCACTTGATTATTCGTGGACGAACTTTGATCAACCTGCAAAATGGTTCGCCCTTTGGGACTGCATGTCGCGAGCGAGGTTTAGGAATGCCTCGACTGGGCGAAGGCTCTGGTTAGATCGAAGGCAAAAGGCATATTCGGGAAAGAAATCGGTGATCTCGCGTATCTTTACGCGGCACACGCGATCGGCACGCGTCGAGGCGGCGTCGAACATAAAGCCAATGCCGATGCCTTGCGCGCAAGCTTCGTAAATCGCTTCGCGCGATTCCAGCCAGAGGAGGGGCTGCGGCCGGAGGCCCGATTTAGTTAGAACGCCGTTCAGGCGCTTCTGGGTCTGAGATTGCCCGCTGCGGAACAGAAGCGGGTGATCCATCAATTCGCTCAGGCTCACCTCCTGCCGGCGGGACAGGGGATGGCCCTCGGGGATCAGGGCCACCAGCGACTGCTCGAACAGCGCCTCGCGAAAGATGTCGTCCGCCTGCGGCGCTTCGGTCAGTATGCCAAGATCGCATTTCCTGTCCCTGACCGCATTCACGACATGCTGCCAGTTGCCGAAATGCATCGCCAGTCGGACACCGGGATAATGCGCGCGAAAGGCCGCGATCAGCGACATGGCTGGCCCCGGTGCGCCAGCTGCGATGACTAGCTCGCCAATGGTCAGCGTGCGGGCGGAGTGGAGAATCACCGCCGCTTCCTTTTCCGTGTCACGCATCTGACGGGTGTGGCGGTAAAGCCTTTCCCCGATCGCCGTCAGTTCCGCGCCCGTGCCTACCCGGTCGAACAGGCGCACGTCATGCGCCTCCTCCATTGCGCGAACCTGCGCGGTGATCGCGGGTTGCGACACCGCCAACGCCTTAGCCGCGCGGGAAAAGCTGCCTGTCGCGGCAACCTCGTTGAATGCGCGTATCTGGCTGGCGGTGGGGCGTTTCATGGCGGCTCCAAGCGATGTCGAAGCATAACCTAAATTTATATCATGTCATAAACGTTACAACTGCATCGCCTATGCCCGCCACGACAGCGAAAGGACTTCATCGTGGCGACGGTAACACTCAGGGGTATTCAGAAATCCTTCAAGGACGCCGAAATCCTGCGCGGCATCGATCTGGACATTGCCGAGGGCGAGTTCGTCTCGCTTGTCGGGCCATCGGGATGCGGCAAGTCCACGCTGCTGCGGATCATCGCCGGGCTGGAGGGTGCAACGGCGGGCGAGGTGCTGCTGGACGGCGTGTCCGTATCGGGCATGCGGGCGGCGGACCGCAACCTGTCGATGGTGTTCCAGTCCTATGCCCTCTACCCGCATCTGACCGTGGCCGAGAATATCGCCGTGCCGCTGCGGATGCGCCGTCTGAACCGCTGGCAGCGTCTGCCGCTGGTCGGGGGCTTCATGGGCGGTGCGGCGGCGCGGTCCATTGCCGCCGATGTGCAGCGCGCCGCCGAGATGCTGGAGATCGGCCCGCTGCTGGATCGCCGCCCGGGCGAGATGTCCGGCGGGCAGCGCCAGCGCGTGGCTCTGGCCCGTGCGCTGGTGCGCGATCCGGCGGCTTTCCTGCTGGACGAGCCGTTGTCGAACCTCGACGCCAAGCTGCGCGCCCACACCCGGACCGAGATCACCGAGCTTCATCGCAAGCTGGGCGCGACGTTCATCTACGTCACCCACGATCAGGTCGAGGCGATGACCATGTCCGACCGCATCGCCGTGATGATGGGGGGCGAGATCCTGCAATGCGACACGCCCGCCCAAATCTATGCCGATCCCTGTGATCTGCGGGTGGCGGAGTTTGTGGGCTCGCCGCGTATCAACGTCATTCCCGCCGAGGCGGATAAGGATGGCCGCATCTCCATCCCCGGCTGCCCCTTGCCACTGCGCCATACGGGCCGCGCCACCTTGCGGTTGGCTCTGCGCCCCGAGGCGCTGTTTCTGACCGAAAGCAGTGCCAAGCTGCGCGGCAAGGTCGCGCATGTGGAGAATATGGGCCATGAATTCGTGGTCCAGATCGCGGTGCCCGAGCTTCCCGACTGCCTTGTGCTGCGAACGTCCGCCCAAGCTGTCGTCGGGGATGCGGTGGGCATCGGTTTCGATCCCGGCCGCGCGCTGATTTTCGACGCGATGGGCGGACGCTGCCGGAACGTGACCGCGCAAGTTTTCGCATGACCCAAGGGCGTATCGCTTTCCTATTGGGTGCGCCCGCGCTGGCGCTGATGCTGGTGATCCTGATCCTGCCGATCCTTGCGGCGGTGGTTCTCAGCTTCACCGACTATTCGCTGGGCGCGGCAGGGCTGACATGGGTGGGGCTGGAAAATTACGCCCGCATCTTCGGGAGTTCCACCTATGAGAAGATGCTGGTCGCCACGGCGACATACGTTGCGGTGGTGGTGCCAGCATCGATCGGTCTGGGCCTTGGCGCCGCGCTGCTAATCCAGTCCTTGTCACGCGGGGCGGCGTTCTACAAATCGGTCTATTTCCTGCCGGTCATGGCAACGCTTCTGGCAATGACGATCGTGTGGCAGATGATGCTGCACCCGACCATCGGCGTGGTGAACCGCAGCCTCCTGGCGGTCTGCGGCGTGCTGCCCGAAGGGGTCTGCCCCGATCAGATGCCGCTTTGGCTGGGCGACCGAAACTATGCGATCTGGGTCACCTGTTTCATCGGCGTCTGGCAGGGCTTCGGGTTCAACATGGTGCTGTATCTGGCGGGCCTGTCCGGCGTCTCGCGCGAGCTTTACGGCGCGGCGGAGATGGACGGCGCAAGATCGGGGTGGGAGCGGTTCCGGCTGGTCACATGGCCTGCGCTGCGCCCCACCACGACCTTTGTGCTGATCACCACCTTCATCCGCGCCTTCCAGACCTTCGACACGGTAGAGGTGCTGTTTTCGCCCGGCGGGGGGCCGTCAAAGTCGGTCTATCTGATGATGTTCGCCATCTATGAAAAGGGGATCGTGCAGAACCTTGTCGGCATCGGCGCGGCGATCACCGTGTTGTTCCTGATCTCTGTCATGGCGCTGACGCTGCTGCAACGCCGCCTCACGGAACGGAGGGCCTGATTCATGACCCAAATCCTGAAACATCTGGTGCTGCTGATCGGCGGCTTTGTCGTGCTGGCACCCTTTGCCGTCATGCTCAGCTATTCGCTGAAATCCCCGTCCGAAATCGAGACCGGCACCGGCGGGCTGTTCGGCGCGCAGGCCCCGATGCTGGACACGATGTGCATGGCCCGCAGCCAGCCCGACCGCGCCGCGATGGATGCTGCCCGCGCCGCTAGTCCCGGCCAAACCGATGACGCGATCATGGCGCAGTTGGAGCAGGGCCGCGAGGCTGCATGCACCACCCGCCCCGCCGTTTTCAACTACACCAAGGCCTTCACCGAGGCGCCCTTGCTGAGATACCTGCTGAACGGGCTGATCGTGACCGTGTCGATCTTTGTGATACAGGTCATCGTGGCACTGCCCGCCGCCTATGCGCTGACAAAATTGCGGTTCTGGGGCCGGGATGCGGCATTTGCACTGGTGCTGTTCTGCCTGCTGATCCCGGTGAACGCGGTGGCGCTGCCGCTCTATCTGGGGCTGGCGAAGCTGGGGCTGACCAACAGCTATGCCGCGCTGGTGATCCCGTGGACCATTTCGGCCTTCGGCATCTTCCTCATGCGCCAGTTCTTCCAAAGCGTGCCCGACGATCTGGTCGATGCCGCGCGGATGGATGGAATGGGCGAATTCGCCATCGTCTGGCGCGTGATGCTGCCAACCGCGATCCCCGCGCTGATCGCCTTTGCCATCTTTTCCATCACTGCGCATTGGAACGATTATTTCTGGCCGCGCATCGTCATCACGGGCGATCGTGATCTGTTCACCCCGCCGCTGGGCCTGCGCGAGTTTCAGGCCGGCGCCGACGGCAGCCTTTATGGCCCGATGATGGCCACCGCGACCATCATCGTCATCCCCCTCATCGCCGCGTTCCTTTTGGCGCAGCGCCGCTTCATCGAAGGCATCGCGCTTTCGGGAATGAAATGACCCCCCACCCGGAGACTAAAATGAAACGCCTTTTCCTTCTTGCCGGGCTGATGCTCTCGGCCACCACGGTCCATGCGCAGGACAAGGTGACAATCGAATTCGTCTACCCTTACTCCGCGATCTTCGACGTCACCTATGAGGCGATCCTGCCCCGCTTCCAAGAGGCGCATCCGAACATCGAGGTGAAGTTCCGCGCCTCCTATGAGGAATACGAGGATGCGTCGAACACCATCCTACGCGAGGCCGTGTCGGGCAACCTGCCGGACGTGACGATGCAGGGTCTGAACCGCCAGCAGATCCTAGTAGAAAATGACATCGCCCAGCCGCTGGACCCGTTCATCGCCAAGGAGGCCGATTTCGAGGTCGAAGGCTATCACCCTGCGATGCTGCAACTTTCGACCTTCGACGATCAGGTGTATGGCCTGCCCTTCTCGGTCTCGCTTCCCGTCGGGTTCTACAACACTGCGATGATGCAGGATGCCGGGATCGACGGCTTTCCCGCTACATGGGACGAAGTGATCGCCGCTTGCGGAACATTGCGCGAGGCGGGCTACGAGAATCCGATCTTTTGGGATTGGCAGATCACCGGCAACTGGCTGTTCCAGGCGCTGATGTGGTCGCAGGACAAGCCCATCGTCGAAGGCAACGCAATGACGCTGGACAGCCCCGAGGCACTGGTTGCCTTGCAGACGATCCAGAAGATCGTAAACGAATGCGGCATGAAGAACCTGTCGGTCGAGGAAGCGATCACCTCCTTCACCTCCGGAGAGATTCCGATGCTCTTCTCCTCGACCTCCTATGTCGGGCGTATCTCGCGTGGGAACGCGGATCTGGCATTCACGACGGCATCCTTCCCCGGCATCGACGGCGCCCCTCTGGGCCTGCCCGCGGGCGGGAATGCGGCGATGATGACCTCGACCTCGGACGATCCGGCGGTGCGGGCGGCGGCATGGGAATGGATCAAGTTTCTGACCTCGGGCGAAGGGGCAGCCGATGTGGCGCGCACCACGGGCTACATGCCGCCCAACCGCGCCGCGAACGAGCTGATCCTTGCCGATTTCTATGACCGCTACCCCGAGAAGGCATCGGCGGTGGAGCAGCTGCCGCTGATGCGCGAATGGCAAGCCTATCCGGGCGCGAACGGCCTTGCGATCACGCAGGTCATCTATGACGGGCTGGAGCGCCTGGTGACGGGCGAGCAGCCCGACATGGAAGAACTGCAGCAGGAACTGGTGGATGAGGTTGCGGAGCTTCTGCCGCACTGATCCCGAACCCGCGGGTCGCGCGCCTGCGTGACCGGCATCCCGGAGAGACATGATGAAATTCATCCACCTGACCGACACCCACGTGATCGGCGGCGGTCGCCGCCTGTTCGGGGCCGACCCGTCCCGCCGCCTCGCGCTTGCGGTCGAGAGCATAAACCGCGATCACGCCGATGCCGACTTCACCGTCGTTACGGGTGATCTGACCCATTGGGGCGACGCCGACGCCTACGCCGCCTTTACCCGCGCCATCGCAGGGCTGAAGACGCCGCTCGTGCTGATGGTCGGCAACCATGACGACACACCGTCCTTTGCCGCCGTCTTTCCGGCCATACCGCGCGACGAAAACGGCTTCGTCCAGTCCGCGCGGCAGACCGAGGCCGGGCTGTGCCTGTTTCTCGATACCCGGGTGGACGGCACCCATGCAGGCGGCTATTGCCCTGCGCGGCTGGACTGGCTGCAACGGCAGCTTGCGGGCAGCGAGGGTCCGGTCCTTCTGTTCATGCACCACCCTCCCTTCGACGTGGGCATCCGCGCGATGGACGACATCCGCATGCAGGACGCCGAGGCGTTCCACGCCGTCATCGCACCGCACACCCACCGCATCCGGCACCTGTTCTTCGGCCACGTCCACCGGGCGATCTTCGGCAACTGGCGCGGGCTTTCATTCTCGTGCATGCGCGGGCTGAACCATCAGGTTGCATTGGACCTGTCCAGCGACGTGATACAGGGCGATCTGGCCCAGCCTGCCTATGGCGTTGTGCTGGCCGATGCCGACCGCGTCGTGGTCCATATGCACGAATTCGCTTCGCGCGCGCCGACATTTCCGCTGATGGCCCCCGAGGGCGACCTGTCCGAGGATTACTCCACGGCAATGCGGCACGAAGGATTCATCGACCTGTGACGAATGCCGATGATCACCGTGCTCTGGTCGCAGGTGCGCGGCGCATCCTGTGCGACATCGACGGCTGCCTGATCCGAGGGGGGCAGACGATCGACGGGGCCGCCGCGTTCGTTGATGCGGTGCGCGACAGGTTGGCGCTTGTCTCCAACAACTCGACCGATACGGCAACGGGCCTGTCGGACCGCTTGGCCCGGATCGGCATCGAGGTGCCGGCGACGCAGATTTTCCTGGCCGGAGAACAAACCCTGCTTCATGTGCAAACGGTTTATCCCGACGCCCGCATCCGGCTGATCGCCACGGATGCGATGCGCGACCGGGCCGAGACGCTGGGTCTGCACCTTACGTCGGAGCGGCCGGATCTGATCGTGCTGTGCCGTGCACCCGACACGACGCTGGCGGAACTGGAATCCGTGCTAGTCCAGATCACACAAGGTGTTCCGATAGTCGCAGCCAACCCCGATCTGACGCATCCCGGCGCTGCGGGTCCGGCCATCGAAACGGGTGCAGTCGCTGGGCTGCTCCGGGCCTGCCGCCCCGGCCTCGCGATCCCCTTCATCGGTAAGCCAGCCGCGCCGCTTTTCCTTCGCGGTCTGCGGAATGCGTCGCCCGACGAGGCGATCATGGTCGGCGATAATCCTGAAACTGACATCAACGGCGCCGAGCAATTAGGAATCCCCACGCTTCTAATCCATCCCGACAAGAGTATGGGTCCGACGATCAGAAGCCTGATCTAGCGAGATTGCCGATACCTCGAGTTGCCAGCCCCTTGGGGCCGAGAATCAAAGTCGCGAACGATCATGACCAAACGAAGTCGATATCTTGCAGCCCTTGGCGCCCATCTCGCAGTCGATTCTTGAGACATCAGAGATGCTGCCTCGATCGCTGCCATTTTCGCGATCTCGGCGGCGTTCTTCTCTGCGTTTTGGCCAGAATGATTACCGTGGCGCGGGGCAGATCGCTACGAAACCGCATAAGGGTGCGAAGTCGGGTATCACTGGGAATGTCCGGATTGTCCCAATAGTGTCGATCTATCCTTGTCCCGTGAGCGTCCGCTTTGGTGATCTGGCATAAGTACAACCTTCAACCAACTGAAGGACAAGTTTATGAAAACGAAAACTTCTCGCGCGAACCGATCTCGCCCAAATCCGATCAACCACGTTGCCCACTTCGCCGAACGCATCGAATCTGAAGGGTACGGCAAGGGATCAATTGCGAAATACAGGTCGAATGCACAAGCTCTCAGAGAGGCATTGGTATCTGCAAAAGTCACCCCAGCTGACTTAACTGATGAGCTTATGGACCAGCTTGCGCGTGCAATCGTCGATGCCGCGTCGGCTAAAGACAAGAGCCATTGCTTATACCGACTTAATCGGTTCAGGGATTACCTGATCGAGAATGCGGCCGCTCCAGCGCGCGCCATACCGCCGCTCGACATGTCACCAAGGGCAGTGCTTAAAAGGGAGTACGAAGCGTACTTGCGGGTTCAGCGCGGCCTTTCCGAGGACACAATCTACCACTGCCTGCGGTTCTATGACCGGTTCCTAAACGCGAAGTTCGGCACCGGTTTGGGAGATCTCAACAGCGTCAAGCCTGACGACATCACCGGGTTCATCCTTCGAATGCGAGAGGCGCAATATGCGCCACGTGACAAAACCGGCCCGTCCCATCTGCGCAACCTGTTTCAGTTCCTGTTTTGGAGTGGAAAGACGGAGCGAAACCTAAGCAACGCCGTGCCTAAGTCTCGGCAGCCGAAGCCGACAGGCATTCCGAGGTATCTGGAGCCGGGACAGGTCAACCGGCTCATCGAGGTGGTGCGCGGCCAGAAGAAAACGGGCCGACGCAATTATGCAATGCTGATGCTGGTCGCTCGGCTGGGCCTTCGCCCTCCGGAGGTAACGGCGATAGAATTAGACGATATCGACTGGCGTGGTGGTAAAATCCTAATCCGTGGCAAGTGGCAATTGCATGATCAAATGCCGATGTCAGCGGAGATTGGTGAGGCGATTGTCGATTACATCAAGAATGAGCGCCGGGGGCCGGATCGCGCGCTGTTCGTGTCAGTAAAGCCGCCGTTCAAGAGGTTCAAGGACGCACAAATTCTGCGCTGGATTTTGCGGGATGCCTATGATGCGACCGGCATCAGTCCGCCGCAAGCCTATATTGGCACGCACATTCTGCGGCACAGCTTGGCCACCGACATGCTGCGAAAAGGCGCGTCGCTTGCCGAGATCGGGGATGTGCTGCGACACCGGTCTGCGAAGAACACGACAATATATGCGCAACATGATGTCGATGCCTTGCGCTCGATTTCACGTCCTTGGCCAACGGCGGAGGAAGTGAAATGAAGAAGCTGTCTCAACGACTTGATCAATATCTCGCCCTTCGGCGTTCGATGGGATTTGATTTGTCCTTTGAGGAACGGGTCCTCCGCAAGTTCGTCAGCTTTGCCAATGACAACGGGTTCCAGATCATCTCGACGCAGTTGTTCCTTGATTGGAAGGCAAGCTACGGCAGTGCGGACAACAACACATGGTCTCATCGCCTCGGCATGGTGCGCCAGTTTGCCTTTTGGCTTGCAGAGCACGACGATCGGACCGAAGTCCCGTCCAGCCAACTCGTCATCGGCCGATACCGAAGGCGCGTCCCCTACATCTATGCGCCCAGTCAAATCGTAGCCATTGTCGACGAAGCCGGGCGACTGCCTTCGCCCTACGGCCTTCGGGCCGCTTTGTGGCAGACCCTGTTCGGTTTGATAGCTGTAACGGGCATGCGGGTGAATGAAGCTCTGTCTCTGAGCCGGCAGGACGTGGATCTTGACCATGCCGTCCTGACGCTCAGAAACACGAAGAATGGTAAGGATCGGCAGTTGCCCGTCAACGGTGATACCGCCCATCGGCTCGCCCATTATGCCAAGCTGCGGGATCGGCTGGTAGCGCACCAGTCGTCGGCGTTCTTCATCAAAGAAGATGGCGAACCGGCGGGAGATTGCGGGGCACGCTACAACTTTGCGCAAGTCAGCAGAAACATAGGCCTTCGTTCGCCGCAAGCCTTCAACCGACACGGCGATGGACCGCGCATCCATGACTTGCGGCACACATTTGCCGTCTACACCATCTTGGATTGGTTCCGCGATGGTCGGGACATTGAGGCCGAAATGTACAAACTCAGCACCTATCTCGGCCATTCCGAGCCAAAGAACACGTTCTGGTATATCGAAGCCGTGCCCGAGCTGATGCAGTTGGCGGCGGCGCGGGCCGAAAAACGTGTACTGGAGGGCGCGTCATGATTGCAACCTATCCATTGCCCATCTACGTGCAGCGGTTCTTCACCGAGCGGCTGTTGACCCAGATGCAGGCCAGCCCAAACACGATCGCCAGCTATCGCGACACTTTCCGGCTTCTGCTGAAATACGCAACAGCAGAGACCAGGTTGCCACCGACTGAACTGCATGTGGCCCACATCGATGCCGAGATCATCGGACGGTTCTTGACGTTCTGCGAGGATGACCGCGGCAACAGCGCGCGAAGCCGGAACACTCGCCTAGCAGCGATCCGTTCGTTCTTCAAATATGTCGCGGGCTGTGAACCCCAGTTGCTGCATCATTGCCAGAAGGTGCTGGCGATGCCGTCCAAACGTCACACAAAACGCGTCGTGGACTTCCTGAGCCGTGACGAGATGGAGGTCTTACTGAAGGCACCTGACCAGACGACTTGGTTTGGGCGGCGCGATCGGGTGTTGCTCCTCACTATGCTACAGACGGGCTTGCGCGTATCAGAGGTAATCGACCTATGCGTCGGCGACGTCGATCTCGGCACCGGAGCGCATCTCAGATGCATGGGCAAGGGCCGAAAAGAACGCGCCACGCCCCTCCGGGCGGATAGTCGGGATGCTTTAAGAGCTTGGGTTTCCCAAATTAACGCCGCCCCGAGCAACCCCCTGTTCGCAACAATTCGGGGCGCACGGTTGAGCCGAGACGCGGTTGAACGGATAGTTCGGAAGCACTCAGGTACCGCCGCTTTGACTAGTTCGACGTTCAGATCGAAACGCGTTACGCCGCACGTCTTGCGCCATACCGCAGCAATGCAGCTTCTACAGAGTGGCGTGGACCGAACAATTATTGCTCTCTGGCTGGGCCATGAATCAGTCGAGACGACGCAGGTCTACATCCATGCTGATATCGAACTGAAGGAAAAAGCGATGGCATTGACGAAACCGGTCGACAGCACGGGCGGACGATATCGACCGAGTGACGAACTCTTGGCATTCCTCGAAGGACTCTGAATTATGCCGACACGCCGCGCCGGCCTAACCGCAATCCAATAAGTCTAGCAGATCGGCGCGGCATAATCCGAACCTCGGCATTATGGGTC
>NZ_JRKN01000054.1 GCF_000763905.1 Paracoccus halophilus
TAGCTGAACAGCGACTCGCTCGCTTCGTCCGTCCCACGCATCGTCACCCTCACCACCGCTGCCGTGCCGGAAGTGAATCATGTTCTCAAAACCGCGTCGAGACCGGCCTTTTTCAGCAGCCTGTTAAGTACCCGCATCCACGCCAAAGCAAGGGAATAGCGAATACGCCAGCAAACCCGCATCAGATCAGCGATCAACTGCCCCTGCAGTCCGAGCCAGCATCCTTTTCAACTCGGGCCGGCATGATCCGCAATTCGTCCCCGCACCCAGGGCAGCGCCGATTTCATTAAGGGTAGCTGTTTTCCGGGTCGCGATGAAGCGCGCGATCCTGTTAGCACCGATTCCAAGACAGGCGCAAACGACAGCGCCTTCGTCCTGCCGATCGCCTCCCGGCCTGCCCGCAAGGATGTCTGCAGTCTGATCGCTGTCCAATGCCTCGGCGATATGACTGCGGGACAGGGCCACTGGCCCGGGCGAAACAAACAGAGCTGCCTGCAGGCGGCCGTCTTGAAGAAAGGCCAGCCGGACAGTCCCGTGATGGCGGTCACGCATGATCATTGGCGTGGTATCCAGGCCGAAAAGTTTTGCGGCCTCTTCTATCCAATCACGGGGGGGTTCCTTCCACGCAAGTTCTGCCTGATGGCCTTTAGGAAGTTTGGCGATGGCCAAGTAATCGCCGGCCGCGTTGATCTCTGATTTCGACACGGCAAACCCGTAACAGCCTGCCCGGAAGGCGCTTATATTCACGGCGGCGGATTTCAGGGCGGGCTGCCCCGAGATCGGATCGGTCAGACCCGGAACAAGCGAAGATACACGACCCGCCGATGACGTCTCGCCGGTCCAATGAATGGGCGCAAAAGGATGGCCGGGTGCTGCACGATCCGTGATCAGAACCCGCAGGATTGCGCGGCCATGTTCGTTCTCGACCTGCGCCAGACCGGCCGGGGCAAGACCCAGCCGCTCGGCATCGCGTGGGTGAAGCTCAAGGAAAGGCTCGGCGATATGGCGGGACAACCTGGCAGCCCGTCCCGTCCGTGTCATGCTGTGCCAATGGTCGCGCACGCGCCCGGTATTCAGCGTGAAGGGTGCCGCAATATCGACCGGCCGCCGGTTGGCGGGAAAGATCGGGACCATGCGCCCGCGCCCCGATGGCGTCTGAAAAAGCCCGTCTCCGAAAAAGCGCCCACCCTGGCGCGACGGAGATTGCGGCCAGAGGAACGGCTCCATCCTGTCATATTCAGGCGCTGTCGTCGCACGATAATCCGAGATGTCGAAGTCGCTGCCAAGCCCGCCAGCCACGCCGGAAAGCGCCGCATGTTCCGCGAAAATCTGCGCAGGCCCCGTCCAATCAAAGGCATCGGCCCAGCCCATCCGCTTGGCCACATCCGCCATGATGCGCCAGTCGTCCCGCGCCTGCCCCGGAGCGGCAAGAGCACGGCGCTGGCGGCTGACCCGGCGTTCGGAATTGGTGACGGTTCCGTCTTTTTCCGCCCAGCCGGTCGCAGGCAACAGCACATCCGCCAGACGCGTTGTGTCGGTTTGCGCCACAATGTCTGAAACGACCGTGAAGTCGCAGCCCTTGATGGCACGGGCCACGCGGTCGGCCTCTGGCATGGACAGGGCGGGATTGGTGCACATGATCCAAAGCGCCTTGATCCTGCCTTCTTCGACGGCCCGGAACATGTCCACCGCTTTCAGGCCCGGTTTCTCGGCGATACGCGGCGCCTGCCAGAAACCCCGGACGGCGTCGCGGTGATCCGGGTTGTCGATATCGAGATGGCAGGCCAGCATATTCGCAAGCCCGCCAACCTCGCGCCCGCCCATGGCATTGGGCTGACCGGTGACCGAAAACGGCCCCATGCCGGGCTTGCCAATCCGGCCGGTGGCAAGGTGACAGTTCAGGATCGCGTTGACATTGTCAGTCCCGCTTTCGGATTGGTTGATGCCCTGGGAATAGACCGTCACCACACGCTCGCTTGCGGTCCACAGGTCCAGAAAGCGGGTCAGATCGGCATGGGGCAGACCGGTCGAGGATAGCGGAGTTGCCTGTGCTGCGGCCAGCGCATCCTCCATCCCGTCCAGATTGGCGGCGAAACCGTGATCGATCAGGCCACGGCGCGCGATTTCCGCCAGCAACAGGTTGAACAGGACGGTATCCGTTCCCGCATTCAGCGCAAGGTGCAGATCGGCGATGTCGCAGGTGGCCGTGCGCCGGGGATCGACGACGACGACCTTTGTCCCGCGCGTCTCTCGTGCCGCGGCCAGACGCTGATACAGGATCGGGTGACACCAGGCGAGGTTCGAGCCGACAAGGACCACCGTATCGGCAAGCTCAAGATCCTCATAGAGCCCCGGCACCGTGTCGCTGCCAAAGGCGCGCTTGTGACCCGCCACCGACGACGCCATGCAAAGCCTTGAATTGGTGTCGATATTGGCGCTGCCGATAAAGCCCTTCATCAGCTTGTTGGCGACATAGTAATCCTCGGTCAGCAATTGCCCCGAGACGTAGAAGGCGACCGAATCCGGCCCATGTTTGGCGATGGCATCGCTGAAACGCTGCGCGACCAGATCGAGCGCCTGATCCCAGCTCGATCTTTTGCCGTGGATATAGGGATCGAGCAGGCGTCCCCGCAGGCCCAATGTCTCGCCAAGCGCGGCGCCCTTGACGCAAAGCCGGCCCTTGTTCGCGGGATGATCGGGATCGCCCTCGATCGCCAGCCCGCCATTGGCCAGCGGCGTGGCCAGAACGCCGCAGCCCACTCCGCAATAGGGGCATGTCGTCCGGATCGGTTTGGTTGCGGGCTGCATGTTCATGGTCCGGGCCCTTTATTCGGCGGGCATGACGGCGGGTTGCGGCTTGACCGGCTCATCCCGGTCAAGCTCGGGCGAGGTCTTGTAATGCGTGGCATAGATCATTGCGCCGACAAAGGTCAGCCCGCCGACCAGATTGCCGATGACCGTCGGGATCTCGTTCCAGATCAGATAGTCGGCGATGGTGAAATCGCCGCCCAGCAGCAGCCCCGAGGGGAACAGGAACATGTTCACGATGGAATGTTCGAAGCCCATGTAGAAAAACACCATGATCGGCATCCACATCGAGATGACTTTGCCCGACACGCTGGTCGACATCATCGCCGCGACCACCCCGGTCGAGACCATCCAGTTGCACATCACCGCACGGACAAAAAGCGTCAGCATGCCGGCCGCGCCATGTGCCGCATAGCCGACGGTCCGTCCTTCGCCGATATGGCCGATCCGCTGACCGACTTCGTTCGGGGCCTCGGACCAGCCGAAAGTGACGATGATCGCCATGAAGATCGCCACGGTGAAGGCGCCAGCGAAGTTCCCGCAGAACACAAGGCCCCAATTGCGCAGCATCCCCTTCATGGTGACGCCGCGCCGCTTGTCCAGCAACGCCAGCGGGACCAGCGTGAACACCCCCGTCAGCAGGTCGAAGCCCAGCAGATAAAGCATGCAGAAGCCGACCGGAAAAAGTAGCGCACCGATCAGCGCATTGCCGGTATTGACGGTGACGGTCACGGCAAAAGCCGCGGCAAGCGCCAATATCGCGCCTGCCATAAAGGCGCGGATCAGCGTGTCCTTGGTGGACATGAAAACCTTCGCCTCACCGGCATCGACCATCTTTTTCGCGAAATCGCTGGGTGTCACGTAAGACATCTTGAAACTCCTCAGGCTACGCGGCGGGCCATCAGCCCCGCGCTGATCAGAATGCGGCCATGCTCGACACGGATCGGATAGGTTCGGACATGGCCTTCATCCGCGCCCTGCGCTTCGCCCGAATTCATTTCGAAGACCCAGTTATGCAGCGGACAGGTGACCGAGCTGCCATGCACGATCCCCTCAGAAAGCGGCCCGCCCTTATGCGGGCAGCGGTCGTCCAGCGCGAAGACCTGGTCATCCGCGGTGCGGAAGACGGCGATGCAGCCCTGCGCGGTCTTCACCACCCGTGCGCCCTGTTTCGGCACATCATCCAAAGCTCCGATATCGACGAAATGGGTCATTCGGCGGCCTCCAGTGTGAAATCGGCAAGCGGCGCCCATTTGGGCGTCTCCAAGGTGGTGGAATGCTCGGCCCAGGGATCCTTGCGATAGACCGACTGGCTGATCTCGAACCGCGCGACCAGATCGCGGCGATTGTCGAGATCATCGACGACCTGTTCCTTCACCCAGTCCAGCCCGACCTTTGCGACCCATTTCCAGGGGCGATGCAGATATTGCGCATGTTCGCGGTAAAGCTGGACAAAGGCGGTGATGATCTCGACCGTTTCGTCCTCGGTCGCGGCATCGGCCAGATGTTCGGTTTCCTTCACCTCCATCCCGGCGGCACCGGCCACGCTGATCTTGAAGCCGGAATCCACGCAGATGACGCCGACATCCTTGCAGGTCGCCTCGGCGCAGTTGCGGGGGCAGCCAGAGACACCCAGCTTGACCTTGTGCGGCGTCCACGAGCCCCAGAGCAGCTTTTCCAGACGGATGCCCAGCCCGGTCGAATCCTGCGTGCCGAAACGGCAGAATTCCGACCCGACACAGGTTTTGACGGTGCGCAGCCCCTTGGAATAGGCGTGACCGCTGACCAGTCCGGCCTGGTTCAGATCGGCCCACATATGCGGCAGATCCTCTTTCTTCACGCCCAGCAGATCGATCCGCTGACCGCCGGTGACCTTGACCATGGGAACGTTATATTTGTCCGCCGCATCGGCGATGGCGCGCAACTCATCCGGGGTGGTCACACCTCCCCACATGCGGGGCACGACCGAATAGGTGCCGTCTTTCTGGATATTCGCATGGTTGCGTTCGTTCACAAACCGCGACTGGCGGTCGTCCCGATATTCCAGCGGCCATTCGGCCAGCAGATAGAAATTCAGCGCCGGACGGCAGGAATGGCATCCGCCGACCGATTTCCACCCCAGTTCCTGCATGACGGCGGGGATGGATTTCAGACCCATCGACTTGATCAGGCGGCGCACATCCTCATGCGTGTGATCGGTGCATTTGCACATGCCTTCCGGGGCCTCGGCCACGTCACCGCCAAGGGTAAAGGCCATGACCTGCTGCACCAGTCCGGTGCAGGTGCCGCAGGAACCGCTGGCCTTGGTGGTTGCGCGCACCGCATCCAGCGTGGTCGCGCCGTTCTGGACGGCCTCGACGATCGTGCCTTTGCATATGCCGTTGCAGCCGCAGATCTCCGCCTCAGGCGGCAATGCTGCAACGGCCGCCATAGGGTCCGGTGCGGCACCCCCCTGATAGGCCGGACCGAAGATCAGCGTGTCGCGCATCTCGCCTATATCCGTGCCCTCCTTCATCAGCCCGTAGAACCAGTTGCCATCCACTGTGTCGCCATACATGACGACGCCGATGATGCGATTGTCCTGAAGGACCAGGCGCTTGTAGATACCGCGCCCCGGATCGCGGAAAACGATATCCTCGCGGCCTTCTCCCTCGGCAAAATCGCCGGCGCTGAAAAGGTCGCAGCCGGTGACTTTCAGCTTGGTCGCGGTCTGGACGGGCTGGAACGCGGCCTCTTCTCCCAGCAGAGTTTTCGCCAACACCTTGGCCTGATCGTAAAGCGGCGCCACCAGCCCGAACAGCTGCTGACGATGTTCGACGCATTCGCCAAGCGCGAAGATATGCGGATCGCTGGTCCGCAGCGCGTCATCGACGGCAATCCCGCGTTCGACCTCAAGATGCGCGTCGACGGCGATGCGGGTTTCGGGGCGGATACCGACCGCCATACAGACCAGATCGGCGGGATAGACGGTGCCGTCTTCCAGCAGCACCGCCTCGGCCCGGCCGTTGCCCATAATTGCCTTGGTCGCGCCCTTG
Source organism: Paracoccus halophilus (assembly GCF_000763905.1). Lineage (GTDB taxonomy): Bacteria > Pseudomonadota > Alphaproteobacteria > Rhodobacterales > Rhodobacteraceae > Paracoccus > Paracoccus halophilus. The sequence continues at coordinate 5,844 of NZ_JRKN01000054.1, forward strand.
CAGTGAACGGTGATACCGCGCTTTTCCAGATCCTTTTGCAGCAGATAGCCTGCGGCCGGATCCAGCTGACGCTCCATCAGGTGATCCATCAGATGAATGACGGTCACTTTCGCCCCGCGCGACGCCATGCCGGCGGCGGCCTCCAGCCCCAGCAGGCCGCCACCGATCACGACGGCATCCTTGCCGGCCATGCCCGCCTCGATCATGGCATTCGTATCCTCAAGGTCGCGATAGGTGACAACGCCGGGCAGTTCTTTTCCTGCCACAGGAATGATGAAAGGGGCTGAACCCGTCGCAATCACAAGCGCATCATATTCCGCGCTGGAATGGTTGGAATGAACCACGCGGTTCTTGCGGTCGATCCTGACCACCGGCTGCCCGAAGCGGCAATCGACGCCATGCGCGACATACCAGTCTTCGTCATGGGTGACGATGTCGTCGTATGTTTTCTCGCCCGACAGAACCGGGGACAGCATCAGCCGGTTATAATTTCCGCGTGGCTCGCCGTTGAACAGCGTCACGTCATAGGCGTCCGGATTCGCGTCAAAAAGCTGTTCCAGCATCCGGCCAGAGGCCATGCCTGCACCGATGACAACCAGTTTCCTTTTCATCGCTCGTTCTCCTTCAGGTCAGGCGGCTTGCGGCGCGGCAGCACGATCCATCCGGCGGATCGAGGCATGCATCCAGATCAGGCAACCGATCACCAGCACGAAGATCACCATGAAGCAGGTGGACCAGAGGCCGGTTTCCTCTTTCAGCCAGCCGAACAGCAATGGCAGGACAAAGCCGCCCAACCCGCCGATCATGCCGACAAGCCCGCCGACTGCGCCGACATTGTCGGGGTAATAGCTGGGGATGTGCTTGTAGACGGCGGCCTTGCCCAGGCTCATGAAGAAGCCGAGGATGAAGATCACGATCAGGAAGATGGCCACCGAAACCCCGGCGGGTATCGACAGGATCGCCGCGCAGGCCGCCGAGACGAAAAGCGTCCAATACATGACCATTCGCGCGCCGACGCGGTCCGACAGCATGCCGCCCCAGGCGCGGAAGATCGAGGCCGGGATCGAATAGGCTGCACCGACAATGCCGGCGGTTTTTACGCCAAGACCGTATACCCCGATCAGATAATGCGGCAGCCACAGAGCCAAAGCGACGAAGCCGCCGAAGCTGAAGAAGTAATATGCAGAGAACCGCCAGACCTGCCCATTCTTCAGCGGGGCCAGTTCGGCCTTCATACTGCGCAGCGGGGCCTTGCCTTCATGGCGCGCAGAGGTGACCGGATCATCCTTGCTGAGAAGCCAGAAGAGGATCGCCGTAACGACCAGCACCGCGGCCCAGATTTGCGCCGTGGCCTGCCATCCGAAGGCGACCATGACGAAGGGTGCGACGAATTTCGTGACAGCCGCGCCGACATTGCCGACGCCAAAAATGCCAAGCGCGGTGCCCTGCTTCCTGCCATCGAAGAAGCGCGAGACATAGGCGACCCCGACGGCGAAGGACCCTCCTGCAAGCCCGACGCCAAGTGCTGCGATCAGCATTTGCGCATATGTTTCGGCCCAGCCCAGAAGGAATGTCGCAAGCGCGGCGGCCAGCATGGTCAGCGTATAGACAAGGCGCCCGCCCAGCCGGTCGGTCAGCACGCCAAGCGCAAGCCGGACCAGCGATCCGGTCAGGATCGGCATCCCGATCAGCAGGCCGAATTGCGTTTCAGAGAGGTTAAGCTGTTCTTTTATCTGCAGACCGATGATGGAGAAGATCGTCCAGACGGCGAAGCAGATGGTGAAGGCGATGGTCGAAAGCGTCAGTGCCTGACGCGATTCCCTAGGGGATGTGGTTGTCATTATTGCGGTGCTCCGATGGCAAAACTGGGTTTCAGTGGCTGTCGGAAAGCGCGGCCATACGGCAAAAACCTGCCGGAAATGGGACAAAACGGCGAACCGCAGTCACGCTTTCATGAAGAATACCGCATCGTTGCGAGCAGACTGCAGGTGCGCCATTGCACCAAGCCTTGCCTCAACATCGCCCCCCGGCCGCCGCCGCCGCAAGCACCAATGCTGCAGAGCAGCAATTTTTGACAGGCGAGAGGCGCCAGCGCTGAGAATTCATGCGGCAAACGCGCGGCCTGCCTAAATTTTGATCAGCTTATTGACGAAAACTGTTCCGGCGGCTCGAATGTGAAGCCGTCGAAGAACCCGTCGGCGTGCAGAATCATCTGCCCGCTTTCGGCTGCGACCATACGGTCCTCGACCAGCATTCCTTCCAGCCGCGAGGACGCACCAGGCAATGCCGCCCCCGCCGGACGAAGATGCTTACGATAAAGATCGGTGCGGAAATGCTGCATCGCGCGGGCCATGGCAACGTCAATGTCTTTCCCATAGCGCAGCGCGATCCGCTTTGCGATCAGGGCGGCAATGCTGCGCCACGGGAAACTGGCGGCACCCGCATTGAATGCGATGAAACGTGGCGCCTCTCGCAATTCGCCATCCGCACACAGCAGCAGACGCCCGCTCAGGCCCCTGTCCGCCAGTTCCGGCGGCAGATCCAGATATCCGGCGCGCGAGATGATCTCGGCGGCGAGGCCACGCTGGTCGGGCTGATCCAGCCAGCGCCCCGCCCGCCAGACCGCCCGCATCAGCGCGCCGGTCTCATCCGGGCGTACGGCGGTGAAATCGCGCCGCAGGACAAGGCCCTTTTCCGGAGGCGCAGCCCAGATAGAAGTTCCGGGCAGCAACAGCGCTGCGGCCTCTCGTTCAACCGCGAAAGAGGCCCAGGGTTCGCCCACGCAGAACATGTCCACCTCGCCTGCCGCCATGGCATCGGTCATCCGCGGCGGCGGCACGGTGATCAACTTGACCTCTTCCGGCGCAAAGCCACTGACCCGCAGCCAGTAATCCGTCAGCTCCAGATGCGTTGAGAAGGTGAACGGGACACCCACGCGCAGAGGTGCCGCAACCACATTACGCAAGGCCTGCCCTGCGGCGCGAGGGTCGGCAAAATCGAACCCATAACCGATCCCGCGCAGCCGCGCCTCGATCGTGCGATTGACCGCGATGACCTGCCCGCCCTGGGACATGAACATCACCAGATCCATAGGCGGCAGCGGCGGCCCCAGCCCAAGCGCCTGACCAATGGGTATCGGCATCAGCATATGGGCTGCGTCGATCATTCCAGCGCCCAGCATGTCGCGAGCCTGCGTCCAGGCGCCCAATCGCACCAGCTCCAGCCGCAGTCCCTCTTCGGCGGCAAAGCCAAGTTCCTGGGCAACGATCAGCGGTGCCGCGTCGATCAAGGGCACATAGCCAAGGCGCAGCGAGATCATTTGCCCAACAGTCCCGCAGCCATGACCAGTTGCTGCGCGATCTCAGCGAGGCGTTTGCCCTGATCCATCGCCGCCTTGCGTAACAGTGCATAAGCTGCTTCCTCGTCGATTCCCCGCACCTTCATCAGCACCGCCTTGGCACGGTCAATGACTTTTCGTTCTTCCAGCGCGGCGCGCGTCGCAGCCAGTTCGGCCTTTATCCGTTGCATGATGTGAAAGCGCGCGATGGCGGCGTCGAGGATTGGCTTGATCCGTTCAGGCCGCAGCCCATCGACGACATAGGCCGATATTCCCGCCTCTATGGCAGAACGCGTCAATTGCTCATCCGTGCTGTCCGTGAACATCGCGACCGGCCGCTCGGAAGGCCCCGAGGCCAATGCCAGTTCCTCAAGAACGTCCCGGGACGGATTGGCCATGTCGATCAGCACCACATCCGGCTGCAGGCTGGCAACCTGGCGGGCCAGTCCGGCCTGCTCGGCCATCACACGAATCTCATGATCCCCAGCTTGACGAAGCCCATCGACGATGGACTTGGCCCGGTCGGAATCGGGCTCAACGACAACGATCAAAAGCTTCTTGTGCATTTGGATCGCAGATTGCTGTTGCAGTAAGCTGAATACAATATCGAGAACGATATGTAGTTGCCGCTGGACCATCGCTGCCCAATTTTTCGACGGTTGCTGAAAATTGCATCAACAGTTCAACGCGACCACGACACTGCGCAGGTTCGGCGGAAAAAGACCTGTCGCGGTACAGTATAACATCCGCAGCGATTGGGGTAAATTTCGTTCCAGAGCCGCGTAGCAGAATAGGGGCGATTACAGGTCCGGCCGGTGTAAAGCCGACATCGGCGGGTTGCGCAGCGAAAGACCGCTCTCCGCCCTTCGGAACGGCCCCACGGGTGGCAAGGGCGAGGAGGCTGCAGGTGCAGCGAACAGCAGAAATGTCCGCAATAGCAGACGCCCGGCGGGTGGCAAGGCGGATCAGTTTTGGCTGACGATTGGGGTGGAAGTGCCTGACGGTCCTGCCAGTCAGCTGCAGCAATACCTTACTCCGTGAGTCAATAATCTGTGGCATCTGACACCAGGGCGGGCCTCCGAGGATCTTCTTCGGACCAGCGGCACAGGATCTGGCCCGGTTGCCCACAGGCAGCTGCGCTCGATCCTTGATGGGGTGGATGCCCCTCCCGCGCCTCGTGGGCTACCGTGGGATAGAGAAGAGGAGGAACAGCAATGGACGAAGTTACCATCATCGGCGTCGATTTGGCGAAAAGCGCCTTTCA
>NZ_JRKN01000055.1 GCF_000763905.1 Paracoccus halophilus
CTTCGTGCGCAGGCTCAAGACCCTCGGCGGTCTCACGCCTTACGAATAAATCTGCAAGATCTGGACATCAGAGCCTGACAGATTCATCCTGAACCCGATCCACCAAATGCCAGGACTGAACACCTAGGGGCGCATTGTGAGGAAGCGCCAAGGCGCATTCGGATAAAGTTGCTAGGAATGAAGCGGATTTCCCCGCTGTTGTGCTATTATCCTTTCGAAATGGGCCCTTGCTCCGGCTGCGGCTCATATTGGGAGGGTAAGATCATACGCTGCTTCTTCGCACTGAAGCAGGTCCGACCGGAAGTCGGATGGTTGAACCCATGCGTGGATACTCAAAGGCTGGATTCTGCAATGCTGTGGGCATCAACAACGCAGAGATATTGTCGACCCGTGCGATCTCTTGACAAGTTTTACCCGGTGAGTGACATAGTGCGCCGGATGGGGCCGTAGCTCAGTTGGTAGAGCGCGTCGTTCGCAATGACGAGGCCAGGGGTTCGATTCCCCTCGGCTCCACCATATTTGCGTTTGTCATTGGATCATAACAGTGCCGATTTGGAGCATAAGCTTGCAGATCGTCTGTCAATATGGCCAATCTAGCACAGTTGCGTGCCCTTCAGAACACGATTTTGAAGCTTTTGGGCCCCTCTCTTACAGCAAGAGGAGCCCAGGCCGGTTTTGGTCAGGTGCTGGCTCTCACTCGGATCGGCACTCACTTGCATTAAGTTTCGGCACCAGGTTGCATGACCATCGGCACCGACAAGGGACGTAGTGGTTGCTACGGTAGCGAAGGCGAGAAGCGCGGAGACCTCAACTATCGCAGCGGTTCTCGCCTTCGCGATTGCGTTGCGTCGACAGGAGGGGCGGGAAGTTTGAATTCGCTGCACCTGCGAATTGGTCGGGGTGGTGCTGCAAGAACGGACATTCAAATTCTTCTGACCGGCGCAGCAAAGGCCCGCGAGATTCTATCGCGAGCCTACACTGCAATTTGTGCCACGCCGATTTACGGGAAGAACGGGAACAGGATCGGCAGCAGGATCATGGCGACAACGGTCGAGACCAGAATCAGCGGCAGGCCGGCCCGCGTGTAATCCATGAACCTATACTTGCCGGGCCCAAGCACCATGACATTGGCCGGCATGCCGATGGGTGTGGCATAGGCAAGCGAGCCGCCGATCACGGTCGCCATCAGCACGGCACGCGGATCGGCGCCGATCTGGGTCGAGATCGACAGGCTGATCGGCACCAGCAGCGCGGTCGTCGCGGTGTTTGACATGAAGTTGGTCATGACCACGGCAAGCAGGAAGATGACCAGCAGGAAGACAAACATCGGCGTGTCCGGCCCGGTGAAGCCCAGCACGGCTTCGGCGATGACCTGACCGGCCCCGGTTTTCTCCATTGCGGCGGCCAGCGACAGGATGCCGCCGAACAGGAAGATCGTCTTGGCGTCGATGGACTGATAGGCCTCGTCCTCGCTGATGACACCCAGAAGGATCAGCGCGATGGCTCCGATGGCGCCAGTGATATGCAGGCGGATGCCGATCTGCGCCTCGAAGATCATGCCGAGGATGGTCAGGACGAGCACGATCAGCGAGGCATTCTTTTTCCACTGCGGCACCGAGGCGCCGACCGGATGCAGGCTGTCCGCGGCCAGTTCTTCGGTCTTGTGATCGGGCAGCAGGCGGAAACCGATGGTGGCAACGAACAGGATGCCAGCCAGCAGGATCGGCAGGCCGACAAGCCCGTATTCGAAGAAGCCAAAGCTCAGCCCCTGCTCTTGCAGCGCGGCCTGGGCGATCATGTTTCCGGGCGCGCCGATCAGGCTGAGATTGCCGCCCATGGCCGCGGCAAAGACGATCGGCAACAGCAGGCGCGAGCGGGCAAAGCCTGATTTCGCGGCAATGCCGATGACCACGGGGATCAGAACCGCCGCTGTGCCTGTGTTCGACAGGACGCCCGACATCAGCCCGGTGATCAGCATGATCGCCACCACCAACTGCCGTTCCGTCTTGGCAAATCGCGTGACCAGCCCGCCGATCTCGGCCGCCATGCCGGTCTGGAACAGGGCGCCGCCGATGATGAACATGTCGACGAACAGGATGACATTGCTGTTGACGAAGCCGTCAAAGGCCTCGCCGGCATCAAGCACGCCGGTCAGCACCAGGCTGACGCAGACGATCATCGCCGTGACGGCCAGGGGCACCCGTTCCCACACGAACATGACGATCGCGAAGAGCAACAGCAGAAGGGTAATGTTTGCAGGATCCATGGTCTCCTCCCAGAGTCCGGTTCAGGCCCACGAGGGGCAGATACAGATCCCGGAATAGGCAGGAGCGGCGTCCGAATGAATTTGCCAAAGATTATATTAATTTTCGTAATAATAATGACCGCGCCAATCAGTCAGGCGCTGGCCTCGATCATCTGAAGGTTCTCGTCCAGCACCGCCAGCAGCGCGTCGCGATGATCGTCGCGCGTGCCGCGCGCCCAGGCTGCGGCGAGGATCAGCTTGCCGCGCGTGGTGCCTTCGGGCAGCACAAGCGGGACGAAGCGCACCCCTGGAACGGCGATGCGCGAGGCCCATCGCGGCACGATGGCCAGCCCGGTTCCGGTCGCCACCAGATTGACGATGGTGTGTTTCTCCTCGGCGATCTGGGCGATCCGAGCGGTCAGCCCGGCATCGGTGAAGAGCTTGATGGTCAGGTCATGCGAATGCGGGCGCGAGCGGCGGTCGGGGACGATCAGCGGCGCATCGGCCAGATCCTCGACCGTCAGGTCCGACCGATCGGCCAGCGGGTGTGTTTCAGGCAGGGCGACCACGGCGGTTTCAAAGAACAGCGTCTGGAAGTGGATCTTCGGATCCCGGATGTCGGGCGGGCGGCAAAAGGCGATATCCAGACTGCCGCTGAGGATGCGGGGCAGCAGGTGCATGGTCTTCTGCTCGACCAGCTGCACCTCGATCTCGGGTCGACGCGCGCGCAGAAGCTGCAACAGCTGCGGCATCAGCCCGTTGGCGGCGCTGTCGATGGCGCCGACCTTCAGCACGGCGGTTTCGCTGCGCCGAACCGCGCGGATGCGCTGCTCGAAGCGATCGGCGTGTGCGACAAGCCCGCGGGCATCGTCGAGAATTGCCGTGCCCGCCTCGGTCAGCGCGACATTGCGGGTCGTGCGCAGGAACAGCCGGGTCTCGAACCGGTCCTCGAGCAGCCGGATCTGCCGGCCGAGCGAAGCCGGCAGCATGTCCATCGCCTGCGCGGCGCGGCCGAAATGCAGTTCCTCGGCGACGGCCAGGAAACACCTGATCTGCTGAATATCCATCGGCACCTCCGCCCTCAAATTATCTCATTTCAGTATATAATTCTACGCAAATTGAGGAATCGCCGCAGCGGGCGCAGTTTCGTCCTGTGATCGCCGCAGGGCGTCGCAAGGGAGGAGACAAGTGGGGCCTTGATGGCCCGCCCGGCGACGCTTTCGGCCCCCTTAACCCGAATGAGGAGAAAGCCCATGAAAACCTACAAGATTGCCTCGATCCCCGCGGATGGCATCGGTCCCGAAGTCATCGCCGCCGGCCTTCAGGCGCTGGAGGCGCTGGCCCGCCGCGATGGCGGCTTTCAGTTCGACGTGACCGAGTTCGACTGGAGCTCGGATCGTTACAAGAAGACCGGCGCGCTGATGCCCGAGGACGGGCCGGAACAGCTGAAAGCCTATGATGCGATCTTTTTCGGGGCTGTCGGTGCGCCCGACGTTCCCGATCACGTGACCCTCTGGGGGCTGCGCCTGCCGATCTGTCAGGGCTTCGACCAATATGCCAATGTGCGCCCGACCAAGATCCTGCCGGGCATTCAGTCGCCCTTGGCCGGCGTCGGCCCCGGCGATCTGGACTGGGTGATCGTCCGCGAGAACTCCGAGGGCGAATATTCCGGCCATGGCGGCCGCGCCCATAAGGGCCTGCCGGAAGAGGTTGGCACCGAGGTCGCGATCTTTACCCGCGTCGGCGTCACCCGGATCATGCGCTATGCCTTCAGGCTGGCCCAGTCCCGCCCGCGCAAGCTGCTGACGGTGGTGACGAAATCCAACGCCCAACGGCACGGCATGGTGATGTGGGACGAGATCGCCGCAGAGGTGTCGAAGGAGTTCCCCGATGTGACCTGGGACAAGATGCTGGTCGATGCGATGACTGTGCGCATGGTCAAGAACCCGCAAGGTCTGGACACCATTGTCGCGACCAACCTGCATGCCGACATCCTGTCCGATCTGGCGGGCGCGCTGGCCGGCAGTCTGGGCGTCGCCCCGACCGGCAATATCGATCCCGAGCGCCGTTTCCCCTCGATGTTTGAGCCGATCCACGGCTCGGCCTTCGACATCACCGGCAAGGGCATCGCCAATCCGGTGGCCACGTTCTGGACCGCCGCGCAGATGCTGGACCATCTGGGCGAACCGGCGGCCGCCGAGAGGCTGATGCGGGCGGTGGAAAAGGTCTGCGCCGATGGCGTGCTGACTCCGGATGTCGGCGGCAGCGCCACGACGCAGCAGGTCACTGATGCGGTGATCGACGCGATCCGCGGCGAGAATATTTGAGGGTGCCATGAGGGAGGAGGACGCAGAAGAGCTACTGAGAAAGATGCTCGATGCGGCGATCGCGGCGGCTGACCCCGCCACCGTGCTCGCCCGGCATCTGCCTGAAAAACCTGCTGGCCGCTGCATCGTGGTGGGGGCAGGAAAATCGGCCCCCGCCATGGCGCGGGCGGTGGAGCTGGCCTGGCCGGATGTGGACCTGTCCGGCGTGGTCGTGACCCGCTACGGCCATGCCGTGCCGACCGACCGGATCACGGTGCGCGAAGCCTCGCACCCGGTGCCGGACGAGGCCGGGCACAGGGCCGCAGCGGAAATCCTGCAGACGGTTCATCGGGCCGGTCCTGATGATCTGGTGCTTGCGCTGATCTCGGGCGGGGGCTCGGCGCTGATGACCCTGCCCGCGCCGCCGCTGACGCTGGACGACAAGATGCAGGTCAACCGCCTGCTGCTGGCATCCGGGCTGACCATCGAGGACATGAACCGCGTGCGCCGCCGCCTGTCGCTGATCAAGGGCGGCAGACTGGCCGAGGCAGCCGCACCGGCGCGGCTGGTCACGCTGGCGATCTCGGATGTGCCGGGAGACGATCCGGCGGCGATTGCGTCCGGCCCGACAGTTCCCGATCCGTCAGCGGGCGATGATCTGTCGCATCTGGTCAAAAGGCTTGGGCCGAATCTGCCTCAAGCCGCGCGTGAGAACCTGCTGCGCCCACCTGCGGCCCAGCCGGATTTCACACCGGATTACCGCATGATCGCCACGCCGCAGATGTCCTTGGAAGCGGCGGCCCATGTCGCGCGCGCGGCCGGGATTACCTCGCTTTTGCTGGGCGATGCACTGGAGGGCGAAGCCTCGCAACTTGGCGTTGCAATGGCCGGAATCGCGCGGGCCTGCGCCGCGCATGGCACCCCAGCCAAGGCTCCGGCAGTGCTGCTCTCGGGCGGAGAAACGACGGTTTCCATCGGCGATACCAGGCCCGGTCGCGGCGGGCGGAACACCGAATTCCTGCTTGGTCTCGCACTGGCGCTGGATGGCCACCCTGGCATTCATGCGCTTGCGGCTGATACCGACGGGATCGACGGCACCGAAGATGCCGCTGGCGCGGTGATCGGCCCCGCGAGTTTGGCGGCGGCGCGCGAAGCCGGGCTGAACCCGCGCGATTATCTGGACGGGCATGACAGCTACAGCCTTTTCGACCAGCTCGGCGCACTGATCCGCACCGGCCCGACATTGACCAATGTGAACGATTTCAGGGCGATCCTGGTGCTCTGATCCAGAGAAGGGACAACAATATGATCCGTGACAGACGCGCCAAGATCGTGGCGACCGTCGGCCCCGCCAGCGCCTCGCCCGCGATGCTGCGCCAGCTTTTCGAGAACGGCGTCGATACGTTTCGGCTGAATTTCAGCCATGGCGATCACGCCACGCATGCCCAGGTGATCGCCGCCATCCGCGCGATGGAGGCCGATACCGGCACGCCGATCGGCATCCTTCAGGACCTGCAGGGCCCGAAGATCCGGCTAGGCCGGCTGCAAGACGGCGCCCGCATGGTCGAGCGCGGTGACCGGGTTAAGTTCCTGCCCGCCGAGACCTCGGACAGCGATAACCTGCCTTTGCCCCATCCCGAGATCTTCGCGTCGATCCGACCGGGCCATCGGCTGTTCATCGACGATGGCCGGGTTCGGCTGCTGGTCACCTCGTCCAGGTCGGAGCGGATCGAGGCCGAGGTGCTGGAGGGCGGCAAGCTTAGCGACCGCAAGGGCGTCAACCTGCCCGACACGGTGCTGGACCTGCCGGTCCTGACCGAAAAGGACCGGCGCGATCTGGAATTCGGGCTGGCCCATGGCGTCGATTGGGTGGCGCTGTCCTTCGTCCAGAAGGCGAGCGACCTGGACGAGATCACGGGTATCATCGACGGCCGCGCGGGTCTCGTCGCCAAGATCGAAAAGCCCTCGGCCCTGTCCGAGATCGAGGCGATCATCCGCAAGGCCGATGCGATCATGGTTGCACGCGGCGATCTGGGCGTCGAAATCCCGCCCGAGGAGGTGCCCGCCCGGCAGAAAGAGATCATCGCGCTGTGCCGCCGCGAAAGCCGCCCGGTGATCGTCGCGACGCAAATGCTGGAATCCATGACCGCCGCGCCCGCGCCAACACGGGCCGAGGCCTCGGATGTCGCCACCGCGATCTATGACGGCGCGGATGCGGTGATGCTCTCGGCCGAAAGCGCGACCGGCGCCTTTCCCGCCGAGACCGTGGCGGTGATGGACCGCATCATCCGCAGCACCGAGGCGCATTCCTTCTATGCCAGGGCGATTGCCGCATCACGCGAACCGGCCGCGAGCCCGGCAGATGCGATTGCCGATACAGGCGCAATGCTTGCGGCCTCGCTTGGCGCACGCGCCATCGTCGCCTATTCGCGCAGCGGCAGCACAGCCGCGCGGATCGCCGCACGCAGGCCCTTTCTACCATTGATCGTGCTGACCCGCGACATCCGGATTTCCCGGCGCATGGCACTGCTTTGGGATGCGCGCTCGATGGCCGAGGATTCGGTGCAGGACTATGACAGCATGGTGCGGACCGCCGTCGCAACCAGCCGCGACATGCTGAAACCCGAAGCGGGCGACAGCATCGTCATTCTGTCCGGGGTGCCCTTTGGACAGTCCGGCAGCACCAACAATATCCGCGTTGCCGGTTTCGACTGACGCATCCGACGAAAGGAAAAGCCCATGTCTGCCATCATCGATATCTTCGCCCGCGAAATTCTGGACAGCCGCGGCAATCCGACCGTCGAGGTGGATGTGACGCTGGAAGACGGCACGATGGGCCGGGCGGCGGTGCCCTCGGGCGCCTCGACCGGCGCGCATGAGGCCGTCGAAAAGCGCGATGGCGACAAGACCCGCTATCTGGGCAAGGGCGTGCTGGAGGCCGTCGCCGCCGTCAATGGCGAGATCGCCGAGAACCTGATCGGCGAGGATGCGACCGAGCAGCTGGCCGTCGACCGCATGATGTGCGAGCTGGACGGGACGCCCAACAAGGGCCGGCTTGGCGCCAATGCCATCCTGGGCGTGTCGCTGGCGGTGGCCAAGGCGGCGGCGATGGCCACGGGCCAGCCGCTCTACCGCTATGTCGGCGGGACCGGCGCGCATGTGCTGCCAGTGCCGATGATGAACATCATCAATGGCGGCGAACATGCCGACAACCCGATCGACATCCAGGAATTCATGATCATGCCGGTCAGCGCGGGCAATATCCGCGAGGCCGTGCGCATGGGCTCGGAAGTGTTCCACACGCTGAAGAAAGAACTCTCGGCCTCGGGCCTGTCCACCGGGATCGGCGACGAGGGCGGCTTTGCGCCGAACCTGTCCAGCACCCGCGATGCGCTGGATTTCATCCTGAAGGCGGTCGAGAAGGCCGGCTACAAGCCCGGCGACGACATCATGCTGGCGCTGGACTGCGCCTCGACCGAATATTTCAGGGACGGCAAATACGAGATGAAGGGCGAGGGCAAGACCCTGACCCCGGCCGAGAATGTCGATTACCTGGCCGCGCTTTGCGCCGATTACCCGATCCTGTCGATCGAGGATGGCTGCGCCGAGGATGACTGGGACGGCTGGAAGCTCTTGACCGAGCGTCTTGGCGGTTCGGTTCAGCTGGTCGGCGACGATCTGTTCGTCACCAATCCGGACCGTCTGGAAGAGGGCATCCGCCGCGGCTGCGGCAACTCGCTGCTGGTCAAGGTGAACCAGATCGGCACCCTGTCGGAAACACTGGATGCGGTCCGCATGGCCGACCGCGCCGGTTACACCTCGGTGATGTCGCACCGCTCGGGCGAGACCGAGGATGCCACCATCGCCGATCTCGCCGTCGCCACCAATTGCGGCCAGATCAAGACCGGCAGCCTTGCCCGCTCGGACCGGCTGGCGAAATACAACCAGCTGATTCGAATCGAAGAAATGCTGGGCGCCGCCGCAGAGTATGCCGGCCGCTCGATCCTGCGCGGATAAGGTTCAGACCACGAGATCCTCACCCTGCGGCGTGTCGTAGAGACGTCGCAGGGTGTTGAGGCCTGACGCAGCAGCTCGAGCAGAGTGGCGCCGTTCAGCGCTATCCGGACGGCATTGGGGCCCGGCTGTGCGCCTAACGACACTGTGGCGCATTCATCGGCGGGGCGGATCAGCAGCCGCCGCTGTGGCGCCCACTGCGCGGGAAGCGAGGCACGCCAACTCGATGGCCGGGCTACCCGTTTCGGCGGGACAAACATCACGGAAATGCCGCAAGCTGAGCGAACGGCGGCAATGCGAAGGCTGCACCGCAGCAACTGGTCACCTGTCCAAATACCGCTTTGGGCCGTCCTTGCCGGGGCTGACATTGGCTCATGCTGAAAGGGAGCGCTGCGCCGCATGACGGTTCTGGAGCGAGAATACCGAATGTGCGATTTGTATGAGCGCCTGCTATCATCTGCATAAGCGACTCAAGAAAGGTCGATAGTGCCGAGCAGCAAGGCCAAGACCAACCTAACCGGACCGGAGTCTGAGCATTCAAAAATCCATATAGAAAGGTTCATTATGTCGCTTCTAAAATCTCTGGACGAGAAGTTTCCACTTGAGCGCCAACTTGGCATTGCCGCCGCGCCGGTCGTACTCATCAACCTCTTCGCGCTTGATGCAGCGGATGAGTCGGGCTTCCTCGACGCTTGGACCGACGATGCCCACTTCATGAAGCAGCAACCGGGCTTCATCTCCACACAACTCCACCGCGCCATCGGCGATAGCCCAACCTACCTGAACTATGCCGTGTGGGACTCGACCGAGGCGTTCCGAGCCGCCTTCACGCATCCCGAGTTTGTCGCAAAGCTCTCAGCCTATCCGTCATCTGCTGTTGCCAGTCCGCACCTGTTCCGGAAAGTCGCGGTCTCCGGTATCTGTGCTGCCTGATCTTCATGCTCGAACATGCGTTTAGGTGACCTCCCGCTACGGCGACAACGGTGAACGGCAGGAATGAACGCATTAGATAGCGGCACCATTCCTGTCGTTCCCGCTGTCGTGCCATCTCTAGGGTGGCTGGTGCCGGTCGCGGCCATCGGGATCGCGCCGGAAATGCTGGTCTTTTCAGGCGTTCAGCTGCGTGCCGGTGCCGCGGACAACGGGCCGATGTATTACTCGCTGGGTGTCGCGGCTGTCTGGGCGGTGATCGCGCTCGGACGGCTGTTTGTCGCGCCGCATTGAGGCTGAAGGACAAAAGGCATGACAGACGATCCCAAGGTTAAATATCTGTTGAACCAGAGCAACTGGCAGGCGGAACGGCGCAAGCTGCGGGACATCCTCCTCGATTGCGGCCTCGAAGAGCGCGTGAAGTGGGGCAAGCTTTGCTATGCCTATGAGGACAGCAACGTCGTCATCATCTACGGGATGAAGACCTCCTGTGCGCTCGGGTTCTTCAAGGGGTCGCTGCTGAAGGGTGAGGACGGTGTTCTCGTCCAGCCCGGTAAACACTCCCAGGCGATGCGACGGCTCCACTTCGAGAGTCTCGAAGAGATCGAAGGCAGCGAGGACACGATCCGGTGCTTTGTCGGCCGGGCACTTGTCATCAATTGCGCGATACCAAGCCTGCCATGCATTAAGGCCACCCATCTCGCGGATCAAAATGTTCGCAGCAGGATTATCGCTGACTTCGACGGTGGCTTTAGGCTCCAGACCCATTGATTTAGGGCTGTTCGCGTGATTCAGGCTCTGCAAGGAGACCTATCCATGAGCAACCTTTTCTGGCTGACTGACGCGCAGATGGAGCGTCTGAAACCCTATTTCCCGAAGTCCCACGGCAAGCCACGCGTTGACGACCGTCGTGTGCTGAGCGGCATAATATTCATCAAT
>NZ_JRKN01000056.1 GCF_000763905.1 Paracoccus halophilus
TCGGGCAGCGTGCTGATGGTAGTCTCCGACATGTGGCATATCCCTTTCTCGGCTGAGAATTGACGGCGTCTGAACACCGCCATGATATGCCGCCCCTCAGGGCATCACCAACTTTCGCGCGTTACTCGTCTGAGACTTCGTGAGCGCGTTTCAGCAGGATTTTCCGGTCTCCCTTGAGAGTCCGGCTCTGGGACGGTTTCAGCTCCTTTCTGAGGCCCTTGCGCACTCTCTCTAGGGCATCGTTGGCCATGCGCACCACATGGAACTTATCGACCACGATACGGGCCTGGGGCAGCACAGCCTTGACCGCTGCCCGGTAGGGGTTCCACATGTCCATGCTGACGATCTCGACCTTCTGCCGGTCTTTCAGCTTCATCAGGTAGTTGGTCACCACGTCCTGGCGGCGGGTGGCCAGCAGGTCGAGCAGGGTTCGCTCCTCAATGTTGGTCAGAATGCAGCGGTAGCGCTTGTTCAGGTATAGCTCGTCAATGCCCAGGATGCGGGGCGTCTCGAAGCGGTGCCAGCGCCCCAGGAACTCGGCGCGGGCGTTGAAGATGTCGCGCACCGTCTTCTCGTCCAGGCCGGTCTGTGCCGCCACAAAGGTGTAGGGGTGGTTGAAGGATTCCTTCTCCACGTACTCATGCAGCCGCAGTGTCATACGGAATCCGTCCACCATCTCCGGTAGCTGGGGCCTGAATGTTGTCTTGCAGGCCCGGCAGGTGTATCGGCGGCGGACCACCCAGAGAGTGACCCGCTTGCCGTGGATGGGCAGATCACGATAGGGAACGTCACGCTTGCCGAACCGCACGAACTCACCCTGCACGCCGCACCCCTCGCAGGCTACTGGTGTAGGTGCTTCAAGCCGAAAATGTATGTCTTCATTCTGCTCATCAGAATCCACCAACTGGTACCCAGGAAGGCTTAACGAATTAATCATCTCCCGCCTTGATCAGAAAAACAGGTAGGTGGCGTAACCGGCAATCATCGCCATAGCAAAAATGACTGCTAAAAACGCCGCTAAAAGCTTCAGCGTGAACAAAGAGCGCAACAGAATGAGCTCAGTCAGGCTGGCTCCGGCACTGCCGATGATCAACGCTAGCACCGTCCCGGCACCCACGCCTTGGGCCATCAGAGCCGCTGCCAGAGGTATGACGGCTTCAGCGCGAATATACAACGGCACGCCGATGACAGCGGCAACTGGAATGGCAAAGGGATTATCTGGGCCTGCATACTGCTCCAATAAGTCAGTGGGCATGAAACCATAGATCACGCTGCCAATCGCAATACCGATGAGCAGGTAAGGCAACACATCGATAAAGTCCGACCAAGCTTCCCGCCACACACCACTGTACTTCCCTTCTTTCTTAACCGTGACAGTGGGTTGACTGTCACAGCATTCGCTAGACGTAGAGACTGTTGTCTTCCTATCAGCCCCGCAAGAAGCCGTCTTCGGAGTGGTGTCGCAGCTGTTGGTGCCGCAACTCGATGCGGTCGATGTAGCACTGCACGGGCTTGCTGATGAACTACATCCACTGCTCTCTTGTGTCGCCGTCCGGCGCACATAACGCTCGAAGCCAAGCGTGTGAAGCAGCCATCCGGCACCTACCGCGACCACCAAAGCGGCGAGCACATAGATAGCAGTAAGTGTCCATCCAAACGTGGCAACCAGCAGGCCGACGACGATAGGATTCAGCAACGGAGATGAGAAAAGAAACACCATCATCGGCCCAAAACCGGCCCGTGCCCGAATCAACCCTTTCAACATGGGGATAGTCGAGCAACTACAGAAGGGCGTTATAGCTCCTAAACCAGCAGCAAGAAAATAGCCTCGCTTCCCACTGGAAGTCAGTAACGCTTCCACCTTGGATGGTGGGATGTGACGTTGAAGAACTCCGACCAGCAAGCTAATGCCAATGAATACAACCGATAGCTCGATAGCGAGAAAGGCGAACATGCCTAGAGCGTCTTGGAGTTGAGATGACATTCAATATTACTCCTATATTTCTAGTATTGTCGAAATGATGTACGCAGCCTACTTGCGTTTATCCGACCTGTCAACTATAATTCTAGAAACATCGAATTATTGGGGCGTGCTATGGATCACGAAAAGGTTGCAGCCAGCTTAGCTGAGCTAGGGAATAGTCACCGACTGTCCGTGTTCCGCTTTCTGGTCAAAGCTGGCCATGATGGGGCTTCGGTCGGAGATATCCAGAAGGGGCTGGGTATTCCTGCTTCGACGCTATCACATCACCTTGCGCGCATGGCCAAGGTAGGGCTGATCCGGCAGGAGAAACATAGCCGCACGATTGTCTGTATACCCGGGTATGGGCACCTAGAGAATTTGATCGGTTTCTTACAAGAGGAATGTTGTGCAGGTGTCCGGATTGCGCATGAACCAGAACCGCTTTGACGCTTGCCCAGCTCTCGCTGTCCTCCCTAGTCAGCATCGCTATGAAGACTCAGGCGAAGGTGGAAACAGAAAATTGGCAGTAGAGTAGGCTGAAGAGGATCAATCAGATAATCCGCTGAGAAAGATTTTCTTCTTTACATCTTTGGCATTTTATCAACCAGAAATTCCGGATACCCCGAATACCTCGGACCCGTGGGCGATTATCTGACGCTTGAGCCTAGCGCGGGCACCGGCCAGCTTGCCCGCGCACTGATCGCGGCCGGGCACAGCCCGCAAGAGTTGACCATGATCGAGCGTCACCATGCGCTAGCGGCCGCGCTGCGCAAGATCGGTCCCACCATTCACCGCTGTTTTCTGGATTATGCCGAGGACGTGAAAGGTCGCGCGGTGTTCCCCCGGATCGTCATGAATCCGCCTTTCCGCGACGTGCGAAAACACATCGAGGCGGCGCATTCCCTTCTCGACCGAGGCGGACACATGGAACCGGCAACCCTTGTCGCCTTGGTGCCCGTAACATTCGAGCATCCCGAGGCAGAGCATCTGGAGACCTTGCCACCCGACACCTTCAGCACGGCGCGGGTGCATACGAAGATCATCAGGATTCGCCGTTAAATAAAGGTAGCCAGAAGGGAGCCGCGCCCCGCCCCGCTTCGGCGGGGCAAATATTTGCGGCCAGCATCGCCTGCTAGCGCCGCCGATGCTGGCCGCAAATGGCTTCGCCACACAAGGCAGCGCGGCAAGCCGCGCCACGAGATCCTTTTGCGTTCGCCATGCAGGCAACGCCCGCATTCGCGGGACGAAATTGCCCACAGCACTCGCTCACGATCCTTCGCTCTATGACCGCGCGTCCCGTTCGCTCGGCTGCAAGCCCGAGCCGCTGACGCGTCTCGGGTGGACAATTCCGCCCTGCCCTTCCGCGCAGTCTGCCGACAGAATTTCAAGCGCCTTTCTGCGTTGATCGGGAGGTAGATCACTCAAGACACGGCGGGCGAGCTTGACTCTGCCGCGAACGCCCAAGCCCGCTCGAATCAGCTTCTGCCCACAGGCTATAAAATAGGCGCGAAGTTCCTCGAACGTCGCCATCTGCGCCCAGAAAGCCGCATCGTCCTCTATGTCGGCAAGTGCTGGCATCGGCGGTCCCGCACGGTATTCTTCCAATAACGACGACATGACCATTTCCGCGTCCTGCCAGTCGCAGCGCAATGCGGCCTCTATCAGAGCATTCGCGCGGGCCAACCGTTCGCCCGGGTCGAGATCGGTCGAGCTTCCCTCGGAGGCGGCTTGCGAGAAAGGTTCATCACGCATGGCGCGTAACCCCTTCCCAACGGATCGAGAACATCCCGCCCAATGCCGCCGGATCAATGTCCCACCGCATTTGCACCTGACCAGTATTCCACCGATACAGAACGCCGGCAAACTGTTCGACACCTTCATCCTTTTCAATAAAAAGGATTTTTACAGGATCTGCATATTTCTTGGATTTCGACATGGGGCACCCCGAATGGTTAGAGCCGGATAGCATCGGCTATCCGGCTTGCCCGCTGGCGAAGCATGGGGGGTAGCAAACCTAGCCTGATTCGACAGGATGGTGCGGGCGCAGGCCGTAGGCCGAGCCACGGTCCTGTCTAATCTGGCTAGGTGCAGCGAGGGGGTGTCCCCCTTCAACTACGGCGGGGCGTTCGGCTTGTCCGAATCCCCCGCCGGGTCGCAGCCGCCGAGGCGGCGGATCGCAGATCATTCAGCGGAAGAACCGCATTCGACCGGAAAGGGCTGTTCGGTATTCAGGGCATAGCTCATGCCGTTGATCGTCAGGTCAATCTCGGCGCTGCTGCGCAGCACTGCGATAACCTCGTTCCATGGATCGCCGTCGGTGCTGACCAGCGTTCCGTTCTGGATCTTCCCTTCAAAGCTGCGTTCCGACGACTTTAGCTGATAGTCGCCGCTGTAGTTTTCCCCTTGCACCGTCATCATCAGGTGATTTTCCGGGGGAATCATCGCCCCGTCAGGATCGCAGACAACCGACAGCGCAACACCCTCGCCGGATGCTTCATAGACGTGAAGGCCCCGAAAATCCTTGGTCTCCGTCCATGCGAGAGCAGGACCGGAAGCAAGGCAAAGGGCGGCGATCAGACAATGTTTCATTTCAAAAGCCTTTCAATCGTTTCGTCTAGGGACGCAAACCAACCAGGTTCGACCTGACCAAGCAGCAACGCGGAACGCGGTGCCTTGTCGCCATCACGGACCTGCGCGGCGATCTGTGACAGCACTTCAGGAGACACCCCAGGACCGAACCGCCATATCCATTCGTTACCAGCACTTACTTCTTGCACTTGAGGCACATACCGAGGCTCAAAATTAACCTTTGGCATTCTATTGAAAGCGGTCCGCAGCACCGTTTCGCGGGGAAACCCTTGTGATTCAAGTTCCTCTAGAAGGGGAACATGCCTCGCGAGCACTCGCAGCCTTAGAGATATGCGAACCGGGTTTCTTCCGGCCTGCGTTCGCGGCGGAAGAACCAGCTCGGCCAGCCCGGAGTCCACGGGCTTTTCACGCCTTTTGCGCTCGGTTTCCGGCTTGACACTCAAAGACGAGGGTGCAGGCGTCGGGGCCTTCCCCGTTGCGCCATCAGCCATATGTTGTTGAACCGGCGCGGTTTCCGGGGCTGGCGGCAAGTCTGCCTTTGGCGGTTCCGTAGCGGGCGGGCTAGGCTCGGGCGCTTTTGCGGCGGGTTGCTTGAAGGCCTTGATCGCTTCTGGATTGATGGCGTCGAGTTTGGGCCTGCCCGTCTGGACCGACTTACCGAACCCGGTCTGGTCTGGCCGTGTAATCTTCATGCGTTCACGCGCCATCTACGGTCTCCATCGCTTCACCCGTCAGGATGCAGTTCATCAGGTCCGTTGCGTGCGCCAATGCGCTTTCATAGTGCAGCGCCTGCCCTTTGTCCTTCCACTCACCGTTGCGCGCCTGGTCCAAAAGCGTGCCGAGCAGCCCGCGTTCGTCCATGTCCCGATACTGGCTGCGTTCAGGCACGATGCTTTTCAGGGGCCGAAATTCTTGCACCATGGACTTGTAACGCGCCATATCGTTGCCTGTCATTCCTTTCGGTGTCCCACGTCCGTCATAGGACAAGAGGCTCGTGGGCATCCTCGTTAGCACCACATGCAACGGTGGAACGCTGGCAGGGTCGTCCACGCGTGTTTTAAGGTCGGAATACCATTGCAATGTCTCGCGGGTCCGCTCCGCATCAGACCGCGAGTTCAGGCAAGGCACAATCAACCGATCTGAAACACTTGCAAGGTGGTCTGCCCAGTCCGCCCCCTCCCCCTTAGTGTCGATCAGGATGAAATCGACCTTTTCGTCATGTTCGTCCACCAGATCGAACAGGTCTTCAGAGCTAAGGGTGGCTCGGACGGTAAGCCGGTCATCATGGTTGCCCTGCTCTGTGGCCGAGGTCCACCAGGTCAAAATGTCCTCATTCGGATCGAGGTCGATGACGAGGCACTTGTGCCCCGAGAAGACTACGGCCGATGCCAAAAGCTTCGTGAGGGTCGATTTTCCCGCCCCGCCCTTTTTCGTCATCATTCCGAGAACGATTGCCATGCTGCGCCCATAAATAATGCATTCGTGAACATACTGTAGCACTAACGCCTGCACGGGTAAAGTCATGCGCTAGCACGTTCACGACTGCACAACGTGCAGAACGCACACGGCAGAGCAAGCGCAAAAGCAACCATACACGGGCGCAAGAACATAATCATTAATGCACATACGCGGGACAGCGCGCACGCAAAACAACACGCAAGAGAACACGCAACTATAAGTGCAACCGAAAGTGCAACAGTTAGTGCAACAGTTGGTGCACACATGGCCCGGAATCGCCCGTATGGCGATCCGATTGTTAAAAATGATCTCCCTTAGGGGGCGAAGGCACTTTGCCCGCCGTAGCGCCCGCAGGGCGCCTCTGTGGTGGGTATGCGCCAGAGGTGCATACCGGGCATGAAACGGAATCGCAGCACCATTCCAGCCAGACTTCCTTGACAGTCAGCCAGTCTGGCCTGATACTACGATGTAACGATGGCAAGAAATGCAATCGTAATTTTTTACACTTTGGTCATGCCCGGTAGATCGAACAAACTGACCCCCGCAGACGAAAAAAAGATCGTCGCAGCCGTCCGTTCAGGCGTCCCCGTGGCCGTCCTGGCTAAGCGTTTTGGTGTGACGCGGCCGACAATTTATCGGGCCATCAGGCGCTTTCATGACAAGGCATCGGTGGTTCAGGTCGGCACAGGGCCAGTGTCTTTCACGATTGATCGAGCCGAACTGCGCGCGTTCGACGCTTTCGTTGGGCGGCTCGGCATCAAAAGCCGTGCTGATGCTCTGCGCCGGGTGTGTCGTGTCCCTGCGGGCTTTCTGGAGCCTGATCCTTATCTGGCTGATGCAATCAATGATCTGCGCAATGAGTTATCGGCGCTTGGGCGCAACGTGAACCAGCTCGTCGCGGCCAAGAACTACGAGTTGCGGCGGGGTCAGAAGTTGAAAATCAGCAAGGAGCAACAACAGCTACTGGTCGATCTGCTTGAGCATATCGACGGTGTAGGGGTGACGGTTCGGGAGCTTGAAGGCCGGCGGGCTTCGGAGACGGTCAGGCGGCTTGTTGCGGGGATGACGGGGGCTGAAGATGCAGCGTCGTGATGCAGTTGCAGCCGTCACAGGCCGGCTTTTTGAGGACGATTGGGGCAGGGTGGGTCGCAGTCGCAACCTTGGTGCGGCTCGCCATATGGCACGCGCAGCACAAGGGGCGTCGCCGGCATTTTTCAAACTGATCCGAACGGGGGGCTGTTCGTCACGCGAGCAACTGGCTTCGCAGTTCAGCTATCTGTTCAGCAAGAGCGTAGATATTCATGACTCCAAGGGCTTGTTGGATCACAATAAAACCCTGACGCCCGAGCAGATCGACCGCGCGGTTGCACGATGGGCGGATGACTGGAGGGGCAAGATGAATGCCGCCCGCACAACCCACATGGTTATGTCGTTTCCACGAGGCGCGAATCCACGCCATGTCAGCCTGATTGCCGGTGAAATTTGCCGTGAAAAGCTGGGCGGGCGGTTCGATTACATGATCGCTGTCCACACGGACAGCCCGAACAAGAACCCCCACGCCCATATCATCGTAAACCGGCGCGGCGGGCAGGGTGAGTATTTTGCCCTGCGGCGCGGGACCGAATATACATATGAATCCTTCAAGGAAGCCATGGTTGACCATGCCAAGCGGTATGGCATCCAGCTCGAAGCCACCACCCGCCTTCAGCGTGGTCATGTGAACTATCCACCTACGGATGGTCAGTGGCGACGGGCAAAGGAGAAGGCCGCTGATACGGGCCAAGCCTTCGAGGCTCCGGCCGGAAAACCTCGTGTCGGTGCAGCCTTGGCCCGCGCCACGGACGAAATTCGCGATTGGTCCCTGCGCTATCGCGACCTGTCGAGCTTCGCCTCGGCCAGCAACATGCAGGATCTTGCGACCGCATTTGAAAAAGCAGCCCACGTCCTCGCCCAAGGCGGGGTCATTTTGGCGAAAGGAGAACCATACATGACTGTTGAGGAAGATTTTGATCGCGCCGCCACAGACCTGAAGAACGCTGTGGATCGCGCAGAACGCAGTATTTCCGAAGCTGCACCGAACCAGCGTCCTGCCATGGAGCGCCAACTTGCAGAGGCGCTTGCATCCGTCGAGCATTTGCAGCCCCTTGGGGCACGGTCGCGCGACCTTAGCGACGTTGCCAGCAAAGATGGCATCTATTCGGCCCAGAACGTCGAGGCGATCAATTCCCGCTTGGCTGTGGAAGGGCGCGACAAGCTGTCGGCCGCCCTGGACGGCACGGGCATTGATCCTGTCGAAGTTGAGGCGCGTATGCGGGTGGGGGCCAATTCGGCCGCGCTGGAAACTCGATGGACACAGCAGGACGTGCAGAATGTGGCCGAGATGCGCGGTCTCGATCTGCGCGACGAGGCGCAGATGCAGCAGGCGCTTGAGGTTGTCGAGGCGGCGCATAACCGTATCGCCCAAGACTATGGCATAGACGATGCGATCGAACGCCGTGCCGCTTTGGCCGAGGCAGGGACCGATGCCATTGCAGATTATGAGGCGCGGTTCCCTGATGGTGATACCAGAATGGCGGATGAGATTTCGGCAGACGCCCGCCGCGCTCAAGAGCAGGAGGAAGCAGAGCTGGACGCGGCAACCGATGCAATGATCCAAGTGCGAAATGAAGTGTTTGGTGACGATACAGCTAATCGCGACCGAGCTGATGATACGTCCGGGGCGGTAGACGTTTTGGAGACGTTACGGGCGTCTTATGCTGATGGGCAAGGCGCACGATTTGCCTCTTCATCGGAAGCAGATGCAGCGATAGCCAAGGTGGATGATGCCTATGGTCGCGGTGCATGGGATAGGTTGAGGTCGGGCGATACAACTGACCTAATCGACGATTTCAGGTCGCAAGGTGAACGCTTCCAGGTTGTTTCAGCGGTTCAGATCGCCACCGCACATGCTGTTCGTGAACACGGACACAACATGGATACCCGTGAGCAACTGGCGCGTTCTCGCGAGGCTGATACACGCGACCATGCCCCGACTACATCTATCGGTTCGACCGAGGCCGCGCGTCACGAACTGCGCCAATACGCCAATCCTGTCGGCGCCGATGACGAACGCCGTCTCCGCGAGGCTGTCGAACGTGCCCTGACGCGCGACGAGATCGAGCGCCTGAAGCGGGGCGATGTGGATGGCCTGAACGGTGTTGGAAGCCGCGAGGAACAGCTTGCGATGGCCCGCGATTACCTGCGGTCCACGAATGATCCAACCGCACAGCAGGGCCTTGATCGCGTGAACGAGCAGCTTGCAGCCGAGCGCGAACAACAGCGCCGTGAGCGCGGGCATGAAGGAGGCGGCCATGAATAAGCTAAGACTGCTTGGTGGCGTCCTGCTTTTCATGCTGATCGGCGTGGGTTTCGCCTACATCGTGGGCACCGGCTTCCTGTCCTTCTGGCGTGGCCACAACGGCCAGACGCTGGATTGGTTGGCAATCCTGCGTGAATACCCGAGGTTGAAGAGCTACGATCCGCGGGCCTTCCAGATCCTCAATCTCATCCTCGGCGCGTGCATCATCTTGTCGCTTCTGTTCGCTGCCAAGGTGCTGACGGAAAGCCTGACGACCTTTGGCCGCACCCATTGGCAGAAGCCACGCGAGTTGAAGGCCAATAAATTCTTTGAAACTCCGGGGAGGGGTTTTGTGGTTGCAAAGGCCGGGCCGTCAAAGAGCAGGGCGCAGTTTCTCTGTTCGGCCACCTGGCCCCATTGTCTGATGGTTGCCCCAACCGGCGCGGGTAAAGGCATCAGCTTCGTCATCCCGAACCTGTTGCTGTTCAAGGGTTCGGCCGTGGTCCTGGACGTGAAGGGAGAAAACTTCGAGCTGACCAGTCGGCATCGCCAGTCGCAGGGCGATAAAATCTGGCGGTTTGCTCCGCTCGATTGGGAAAACCCCGGGCACCGCTACAACCCTCTGGATCGCATCTATTCGCTGAAGAACCCCGATCAGCGCCAGATGGAGATCCGGTTGCTGGCCGAGCTGTTCCTACAGACCGAGGATGACGGGGCGAAGGGCCTGCTTGACGGCGGCATTGACCTGTTCGTCGCTTGCGGCATCTTCGCGATGGAGCGCGGAACGCCGACTTGAGTAACGCGCGAAAGTTGGTGATGCCCTGAGGGGCGGCATATCATGGCGGTGTTCAGACGCCGTCAATTCTCAGCCGAGAAAGGGATATGCCACATGTCGGAGACTACCATCAGCACGCTGCC
>NZ_JRKN01000057.1 GCF_000763905.1 Paracoccus halophilus
CTTTGCCCGCTTGAAAGATTGGCGGCGTATCGCAACCCGTTACGACAGATGCGGAGACCTGTTCCTCTCCGCCATCTGCATCGCCGCCATCGTCATCTTTTGGCTGCCAAAATGAGTCCTGACCCTAGTCATACATGTCAGCCGTTTGATCGGCCAGAACTCGATCTGGCGCGGCGCAAAGGCGAGGTCTATTGGGTGGGATGGTCCTGTGGTTGGGGTGGCTTCCCGAAGTGGTGGATTCCTGCTGGATTCCGCAAACTAGATTCCGGTGGATTCCGATTTTGGAATCCAGGAATACACCCGAGGGCGGCGCTCAAAGCCTTGTTTTATCGGCAGAAACGGCTATCAGGCTTGCCAAGTGGATTCTGGGTGGATTCCCCGGTGAAATCGCCTGACGCTGGAAACCTTCCGCGCTGCGCCCCCCCGAATACGGGATGCGCCGGGGAGGAACCAGAAGAGGGGGGCACGATCTGCTCCATGCCTAACCCGGAATGCTGCGATACGGTGGGCCAAAGAGTGCATCCGCATCAAGAAGCAGGCAACCAGATTCGCCAACGCTCGGCATAACAGGAAGAATGGGAAATAGTCTTTTCATTCGGTTCCCGGAAGTAGGGAAAGACCAAGCTCCTTGAGGAACGAGTTGTACCTCGAAGTCGCGTCCACGATCTGCTTTTCAACCTCGACCAACTCGTTCTGCGTGGCATCTAAATCGATCTCTTCCTCTGCCACCGCTGTACTGATGTAGCGGGAAATGTTGAGGTTGTAGCCCTCCTCGGCGATGCGCTCCATGCTCACGCGCTTGGCGTAGCGGTCCTCTTCCTTTCGGAATTGGTAGGTCTCGATGATCTTGCCGATTTGCTCTTCCGTAAGTTGGTTCTGCCGCTTGCTCTTCACGAAGTGTTCGGCCGCATTGATGAAAAGCACATCATCGGGCTTTTTGCATTTCTTGAGCACCAGGATGCAGACCGGGATGCCGGTTGAGTAGAACAAGTTCGCGGGAAGGCCGATCACGGTGTCGATGTGACCATCCTTCAGCAGCTTTATTCGGATGCGCTCCTCTGCCCCACCTCGGAAAAGCACGCCGTGCGGAAGGATGATGGCCATCACGCCCTCATCCTTCAAGTAGTGGAAGCCGTGCAGTAGGAAGGCAAAGTCTGCGGCGGATTTGGGCGCCAATCCATGGTTCTTGAACCGCACGTCGTCGCCCATCGCTTCAGTCGGCTCCCAACGGAGGCTGAAGGGCGGGTTGGCCACGATCGCATCAAACGAAGGTTTCTTGGCAGGGTTCAGCTCTCGCAGGATGTCCCAGTCATTGTTCAGCGTGTCGCCATGGTAGATTTCGAATTCCGTGTCTTTCACGCCGTGCAGCAGCATGTTCATGCGAGCGAGGTTGACGCAGCGCCAGGCAGCAAAGCATTTCAACATATCACGCGACAGCGTGGCCAAGATGGTGTCGTACTCGACACCGCCGGGCTATCAGCGGCGATCACCGATCCGGCGGCCGAAGCTGGCCGCCTACAAGCTGCTGATTATCGACGAGCTGGGCTTCGTGCCGCTGTCAAAGACCGGCGCGGAATTGCTGTTCGAGATGATCTCGCAACGCTACGAGCGCGGTGCCACCCTCATCACCAGCAATCTGCCTTTCGATGAATGGACGGAAACCCTGGGATCCGAGCGTCTAACTGGCGCGCTGCTCGATCGCATTACCCACCACGTCAACATTCTCGAAATGAACGGCGACAGCTATCGTCTCGCCCAGAGCCGCGCCAGAAAGGCCGGCTAGAACTCCCCTCAAAAATTCGCCGCGCCGGCCTGAGACCCCCGCTCGGGCTACGCCCTCCCGGCGGTCTCAGGCCGGCGCCATGGTGGCCGGTTTTTGCTCCGCCCCGTGGCCGGTTTTTACTCCGCCGTTGACATATTTTACTTGCAAGCATTTTCAACATGTCGTGTGCAGTAGCGAGCCTGCCACAAGACTCACGGAGGCCAGGTTCAAGTTTTCTGATGTAGAACATGATGCGCATTCCGGTTCGGCGGGCTTGTGTAATGGCAAAGATTGTCATATTTTACTGCGGAAGGAGAACAGCAATGGGCACCATGAACATCTCGCTCCCGGATCCGATGAAATCCTGGGTCGAGGACCAGGCCAAGTCCGGGCGATATGCCAATTCGAGCGACTATGTCCGCGACCTGATTCGCCGGGACCGGGCGCGGGCCGAGGCGATCGGACAGTTGCAGGCCGCCATTGATGCAGGCTTCGCCAGTGGCGCGGCGGTGCCGCTCGATCCGGCGACGTTCAAGGCTCGGATGCGCGACTTGGATGCCGGCTAGCGCCAACTGGCGGGTTCGCCCCGCAGCGCAGGCTGATCTTGCAGCCATTTGGCGGCACGGAGCCACAACATGGGGCGTCGCGCAGGCCGACCGCTATGCCGATGGGCTGTTTGGGCTTTTCGACCTCCTTGCCCAATTTCCCGAGATGGCGCGCGAGCGTACGGAATTTACCCCGCCTGTCCGGATTCACCCGAACGGCGCGCATCTGGTAATATATCTAGACGGAGGGCAGGGGATCGAGATCGTTCGCATTCTTCATGCCCACCAAGACCTGACCGCCTTTCTGAAAGATAGCTAGGCGATTTCAGTCATTGGCGCTGTGGTGATAGCCGCAAACAGAACTGCTCCGAGAAAAGAGGTAATGTCGCTGACGTTGGCTTCCATAACTTTTAATGATTGATATCGCTGGAGAAGATTTTAATCGGTCTCGCATGGCGGCCACCCTACAATGTGGCGCCTCCTTGATTTTCGCCGCTCGCCGGATGAGTTCGACCGCATCGGTGAGGCGGAGATCCGCGCCATGTTCGACCCGGCCAACAGGCTCTGGTTCAGCGCCGGCTCGATCTGGGAGGAGGCGATCACGCGGGCGCTGGACCGTGCCGATTTCCGGGTCGAGGCGGGGGTGCTGTCGAACGACCATGCGGAACTGCCGATGGAAGGGCGGCATCGCCTGGGGCCGGGCAGCTTGCCGGCGCTGCATGGCGACCCGTTCGACCGCATGCTCATCGCGCAGGCGGTGGTAGAGGGGATGATGCTGTTGACCACGGATACCAGGATCGGGGCCTGTGAAGGGCCGATCAGGCTGGTCTGACGGCCGCTGCCGGACCTTGTTCAGTCACCTTCGAGAAGTTCGGTTGCGGGGTTCTCGGCGATCTCGACATCGCGGTAATAGCTCTGGGCCTGGGTGACCGAGCGGTGCAGGCTCAACTGCATGGCGGCGGGCAGGGGGGCGCCGTCCAGCGCGGCCTGGGTCAGGAACCCCGCGCGCAGCCCGTGGGCCGAGGCGAAGCCGGGCGGATAGCCGGCAAGCTCCAGCCGGTGGCGGACGATGTCGCGCAGCCCGGCGGCGGTGAGACGGCGCGCGAGCACCCGGTCGGCGAGGGAAACCGGGCGGAAGAGCGGGCCGGCCTCGATCCTTGCGGCCGCGATCCAGGCCATGACGGCCCGCGCGGCGCGGCCCTTCAACGGCAGACGCGGGGCCGCCTCGGGCCCGGTGGTCTTGGTGCCGAGCAGCCGGATCCGCAGCAGCCCGGTCCCGGCGAAGTCGCGGCCGTCGATATCGTCGCGGTTCAGCCCGACGATCTCCGAGCGGCGCCGCCCGCCCGAGGCCCAGCCCAGCATCAGGCAGGCGCGGTCGCGCAATCCCCGATGGCTGTGATCGCAGCTGGTGAGCATCGCCTCGAGGATCTCGCGGGTGATCGGGTGTTCGGATTTCGGCCGGCGCGGCCGGGCGGCGGCGCGGCGCGCGCGGCCGCGGGCCTGGGCGATCAGCGGCGCGGCGAAGGGCGAGGGCAGGTTGCGCATGCGGTGGAAGGCGCGCCAGGAGGCGATGCGGCGATCGAGCGTGGCCGGCGCCGGGCAGGCGAGGCTGCGCCGCAGCCCGGCGGCGATCAGCGCCTCGGCCACCTGCCGGGCCGGGCCGGTCGCCTCCGACAGATCGACCGCGTGATCGAGCACGAAGCGCAGCGCCACGGACTCCTCTTCCGGCCAGGCGAGATCCGCGCCGAAGGCGGCGGCTTTCCAGGCGGCGAGATAGGCGAGGTCGCGCTCCCATGCGCGCAGCGTGTTCTCGGGCGTGCCGCGACGATAGAGCGCGCCGAGCGCGGCGGCATCCTCGGCAGAGAGCGCGGCGGGCAGGGGCAGGAGGCTTGTCATGGCGCCAGCATGGACGGTTTTTCGCGCGCCCGTCAAGAGGCGCGATAATTGGTCCTTATCGAAAGTGATTGCTGCCGGAACAAAACCTTTCAGTGAGCCGCAGAATACCTCTATTCTGCGGTTGTGAAGGAATAGGGGCTGGCAGGAATGGATGACGACTTTGCACCGGATCCGCTGGCGATGCCGCTGCCGCGGGCCGATCGGCGGGACCTGCTCGATCCCGCCGCCTGGCTGCGGGCCGAGGCGGATCAGGCGGCAGCGCTGGCGCGGGCGGCGATGGCGCTCGGCCGGCTCGACGGGGCGCTGGCCACCCTTGCCGAAGCCCCGCGCGCGGGCGCGCTCGCGCGTCTCGCCATGGAAGAGAGCGGGGCCATGCTCTGGGCGGCCGGAACGCCGCTGGCGCCGGGGGATCTGGGTCGCGAACTGCTGGATGCGCCGGCCCGGGTCGATCCCGAGGTGCTGCGCCGCGGCCGCTGGGCCGTGCGGCGGCTGCAGGGCCGGGGCGGCACGGAGGATCTGCGCGATTTCCTCGGGCTGCAACGGGTCGAGGCGCCCGGCGCCGCCGACATGATGCGGCCGACGGGCCTGGCCTTCGACGCGGCGGCGGATGAGTTCGCCGCAAGGCTGGCGCCGCTGCGGGCGGCCAGCCCGATCACCCGCGCGGGCTTTGGCCTGGCGCTGTGGCGGCTTTGCGATCTTTCGCCGGCGGGTGAACTGGTCGAGCCGGCCTGCTGGGCAGCCCGCATCATGGCCGCGGGCTGCCGCGTGCTGCAGTTTGCGCCGCTCGGGCATCAGGGCCGCGCGGTCTGGGGCCTGGGCGGCGCGCCCTTGGAGCGGCTGGGCCGCTGGTACGCGGCGGTCGGGCAGGGGGCCGATGCGGCGCAGCAGGAGTTGCAGCGCCTGCTGGCCTGGCAGGCACGGGCACATGCGGCGACGGCGCGGATCAAGGGCGACAACCCGGCCCGGATCATTGCCGCGCTCACCGCCCGGCCGATGATGAGCACCGCCATGGTCGCGGCGGCGGCCGAGATCAGCCGCGACACCGCCGAGCGGCTGCTGGCGCGGATGGACGGCATCGGGCTGATCCGCGAGTTCACCGGCGCTAAACGCTTCCGCCTCTGGGCCGCGAGGCTCTGAACGAAAGAGCAGGAGGCGGGGTTCTGTCGCAAACTTTCCTTTTGGTTGTGACGGCCTGAACCGTGGGCACAATTATGCTGCGACGGCAGCGAAGGTCTGAAAGGCGTTAGTGTAATGACCCAGCGGAATCTGGTCAGGTTAAGCCAATAATCTGAATGCCTCTGCCGGGGTTCGCAGTAAGCGCCACCTGGACCTCACCTTCCAGCCTTTGGGCTGATTGTCGCATTGTAGAGTTGTGATGATCAGGATGGAGTTTCTCCATGGAGGCTACATTGGAGGTTCTCCCGGTTGGCGACCGAGGTCGTCGGAACCGGAAGTGGCCAGATGAGGTGAAAGCGCGGATCGTGGCGGAAACGCTTGAGCCCCGGCGCAACGGTGAACGAGGTGGCGGAACGGCACGGTTTGTCTGCAAACCATTTGTCATCGTGGCGAACGCTGGCGCGTAAAGGGCGTCTTGTGCTGCCAGCGCCGGAGGATCCGATGGAGTTTGCGGCGCTGATGGTTGACTCTCCTGAGGATGCGCCGCGCGCCGATGTTGGTGGCGAGGCCCGGCCGGAGATCATCGCCGGCACTGTGGTGATCCGCCTGGAAACCGGGGCCACGGCGGAGCGGATTGCCTCGATCGTGCGTGCCTTGGCGGCCAGCCCATGATGTTTCCGTCGAACCGGGTGCGGGTTATGGTCGCGACCAGGTCCGTCGACTTCAGGAAGGGGCATGACGGGTTGGCGTCGCTGGTATCATCCATGCTGCACAAGGATTCCTTCACCGGCATGGTCTTTGTGTTCCGTTCGCATCGGGCGGACAGGTTAAAACTCTTGTATTGGGACGGCACTGGTCTGGTGATGGCCTACAAGCGGCTGGAGGACACGACCTTCACTTGGCCCGCGATCAAGGACGGGGTGATTGCGCTGAACCATGCCCAGTTCGAGGCGCTATTTGCCGGGTTGGACTGGCGCAAGGTAAAGGCGTTCGACGTGCGCCCGCCGGCCGCGGCAGAGTGAATCAGCCGGTTGTTTTTGCGTGTTTTTGCTGGGGTTTAGCGATAGCATCAGGCCATGCAGGCCGTCCCCGCTCTTGATCTGTCCACCATCCTGACTGCGCAACGCGCGGGGGTGCAGGCGTTGATGGAAACGGTGGCGGCACTGACGGACATCACCCGGCGGCAAGAGTACCTGATCGCTGAGCTGAACCATGCCCTGCATGGCAAGCGGGCGGAAAAGCTGACAGGGGATGAACGGCAATTGGCGTTCGAGGATCTCTCTATCGCGCTGGCCGAGGTCGAGACCGAGAAGGAAACACGCACAGCCAAAGCGGAGAGCGGGGCGACCAGGCCTGCGCCGAACTGCACCATCGGTAACCTGCCCGCCCCGCTGCCCCGCATCGAGGAAGTCATCGAGCCCGGCAGCCTGATCTGCCCCTGCGGCTGCGGTGTCATGCATAAGATCGGCGAAGACCGCTCGGAACGCCTGGACATCGTGCCGGTGCAGTTGCGCGTCATCGTCACCGTGCGCCCGAAGTGAGGGCATGAATGCCATCGGTTCGAATGAATGCCCGAACGCCTGCCGGATCTGCACCGACGGGGTTACACAGGCTCCGGCACTCAGCCATCTCATTATGGGCGGGCTGCCGACCGAGGCGACGCTCGCCCATGTGCTGGTCAGCAAGTGAGGGGCGGATGCGCCACCAGTTCGAGCACCGCCCCGAACGCGGACCATCTGCCGTTATATCGCCAGAGCCAGATCTTGGCGCGGGCGGGCCTTGAGCTGCACCGTGCCGTGCTGGCGGATTGGGTCGGCAAGGCGGCCTTCCATCTGAAGCCGGTGGTGGATCGGCTCGCCGAGCATCTGAAACGATCCGGCAAGCTGTTCATGGATGAAACCACCGCCCCGGCGCTGGACCCTGGGCACGGCACGACCAAGACCGGATATCTCTGGGCGCTGGCCCGCGATGACCGACCATGGGGCGGTGAAGACCCGCCCGGCGTGGTCTACTTCTACGCCCCCGGTCGCGCGGGCGAGAATGCCGAAGCCTTCCTGACCGGCTTCGACGGTATCCTGCAAGTCGACGGCTACACCGGCTACAACCGCCTGACCAAACACTCGCGCAAGGGCGGCGCCCCATTCGGGTGGCCCAATGCTGGGCGCATGATCGCGCCTTGGGTCATCAAGGGCGCGATGAACGGCACCGCACTCGCCGCTTACGTGGAAAAGGTGCTCGTGCCCGAACTCGCCCCCGGCAAGGTCATTAGTCGGGGAAACGCCCCACCGGGGCCTTTCCTGATCCTCCTCATTCCTTGACAACCTCGCCACGCACAGAAATGCCGCCGCCGCAAAGACCCTGCGCAACGCTGGCTGATGGTTCCTGTTCCTGCCACCCTACATTCCCGATCTCAATCCCAGCGGAATGGCATGCGCGAAGCTCAAGGCTCATCTGCGCAGGATCGGGGCAACAACCTTCACAGACATCTTCCGCGCTATCGGTCAGATCTGCGATCTCTTCAGCCCGGACGAATGCTGGAATTATCTCAAGGCCGCCGGATATGTAACAGGTTAATGGCGGGATGCTTTAATGGTGCGATCCATTCGTCGGAATGGAAGGAAGCATTATGGGATAAGTTCGTCACAGCAGCGCCACGACCACGCACGCCATCCGAGCAGCAATAATGAGGGCCTGCCCGCCATCGGTCCAAGGGCTGGCCCGAATGATCGCAAGCTTCGACCGCGGCGCTGAGCCGGGAACTCGGCATCAACCCCAAGACGGTTGCCAAGTGGCGCAAGCGCGAGACGGTCGAGGATTACAAGACTGGTCCTAAGGATCCCCGATCCTCCGTTCTCTGCGAGGCTGAGGAGGCAATGGTCGTTGCCTTTCGGCGCCACACGCTCTTGCCGCTGGACGACTGTCTCTATGCCCTGCAGCCTTCGATCCCGCACCTGACACGGTCCGCGCTACATCGGTGCCTTCAACGATGAGCCATGTCGCGCCATTGGTCCGAGCGACAATGGCAAATGCATCTCGCGCCTGCCTGACATCGGCGGTGACAAGCCGAAACGCCAGCGGTTCAAACGATACTCTATAGGCTTCTTCCATATGGATATCGCGGAGGTGCAGACCGCTGAAGGCAAGCTCGCTCTCTTCGTGGCAATCGACCGCACCCGCAAGTTCGCCGCGATCCAACTCGTCGAAAAGGCCGACAGGCGCACCGCCTGGGAGTTTCTGGAGCACGTGCTTGAGGCCGTTCCCTACCGCATCCATACGATCCTGACCGAGCGAGCCATTGAAGGCGCCGTTGGTTCGAGGCCAATGGTGAGCGGCATTCAGTTCGCCGACCAGCCCCGGAACAGGGGCACCGCCTATTCCCGGCAGATGCGATTCGACATGATCTGCGAAGCCAACGGCATCGAGCACCGGCTCACCAAACCCAACCACCCATGGAGTTTGGAGGATCAGAAAACGGTCCGGCGGACTGTTTTCCCGACAAACGGCCGGGTCGAGCGGATGAACCGAACGATCAAAGAAGCCACCGTCAAGCGTTTCCACTACGATAGCCATGATCAGCTCCGCACCCACCTCGCGGACTTCATCGCTGCCTACAACTTCGCCCGGTAGCGCCAAGAATCTTTTGCATATTTGCTCAAGCGGCGACGGTTCCTTTGGTTTGATCCGCGAATAGCATGGCCATGTTCATGTATTTACGGGTGGACCATTGGGTTGAGGCATGATTTTCCGTCCGGGAAGGCGCCAACGACGCGGCTGCGGCGTCTGAGCT
>NZ_JRKN01000058.1 GCF_000763905.1 Paracoccus halophilus
GGGTCTGCGCCCAGTTCACGATGACGATGGCGGCCTGCAACCTCGCGAGGCTACCGAAACTCCTGACGGCCTGACGGAGAAGGCAACTCTGACCCGCGACCACCGCCGATGCCGATGCCGATGCCGATGCCGAAGAAAACCGACTTCAAATCGTGGCGGCAGGAATAACGTCCTTCAAGGCCGACTTCTTCAGCAGCCTGCTAATATGAAAAAAACCGTTCGCCGTAAGGTCAGAGGCTTAGGCAAGGCAAACACCATCGTCAAAGAGGAGGCGGGACAATGAGTGAAGAAATTCAGAGCGACCACTTCGAATTCAGCCGCCACGCCAAAGTTCGGATAGCCCAGCGGAGTATTCGTACAAGCAGTCTGGATCTGCTCCTGCTACACGGAACGCCATGCAACGCTGGTGGAGGCTGTGAAAAATACCGCCTTCTCAATCGCACAATCAAGCAGCTGCAGATGGGAGGCTACGATGCTGGGATGCTACAATCCGCCTCGAAGCTTTGCGCTATTGTAACGGCCGAAGGGAGGGTTGTTACGTGCTATCACGCGGCCCAGGACAGACGTAAGCGATCTCAACGGAAAGACGCCCACCGGAGAACCAGGTGCTCTCCCAACAGAAACCTTTAACTCAACCATGACGTCATGCGCACGGAAGCAAAATACACAAATACAATATACACGATAGGCCACGGGAACAGAAAATGGGAAGATATCTTATCTGCCCTCACCGAACACAGGTGCAAATACCTAATAGACGTACGAACAGTTCCGCGATCTAAATACAATCCGGATTTCAACAAAGAAACTCTGGAAACTTTATGCGCCAGATCAAGCTTATCTTACGTATTCATGGGGGACACTATCGGAGGAAGGCCGGTAGGCGATGAGTTCTACACATCATCAGGTCACGTGTCGTATGACGCAATAAAATGCTCCCCCAAATTCACTTCAGGAATAAACAGGTTGGTGAAAGCATCTCAGCTTGATGATAGTATTTTCCTGATGTGTAGTGAGGCAGACCCGCGGGAGTGTCATCGCACAAAGCTAATCGGCCAATCCCTTAAAGGACATAAAATCGAAGTGTTTCATGTAGATAAAGATTACTCCTTGCGATCTCAGGATGAAATTTTATCGGATATCACGGGGAACCAACCAGATTTGTTCGGAGAACCTTCGCAGACGTCATTTTCCAGGGGCAAATATAAGTGAATCAATTATTTACAATAGGTGTGTATGGCTGGAATAAGCAGTCTTTCCTAGATAAGATTATTTCAAATAAAATAGATTTGATTGTCGATATCAGGATGAGGAGGGGGGTTAGGGGAAAATCATATACATTTGCCAATTCGAAGGAGCTGCAGAAAACTCTCTCAGGCTTTGGTGTGTCGTACGTTCATATAAAGGAACTAGCTCCAACTAAAGAAATTAGAGCGATTCAATCGGATTCTGATACTGAAGGATCAGTGGCAAAAAAAGACCGAGAGCGATTGTCTGATGGATTTGTCGAAAAATATATGTCTGATATATTATCTGAATTCAATTACGATGGCATTAGCAAAATACTGGAAAGCCACCATAGCCCTTGCCTTCTTTGCGTGGAAGGTCCGGCCATGGCATGTCACAGGTCAATAGTGTCACAATGGATATATAAAAACAGCATGGTGCCCGTGTATAATATAGAGAAATAGTTGTCTATGAAATTTGAAAAGTCTGATGTAATTATTATGGCCAGAACGGTTATGGGCACCGATGGTCGCTGCATCGGGGCATATGACATTGGAAACAAGAGAAATATAAGGCTACTAAATGAAAATGGAGAAAAGCAGCCGCCTAGCTTTCCTTACAGGGTAGGTGATAGAATACAGGCTTCATATGTTGACCTGCCATTCAATGATATAAGGAAACCTCACACAGAGGATGTTCTGCTGGTGCGCCATAGTCTAAAAAGAAGTTATTCTATGAATGGGCTGTCGCAAAGCATAAAGTCAAATATTTACGTAAACTCAGGAGGAATCCTTAATTGTTTTTCAGGATTCTTGGCTAGTGAAAAACTTGAAGGCGATTCCCATATGCGAGGGTCGCTTTGTATTCCTCCAGGATGCAGATTAGATCATAGTGTTTGCTTCTGGGAGGCAGATGCAGATCTTAGGCTTTCTTTCAACTCCTATGAAAAACTCGCTTATACCTATAAAATAGGTGAACGAACGATAAAGATACCATTTACTGGGGATCATGATCCTCCTGAAGAGGTAAGTAAAGGAACGATTGTTAGACTCTCTTTGGCGCGATGGTGGAGGCCGAACAACAAGCAGCAATGGCGCTGCCAGTTGCAGATTTCTGGATCTTATCAGTGAGTATTTGTCACCCTTGGGCGGTTATCACCGGGGGCGTAGTGTCGAACCGCGTCGGGCATGTGTTCACCATCAAGAACTATCCGACCGGCACTTTCCCCGGCATGTTCGATGAACTGAACCTGCCAATCGACATGGTTATTACCAACTCCTTCGTGCCGATCAGCGATGATCGCGCAAGCGAGCTGATGCGGCGGAATCTGGAACAGCGGCGCGGTTCCGGTGATGCCGCCGAGACCGATCAAGACATGCTGCGAGAAGGCCGGAACCGCGTGTCCAGTGGCCTCGAAACCCTTGGGCACCATCACATGACGGTGGCGATCTACGCCGAGGATGAGAAGAGCCTTGCCCGCGCCGCTGCGGATGTTCGCCAGATCGCGCAAGAGACCGGAACCAAGATCATTACCGAAGCCTTCGCCGGTCAGGGCCATTACTTCGCCCAATGGCCGGGGAACGCGACTTATCGGGCGCGGACGGGCCTCATAGACGGTCTGAGGCTTCTTCCTGAAGGTCGAAAAATCGAAGTCGCTGGCGTCGGTAACTGCGCAGGTATGCGGGTTCGCCCACGCCTGCATCCCGGCTGATGCCAACACAGAGACGTAGGCCGAAAGTGTCTTTTCGGTGGTCGCGGCAAGCTGCTGGAAAATCAGCTTCGCGCTGCGATCCTTGACGGTCTTGGCATATCCCGCAAACTTCGCGTTGTTATCGCCAGCTCCGCCGAAGGCAAGTTTGTGGATGCGTCCAAGCGTCAGCTCTCCTTGCTCGTAGGCGAGGATGCCGCAGGCGACGAAAATTGAACGACTGTTGGGAAGGAAGCTCGATGCCGAAGCGTCGTCCGTTTGCAGGAAAAGGGTCGCGATCTTTTCCAGCTCGGCCATAACCGCGATCACCGCGTCCGCTTCCAAGGATTTTAGGTAGAGTGCAGCATAAGCATCGATGTGCATGATCATGATTATGTCATCCACCTGAAAAGTAGTCGTCATATTGCGCGCCTAGTGATCGACCCATCCTATCGCGACCGCAGAACGATTAGAAAGATGCATCATCATGTTGGCTTTGAACAGGGTTGCCGTGACCTATGGGAATGGCACACAAGCTCTAAAACCGACCTCGCTGAAGCTCGCGCAGGGGCAGTTTGTCGTCCTTTTGGGCCGCTCTGGCGCGGGTAAATCCACACTCATCCGCACCCTTAACGGCTTAGTTGCTCCTACGTCCGGTTCGATTATCGCTGATGGCGTTGGATCTCTGGACGGAGAGCGGGCGCTCCGAGTGCACCGCAGGCGCACCGGGATGATTTTCCAGCAGCACCAGCTCATCGGGCGCTTGAGCGCGCTTGATAATGTGATGACCGGTCGCTTGGGCTATCACTCATCCTTTCGAACCCTCTTTCCTCTTCCGCGTTCTGACCGGCAACTTGGGCTGGAATGTCTTGCTCGGGTTGGCTTGCTCGACAAAGCCTTGGTGAGGGCTGACCAGTTGTCGGGCGGCCAACAGCAACGTGTCGGCATCGCCCGTGCTCTGGTTCAGCAGCCCCGATTGATACTGGCTGACGAACCTGTGGCCAGCCTCGATCCGGAAACAGCCGTCGAAGTCCTTTCGCAACTCCGCCACATTTGCACGACGGATGGCATAACGGCTGTCATCAGCCTGCACCAGATCGACTTGGCGAGGCGCTTTGGTGATCGGGTCATCGCCATGCGTGATGGCTCTGTAGTCGCAGATGCGTCCGTTGAGGAACTGACAGATCAGATGTGCGCCTCGATCTACCGCAGCGAAGCTTCAGGCCGGAGTTCGCAGCAAGCGCATCACCATTCATCCCACTCCCAACCACAACCTGTTGCTGCCATGGAGGCCGCCCTATGAAGAAGTTGCTCCCCGTTGTCGTTCTCGCTGCTCTCGGCTGCGGCTCCGCAGTGCATGCGGAGGCAAATCCAGAAACTCTGCGCGTGGCGCTGTTGCCCGACGAGAACGCCGCCACAGTGATCAAAAACAATCGTCCGCTGGAAGAGTATCTTGAAGAAACTCTTGACCGCGACATCGAGCTGATCGTGACCACCGACTACTCCTCGATGATCGAGGCGATGCGGTTCGGTCGGCTTGAACTCGCATATTTCGGTCCGCTTTCCTACACGTTGGCCAAGACGAAGGCCGAGATCGAACCCTTTGCGGCACTGATGAAAGACGGCGAGACAACTTACCGCGCCGTTGTCATCGGCAACGCTGAAGCCGGCATTGAGACTATTGCGGATGCTGCCGGCCACGATGTGGCATGGGGTGACGTGGCATCTACTTCCAGCCACCTGATCCCGAAATCCATGCTGCTTAAAGCGGGTCTAGAAGCAGAGACGGATTACAGTGAGAACTACGTCGGCTCCCATGATGCCGTGGCGCTGGCGGTGCAAAACGGCAATGCCCAGGTTGGTGGTCTTTCGCTGCCCATCTTCAACGCTATGGTTGCTCGCGGCACGATCGACCCCGCGAAAGTTGTTGCGCTCGAAGAGTCCGATCCGTTTCCGCAGTATCCTTGGACGATGCGCTCTGACCTCGATCCGAACCTGAAGCAAGCCATCACCGACGCGTTCATCAACCTGAACGATGAGGAAGTGCTGGCGACGTTCAAGGCAGATGGTTTCGCGCCGATCAACGACAAGGCTTACGATGTCGTGCGGGATCTCGGTAAGATGCTGAACCTCGACCTCAGCAAATAAGACATATCAACCGCCATTCATTGCGGGCGCAGGCGAAGTCTGCGCCTCACTTTTCAGGAGCACGTCAATGACAGCGCTTTCCCAAAGTTTCGACAGCATCCTTCAGCGCCAAAGTAGAGCTTGGAAGCGCGCTGCCGTGATCGCGGTGATCATCGCTGGCGTCATCATTGTCAGCAGCTACCACTCCGGCTTGCTTGATCTGGAGCGGCTTGGTTCCGGCCTTCCTTCGCTTTGGCAGTTGGGAAGTGAAATGGTTCCGCCCGATTTCAGCCGTGGGATGGAGTGGATCGGCCCCTTGGTTGATACTCTTGCCATGAGCATCGCCGGGACGGCAATCGCGGTTCTGATTTCGCTTCCCGTTGGCTTTTGCGCTTCGCGAAAAACAGCGCCAAACCGCGTTATCTACATGATCGCCCGCGGCCTGCTGAACGGCCTGCGCTCGATCCCTGAGTTGATCATGGGTATCGTTTTCGTTGCAGCGGTAGGCTTCGGGGCTCTGCCCGGCGTTCTTGCTCTAGGCCTTCACTCCGTTGGCATGGTCGGAAAGTTCTTTGCAGAAGCCATCGAGCATTGTGACAATGCGCCAATCGAGGCGGCGCGGGCCGCCGGTGCTTCACCCTTCCAGATCGTCACGCGCGCAATCCTGCCGCAAGTCCTGCCTCAACTGGCCGATGTCACGATCTACCGTTGGGAGTATAACTTCCGCGCCTCCACCATCCTTGGCACGGTCGGAGCCGGCGGCATCGGCTTTGAGCTGATGACCTCTCTTCGGATTATGAATTATCAGGAGGTTCTTGCCATCATGCTGGTCGTTCTTCTGATGGTCACCGTGGTCGATCAGGTCGGCGCTCTTCTTCGCCGCCAACTTCAATAAAACAACAACAGGGAGCGCGACATGTTGCCCAAGATCGTTATCACGCACAAAGTCCATGACGAGATCCTGACCAAGCTGGCGCCTTATGCCCGCGTCAGCGTCAACGAGTCGGACGATACTTGGGCGCATGACAGGCTTTTGGCAGAACTCAGTGATGCGACTGCGATGATGGCTTTCATGCCGGATCGGATCGACGCTACGGTTCTGAGCCACGCTCCTAGCCTGCGGCTTGTAGCTTGCGCGTTGAAGGGTTTCGACAACTTTGATGTTGCTGCCTGCACGGCACGAGGGGTCCATGTCTCCATCGTGTCCGATCTTCTGACTGATCCGACCGCAGAACTGACCATCGGCTTGATGATTGGCTTGGGGCGGCACATCCTGCCGGGGGATGAAGCTGTCAGAATTGGCTACAAGGGGTGGAGACCGCGTTTCTACGGCGTGGGCCTGAAGGGCGCAGCGGTTGGCATCTTAGGCATGGGAGCGATCGGCAAGTCCATTGCTGAACGGCTCACGGGCTTTGGAACGCAAGTGAGCTATTGGGACAGGCGCGAGCTCGGCTCTGATGATGAAGAAAGGCTCAAGGTTACGTTCACGGATTTCGAACGGCTTCTTTCCACTTCGGATTTCGTAGTGTGTGCCCTTCCGCTCGCCAACGACACGCAGCATCTGCTCGGCGCACTGGAAGTTGCGAAGATGCGGAAGGGGACGCTTCTGATCAATCCATCACGTGGGAGCGTTGTGGACGAAGGGGCCGTGGTGGCTGCGCTGGAGGCGGGACATCTGGCGGGTTACGCCGCAGATGTCTACGAGATGGAGGACTGGGCGCGGCCGGATCGACCTGAAGCTGTCCATCCTGGCTTGGTGCAGCGTCGCACGGACACCTTGCTGACACCCCATATCGGCTCGGCGGTTACCAAGACTCGCCTTGCGATCGAGCATGAGGCGGCTGACAACATCATTGATCTTCTTGAAGGCCGCAGACCGCGAGCCGCTATCAATGAGCCCGCGTCTGTTCTCTAACAAGGTATCCTGCATGTATCATCTGTCTCATGTCGCTGCCTTCGTTGAAGTCATCGAGACGGGAAATTTTCGTGCGGCATCGCGACGGCTGCAAATCTCGCAGCCTACGGTTTCGAACAGCGTCAGGCGCCTTGAGGATATCCTAGGGGTGCAACTGGTAGATAGAGGGAACGATCGCTGTGTTCCGACGCGGCACGGAGCCATATTCTTGCCATTTGCCAAGAGCCTGCTGACGGTTTCTGCACGTGCCTTTGACCGCTTGCACATGGAACAAATTCAACTGGGTGCGAGCAGCAACATCGGTATCTACCTCATGCCGGAGCATCTGAAGCGCCTGCATGGTGCCAAAGGGCGCTCTGCCAACTTGGTAATCGCCTCCAACCTGGAGATCTTAGAAAAACTCCAGAGAAAGGAAGTTGATCTTGCTTTCATGGAGTGGTGGGACGGCCGGAATGGATACGAGGCCAGCCTGTGGCGCACCGAGAAGCTCATTTTGATTGTTTCCCCGGATCACCGGTGGGCAAGCAAGGGTTCGATAGACTCGTCTGAACTTTTCACGGAGTCGCTGATCGGAGGCGAGCGTGGAACCGGGACGGGCACTATTCTCCGCCGTGCCTTCGGTCAAAAAGCAGATCAGCTATCGATCAGCCACACAACCGGAAGCACTGAAGGGGTGAAGCGTGCGGTCAGAGCGAGACTAGGCGTATCGTTGGTGATGAAAAGCACGGTTCTCGATGAACTGGCTTCGGGTCAACTTTGTGAAGTTTCTATCAAGGGCGTAGATTTGGAGAAGCCAATTTGGGCCGTCCATCCTGTAAAGATGGAGGACGGTTCCCCGGAAGCCGAGACGCTTAGCATCCTCCTCAATGCCAAGACGGTGCCAGTTCTATGTCAGCAGGCTGCACGACCAGCCGAAGCAGCTAACTGAAAGACAGACATGGGGCCTCGAAAGAGATGTATGAACCGCAGCCGAACAGCGGCCGCGACCTTGTAGTGTGCTGAGTCTGACGTTTGCTACCGGCTTCCACGGATTTCATCGAGGGCTTTGAGAGCGCGACGTTCCCTGCTGAGAAT
Source organism: Paracoccus halophilus (assembly GCF_000763905.1). GTDB lineage: Bacteria > Pseudomonadota > Alphaproteobacteria > Rhodobacterales > Rhodobacteraceae > Paracoccus > Paracoccus halophilus. The sequence goes on from NZ_JRKN01000058.1 coordinate 8,031, forward strand.
ATTGTCAGCGGATTTGGACCAGACGAAGGGCTTTGGTCTGGCGTTGTGAAGCAGCAAGTAGTCGTAGATTGCCGCCTCGAGATCATCGACGCTGGTGTAGCTCCCCCGGCGGATGCGACGGGTCGTGATCTCGGCGAAAAAGCGTTCAACCAGGTTCATCCAGGACGCGCTTGTCGGCGTGAAATGCAGCTTGAACCGGGTGTGTTTTGCCAGCCAAGCCTGCACCTCGGGCGTTTTGTGGGTGGCGTAATTGTCGAGCACGATGTGGATGTCGCGCGGTTTGCTGACCGCCCTGGTGGGCGACAACCATCTTGACCGGCACCGTCAGGCAAGTTGGCCGCCGCCGCCAGCCGTAGGGAGGGCGTAGCCCGACCGAAGGCTGGCGGCGGCGGCGCGGTTCTCTTCACGGGGATTGCGGGG
>NZ_JRKN01000059.1 GCF_000763905.1 Paracoccus halophilus
AACCGAATTCCTCAGCTCCCTTGAGTTTCGTTTGGGCGTCGGTTTATGCCGAGCGCAAAGAGGACTTTGGCCTGCAATTACAGCAGAGCGCTTGCGAAGTCGGCATAATCCCACTTCCGGCATAATGCCCCATCTCGTGCAGGGCGGTCCTGTGCCAGTTGATCGGCTCGAAATAGGCTTGCGGAGGTGGCACCTGCACATAGTCGAGCGCGGGGACATAGAAGGCGCGGTTGCCGCCGATCCGGAAATCGATGCCGGTCGCCGCGATCAATGCCTCGACCCGCGGCTCGATCAGCCCGGGCGGCGGTGGCGGCGCTTCGATGGCGATATCGTCGGGCAGACCCTCGCATTGCGCCACGTTGAACACGGTGAAGCGCTTCAGGAACGGGATGCTGTTTGCATCTTCTCCGGTCTCCCGGGCGCGGCGCTTCTCGTCTTCAGGCGTGAAGCGGTCGGCATAGACGACGGTTGTGCCCCGCTCACCCTTGCGGACATTGCCGCCGAGCGACAGCGCCTGGCGGAAGGTCAGCCAGTGCTGGGTTGGATAGCCCTGCTGGATGACGGCGCCCCAGAGGATCAGGACATTGATCCCGGAATATTGCCGCCCTGTGCTGGCATTGCGCGGCATGGCAAGCGGCGCCTGCGCCGCCGCCGTCCCCCAGGGCTGAACCCAGGGCAGCCGGCCTTCCTCCAGCTCGGCGATGATCTTGTCGGTGATGTCGTCATAAAGGTTGGTGCGCGGGCCGCTTTTGCGGGCTGCGCGATGCTCTCTGGTCATCGGGATGATCTCCGCGACGGGCGCCGGAGGCCTCTCCTCCAGCCCTCAACCCGTCACGGAAAACCCGCCCGCACTCTCTCTCTCAGGGGGCGTTGCGGGGTCTCCCCCCTGATGGGGGTATGTCGGTCGGCAATGCCAGTGCCGACCAGGGGGAAGGCTTTCCCCCAGACAATCCACGTATTCAGCCGAGGCAGGCGTGAAACGGCAAAAGCCACCACTCGCGAGCCCCGATCCCCGACGTGTTGTAATCCCCACGATATCTGCGCTTATCTGACACGCAATCGCGGTGCCTGCTTTCCAGCGCCAGACGCCTTCCTTCCCGAGAGATCGGGCTCAAAGCCAACGGGCAATAAAAGAGGACCAGATGACGGATATCGATCTTAACGCCTTGTCGCTCCCCGAACTGAAGCAGTTGCAAAAGAATGTTGCGAAGGCCATCGCCAGTTTCGAGGACCGTCGCAAGGCCGAGGCTCGCTCCAAGGTGGACGAATTGGCCCGCGAGCTCGGTTTCAGCTTCGACGAGCTAGCGGAAGCCGCTCCCACCCGGAAACGCGCGGCGTCTGCGCCCAAGTACCGCCATCCGGAAAACGCCGAAATCACCTGGTCCGGCCGTGGGCGCAAACCGGCTTGGATCGCCGAGGCGCTGGCTTCGGGAAAATCGCTCGAGGATTTTGCGATCTGATCGGGGAGACCTGCCTTATACCAGCCCGCGAATGCCATCCGCCTGCATGTCTCTCTGGCGGAGATTGACCCGCCGATCTGGCGGCGACTTGTCGTGCCGTCGGACTGGACGCTCGACAGGCTGCATCTGGTGCTGCAGGCCGCGTTCAGCTGGACCGACAGCCATCTGCATGAGTTCCGGATCGGCGGGCTGCGCTATGGCGACCCCGATCAGCTTGAGGATGGCTTCGGCGGGCCGCAGACCTTCGACTACACCGGGGTCAGGCTGGCGGATTTCACCGGCCAGGATCTGACCTTCACTTACCTCTACGACTTTGGCGATGACTGGACCCATGTGATCCGGATCGAGGAGTGGCTATCCTTGGATCCCCTGCCCCGCCATGCAGAATGCACCGAAGGGGCCCGAGCCCGGCCACCCGAGGATGTCGGCGGCCCCTGGTCCTATGCCGATTTCCTCGAGACCATCCAGGATCCGAACCACGAGGACCACAGCTCCAACCTTCGCTGGGCCGGCGGGCATTTCGATCCGGACTGGTTCGACATCGAGCTGATCAACAAGGATCTCCGCAACACCTTCCGCAAGAACACCAGCCGACGCCTGCATCAGCCCAAGCCAAAGCCTTCTGGTCGGTGAGCGCAGAGGGCTCGGCCCTCAAGGCGGTGCCGCGGGCCTGGACGACCCTCTCCCGGCTGCTCAGATTTCTGGCATCGCCTCTGTGCCCGCCTGGATGCATCCCATCGTAAAACAGATCGTCGCCTACGTCTGAAGGTCGCCCCCCATCAGATACGCCCCTTATGTGCGACCGGATTGCGCGTCTTGCCGTCGTTCCTTGGCTCCCACATCAATGTTACTTATACGTATCTTCAGACAACATGAAGATATGGATACAGATCATATTCTTGCTGTTTTAGCGGGATGATGATATGTTTTCAGATCAATATCGATCACATGAATCGCAAAGGTATCCTTGGTGCCCGAAACAACCTCTCTTCACACGATCGGCGCACAGCTTCGCCGGGCGCGGCTGGCCGCCGGGTTGACCCAGGAACAGGTCGCCGAGTTGGCTGGCATTTCCCGCCCGCGCTACCGCGACATCGAGACGGGCGCTGCCGCCGCGCGCGCCACTACTCTGATGAATGTTGCGCGCGCGCTCGGGCTCGAGATGATGTTGATCCCGCAATTCCTGGTGCCCGCGGTCGACACCCTACTCAGCCCCGAGGCTGGGGAGGATGCCCCGGCATTCGCACCGCAGCCGGAGCCTGACGATGAGCGCTGAACCAACCGCCGCCAGCGTTCAGGCGCTCGACATTTTCCTGAACCGACACAAGATCGGCACCATCGTCCGAACCCCGGGCGATTTCAACGCTTTCAGCTTCGCTCCTGCCTATCGCGCGACGGGTGGATACCCCATCCTCAGTCTCTCCTTCCGGGCGGCGAATGGCGGGCTGCGGAAGGATCCGCGGCCGATCGCGGGCTCTTTACCGGCCTTCTTCGCCAACCTGCTTCCCGAGGACAAGCTGCGCGACGCGATGGAAAAGCACCACGCCGGGCGTGTCCGTCCCGGCAATGACTTCGACCTGCTCGCAGCGCTCGGGGCCGATCTACCCGGCGCTGTGCGCGCCCTGCCGGGCGACGGCCCTGCCCTGGCCCCAGCGAAGACCACCCAGACGGCGCCGAAAGCTCGCTTCTCGCTGGCCGGTGTCCAGATGAAGCTCTCAGTGATGAAGAACACTGGCAAAGGTGGCGGGCTGACCGTGCCGCTCGGCGACGGCGACGGAGAATACATCGCCAAGTTCCCCTCCACGGCTTTTCCGGCGGTATCGGAGAACGAATTTGCCAACCTCGCACTGGCCGAAGCCATCGGCATGGAGGTGCCCGAGCGCGAGCTGGTCACTCGTGACCAGTTCGACGGCATCCCAGCGGAATTCGAGACCATGACCGAGGGGCGGGTCCTACTGCTGCGCCGCTTCGATCGCGGGCCGGGCGGCCAGCGCATCCATATCGAGGATTTCGCCCAGGTGTTCGGTATCCCCCCCGCGCGCAAATACGAGGGCGCAGCCTATCACGATATCGCATCGGCGCTCAGCATAGCCATTTCTCCGTTGGCGGCGCTGGAGTTCGTCCGGCGTCTCGCGCTCTCGGTGATCATGGGCAATGGCGACATGCATCTGAAAAACTGGTCGCTGATCTACCCCGGGGACGGCAACGCCCCTGCCCTCGCGCCCGTCTACGACCTGCTCTCGACCATCCCTTATCTTCCTGCGGACGACCTGGCCCTATCGCTCGGCGGCGAGCGCGCCTTCAAAGCACTGACCTCGGCGCGCTGGAAGACTTTCGCCAACCGCGCCAAGCTCCCCGAACCCGCCGTTTTGAAGGCGGTTGCCGAAACCGTTCAGGCGGTCGACGCGCATTGGTGGGATCTGCCCGAACGCGCCGTCGTACCCGGCGCGGTCCTGGAGCGCATCGACGCCCATGTCCGGACGATGACGGCCATTCTGGTCGGGTGACCGGACGACCGAGGTCGGGAATTTCCGGACCAGCCCCAGGTGGGGATCATGGAGCGGCAAGCCGTATCGACAGTGACGATCGGTCCAGCCTAATGGCCGGACGGACACTCCATTCAGACGAAACTCATTCAGCCCGCGTAGGTTGCAAGAAGATCGAGGCTACGGCGGCTGAATCGCAACGTATCGCGCGAATGAGTAGGAAACAAAGCACGAAAACTCGTGTGCAAATACTGCACACATAACCCATCAAGCATTTGATTTAAAAAAACAATCCACCTTATCCATCATCGGCGCGACCGAAAGCCTATGTGCCTGATATGCCGTCATTTGCAAAACACTACCAGCATGATGCGCGATGGCCGCGCATTTCATCGTATGACCGGATAGCGCGCTTTTCGTCCGGTTTCGACCGCGTATCGCATATGTGATGCGCATTACATGGCAAGGATCGCCAGGCGCCGCCGCCCCGCATATCGGCGCGGGACGCCGCTAGCGGGTCAGTTCCACCACCCGGACCGCGCCACCCTCGGCCGACAAGGCGATTTCCCCCGCCGCCAGACGCAGCGCATCATGGCCAAAGACCTCGGCCCGCCAGCCGTGCAGCGCCGGCAGATCGCGCGCGCCCGAGGCGATGGCGTCCAGATCGGCGGCCGAGGCGATCAGCCGCGACGCCACCCCGGCCGCATCGGATTTGGCCTTCAGCAGCACCCGCAAGAGATCGGCCAGCGCGGCATTGCCGGGACGGCCCGGCTCGTCATGGACGGGCTTGGGCAGGTCGCGCGCCTCGATCCCGGCCTTGACGGCGGCAAGGATGCCGGTCGCGATATCGCCGCGCCGGGCCTCGCGCAGAAGCAGGCGGGACTTGCCCAGATCGGCTTCGCTTTGCGGCTTGGTCGAGGCCAGCTCGATCAGCGCATCGTCCTTGAACACGCGGTTGCGGGGCACGTCGCGTTCCTGGGCATAGGCCTCGCGGAAACGGGCCAGTTCGCGCACCACGGCCAGGAAACGCGGCGAGCCGGAGCGGGTGCGCACGCGCTGCCAGGCATCCTCGGGGCGGGTGATATAGGTTTCGGGATCCAGAAGCACGGCGGCCTCCTCGGCCAGCCAGGGGGCGCGGCCGGTCTTTTGCAGCTGCGCCGCCAGATGTTCGTAGATCGCGCGCAGATGCGTCACATCGGCCAGCGCATAGCTGGCCTGCGCATCCGACAGCGGCCGGTGCGACCAGTCGGTAAAGCGCGAGGACTTGTCCAGCGGCTGGCGGGCGATCTTCTTGACCAGCGTCTCGTAGCCGACCTGTTCGCCAAAGCCGCAGACCATGGCGGCGATCTGGGTGTCGAACAGCGGATCGGGCAGAACGCCGGCATCATGGACAAAGATTTCAAGGTCCTGCCGGGCGGCGTGAAAGACCTTGATCGTGTCCTTGTGCCGGAACAGATCGTAAAGCGGCTCCAGCGACAGGCCTTCGACCAGCGGATCGATCAGCACCGCCTCGCCGCCGGCGGACTGGCTTGTCGCGGCCGGCGGCAGCGCGGCCTGGATCAGGCACAGTTTGGAATAATAGGTCCGTTCGCGCAGGAACTCGGTATCGAGCGTGACATAGGGCTGCGCCTTGGCCATTTCACAGAACGCGCTCAGGTCGGCAGTCGTGGTGATGGTGCGGATTTGGTCGGTCTTGGTTTGATCTGAGCGGGATGGCATGGAGTTCTTTCAGGGCGGTTCTGCCGCCGGGTGATTCCCTTGGGATGGGCGAAGGAGGGCCGGATTTCAAGCCATTCCCGAGCGTCGCCCGCCGCTTGGCGGCAGGCTGTGCCCGCATTGCCTCGAATCGTGACCTGTGCTCGGATGCGATTCAAGCCCAAAAGCACGAGGAAGCCCGATGCGACAGATTGCTGCCCTTGCCCTGGCGTGGTTCGCCCTGGCCCTGCCCGGCCACGGCTGGGAACTGGTCAAGATGGAGAATATCGTGACAACCTCGCAAGGCGATGGCCGCTACCTGCTGTCGCTGAGTTGCCAGCGCGGCGATAATCATCTGAATTTCGACCTGTTCGACCAGAGCCTGACCGGCGATGAACTGCAGGGGGTCGAGGCGGTGATGATGTGGATCAGGGCGCCGGACGGACGTACCGACAAATGGTCCGTCAAGACCTATCGCGAAGGCCCCAACCTGACCGGGCGCGTCGCCTTTTCCGCGCAGACGCTGGATTTCTTTCGCGATGCCGAAAGCCTTGAGGTCGAGGATATATTCGGCCGGCGGGTCCTGTTCCGCTCGGACATGAAGGGGACAGGAGCGGCCCGCATCGCCTTTTCCGAGCGCTGCGGGATCTAGCCCGTCACAGCGGCGCGATATCGCCCCCGGCGCGCTGCGCCTCGAACTCCGCCACGAAATCCTGAAACCGCCCGGCGGCGATGGCATCGCGCATGCCCTGCATCAGTTCCTGGAAATAATGCAGGTTATGCCAGGTCAGCAGCATGCCCGAGATCATTTCCCCGGCCCGGAACACATGGTGCAGATAGGCGCGGCTATAGCCCGTGCAGGCAGGGCATGTGCAGGCCTCGTCCAGGGGCCGGGGGTCGTCGGCATGGCGCGCGTTCTTGATATTGAGCTGTCCGCGCCGGGTCCAGGCCTGCCCCGTACGCCCGGAACGCGAGGGGAGCACGCAATCCATCATGTCGACGCCGCGCAGCACCGCGCCGACGATATCGTCGGGCTTGCCGACTCCCATCAGGTAGCGCGGCTTGTCCTCGGGCAGGAAACCGGGCGCATAGTCGAGCACGCCGAACATCGCCTCCTGCCCCTCGCCCACGGCAAGGCCGCCGATGGCATAGCCGTCGAAACCGATGGCCCGCAGCGCCTCGGCAGATTCCTCGCGCAACTCGCGGGTGACGCCGCCCTGCATGATGCCGAACAGCGCGTGCCCGGGCCGGTCGCCGAAGGCATCGCGCGAACGCTGCGCCCAACGCATCGACATGCGCATGGATGCCGCGACCTCAGCCTCGCTCGCCGGCAGGGCCGGGCATTCGTCAAAGGCCATGACGATATCGCTGCCCAGCTGGCGCTGGATCTCCATGCTGGTTTCGGGCGACAGGAAATGCTTCGAGCCGTCGATATGGCTGGCGAAGGTCACGCCCTCCTCGGTCAGCTTGCGCAGGCTGGACAGGCTCATCACCTGAAAGCCGCCCGAATCGGTCAGGATCGGGCGGTCCCAGTTCATGAAGCGATGCAGGCCGCCCAGCCGCGCCACACGCTCGGCCCCGGGGCGCAGCATCAGGTGATACGTATTGCCCAGAAGGATGTCGGCGCCGGTGGCGCGCACCGATTCGGGCAGCATCGCCTTGACCGTCGCGGCGGTGCCGACGGGCATGAAGGCGGGGGTGCGGATATCGCCGCGGGGCGTGCGGATCGTGCCGCTGCGGGCGCGGCCATCGGTGGCCGAAACCGAGAATTCGAATCTGTCGCTCATGGCCCGGCACATAGGCGCTTTGCGCGCCGGATGCAAAGCCGGCCTAGGCCCCGGCGGCGCGCAGAAGCTTCGCCCGTGCCGGGGGAATGGCGCGGATCTCCAGCCCGGTAAAGACATGCAGGGTGTTGAGCTGATCGTCCACCACCGCATGGTCACTGACCCAGCCGCCCATCGCCAGATAGGACCGCAGCAGCGGCGGCATCGCCGCCATGGCGCGGCGCGGATCGGGCTTGCGCAGCCGCAGCGCGCGGGCAAAGCGAAAGACGCGCGGCGCCTTGACGCGCGGCAGCCAGCGCTTGGGGGCCAGATGGCGCTCGCGTAGCATGGCGAATGTGTCCTCATAGCCCTGGGTATCGGTGCCCATGAAGCTGGAGCAGCCGAACAGCATCTCGACCCCCTCGCGATCGACATGGCGCGACAGCGCGCCCCAGGCCAGACGCAGAATATCGGGATCGTGCCATTCGGGATGCATGCAGAAACGGCCGATCTCGGCCATCCTGCCGTCGAATTCGCGCAGCCGCGACAGGTTGTAATAGCGCGCCGAATAGCTGTCGCCGATCTCGGCCCCGCCAGAGAGCGTCAGCATGCGAAAGCACGCCACCAGCCGCCCCGAGGCAGATTCGCGAATCAGCACATGGCTGCAGCGGTCGTCGTAATCGTCGGCATCCAGCGAATCGCTTTCCGCCGGCCCCTGCCGCGCGCCGACAAAGCACAGCCAGCGCAGGCGCTGCGCCTCGCGGATTTCAGAGCCAGATTCAAAACGAGATGAATGATTTCAATCTGTTGCGATTGCCCTGGTCATGCGCCTGATATGTGCGATGAGAACCCATGCCTCTGCGCTCTCGATGGATTTCTCCCAATCCTTTGCCAGC
>NZ_JRKN01000060.1 GCF_000763905.1 Paracoccus halophilus
CCGGGGCGGGGTGCCCGGGCTGCACAGCGCCTGCGGCTATTGCAGGCACTGCCTCGGCGGCCGGGAAACGCCAAGTCTATACCGCGTTCATGGTCAATGGCGGCTTCGCCGATTATCTGCTCGCCGATTCGGATTATGTCGCCCATCTGCCACAGAATATCGGTTTCGCCGAGGTCGCACCGATCATCTGCGCCGGGCGGTGCAATCTGGCAAGACGGCTCGGCGTGGCGGTGGCGGTCATGCGATGGACGAGGACGCGATCGCCGCAAGACCGATGGCGGGGCGCAGGGCGTGCTGGTGACCGACCTGCATGACGGCAAGGTCGGCGGCAGGATCGTTCTGGACATGTCATCGACCAGCCAGACGGGGTGGGGTGCGACGAAATCGGACTCGGCCGCACAGTTCGCTGCCGCTTGATAGCGACCGACTGCGAGGCACAATCACGCCGCCGGTTCCGCAAACACCCGGATCCACTGGCCATCAGACTTACGGATCATCTGGGCCGTGTTTTTTTCCGGCGATTGTGGCGATGGCCGAACGGAAGGCCTCTAACCTGGCCGCGCCAAGCGAGGCCTAATTGCCGCCTTCCGGCGCCTGACGACAGAGCGCCGCGATCTCGGCGGCCTTGTCCAGCCCCGGAATCGCAAGGAAATCCGCGGCCGCATAGGCCGGATCGGGATAGCGGTAATAGCCCTCGCCATCCGCGACGCCGGTCTTTCCTTTGGAGATGAAATGCTCGTCGAGATATTCGGCGTTGCGCAGCATCTGCGCGTCACCATGCTTTTCGCCCCAATACGCCCAGATGTTCTTCATCGTGTTCATGCCGATCACGTCGAGAATGCCAAAGGGCGGCAGGGTCGCGCCGCGATTGGCGATCAGGTAGGTGCGGTCCACGTCCTCGGGCGTCGAGACGCCGTTGGTCACCAGGGTCTGGCACGCGTTCAGCATCGTGTCGAGCCAGGCGTTCAGCACATAGCCGGGGTTCTCCCTGGCGACCGGGATCGGCACCATGCCGATCTCGATGCCGAAGCGGACGGCGGTCTCGTAGGTGCTGTCGGCGGTGCCGGCATGGCCCATGATCTCGACCAGGTTCAGCTTCCAGATCAGGTTCGCGAAATGCAGCGCGCAATATTTCTCGGGGCGACCCGTCGCCTGGGCGAAATCGCTCGGCATCAGCGTCGAGGAATTGCTCATCAGCAGCGTGTGCGCCGGCAGCGCGTCGGCCAGATCGCGATAGGTCGCCGTCTTGACCGCCGGGATCTCGGGCACCGATTCGATCACGATATCCGCCTTGGCCACCGCGGCGGCAAGGTCGGTGCTGTAGCTCAGGCGCGCCTTCGTCGCCTCGATCTCCGCATCCGAGGATCCGAGATCGGCCTTGTAGGTCTCGCCCAGGCGCGCATGGGCCTGGCGGCATTTCTCCAGCTCGGCCGGGTCGGGGTTATAGGCGACCACCGTCTTGCCCATGTAGGCCGAGTGCCAGGCGATCTGGCCACCGAGGACACCGGTTCCGACGACAGTGAGATTCTGTGAGGGATGCATGATGTTCCACCTTTTTTGCAGGCCCGGGAAGCCGCGCGGAACCGTTCCGCGAGTCAATTCCCGGATCGCTTTCGCGCCCGAGCCTACATCCGGGTCATGAGGAAAAAAATGCTGATCTGGCCCGAGCATGAGCTTTCGGCGATATTTCTCGCAGGTGAGGAAAAGGCTGCGCTTTCAAAAGACGATGTGACAATCTGTTGAAATATGATATCTCCTGTGATATTTTAACAAGCATATCTTTGATTGCCGACTGGGCCGCGGGGAGGCCGGAGATGGGATCGCGGCGTGATCCAACCATGAAACGGGAGACGATCTCGCGATGATCAAAAGCATTCTGGTCGCCTGTACCGGGGAAAAACCCTCTGCCGCGGCGATTGCTCACGCGGTCGATGTGGCGGGGCGTTTCGAAGCCCATCTGACCGGCATCCTGCCGCTTCGGCTTGGCCTCAGCCAGCTGGGCGTTCCCGGCTGGTTCCCGGGCGAGCTGAAATCGCAGATCACCGATACGATCAACGAAAAGAATGGCGATATCCGCGAGAAATTCCATGCGCTGGCCGGCGCCAGCCTGGATGCCGGGCGCGTGCACTGGATCAATTCGAATGCGACGGCGGATCAGACGCTGGTGAACTATGCGCGCATGTTCGATCTGACCGTTGTATCCTCGCCGCCCGACCACCGATCCAGCACCGACATTCATCCCGATCTCGTGGCCCTGCAAAGCGGGTTGCCGATCCTTGTGGTGCCCGACGGCGCCGATGCCGGCAGCCTGTCGAAACCCGCCGTCATTGCCTGGGACGGGCAGCGCGCCGCGACGCGGGCCTTGCGCGATTCGCTGGCTCTGCTCCGGGGCCGTCCCTCGGTGTCGATCCTGTCTGTCGCCGGCAGCAAGCTGGGCAAGCCCTTGCCCGGCATCGATGTCCGCACCGTGTTGCAGCGTCACGGAATCGACGCCGAATGGCATGAAATCGAGCGCGGCTCGCAATCCGTCACCGACAGGATCCTTGGCTATTGCCGCGAGGTCGATGCCGGGCTGCTGGTGATGGGCGCCTATGAAAACTCGAAATTCAGCGAGGATCTGTTCGGCGGCGTAACCCGCGACACGCTGTGGCAGAACAAATCCGTGCCGGTTCTGCTGTCCCACTAGGATCCCACGCTGGCGCGGGACCCGCGGCATGCCGCGTGCCTGCGTCAGCTTTTCTTGAATTCGACCAGCACGTTCTGATAGTCGATCGTGCCGCGGTTCTCCAGCTTGTGGGGCGGGCCGGCCTGACGCCACAGCGCATCCCCCGGGGTTTCGGTCGTGGGCTTTTCGCGACCATCGGCAAAGACCATCACATTGTTGTCGCTGGGCACGATCGGGATCACCAGATAGTCCAGATCGTGCCGGTGCCAGTCCTGCGTCGCCCCAGCCGGAAGGCGCAGCGACCAGACACGCACCAGATCGTTTTCATAGATGACCTCGGACCCGACGGGCCCCAACTTCGTGCCTTCGGGCATGATATCCTTGCTCATTCGTCTTTCTCCCTGTTCGGAACGCCAGTCAGCGCGGCGGCATTGGTTTGCAGGATCCGCTTGCGGGTCTCGGGGTCCAGCGCGGCAAGCTGCGCCCCGGGTTCCAGCAACCCCATCGGAAACGGCCAGTCAGAGCCGAAATGCACATTGCCCCGGCCGAAAACCTGTTCAGCCAGGTGCAGGGGCGCCTCGGCATGGCAGATGCAATCGACATGGATCCGCGACAGCAGGCTGTCGGGCGGGGTGGCCCGTCCATCCACATCCGGGCGCGCGCTGTCAAAGCCGCGCTGCAGTCTTGCCGCCACCATCGGATAGGCGCCGCCGCCATGGGCAAAGCAGGGCGTGATGTTGCGATGCCTTTCCAACACGCCGCCAAGGATCAGATGGCTGATCGCCACCGCGCTTTCATAAGGATTTCCCAGCAGATTATGCAGATAAAAGGCGCGCAACCGGCCATCGGCACATTCGCCGGGATGAATGAAGACCGTGGCCCCGATGCGGTCGAGCGCGGCCCAGAGCCCGGTGAATTCCGGCTCGGACAGGGCGCGCGCATCGCCGGTGCCGGCGGGCATCGAGAAATGCCGCCACCCCGGCCCGCCCCACAGCCGCGCGATATCGGCGGCAAGCGCGGGGTCCTGCGTCGGCAGATGGGGCAGGGCGGTCAGGCGGTCCGGGTGGGCGCCGGCGATCCCGGCCAGCCCGTCATTCAGATAGGCGCACCATCGGCGCGCCTCATCGCCCCGCAGATGCTGCCGATAGGTCGGCGGCGGCGCGGATATCCAGGCATGCGCCACCTGTTCGCGATCCATCCAGTCCAGCAGCGCCCGGGGCCGGTAAAGCGCGGCCACGCCCAGCTTGTGGCCGTCGATTTCCATTCGCGCGCCATCCCAGCCGACGCCCGGCAGATCGGGCAGGCGGTCGGCATCGACCGGGACAAGATGGGCGTGGATATCAAGCGCGATGGGCTGGGACATGGGTCGGCCTCATCCGCCCCGAAGGATCGCGCGATAGGTGTCGTGCACCGCATCCGGCGCCAGCGGCAGGATCGCCGCGACATGATCGTCGGGGCGCAGCAGCACGACCGTATCCCGGGCGCAGCCGAGGGCCGCGAACAGCTTGCCGCCGACATCCAGCAGCGCGCGCGGCCTGAGGCCGGACTCCAGCGGCGCATCCCAGTTCGACACGACAAGGTTTTTCAGCCCCGGCAGATCATCGGGCAATCGCGGCTTGCGGCGGGCATCGGTGAAATGCAGCGCCACGAAGCTGTCATCGCAAAGATCATGCAGATGGATGCGGCGGCCATTGCCGTCGAATAGCGGCAGATCGGGCATGCGGCTGCCGGGCTGGACGGGCTGCGGCCCCTTGCAGACGATGGACCAGTCGTTCCGGCCATCCACATCCAGCCGCACCCCGAGAAGCGAGCGCGTCATCGCCAGCGCCCATTCCGAGCTGCTTTCGATGCCGCTGGCGGTCACCTCGCCGCCCATCAGCTTGCGCGCCGCCTCGGCCATCTCGCCCGAGCCATGCACCGCCAGCGGGCGCTGCTCGCGCTCATACCCGTCAAGCAGGGCATCCTCGGCCCAGCCCCGCTGTACCCAGGCCAGACGCCAGGGCAGATTGAGCGCATCCAGAACGCCGGTATTCATGCCAAGCGCCCACATCGGCGTGATCAGATGCGCCGCATCGCCGGCCAGGAACACCCGGTGCTCGCGCCAATGGGTCGCGACGCGGTGATGCACGCGATAGACGATGGTGTTGAGCAGCTCCAGCCCGCCGACATCGCCGACGAAACGGCGGACCTTGGCCTCCAGCTCGGCCGGGGCGACGCTGTCCACCCCCGGTTCCAGCGGATAGAGGAAACGCCAGCAATGCGGCTGGCGGATCAGGATCATCCATTCCTCGGGGTCCGAGAAATAGGCCAGATAGGGATAGTCGCGCGGATTCTGCACATCGAGATCGGCCTTGACGTCGATCAGCATGTATTTCACGTCGAGCGTCTGGCCCTCGACCTCGACGCCCAGCCTGGCGCGGATCTGCGACTGCCCGCCATCGCAGGCGATCAGATAGCTGCCCTCGATCCGCACCGGGCCATCGGGGCCGTCGGCGGTCACGCTCACCCCGTCGCCGGTCTGGCTGAAGCCGGTCACGCGGTGGTTCAGCCGCACATCGGCATGTGGCCCGGTCAGACCCTGGGCCAGGACCGGCTCGAAATGATGCTGCGGCAGGTTCAGGACGAAAGGAAAGCGGGTCTGATCGGCCAGCAGGTCCAGCCGGACCGAGGTGCGGCGCTGGTTGGTGGCGCGCTCCAGCTCGCCGATCTCGTCCAGGCGCAGGGCCCGGGCCAGCACATCGGCATCGCGGCCATAGCGGCGGCAGGCTTCGACCGTGCGGGTCAGGATGGTGCCGGCCTTGGTGTCGGAGGAAAAACTGTCGTCCTCTTCCAGCAGCACGAAATCGAGACCGTAGAACTTGCAGGCAAGCGCCATCATCAGGCCCACCGGCCCGGCACCCGCAATGATGATCGGCTTGGTCATGAATCAGTCCTCCGCGGGATCGTCGGCCGGATAGGCATAGTCGCGGCTGAGCATGCCGGCCGTCATCGTCGCCGCGTCCGACAGCAGGAACATCAGCGGGCCGACCACATCGCCGGGCCCGCCGACGCCCAGCGATCCCTTCCAGCTTGCATCGTCGGCCCCGGCATTGGCCTGACGGTATTGCGGCGTGTCGATGACGCCCGGTGAAATCAGGTTGAAGCGGACCCTGTGCGCGGCCACCTCTTTCGCGGCGCTTTTGGCGAATGCGATCAGCGCGGCCTTGCTGGCGGCATAGGCCGAGGCTTTCGGCCAGCCCTGATGCGCCAGCCCCGAACCGAAGGTGACGAACGCGCCCCTGCGCCGCGCGATCATGCCGGCCACGGCCGCCTGATAGCACCAGACGACGCCGTTCAGATTGATGCTCATGACCCGCAGCCATTCGTCCGCATCCATGGCGTGCGCCTCGGTCCGGGGCTGGATCGCGGCACCCAGGACCATGCCGTCGATCCTGCCATGACGTTTCTCGATGCCGCCGATGCAGTGCCGGACGGCCTCGCGATCCGAGATGTCGAGCTGTTCGACCGCGATGCGGGGATCGGCCGCGCGCAATGATGCCATGGCGGCCCGGTCCATGTCGCACACCACCACCTGCGCCCCGGCCTGCGCCGCCGCCAGCGCCAGCGCCCGGCCAATTCCATTGGCGCCGCCGGTGATCACGATCACATCGCCGCTGGCGTCGAATGTCACCTTCATGACGGCTCACTCATGTTCTGCACATCCGTTCCCTCATGCAGATCGGCGGCCACGACCCGGTTGCGCAGCTCGCCCAGCCCCGTCGCACGGACGACCATCTCGTCGCCCGGCTTCAGAAATATCTGCGGTTCACGGGCATTGCCGATCCCCGCCGGCGTTCCGGTGATCACGATGTCGCCGGGCATCAGGGTCATGCCGAAGCTGAGTTCCGCAAGCAGTTCCTCGATGGGAAATGCCATCTGCCGCAGGCTGGCAGATTGCATGACGGAACCGTTCAGCTCAAGCTCAAGCTGGACATCCTCGATTTCCACCTCATGCGGCGTGGTGATCCATGGCCCGATCGGCGTGGTGCCGTCGATGGACTTGCCCTTCAGCCATTGCCCGCCGTGACGACGCTGCAGATCGCGCTGCGAGGTGTCGTTGGCCAGAAAATACCCGAAAATCGCCTGATGCGCATTCGATTTCGTCAGGTTCCGGCATTTCCGGCCGATGACCAGCCCGACCTCGGCCTCATAGTCCCATTTCGCCGAGATATGCGGATCATGCGCGACATCGTCATAGGGGCCGATGACCGCATGCGGGCTTTTGGTGAAAAAGGTCGGTGCCCTGGGGCGATCCACGTCCTGCCCTTCGCGCTTGCCCCGGCTTTCCTCGAAATGGTCCCAGTAGTTCCAGCCGGTGCACAGCACGTCGCGGGAAAACCGCTGGATGGGCGCCATCATGCGCACCTCGCCTAAGGGCACGCTCTGGCCCTGCTGTGCGGCCGTCTGGATGGCCGCACGGCCCTGCGAGATCAGCCCGACCACATCGCCCGCCTCCTCGGGCAACAGGCGGACGGCCTCATCGCCCTCGGCCAGCGCAGCGCGGGCGCGGCCCCGAAATTCAACCGTTCCAAGCCGCATCGCCCGTCACTCCGCCGGCAGCACGGCGATGGCGTTGATCTCGATCAGGTAGTCGGGATTCACCATCATCGGCACCTCGACCATGGTCGAGGCCGGCACCGGCGCGTGGAAATAATCCCGCCGCGCCCGGTGGATGGCCTGAAAGTCGCGCTGGATATCCTTGCAATAGCAATCGACGCGAACGATGTCCTCGAGCTTGCCACCCGCCGCCTCAACCGCCGCCTTGATGTTTTCGCATACCTGCCGGGTCTGGCCTTCGGCATCGCCGATCGCCGCGACCGCGCCGTCGGCCGTCCGCGCCGTCATGCCCGAGATGAACAGCAGCCGGCCCTTGGCCTCGATGATCGTCGCCTGGCTGAAATGGCCGTTGGGCACTGCCAGCTTTTCGGACTGGATCTCACGTTTCATGGATCATCTCCTCGTCTTTCAGGGTTGATAGCGCGACATTGAGCCGTCGCGCCTCGGCCAGCAGCGCCTTGCGCGCGGCCTCGGCAATCTTGCAGTTCCGGCCGGCGGCACGGCGGGCCGTGGCGGCCAGTTCCCCGGGCGCAAAGACGCGCTGCGTCCCCGGAGCGCGCTTCGAGCCCGAGACACGTTCCAGCGCCGCGGCGGTACGCCCGGCAAAAACCGCCGGATCGGTGAAATGCCCGGTATCGATGGCCAGAAAGAACGCCGTGCAGCCATAGGCCACCGACGGATCGCCATAGAGGCCGTTCACCTCGGGGCCGATGCCGCCGCCCGACAGGCCGCCGCCGATCAGATCCGAGTAACGCGCGAAAGTTGGTGATGCCCTGAGGGGCGGCATATCATGGCGGTGTTCAGACGCCGTCAATTCTCAGCCGAGAAAGGGATATGCCACATGTCGGAGACTACCATCAGCACGCTGCCCGA
>NZ_JRKN01000061.1 GCF_000763905.1 Paracoccus halophilus
GGCATGTGAATCGCCGCACTATACAGGCCTTACACATGAACGCACCCGATCACTCCGCCAGCGAGCAAACAACCGACTTGCATTAAACGGGGCATCCACACATGGCGTCTCGCTCATGCCCTGCAAGGTCTGGTCGCTGCGCGTCCAGACTGGACAAATCCGGCAAGGGGCCGCTGGCGCGGCCTATGGCAAGATCGGAAGCCCCGGCAAGCGGTGCCGGGGCTGCTTTATTGCGGATCGCGGCCTTTGGCCTGTCAGATTCCAAAGATTCTTGACTCATGCATCGCGGCATCGCTGTGCTTGGCAGTCCTGTCTGTCAGGCACTTCCACCCCAATCGTCAGGCAAAACTGACCCATTTTGCCAGTTCATAGAAATCCGGCCAGTTGGTATCGAGGACCACAGGTATCGAGTGCAGCTTGACAGAAAACGTCTATGGTGGCGTTGAAGGACGGAGACCACTTTGAACATAGATGATTTTATTACCCGCTGGATGGCATCTGGTGGCAGCGAACGGGCCAATTTCCAACAGTTCGCGATCGAGTTGACGCAGCTTCTGGACGTTCCCGCCCCAAAGCCTGCCACAGCCGACGCCCAGAACGACGATTATCGTTTCGAGCGGCCCGTGACCTTCATCCACACCGGCACGCAGTCGCGCGGTTTCATCGACCTTTACCGGCGCGGCTCTTTCATCATGGAGGCCAAGCAGGGCACCGGCGCGGCCATTGCTGACGAAGACCAGCTTTCCCTGCTGTCCGTCACGCCAGCCGTGCAGCGAAAAGGGCACGGTATGCGTGGCTCGAAACGGTGGGATGACACCATGCTCCGCGCCCGCAACCAGGCCGATGGCTATGCCCGCGCGGTGGCGCGCGAAGATGGCTGGCCCCCGTTCCTGCTGATCGTGGATGTGGGCCATGTGATTGAGGTCTATTCCGACTTTTCGGGCCAAGGGCAGGGCTATACCCAGTTTCCGGACGGCAACCGCTATCGCATCACGCTTGACGACCTGCGCGACGATGCGACCCTTGCCCGCCTGCATGCCATCTGGAACGATCCGAACAGCCTCGACCCAACGCGTGTCAGCGCCCAAGTCACGCGGCAGGTGGCGGGGCATCTGGCCGAGCTTGGCAAGTCCTTCGAGGCGCAGGGCCATGCGCCCGATGCCGTGGCCCGTTTCTTGATGCGCACCCTGTTCACCATGTTTGCCGAGGACGTGCAGCTTATTCCGGAAAACGCCTTCACTAAACTGCTTCAGGATCGGCGCGGGCATCCCGAACACGCCGCCCCCATGCTGCAAAGCCTGTGGGAAACGATGAACACGGGCGGCTTTTCCCCGGCGCTGTCCTGCGACCTCAAACGCTTCAACGGTGGCCTGTTCAAGGACGCGACCGCGCTGCCCTTGTCCGAGATGCAGCTTGGCCTGCTGATCCAGGCCGCGTCCCACAACTGGCGCGAGGTCGAACCCGCAATCTTCGGCACCTTGCTGGAACGTGCCCTCGACACGCGACAGCGCCACAAGTTGGGGGCGCATTACACGCCGCGCGCCTATGTCGAACGGCTGGTAAACCCTACGGTGATCGAACCACTACGGGCCGAATGGCGCGACGTGCAGGCCGCTGCCGTTACGTTGGCCGCCCAGGACAAGCTGAACGACGCCCGCCAGACCGTCCTCACTTTCCACCGGCGTCTGTGCGAAGTGCGGGTGCTGGACCCCGCCTGCGGATCGGGGAACTTCCTCTATGTCGCGTTGGAGCTGATGAAGCGCCTGGAGGGCGAGGTTGTGGCCCTGCTACGAGAGCTGGGCGAAGATCAGGACGCGTTCGCGCTGCAAGGCCACACCGTGGACCCCCACCAGTTCCTTGGGATCGAGGTGAATCCCTGGGCCGCCGCCGTGGCCGAACTAGTGCTGTGGATCGGCTATTTGCAATGGCACTTCCGCACCCACGGCAAGGCCAGCCCCTCTGAACCCGTGTTGCGCGATTTCCGCAACATCGAGAACCGCGATGCCGTGCTGGCCTATGACGGCACCCGCCCTCGGTTGGATGCCGCAGGCCAGCCGGTGACGCGGTGGGACGGGATTTCCACCATCCGGCATCCGGTCTCGGGCGTTCTGGTGCCGGACGCGGCGGCGCGGGTTCCAGTGCTGGACTATCTGAAACCCCGCCCTGCCAAATGGCCGCAGGCTGATTTCATCGTCGGCAATCCGCCCTTCATCGGGGCATCGCGTATGCGCGAAGCCTTGGGCGACGGCTATACCGAAGCTTTGCGCGCGGCCTATCCGAAGATGCCGGAAAGCGCGGATTTCGTGATGTTCTGGTGGGAAAAGGCGGCGCTGGAAACGCGGTCTGGCAAGGCGAGGCGGCTTGGCTTCATCACCACCAACTCCCTGCGGCAGACCTTTAACCGGCAGGTGTTGGAGCCGCATTTAGGTGCGCCCAAAAAGCCGCTGTCGCTGATGTTTGCCATTCCCGATCACCCCTGGGTCGATGCGGGAGATGGCGCGGCGGTGCGGATCGCTATGACCGTGGCGGCGGCAGGAAAGGCACCGGGACGGCTGTTCACCGTCACCGAGGAACGCAAGGGCGAGCGCGAGGCCGAAGGGCGGCCCGTGACGCTTTCCGAGCAGGTGGGCAAGATCTTTGCCAACCTGCGGGTGGGTGCGGATGTGGCAGGGGCTAAGGCGCTACGGGCGAATGATGGTATTTCATCACCGGGGGTAAAACTGCACGGCGCAGGCTTCATCATCACCCCCGCTGAAGCGCAGGCGCTTGGCCTTGGCACTGTGCCGGGGTTGGAGGCGCATATCCGCACCTATCGCAACGGCCGAGACCTGACCGCCACCCCGCGCGGCGTCATGGTCATCGACCTGTTCGGCTTGACCGAAACCGAGGTGCGGACCCGTTTTCCAGCCGTTTACCAGCATGTCTTGGACAGGGTGAAACCCGAGCGCGACCACAACAACCGTGACAGCTACAAGCGAAACTGGTGGATTCATGGCGAGCCGCGCCGCGATCTGCGCCCTGCGCTGGAAGGTCTGCCCCGCTATATAGTTACTGTTGAAACGATGCAGCATCGTCTTTTCATGTTCATGGATGGTGAGGTTCTGCCTGACAATCGACTTGTGGTATTTGGGCTGGAGGATCCCGCGCAAATCGCAGTGCTTTCTTCGCGCATCCATGTTGTTTGGTCACTTGCGGTTGGTGGGGTTCTCGAAGATCGACCTGTTTACAATAAAACAGTTTGCTTCGACCCCTTCCCCTTCCCGGACACGACCGAAGCCCAAAATGCCCGCCTTCGCGGTTTGGGCGAGGAACTGGACGCGCATCGCAAGGCTCAGCAGGCCGCGCATCCTAAGCTGACCCTGACAGGCATCTATAACGTGCTGGAAAAACTGCGGGCGGGTGTGCGGATCGAGGGCAAGGACAAGGAAACCTACGATCAGGGCCTTGTCGGCATCCTGCGCGATATTCACGACCGCATCGACGCCGAGGTTGCCGCCGCCTATGGCTGGCCCGTCGATCTGGATGACGAAACCATCCTGACGAACCTGGTCGATCTGAACCGTGCCCGTGCCGCCGAGGAAGCTGCGGGTCATATCCGCTGGCTGCGCCCCGAATACCAGAACCCTGCCGGCCACGCCGCCGTTGCCAAGGGAAAACAGGCAGAACTGGACGTGGGAGAGGTTGCCGAGACCGAAGGCAAGGCGCTGTGGCCCAAGGCCCTGCCCGAACAGATCGCCGCCGTCCGCGCCGTCCTGTCGGATATGGGCGAGGCCACGCCGGAGCAGATTGCCCGCCAGTTCAAACGCGGCCGCGCCGCCTCGGTGAAACCATTGCTGGAAAGCCTTACCGCCCTTGGGCAAGCCCGCCTGATCGAAGGCGGCCGTTTCGCGGCCTGACGCGACAGCTTTGACGGTCGGATACCCAGGATGTATCAATCTGGAGTGTCGATCGTTTCGTAGGTTTGATGCCGACCGTTTCCGCAGAGGTCATATGAATACCAGGAACGCCGTTTCCGAGCTATGCGAGTTGGTCATCCGCGTGGAGCCTTCGGCCGCGCACGAAGGGGAGTTGGACTGCATCGTTGAATTGCGGCTGGCCTCAGGAGACGTCGATCTGGGCGACGAGACCTGCGAAATTTCAATATCGAAATTGACGCTGTCTCTTGATCTTGAAGGCTCGACTCCGGTGCCGGGAAGCCGCTTCGGTGAACCGCGCAAACAACCGATCTCTGAGATGGACAGGGTTGTCACCCAGGAGAATGAGGTAGACACGGCTTTCAAAGCGTCAGCAAACGCAAATCTTGACATAACCGGTCCATCGCTTGGAGCCTCTGCTTCAGGCGAACACAAGGCGTCGGTGCGGCGGGAAACCGTCCTGACCGCACATGACCGTTTCGTGCACCACCGAGTGAAGGCGCTACCGAACCTCCGTTGGGAAGTCAGGGAATCAGACGACAGCCGGCTCGACGGGACCTACCTGGAAAGTGACAGCTTGCTGCGGTTTACTCGCGCGGAGCGAGCTAATCGAACAGCTTTGCTGGCGCGTGCGACTGTGAGACAGAGGGATATCACATTCGGCCAAGCCGTGAGGGATCCAATTTCCTGGAATTACTTCAAAAGGTTCAGCACAACACAGCGTCACCTGTTGGATATATTCATCGCGAAGTCGATAGATTCTGCGTTGCGCAGACGCGGGAAATACGTTGGCGAAATTACGTTGTCTTCTGCGCATATCGAATTGCCAGATGCGGAGTGAGGCTAGCCTTCAGGAGCTGTTGGATTACGGAACTCTTGAAGCTGCCTTCGAGCGCGTCGCCGCGACGTCTGGTGAATTCTTGGAAGTTTGCGTCGCGCTGAGCCTCGACCCTGCACGGGATTTTCGCTTCAGCAACCTTCGGGATGTTGATTTTTCGATGGCCGACCTGCGAGGGTTCGATTTTCGCGGCGCAGACTTGCGTGGCAGCTACGGTGCTGACGTCATTTTCGACAACAGCACCAATTTTGAGGGGGCCGATCTCCAAGGATCATGCTTTGCGTCCTATTACCGAGAGCTCCTGCTTTTCAGAGACAACCCGATGGCCACCCGCATGTATCGCACTTTGCTCGAAGGCGATCCTTTCGAAATTTCCGGCTGGCTGCATGAACGATTTAGAAATCAGCGCGAGAGCCACTCGATCCTGAAGAAGGCAGACCAACAGACTGCGGCAATCCTCTGCCAGAAGCTACTCGCCGACGACATCGACCTGACCAAGCGCACCGACCTGTTCTACTTCCTCAAGAGCATCACCAGCTCGCGCACCGAACTCCGCGAGCTGATGCTAAGCATCTTCGCGCGGCAGAGCGAGAACACGTCGCTGATCGAGAGATTCACGACTATCGCATCCAGTCTTCATGGAGATGATCCGGAGGTCAGGGGCATAATCGTGCAACTCTGCGCGGCAAAATCTCCGCGTGTCCGCCTGTCCGCGTTCAAGGCGAGCGCGAGCACCGGCATCTTCATGCAGAATTTCATAAATATGAAGGAGCTTTTCCTGCGTCCGGAGAACGCGGGCCTTCGGAAGCAGCTGATCCTTGAGGCCGCCACTGGCCTTGGGCGGCATCACGTGGCTGCCGTCAATCGAGCGGCGCTGCTGGATGACGTAGGTGGAGGAGATGTCTTGGATCTGCCCGAACTTTTCGAAGACGCTGCGGGAGCGCAGATTGCCGCAGCCATTCGGCATCGCCTTGAAGCTATCGAGACGCGGCTGAATCCAGAAGCGGCTTCCAATAAGAAGATCTCGTCCAGATCCTCGCCCATAACCACCTCGATCATCTATGAGAGGCAGGCCGAAGTCCTCTGTTCCGCGCCTGTGCTTCGCACCATCTTCGCCCGAGATGACCCTGTCCGGTCGATGGCCGCGAAGGCGCGGCTCGCTGCCCGACAGCAACGCGAACAAAAAAAGCAGGGCGCCTATTTCAAATGAACACCCGGAGTATGAGGCGTTCCCATCGGGTTGAATAGGCCGTGTTTCGTGGCTGCCTTTTTCGCTAACTTTGAAGTAATGTCCTACCCACTAGACGTATCATACCTCTTAGATCCCACATAGGCGAAGTGTAAAGGTCCGGTATGGACTCTTCGCGTCTATGACCTGACCTCGGCGGAACGGCGATTTGGGTCAGAAATCTGACGGAAAGCCAGAAATATCTGACAGACGACATGGCCGCTGCATCCTGACGCGGGGGGATTCGGACAAGCCGAACGCCGCCCGCGTGCTGTGCTGCGCGGGTGGCGCATTATCATCTTCGTCGGGGCGAGCTGCTGGCGCTGCGGGTGCTGGCGTCCAGGTCGCGCGAGATCGGCAGCGCAACGCGGGTGTCACGGTCGGGATATGGCTGGGGAAAACATGGGTCTGGCGGCAGGCGCGTCAAGCGATTTCAACCGAATATCCTCTTGATATGTTGAAATAAATTTATGGTTTGTGGTCGATTTTCCTTTCCTATGCGCCGAAATGCGTATATACAGATAACAGGGAAACGGGGAAAACCCCGGCCCTGCGGGAACCGGATAACCGGCCCGATCAGTCGCTAGAAGGAGAGCCACAAATGGCTGACAAGTTCGACCTCTACGCCCACGTCACCGACAGCATCATTGCCAGCATTGAGGCAGGCACCCCGGCATGGCGCAAGCCTTGGACCGGCGACAAGGGCGGCGCACCCTTCCCGCTGCGGAGCAACGGCGAACCCTATTCCGGCATCAACGTCCTGATGTTGTGGCTGGCCGCAGATGCCAAAGGCTACCGCGCCGCCCGCTGGTTCACCTACAAGCAGGCTCAAGAGGCAGGCGGTCAGGTCCGCAAGGGCGAGAAATCGTCAACCGTCGTGAAATATGGCACCTTTGAGCGCGAGGACGCGGAAACGGGCGAGGAACGCCGCCTGCCCTACCTGAAAGCCTACCGCGTGTTTAACGCCGAGCAGATCGACGGCCTGCCCGCAGAATACTACGGCATCCACGCCGAGCCTGCCCGCGACCTTGGCACCGAGGCCGACCCCGCCCTTGACGCCTTTTTCGCAGCGACCGGCGCGGACATTCGCACCAGCGACGAGCCACAAGCCTACTATAACCCCACCGAGGATTACCTCCACATGCCGCCGATTGCGACGTTCCACAGCGCCGCAGGCTACTATGCCACGCTTGCCCATGAAGCGACCCATAATGCCGAGGTTCGGATTATGCCGCGCCGATCTGCTAGACTTATTGGATTGCGGTTAGGCCGGCGCGGCGTGTCGGCATAATTCAGAGTCCTTCGAGGAATGCCAAGAGTTCGTCACTCG
>NZ_JRKN01000062.1 GCF_000763905.1 Paracoccus halophilus
CTCAGAGGCCGCAAAGAAAAAGAGAAAGGAGACCCCTGCATTGACCACAACATGACCGCCGAGACATAAACAAGGGGGGGTCAGTTCTCGGTGAAAATACCGGGTCAATTCTCAGCGGAAATCAACACTCGCCTATCTGAGCGCGCTTTTATCCCTGTTCCTTCAGCTGGTCGCAGCGATCCTTTGGCAGGAAAATCCCCGAATCCCAGCTATAGTCGCGGCCTGAAAGGTTGTTCGGGCCGGGCTCAGTGGATAGTCATTTGAGATTGTGGCTGGGCATCTCGCCGCCATTTGCGAGATGCTCCACCGGCAGGATGTTCGCGGCGGCGGATCGCACCTCCGCCGCCAGATTTCCGTTCACGCCCTTTCGACTTCCGCGATTCTTCTGCGGGCTGTTTCGGCATAGGTCTCATCGATCTCGATGCCGATTCCGCGCCAGCCGAGCTGTCTGGCGGCGACGAGGGTTGTGCCGGACCCGGCGAAGGGGTCGAGCACCAGACCGCCAGACTTGCCGTGCAGCTTCAGGCAGCGGCGCGGCAGCTCAAGCGGGAATATGGCCGGATGGCCATGCTTGCCCTTTGCTCCGCAGATCGGCTCATAGGGAATGAACCAGCTATTGCCGCCGCAGCGTCGGTCCGCAGTCGCGTGGTACCAGCGGCCGAGATTCGATTTGTCCTGATAGGGCACGCCGATCGCCAGCCGATCGATCGGCACCCGGCCGGTTCTGCTGAGATGATAGATCTGTTCGTTCGTCCGGTTCAGAAGCCTGTCGCTGTTGATCGGGAGGAACTGGCCGGAGGTCTCGCCGCGGATTTCGATCGATTTGACCCAGGTGACGTCGTTCTGGCGAGTGAAGTGGGGCCGGAACAGACGGATGACATCATCGGCCAGCCACGGGTCCTTCGCGGATGTGCCGAGATTGAGGAACACGGCTCCATCCTCGCGCAGAAGACGCGCGAACTCTGTCGCATGCTCGGCCATCCAGGTCAGGTAGTCGGCACGCGGCAGGTTGTCGTTACAGGTGCCACATTTCACCCCGACATTATACGGCGGGCTGGTCACGATGGCATCGACGCTGGCATCCGGCAGGCTGCGCATGACGGTGAGGCTGTCGCCATGGATGATTGTCTGGGACGGTGCGCCTGCAGGTTGCGGCGCGATGTCGTCGCCGTAGCGCGGTTCAGACAGCACGGGCGGCGCCGGGATTGGCGCAGCGGAAGTCAGGTTCTGGGAGATCATCGTCATCTGTCGGCCTCATGTTGGTTTTTCTTGCCGACACCAATTATAGGGGGCAACTCGCGCCGCGAAACAAGCGTGTTGGCGTAATCCACAGGTATCGAACCGGTCTGATCTGCGGAGCCATCATGAAGGATTTCTGCTGAACCCGACTTGGATTTGGCCGTCCGATCCCGTCATCCATTTCCCTGTGGATTGCGGCGACAAGCTTGTGGCGCGGGGCGGGATCGGGCCTAATATGTGGGTCGGTCAACATGCAGAGGAGCCGACGAGATGAGCATTTCCCCCGAGACGATTGACCTGCTGCGCGGCGAGTTTCGGGCGCTGCCGCCCAAACGCCGCGCCGCATTGACGGCGCGGGACGCGGTCGTGGCGCTGGCGCCCGAGATCCGGGCGACGCGGGCGGCGGGCTATTCCCTGGCGGATATCGCCGGGCAGCTGGGCAGCCGCGGGGTGGCGATCAGCGCCAGCACGCCCGAGGCAGCTATCTGCGGTCGACCCGCGCGGGAGGCCGGCAAACAGAAAGGTCGCGGCAAGCGCCGGACGGAGGGTTGAGCCCTGACTGGATGCCGATCGGCATCGCAAGCGCCATCCGTGAATGTGGGGGATCATGGCTCCGATCCCTGCGGTCGTCGGCCGATGATCCGGACGATCAAGGCGTCGGTCGGCTTTTATCCCGCCTGCCAAACGGACCGCGCCCAAGCCTCGGGCGGGGTCCGTTTTCCGTTTCGGGTAAAAACTTATCCGCGTGATTTCAGGAGGATCAGACATTCGCCGTCGCCGCGGCCGAGCCTGCGGCCCTGCATCGCGCGCAGCTCGGAGCGCGGGCAATCAGCGTCGATCGCAACTGCCCGATCATATCGGCCGGGATTTTATCCGGCGCGATAATATGGGGCGACCCTGATCGGGGAGGTTTATCGGGCAGGCAAGGGAGAAGGCCTCATTGCTGAAGGAAAGCCGCTGGAATTTGTAATGTGATCTGTCCGGCAAGGTCTGGCCATAACTCCAGGATGATCCCTTCCTGACCGTAAGAACGTCTGATCCAACTCGGCAATCCATGGAGGGACTGGGTTTCCTGTCCACGACGGAAGGCCCATTGCCGACAGGGTGGGTCGCCTTCATCGCAAAGACAACCTTCTGCCAGATCAGTTGTCCTCCTCGAGGTTCAGGGCGGTCATGAGCAGACGCCGGATCATTTCGGGGCGGGTCGGCAGGTCGGGCTCCTCGCGGCGGCGGTCGTCTATGGCCTCGATCATCTCGCGGGGGAGTCGCAAGTTTATGGATTCCGTATCGACTCTTGGTCGACCGATTTTCTTTTTTTCAGACATGACACCACTTTCGTGTTTGACTTTGTTGTTTTATGGTGTCATTATTTGCAAGCGAAGGCAAGGATCCTACCCCTCACCCTCGCTCTGACCACAACGATCTAAGACGGAGATCACCATGGCTGTTTTCACGCCTACCACGCCCCATGGGGCGACTGAAGTCCTGCCTCTCGCCGCTCTCTATGCCAGCCCGGTTCTCGCGTTGTTCGAGCAGCTGAACGATGCGCTCGCGCATTATGTCGCGGCCGAGCGCGACCTGCGCGAGGTCGATTGCTGGGACCCGGCCTTTCGCCCCTGGCTGACCGATTCCGAGGAGGCGCATGCCGATCTCATGCAAGTCCTGGCCGAACTGCGCGACGCAGATGCGTATCATCCCGATGATGCCTTGCTGCTGCAGATGGGTGAGGCCGCCTGGGCGGTTCCGAGCGCCGAGACCGGCGCGGAGTGTCGCCGGGGCGTCCTGCAACTCCAGCACGGCCTGCGGCTCTGCGGCCTGACCCGGCATGGTTTCGGCAGCCGCATCCCCGGGCTGATCGGCCAGGCCGATCGGCATCTGCACGCGCTGATCCTGCTCGATCTGCAGGGCTGGGACGCGGCATGCGAACCCGCCGGCGCGCGCGGGCTCTGGATCTGAGCCGCGCCTGACCGGGCGGCGATCCGCCGAAGATCGCGCATCCCCCATCCCCGAGACATCGCCAGCCGGGCTGCCGGCTGGCCCCGCATGCGCCACGCCGTTCTGTCACGACCGGCGGATGCGCCCGCATGCCCATCCTTCTCGCAGGAGAGCTGCCATGAATACGCCTGTCCCGAACCTCCAGCCGAGCTTTGCCCAGAGCCGGGCGAACCACACCGCAGAGCACGCCCCTTATCCCGGTCGCATCCAGCCGCAATGGCAGGCGGCGGCCAGGCGCAAGGGTTTCCGCATCACCGCCCGCATCCGCGACCGCTATCACCTGGCGCTCTGCTGCGAGACTTGCGGCGAGAGTCACGCCAGCCGAATCTACACGCTGATGAGCGCGCGGCCGCAATGCCCCGCCTGCCAGTTGGCGCGGCTTGAGGCCGAGGCCCGGGCCGCCGGGCTGACCCATCTGCAGCGCGATCCGGATCATCGGCATTACAGCCATTACCGCTCAAGCTGCGGCCATGTCATCCGCCGCCAGCACGAGATCGTCCGCCGGGTGGCATCGGACGCGACCGGGTTGCGCTGCGAGACCTGTCATGCCGCGCGTGAGGCAAGCGAGGCGCGGGCGCGGGGCTGGATCCTGCTCGGCCCCGATCCCGAGGGCGATCCGAACTACCGTCTCTATCACCATGGCTGCGGGCATGTGCAGCGGGTGGCGCGGGCCAATCTGCAGACGGGCCGGTTCGACTGTGCCACTTGCGGTCCGGGCTGGGCAGCGGCGCCGAGCTATCTCTATGCGATGGGATTTACGCTGGAGAACGGGCGCGCGCTGGTCAAACTGGGCTATGCGCGCGATCCCGAGAGCCGGCTGGTCCATCAGCTGCTGATCGACCGCCGCATGCCGGCAGCGATCCTGCGCCTGGTGCCGCTCGCCAGCGGTCACGCGGCGATCGGCATCGAGAAGCGCCTGCATGCAAAGCTGCTGCGGACCCATCCCGAGGCGGTGGTCGATCCGGCCAGCTATGCGGGAAAGATCCGCGTCCGCTCCGAGATCTATGATTCCAGCCTGACGCCGGTGGTCATGGCGCTGCTCGACGCTGTGGAAGCGGATGGCGGCACGGATCGGGCTGCGGATGGCGGCACGGATCATGGCGCAGAGTGCAACGCAGATGGCAAGGCGGACTGTCCTGCTGCCCCCAGCCAGGACGGCCATCGCATCTGATTTCAGATCGCCTGGCAGATCCTGATGCGGATCGCATGGCCATCGCGATCCGCATCCCCGAACGCACCGCGATCGGCAGCCGGCAGCAGGCTGCCATCTGCTCCCGCAAGCGCAATCCGTCTCCAGCGGGCGCCCCCCGAGGGCGCGGTCGCAAACACATGTCACCCTCATTCTTGAAGGGGTTTTCTCATGAACGCTCAGGATAATCTCATCCCCGCATGGCGCGCTTACGCCGATCAGGTCATCCACAGGCTGCTGGCGCATCGCCGTGATCGCGCCCTGGCAGCAAACCCGCTTTCGGCGCTCGGCGGCAGCGATGCCGATCCCGATGATCCGGGTAACGCAGCTCGCTCCGCCGCCGCCAGCGCGGAGCTACCCGCCGCGGCCCCGGCCGCCGGCGAAGCGATCACGTCCGTAAGTGCGGCGCCTGCGCAGAATCCCCGCCCGCCCGAGGCCCTGCCGCCGCGCGATCTCTCGCTGGCGATCCGGCTGGCGGCCACGCTGGGAGGCGAGGCCGCCTGCGCGCCGGGGGCGATCACCGTGATCCAAGGTCTGACGCCCGAGGAGCTGGAACCGGCCAGTCGTATCATCACCGGGGCCTTCCTGCCGCCCGGCATCGAGGCGCAGAGCGATCCCCGGCGCGTGACGCGCGGCACTGACAAGACACTGATCCTGCTCGCCCCCGAGATCCGCAGCGGCTCCGACGATCGCGGCGCCCGGCGGCAGTTCCCGATGACCATCGAGGAGGCGCTGAACCACGGCCTGCCGCTGCTCCTGCTGCTGCCCGATACCGGCCTGCTGCCCGAGGCGCTGCACGAACTCGCCAGTCTCCTGCGCCTCGCGCCGCTGTCACGCGCGGTGCTGATCACGCATCTGGCCCATAGCCATGGCCTCTTGCCTGGTGACGAACAGGCGATCCATGCCGCCCTGCCACCTGATCGGCTGCTGGCCGGGCTTACCTCCACCGCATTCCTGCTGGCCCTGCGCGCACCGGAGGCGCAGGACGTGGTCGCGCGTCTGACCCGGCTGACCACCCCGGCGGTGACTGACGGCCCGCGGCTCGAGACCATGCGCGGCGGCAGCCTGGCACTCAGCACCGCCCGCCGCCTGGTGGTCGACCTGCAGAACTGGCAGGCCGGCTGGGTCACCTGGAACGAGCTGTCGCGCTCGCTGCTGCTCTATGGCCCGCCCGGCACCGGCAAGACGCATCTCGCCCGCGCCATGGGCAATTCCGCCGGCATCGCCCTGGTGACGGGCTCGTTCGCCGAATGGCAGGCGGCCGGTCACCTGGGCGATATGTTGCGGGCGATGCGCGCGAGTTTCACCGAGGCGCGCCGTCAGGCCCCGGCGATCCTGTTCATCGACGAGATCGACGCGGTCGGCTCGCGCGAGGACGGCGACCGGCATGGCAGCAGTTACCGCCGACAGGTGATCAACGGATTCCTGGCCGAGATGGACATGATCGCCCGCGAGCCGGGCGTGATCGTCGTCGGCGCCTGCAACGACCCGTCGCGCATCGACCCGGCGATCCTGCGCCCCGGACGGTTCGATCTGAAAGTCGCGGTTCCACTGCCGGATACCTCCATGATTCAGAGCCAGATTCAAAACGAGATGAATGATTTCAATCTGTTGCGATTGCCCTGGTCATGCGCCTGATATGTGCGATGAGAACCCATGCCTCTGCGCTCTCGATGGATTTCTCCCAATCCTTTGCCAGC
>NZ_JRKN01000063.1 GCF_000763905.1 Paracoccus halophilus
CGGTCTGATCCGTCCAGATCCAGCAGTCTGCGCGACCGCAGGTGCCGCTTGCGGCAGAAAATCCTTGTCTAGCGCTCGGATACAGGCGATCTTCACCTCAAACGACACGCCACTTGG
Organism: Paracoccus halophilus; assembly: GCF_000763905.1. Taxonomy (GTDB): domain Bacteria; phylum Pseudomonadota; class Alphaproteobacteria; order Rhodobacterales; family Rhodobacteraceae; genus Paracoccus; species Paracoccus halophilus. The sequence continues at coordinate 118 of NZ_JRKN01000063.1, forward strand.
GGAATGCAGGCTTGGGGGATTGACGGCGCAATGAATGCCGAAATGTTCGATCCCTACATCGATGCCCAAGACCCGCTGTATGACGAAGCCATGCGTGGTGAGGGTGTCCAGAATCCCGACGTCAAGCAAAATGGAACCGTCAGCCCAAGCACTTGTGAATGTGATGGAAGCCGTTGGCCAAATGGTGGGGGTATTGGATGAGAAAGTATAACTTCCCAGTGCGCGCTGTGCAGGCCGATGCGTCGGAGCCTCTGTTTCGGCTGGTTCTGGATCCGCGTTTTTCTGCGGCCGAGATGCTTGCGGATTTTCCACGTAATGTAGTCCAGCCATTCTTGAATGTCGTGCTCGCCGACGGCAAGCAAGGGTCGTGTTTCAAGGCTGCGGGTAGTCATGCCATCGAGGTGAGCTTACCCTCGCATATTCAAGTCAACGACGCGGAACGTGCCATTCTCGCTAACCTGATGGATTTCGGTCAGGATTTTGAGTCGGCGCGGTCTACCACGATCGGTGAGCTGGTATTTTTCCTGACCCGGCCTGACGAAAATGGCCCAGAGAGCTTTCTGGACGCTCTGGCGGCGCGCAATGCTGAAGCTGTTGCCTTCATGAATGAAGTCATGCTGCAGTTCCCTCCGGAGGATGAGTATTCAACCAGAACTTGGCCGGAGGAGCTTATCGAACGGTATTATTTCGGTATCGTTCTGGAGTATGGAGATTTGCTGGATAATAAGGATATGTCCGCAGCCCTTGGAATTCTTGATTGCCTTCACGATGTTAACATGTGGACAGGTTTCAGCGTGAAGGCCAATCCTGGGGATACAATGAAAGCAGGTGGCTCAGGTATCAGCTTCGAGATCGAGGCCGAGAACGGTGCGATCAGTTATCAGGTTGAGCGACCGGCCTGCGACCCGGCGCTGTCGATCCTTATTCTGGTTGAAAAAATTGAGAAGTTGACAGGGGCAAGGCCCCGCGCTTGGCAAATTCACATAGAGGCGGCCGGCTGATGCGCGCACGGCTGAAATGCAGCAACAGGCAGGAGAAATCATGGCTCGTCCAATCGCACTTGTCGGGCACATGCACACCTGCCCGATCCACGGTCGCGGTCCGGTTTTGAATCCTGGCCAGGCGTCGGTCCGGTTCAACGGCATTCCGCTTGCTGTTGAGGGCGGACATATGAACCGGCATGGAAAAAGGACCCCGGTATCGGAGTGATCGGCGTCCAAACTGCCCCCCTGATGCGGTGGTCCAACGTGCTCCCGGGAACAGTCGGGAGCCGTGTTCGGGACCCCGCCAAGTTCTGGATGGTTAAGGGCAATGGTCCGTCGATCGCCATGCACAGCTCGCGTGAGATTGCCGAGGGCGAAGCCGCAAGGCTCGCCCGCATGAACCCAGGCGTTCAGTTCTTCGTCATGGAGGCTGTCGTCTGTCATCGCCGCGTCGATGTCGAACGGATTGCCCTCGATGGCCAGCCCGATCCTCGAGACGAGATCCCGTTTTGACGCTCCGGTGACTGGCCCCGCGCGGGCCAGCATCCCGAGCGACACGCTCGATCACCCAAGCAAGGAACAGACATGACGAACCAGACCGATAAGCACATCGAAGCCCTTCGCGATATCCACAGGAACCGAGCGGTCAGCATCCGCGCTTCGAAGCCGCTGAAGGATTCAGGCCTGATCGAAACGAGCGGCCGCAGCAAGCCCGGCTGGCTGAACGCGACGCTGACGCAAGCAGGTCGTGAGTTGATCGGCGTCTGACGCTCCGGTGCGCAGCCCCGCGCGGGCTGCCATCCCGAGCGACAGAAAGGATGAACCATGACCGCCCAGCAAATTGCCCGCCTCGAACGCGCGCACCTGATAGCGGCGCGGATCGTGGCGCTGGATCCTGCCGCGCTTCCGGTTTTCGAGCGCCTCGACGCAGAGATGGCCGCGGCAAAGGCCGAGGTCGAGGCGAGGCGCCTCAATGATCCGATTGCCCGCGCCCGCGCGCTGGCCCAGCTGAGGAAAGCAAGCTGAATGACCGGGACAAACCGCGCATGTGGCGGCGCAGAGCCCTGTTTCAGTGTCAGTAGCAGAGAGCGAGCCAAGTCGGCCCTTCGCGGCCATTCACACACCCGCTTCCCAACGTCCGAAGTGCGACATTCCGCTTGGTTTTCCGCTACAATGTCCGGGGCTAGCACGGAAACATCAACACTGGTCAGAAGCTGCCGATGCAGGTATCCTCAGCCAAAAATCGAGGCGAGCATGGCACGCGGTGAACTGGTGAAAAAATTGCTTGCGAGCTACGGCCACGAGGAAGAGTTCCGCGCGGTTGTCGAGCAAATTATCTCCGAAGAGGAGAAGAAGAATAATCGCGTGTTGGCGAGCAGTCTTCGAAAAACATTAGACAATATCGGTACGGCAGCGCGGTCCGCCACCGGACTTTCGCGCCTAGTGCCATTCCCGGATGAGGCCAATGACTTCATCCAGCGAATGGTGCCGGCGCACGGCCCGCAGGATATTCTGCTGTCTCCGGAGAACACAGAGCTCTTTCTCGGACTGATCCGGGAGTTCCGGCAGGCAGACCGTATCAGGCGTCACGGGTTTCCGGTGCGATCTAAGCTTCTTTTCTGCGGGCCGCCGGGGACCGGCAAGACCCTGTGCGCCGAAGTCTTCGCCAACGAGCTGGGACTGCCCTTCTTCCATGTCCGGCTCGACAGCCTGATTTCCTCTTATTTGGGCGAGACCGCGACGAATATCCGCAAGACGTTTGAATTTGCTCGCCGGCAGCCTTGTGTTCTGTTTTTCGATGAGTTCGATGCGATTGCGCGCTCCCGTGAAGAAGCCGGCGAACACAGCGAACTCCGCCGCGTGGTCAACAGTCTGCTGATCTTCATCGAACAGATTCAGCCTGGCGGCTTTCTGATTGCGGCAACCAATCTGGACGGACATCTCGATCCGGCTGTGTGGCGGCGGTTTGATGAAATCGTCTGGTTCGATGCGCCGGACGCGGCGATGGTGCGCAAGTACCTGGTCCATGCTTTCCGCAATGTCCGGGCGTCGTTCGATCCGGCAGGTTATGCCGATCAGCTTCTGGGGTATTCCTATGCGGACCTCGAGCGGGTCTGCGTCCAGGCAATGAAGGTGTCGGTCCTCGGCGGCAACAAGGCCGTTTCGGACAAGGACTTCCGTGAAGCAATGCGGGATGCGAGGCGAAGGCTGACCCGCAAACAGAAGCTGGAAGCGCAGACCGGAGAGTAAGCCGTGCCGCGTCACCAGCATTTGCCGCTCCTGCGGCTGCCGCAGACGATGGAACGGCGTAAAACCGGCTTTCCCGGCCCGACACCATCCCGCGACGGCGGCTATGGCGGCCGCGTTCGCAGGCAGGTCGAAGAAGCCGTCCGGACCCAGCAGGAAAGCCGGCCGCCTCAGTTCGTTGATCCTTCGCTGATCCTGCGGGTGCAGATGCAGGGGATGCTGCTCGAAGTGGATTGGGAAGCGCTCGGCCTAACGCTTCTGTCCAGCGACGAAGACCGCAACATCGTCCTGTTCTCATCCGAGGGCGATCTCTCCGCGTTTCTGCAGCGGCTCGAAGCCTATGACGGGCCTGTTCCGGAAGGTCAGCAGGGAAGACGCTATGAAGGGTTCGTCACGCGGATCGAGAATGTCGGCACACTGACGCCCCGCGACCGGCTCGGAGTCCGCCTCAGGGAAGCCGGTTTCAGCGAAGCTGATGACCTGGTAAGCGACGAGGTTTACACAGTCGATATTGAGCTATGGGACTTCGGCGGACGGCCTGCACGGGAACGCAAGGCCCGGGAAATCGAGGACTTCATCATCGGCAGCGATTCGGAAGTCTTCGATGTCTACATAGGTCCGTCGATTACGATGATGCGGGTATGTGCTCCCGGACGGGTGCTGCGGCCGCTTCTGGCCGTGCCCGAGGTGGCATTCATTGATCTGCCGCCGGAGCCGGACCTCGAAGCGTCTGACTTCGTGCAGATGACACTCGAGGACGCACCGGAGATTCTGCCGCCGGCGGTCGGCGCTCCGATCATCGGCGTGCTAGACAGCGGTCTCAATGAACATCCTTTCCTCGAGGGGATCGTCGCCGAACGAAGAGCTTTCCCCGCAGAACTCGGAACCGCCGATGTCTGGGGCCACGGCACGCGGGTCGGGGGCGTTGCCCTATTCGGCGACCTGAGAGACCGGCTGAGGGACGGAAGGCTGCAGCCGGCGGGGCAGCTGGTTTCCGCGAAAGTGGTGCAGGACAACGGTGCCTTTTATGAGCGCCGGACGCTCCCGCGTCAGATGCGCGAGGCAATCACACAGCTACACCGGGACCATAACTGCCGCATTTTCGTCATCTCGCTCGGAGATGTCCGTGCACTTAACGAACCCGGACGGGTCGGTCCCTGGGCGGCAACGCTCGACGAACTGGCACGCGAACTCGACGTGCTGATATTCGTGTCCGCCGGCAACCGTGCTCCGCGTGGCGGATCGTCAGTCGAGCAGGCCATCACGGAATATCCGGCATATCTGCTCGAAGCGGCGAACCGGCTCTGCGAACCGGCCGGAGCCTGTAACGTCATCACGGTGGGGGCACTGGCCAACGGGACCGGTCTCGGAGCAAGGCATGAACGGGATGCCCATATCCTGCCGATCACTCAGGCACTCGAGCCTTCTCCCTTCTCCCGCTCGGGCCCCGGCGCGGGAGGTATCCGCAAACCCGATTTCGCTGACATTGGCGGAACGCTGGTTTTTGACGCTCCCTCAGCCAGGCTGCAGTCGGCACCGCACATTCCGGAAGCCGGCGTCATCACGCTGAACCATGAATTCACCAGGCAGCTCCTGACAAGCGGCAGAGGAACCTCCTACGCCGCGCCGATGCTCGCCAACAAAGCAGCGGAACTCCTGCGGCTGTTCCCGACAGCTTCCGCAAACCTGATCCGGGCACTTCTTGCGGGGGCATCCAGCGTTCCCGATGCATGCGCCCGCCGTCTGGCAGGTATGGATGCGACCGACCAGGCACGTGTCTGTGGCCACGGGATGGTGGACACGCTGCGGGCCGCCTATTCCGACGATCACCGGGTGATCCTGTATGCAGAGGACCGTCTCAGCATCAACCATTTCGCGGTCTATCGCGTGCCGGTGCCGCCGGAGTTTCAGGGGAACGGCCGCAGAACTATTCGCGTCTCTCTGGCGTTCGATCCTCCTGTCAGGCGGACCCGGGCAGAGTACATCGGCACGAAGATGAACTTCCGGCTTCTGCGCGGCTGTCCCTCCGCCGAAGTGTTCTCTCATTTCCGCTTGAGAACGGCGGAGGAAGGTGATCCGCCGGACATTCCGAACAGGTTCAAGTGCGGCCTCGAGCCCGGTCCGAAAAGCCGGGACGGGCAGACGCTGCAAACCGCAGCGAAGACCTTTGTCCAGGACACGACAAGTTATGGCGATGAATATTATCTCGTAGTCCGTTGCGCAGGGGGCTAGGCCGAGCCGCAGGAAGTTGCCCAGAATTTCGCGATCGTGGTTGAGCTCGAGCACCAGTCACCGATCCAGCTCTATGCAAGATTGAGACAGCGAGTGCGGCATAAGAAGCCTGAAGAAGTCGGGAGCTTGCCAAGGCGAGTTGCGCTTTCGAGCTTTTGAAAGCAGACGTTCGACCTTTCCTGCAGCGAATGTCTTCTCCCCGCCCTCCCTGTCGAGGCGGTAGGGCCGAGGGAGCGCGGTCAGTTGCGGCGCTCGAGCCAAGCCTTCTGCCGCAGGTAGTAGCCCGACTGGCTGATGCCTGGTCCCGCCAGCCCGCGAACGGGTCGATCTTGAGCCAGGAGGTGTCCAGCCCGGCGCTGCGCAAATCTGGGTCCGCGAATCGTCCGCACATGCCGCACAGGATCGCGGTGTCGCGCCAGGCCGTCAATTAGCGCGGACTATCATCAGAGCGCAATTGCAGCCAGGAGA
>NZ_JRKN01000064.1 GCF_000763905.1 Paracoccus halophilus
CATTATGCCGGAAGTGGGATTATGCCGACTTCGCAAGCGCTCTGCTGTAATTGCAGGCCAAAGTCCTCTTTGCGCTCGGCATAAACCGACGCCCAAACGAAACTCAAGGGAGCTGAGGAATTCGGTTAGGGGTTAGCGTGCCCACGATCCGATTGTCCGGGTGGGGCTTTGACGAAATGCGGCGTTGTCCCCTTATCAATCTCGTCATGGGCCCTTTGGCTCTCACTTGGATCGCGAGAGCGGATCACCGTTATGCAATGTTGGCCACCCCAAGAACCAGACCAGCCGCTGCGCACCCGGCGAGAACCGTCACTGGGCCGAGCTTGAAGCGGAAAACCGCGACAAGCGCGGCAAGGACCAACGCCGCAGCAGACAGGTTCATTGTGGACCAGACGGGCACATCGAGATCGAGGCCGAAAGACGTGATCGTCTGCACCTCATCGAAAACAACATGCAGACCGAACCAGACCGCAAGATTCATGATCACCCCCACGACGGCGGCCGTGATCGCCGTCAGGGCTGCTGTCAGCACTTTGTTGTCGCGCAAGCGCTCGATGAACGGGGCACCTAGGAATATCCAGAGGAAGCAGGGTGTGAACGTAACCCATGTCGTCAGCAGCCCGCCCAGCGTTCCCGCCATCAACGGCGACAGTCCGCCCGCATCGCGGAAGGCTCCCATGAAGCCCACGAACTGCGTCACCATGATTAGGGGCCCGGGCGTAGTCTCGGCCATGCCGAGCCCGTCCAGCATCTCGCCGGGGGCGAGCCAGCCGTAGTTCTGAACTGCCTCCTGCGCGACATAGGCAAGGACCGCATAAGCGCCACCGAAGGTCACCACGGCCATGACGCTGAAAAAGCCTGCGATCTGGGCAAAAACGTTGGCCGGACCGAAGACGGCGAACAGCAGGGCGACCGGGACCAACCAGAGCACGAGGAACGCTGCCGAGACGCGAAACGCCCACCCTCGGTTGACCTGCGTGTGAGCCGGCGATTCTTCGCCGAGGAGGGTGTCGGCGTCATCGACCTGGACCTTGCCCACCTTGCCGTGTCCGCCGCCACCATGAAATGCAGGCAGACCCGCACGGGCGCCGAAGAACCCGATCAAGCCAGCAATCAGGATGATGAGCGGGAAAGGGATGGCGAAGCCAAAGATCGCTACGAAGGCGGCGGCGGCGATGGTGACCATCGCCCCGTTCTTCAGTGCACGCGAGCCGATCCGGATGACCGCCTGCACCACGATGGCCAGCACCGCGGCCTTGAGCCCGAAGAACAAAGCTTCGACTGGCCCGACATTGCCGTAAAGCGCATAGACCCAGCTGAGTGCCATGATCGCCACGACGCCCGGCAGCACGAAGAGGACGCCCGCGATGATGCCGCCGAGGGTGCGATGCATCAGCCAGCCGATATAGACGGCGAGTTGCATGGCTTCCGGCCCCGGCAGCAGCATGCAGTAGTTGAGCGCATGAAGGAACCGCTTCTCACCCAGCCAGCGCTGTTCTTCGACGAGGATGCGATGCATGAGCGCGATCTGTCCTGCGGGGCCGCCAAAGCTCAGCAGGCCAATGCGGGCCCAGATGCGGGTGGCCGCACCAAGGGTTGGATATGCGCGGTCCTGCATCATTCTGCCTTCGGCTTGTTAGTGGGCCAGTTATGGGTCTCGTCGGTCGCGTCCCGTGCCCATCGATAAAAGGCGTCATAGAGGAGCATCCCGGCCTCTAGTTGTTCCAGATCGTCGGAATACATCCGCGACAGGCCGAGCGAAGCGGCAAGCAGACCGGCGGCTTCGGGTGCGAGGTCCATCCGAGCGGTATCGGCTCCGCGAACGATGGCGGCCAGGCGGTCGAGGGCGGGAATGCCTAGGCCGAACTCGGCCAGCATCACATCGAAGGTGCAGAGCTCGCCCCGATGGCTCCAGAACACGCCCTCGATGTCGAAGGGCGCGGCATTGTAGCGCTCGGCGACGCCCACCACTTCGGCGGGGGCAACGAACAGGATGATCGCACGGGGATCGAGAAAGCGCCGGATCAACCAAGGACAGGCGATGCGGTCGATTTTGGGGCGGGAGCGGGTGACCCAAATGGTACGGCCCTGCGCATCGCGCGCCGGCAACTTGCCTGGATCGATCAACGGGAGTCCGGCCGCTCGCCAAGCATCGAACCCGCCCTCGAGATATTCCGAGGAGCAGCCTTCGGCGCGAAGCCAGGCAGCCGTGCCCTGGCTGCGCCGGTGGCCGGCCTGACAGACGGCAATGGACGGCTGCCCACCGAGTTGTGACGCGAGCGCGGCGAGCGCCTGGTCATCGATCCGGGCGGCGCCAGGGAGCAACCGTGGATCGGTCGCGAAATCCTCCTCGGACCGCACGTCGAGCAAGAGCGGCGCTCGAGGGGTTCCGATGATGCGGGTGAGTTTATCGAACGAAATGGCATTGGGCGCAGGCATGTGCGTTCCTCCGTGGCCGGGGTTGAACAGGAACGCGATCTTCGGCTGGCGCCTCGTGGGGAGCTCGCAATCCCCATAATTTTAGATACGAAAGTCCGGGCAGCCACGTCAAGAACTCTATATGCGGGTCAGCGTTGAAGAGGTGACGTCGAAATATTGTCTTGGCCGCACGTGCCCTCAGATGAAGATCGACTGGTCACAAAGCGGGGATTTGGCGCGAAGTTCATTGCTCCACCAACATGGAGCACAGAAATGGAAAAATCCGATCATACATGCCTTGATCAGTATCTCGCATCATTCGAAGAAAGCCTTGCGTCCAGAAACTACAAACCGGATACGCTGAAAAATTATCGTTATTTGCTTCGACGCTTCGGTCGCTTGCTCGATGACGAGGCCATTGCACCGTCGGCGTTGACGCCAGATCTTGCTGTTGAATTGGGATGTCGATTGCCAGCGACACCGCAGAGCCAGATCAAGGTTCCCAATCTTGCCAGGCTGTTCGTCGCGCATCTGATTGAAATCGGCGTGGCGACACGACCGCCGCTGACACCTGCGCAGGCCGAGCGCGCAGAGCTGCTGAGCAACTTCGAAACCTATCTTCTGCGGCAACGCGGTCTCAGCCCGCGTACGATCTATCACGTGCTCCGGTTCGCGGATCGCTTTCTCGACCATCGCTTCGGCGACAATGTGCTCGACCTGCCGGCGCTGAACGTGCGGGATGTCGTGGCGTTCATGGAGCACCTTCTCTCACGCAAGCGCCCGTTCCGCGACAAGACGCCGGCCACGCATCTGCGCAGCTTCTTCCAGTATCTGTTCGCCCAGGGCCTCACGACGACCAACCTCTCGCTCTGCGTCCCCAGAGTCCACAAACCTTGGGGCGCGAGGCTCCCTCGTTATCTGTCGCCTGATGAGGTGGAGGCCGTCGTCGCGTCGGTGCGCACCAATCCGCGGCGTGGTGCCCGCGACTACGCCATGCTGTTGCTGATGGCTCGTCTCGGCCTGCGTGCGCCGGAGATTATCGCGATCCAGTTGGATGACATCGACTGGCGCGCCGGCGAACTGATGGTTCGTGGAAAAGGGCAGCAACATGACCGGTTGCCAATCCCGCCGGACGTCGGCGAAGCCATCATTCGGTATTTACAGGAGGAGCGAACTTCAGCGACCACGCGCATGTTGTTCGTGACGCATCGAGCGCCCAACCGTCCGTTCAAGGACAGCCAGGTCATCAACACGATATTGAAGGAGGCGTTCGCGGCGACGGGCGTGAAGCCCCCGACACCCTATGTGGGATCGCATGTTCTGCGCCACAGCCTGGCGACGAACATGGTTCGCGCCGGTGCGTCATTGGAAGAGATCGGCGATCTGCTGCGGCATCGATCGCGGGCGACGACGATGATCTACGCCAAGCTCGATACGGACGGGCTGCGCTCCATTGCCCAGCCTTGGCCTGTTGCGGAGGTGGCACGATGAGCTTCCTTGCCGAAATGGACTGCTATCTGACCGTCAGACGACAGCTCGGCACTGCAATGACCACGGATGGACGGATATTACGCCGCTTCGTCACCTTCGCCGACAGCGACGGCGCGCTGCACGTCAGCGCCAACCTGATCATGCGCTGGCTCGAAAGCCTTCCCTCTGCAAGTCCCGGAACACGGGCAACACGCTTCAGGGTGGCCCGCCAGTTCGCCGAGTGGCTGCATGGACAGGATCCCAGGCACGAGGCCCCGCCCCGGGGATTGGTGCCCGGTCGCGTTCAACGTGTGCATCCATATATTTATAGTGACGCCGAAATCGTTGCGATCATCGAGCATGCGCGATCGCTGCCATCGACCTACGGGATGCGCGGCCTGACGTGCTCGACGCTGTTCGGTCTGATCGCCGTGACGGGGCTCCGCATCAGCGAAGCTCTCGGTCTCGATCCTGCCGATCTCGATGTCGAATCCGGTGTGCTTCATGTCCGGCAGGGCAAGCTCGGCAAGGAGCGGTTGCTGCCGCTGGACCCGAGCGTCGTGGAACGGCTGGAAAGCTATAGTCGCGAGCGGGACCGGCTGCTCGGGCGCAGGCCGGAAGCGTTCTTCGTGACCTGTGAGGGGCGTCGTCTTGGCGACTGCGGTGCGCGCTACAACTTCGCACATGTATGCCAGAAGATCGGGCTGCGAGAGCGGCAGCTTTATCTTCGGCACGGCCGTGGCCCGCGCATCCATGATCTTCGTCACACCTTCGCGGTGCAGACCATGCTGAGTTGGTATCGGTCGGGCAAAGACGTCGGTCGCGAGATGATCAAGCTTACGACATGGCTCGGTCATGCAAACACCGCCCACACATACTGGTATCTGGAAGCGGTCCCGGAACTGCTGGAACTGGCCTCCGCTCGAATAACAGGCGCGGCGGCGGAGGAAGGTCGATGAAGGCGACCAACTTCCCCACGCTGATCCAGCGCTTCTTCACTGACCGGCTCTGCACGCAAATGGAAGCGAGCCGCCACACCGTCGCTGGCTACCGGGACACATTCCGGCTGCTGGTCCGATATGCAAGTTCACGATGTGGAAAGCCGCCCACAAAGCTCACGATCGAAGATCTCGATGCCGATCTCGTCGCCGACTTCCTGACCCATATGGAAACGGCGCGCGGCAACACGGCCCGCACCCGCAATACGCGTCTTGCAGCCATCCGGTCATTCTTCCGATACGTCGCATTGACCGACCCGGGTTGGTTGCTTCATTGCCAGCGCATTCTCTCCATGCCGAACAAGCGATATGTGAAGCGCAGCGTCACATTCCTCGACGCTGATGAGATAGCGGCGCTGCTGGCCGCGCCGGATCGAACGACCTGGGTCGGGCGGCGAGATCACGTCCTGCTGGTGCTTGCACTCCAGACCGGGCTAAGGGCGTCCGAACTGGTCAACCTGCGCTGCAAAGACGTGGTTCTCGGCACCGGCGCTCACATCCGCTGCATCGGCAAGGGGCGAAAAGAACGAAGCACACCCCTTCGTCGCGATACGGCGAAACTGATCCAGGTCTGGGTAGGCGAACGCCGCGACAGCGACGGGCCATTGTTCCCGTCAATCCGAGGCGAGCAACTCAGCCGGGATGCTTTGGAGCATCTGGTGCGGAAGCATTGCCTGACGGCATCACGAGCTTGCCCGAGCCTCGCCGGCAAGCGAGTCACGCCACACACGCTGCGCCACAGCACTGCGATGGAACTGCTGCACCATGGCGTCGACCAGTCTGTAATCGCCCTCTGGCTCGGGCATGAATCCGTGGAGACCACTCAAATCTATATCCACGCCGACATGCGGCTGAAGGAAAAAGCGCTCGCTCAGGTCGCCAACCCGGAAACGCATCCGGGGCGGTATCGTCCTAACGACGAGTTGCTCGCCTTCCTGGAATCGCTCTGAATATGCCGAACCGCTGCATGGCCGAACCTCGGCAAACCAGCCACCGCACTCGGCCATGCGGCATAATCCCACTTCCGGCATAATGCGTGTTATGCCGATATCGGCATAACTGTCACGC
>NZ_JRKN01000065.1:2500-5693 GCF_000763905.1 Paracoccus halophilus
TGGTGGATGCCTTGGCAGCAAGAGGCGATGAAGGACGTGATACTCTGCGATAAGCCATGGGGAGCTGAGAATAAGCTTTGATCCATGGATCTCCGAATGGGGAAACCCACCTGAAATCTGATTGTTGTTACCCTTGGGTAATCAACAGTCGGGTTAACCAGGTACTTATCACCTGAATACATAGGGTTTTAAGAGCGAACCCGGGGAACTGAAACATCTAAGTACCCGGAGGAAAGGAAATCAACAGATACTCCCCCAGTAGCGGCGAGCGAACGGGGACCAGCCGAGCCGTGAGAATGACCAGAATGGCCTGGAAAGGCCAGCCATAGCGGGTGACAGCCCCGTATGGGAAGTTCGATCGGACGTATTAAGTAGGGCGGGACACGTGAAATCCTGTCTGAAGATCGGGGGACCACCCTCGAAGGCTAAGTACTCCTTGCTGACCGATAGCGAACCAGTACCGTGAGGGAAAGGTGAAAAGCACCCCGACGAGGGGAGTGAAACAGTTTCTGAAACCGGACGCCTACAAGCAGTCGGAGCCGCCTTGCGCGGTGACGGCGTACCTTTTGTATAATGGGTCAACGACTTGGTCTGTCTGGCAAGCTTAAGCCGTTAGGTGTAGGCGCAGCGAAAGCGAGTCTTAAATGGGCGACATAGTCAGACGGATCAGACCCGAAACCGAGTGATCTAGGCATGAGCAGGCTGAAGGTTGGGTAACACCAACTGGAGGGCCGAACCCACATCCGTTGAAAAGGATCGGGATGACTTGTGCCTAGGGGTGAAAGGCCAATCAAACTCGGAGATAGCTGGTTCTCCGCGAAAGCTATTTAGGTAGCGCCTCGGACGTATCCTCTCGGGGGTAGAGCACTGCATGGATGATGGGGGCCCACAGCCTTACTGAGTCTAAGCAAACTCCGAATACCGAGAAGGACTATCCGGGAGACACACGGCGGGTGCTAACGTCCGTCGTGGAGAGGGAAACAACCCTGACCAACAGCTAAGGCCCCCAATTCGTGGCTAAGTGGGAAAGCATGTGAGACTTCCAAAACAACCAGGAGGTTGGCTTAGAAGCAGCCATCCTTTAAAGATAGCGTAACAGCTCACTGGTCTAATCAAGAGGTCTTGCGGCGAAGATGTAACGGGGCTCAAGCCACGAGCCGAAGCTTTGGGTGTGCATTTATGCACGCGGTAGCGGAGCGTTCTGTGATATGGAACGCTGCCTCTTTAGCCCTGCAAAGGGTTACGGAGGCAATGTTCTGACTGTGAAGCCGGGCTGTAAGGCATCCGGTGGAGTGATCAGAAGTGAGAATGTTGACATGAGTAGCGACAAACAGGGTGAGAGACCCTGTCGCCGAAAGTCCAAGGGTTCCTGCTTAAAGCTAATCTGAGCAGGGTAAGCCGGCCCCTAAGGCGAGGCCGAAAGGCGTAGTCGATGGGAACCAGGTTAATATTCCTGGGCCAGGAGATGGTGACGGATCGCAAAGATTGTTCGACCTTATCGGATTGGTCGGGCAGTTCAGCGGTTCCTGGAAACAGCCCTCCACAAGACCGTACCCTAAACCGACACAGGTGGACTGGTAGAGAATACCAAGGCGCTTGAGAGAACCACATTTAAGGAACTCGGCAAAATACCTCCGTAAGTTCGCGAGAAGGAGGCCCCGTTGGCAGGCAACTGTCGGCGGGGGGCACAAACCAGGGGGTGGCGACTGTTTACTAAAAACACAGGGCTCTGCGAAGCCGTAAGGCGACGTATAGGGTCTGACGCCTGCCCGGTGCCGGAAGGTTAAAAGGAGATGTGCAAGCATTGAATTGAAGCCCCGGTAAACGGCGGCCGTAACTATAACGGTCCTAAGGTAGCGAAATTCCTTGTCGGGTAAGTTCCGACCTGCACGAATGGCGTAACGACTTCCCCGCTGTCTCAAATGTGGACTCAGCGAAATTGAATTGTCTGTGAAGATGCAGACTTCCCGCGGTTAGACGGAAAGACCCCATGCACCTTTACTATAGCTTCGCACTGGCATCAGGATTGCGATGTGCAGGATAGGCGGTAGGCATTGAAATCGGGACGCCAGTTCCGATGGAGCCATCCTTGAGATACCGCCCTTCGCACTCTTGATGTCTAACCGCGGCCCGTCATCCGGGTCCGGGACCCTGCGTGGTGGGTAGTTTGACTGGGGCGGTCGCCTCCCAAAGAGTAACGGAGGCGCGCGAAGGTTGGCTCAGAGCGGTCGGAAATCGCTCGTTGAGTGCAATGGCAGAAGCCAGCCTGACTGCAAGACTGACAAGTCGAGCAGAGTCGAAAGACGGCCATAGTGATCCGGTGGTCCCGAGTGGAAGGGCCATCGCTCAACGGATAAAAGGTACGCTGGGGATAACAGGCTGATGATGCCCAAGAGTCCATATCGACGGCATCGTTTGGCACCTCGATGTCGGCTCATCTCATCCTGGGGCTGGAGCAGGTCCCAAGGGTACGGCTGTTCGCCGTTTAAAGAGGTACGTGAGCTGGGTTTAGAACGTCGTGAGACAGTTCGGTCCCTATCTGCCGTGGGTGTAGGATACTTGAGAGGAGTTGCCCCTAGTACGAGAGGACCGGGGTGAACGTTCCACTGGTGGACCAGTTGTCGTGCCAACGGCAGTGCTGGGTAGCTATGAACGGACAGGATAAACGCTGAAGGCATCTAAGCGTGAAGCCCCCCTCAAAACAAGGTATCCCTTGAGAGCCGTGGAAGACCACCACGTCGATAGGCCGGAGATGTAAGCGCAGCAATGCGTTCAGTTGACCGGTACTAATGGCTCGATTGGCTTGATTTGATCCGGAAGAAGACAGACCTGTCTCGCTTCCAAAAGCATCCTTGGACAACAGCTTTCCGTCCCATTCGGGACCGAAAACGCCGATCTCGCTTCTTTTCCGGTCTGGTGGCTTCAGCACGAGCGAAACACCCGATCCCATCCCGAACTCGGCCGTTAAGCGCCGTAGCGCCAATGGTACTGCGTCCCAAGACGTGGGAGAGTAGGTCACCGCCAGACCTGAAAAGAAGCGAGCATCTCTCTAAACGATGAAAAACGCGCCAGACGCAGCACGACAGGCGCAGCCGCGCAAAACACGCGCAAAATGGCGCGGGGTAGAGCAGCCCGGTAGCTCGTCAGGCTCATAACCTGAAGGTCGTAGGTTCAAATCCTACCCCCGCAACCA
>NZ_JRKN01000066.1 GCF_000763905.1 Paracoccus halophilus
ATAGCTGAACAGCGACTCGCTCGCTTCGTCCGTCCCACGCATCGTCACCCTCACCACCGCTGCCGTGCCGGAAGTGAATCATGTTCTCAAAACCGCGTCGAGACCGGCCTTTTTCAGCAGCCTGTTAGAGAACGAACTCATGGACTCTCGGAAGATCCGGATCACCGGGATTGAACTCATGTCGTAGCTTGGTGCGATGATCCTCCAATTTTTTTAGCCGCCGATAGGTAGGATCCATAATGGGGTCCGCATATAGGCCGGCCTTTCGCCTCCGCTGTAATTCCGGAAAACTGCTTTCGATGATGAAACGCTCTTCCAAATAGGGCTTTGTCCAGAACTTTTCTTTCTGTTCGTCGCTGTACTCAATCGGATACCAGCCCTCTTCATGGCAATGGGTTGCAACGAGCTGATCATATTCGCGGGCAAGATCAGGATAACGCTCTTCGTAGAAGGTCAGCCAAGCATTACGTTGCACCTCGCCAACTGCGCGTTGGTGCGACAACGGCTTTCGAAACTCCTCCTTCTCCTTTTTAAGATTGTGGCGGAGATCTTCTCTGAAGTCATTGATGTTTTTATATTTTCCGGCTTTTAGACCAGCCAGCAGGGAAGACAGTCTGATCTGTCCTCTCAGTAGCCCATCCTGTAGTCCGACATCGCCATCAGTCATGTTGTTGAATAGATTGATATCAGGAATGAAACCTAGCGCCGTTGGAGCCTTGCCTGCCTCAGGTTCAACGAAGTGCCGCGTGTCGACATAACCGTCTATCTGGCGAGAGAGCCGCTTGATGGCCTCATAGAAGAAATTCCGAGAACTGAACCCAAATTCGGACTGCGGAGGCAGGCCAAAGCATTTGTTCCTTTGAATGGCTCTCTCGTCCAAATCAGAGATGGTCAGCCCATCTTCTCCTGGCTGGATTAAGTAGTTCGAAGAACCCAGACCGCGTTGATGCGCTTCTCGCTCGAACTCTTCGTCATCCTGGGGAATCGACATGGCATACCCAGCCACCATGGAAAACAGAACCGGGGCAAGTTCAATGATTTCGCGCTGACTGACCCCGTATCTGAGGTTCATGACTGCGAAGGCATTATGTGCCGCAACAGAGACGTGGGCATGTACAGGGACGCTATCTGAGCTTTCGGGCGCAAAGCTCGGATCGAATTCGCGGGCATCGCAGCCTAGGGCCTCTGCTATTTTCTGAAGATCCTTGTCCTTCGGACGAGGGCCGTTGTTGAGCCAGCGGCTGACAGTTCGTTCGGTCCGGCCGGTGACCTCAGAGAGAAATGCCCGAGTTTTTCCGGCTTCCTTGAGTTTCGCTTTGAGCAGTTCGGCTTTGAAGGCCATGGGGTGTTCCTCACTGATTGCACCGCAACATTGGCTGACAAAATTTTATATTAATAGATGTCTTATTTTGTCCAATTTTGGGCAAAAATCGCTCAAATTCCCAGGAAATAGGGACTTATGAGACATTTTTCGGGACATTTTCTTTTTTGACGATGAGTCATCAGCCCGAATCAGCGCGATCAGGGTCTCAAGGAAGGCCAGCGGGGGTCCACACGCGGCCTGATCTCCTATTGAAGCCGCTCAGCAATCCACAACTTAATCAGCGATTGCCGCGTCACGCCCAGGTGCCGAGCCTGCTTATCCAGGCCCTCCACGACCCACGCGGGAAAATCTACATTCACACGCTTGGGCTGATCGTTCCGACGCCGCGCCTGAGACCAGTCGATTGCATCGCTCACGTCCTCACCGGCGTCGAATTTCTTGTCAAACTCAGTTGCCTTCATAGTAGCTGATCTCCTCTTTTCGGGCGCGGCGCACCGAGATGATCCGCACCGCATCACCTCGCGGTGTCCAGACGGCCGCCCAGTGCTTGCCCTCGATCTTCCCAATCGAGATGAACCGCGGTTCATCCTCGGTCTTGGCGGGCGATTCGAGCATCCACGGGTCACCCCACAGGGCCTGCGCCTGGTCGAAGTCGATGCCATGCTTCGACAGATTCGAGGCACTTTTGGCGGGATCATACTCAAAATCCATGCGCAAATATGGTATAGTAATTATTCATTTTCAAGCATGGGTCTACGTGATCACCGCCGCCATCCCGGCCCTCCGATATTCGGAGGTCTCCGGTCCGGGCTGGCTCCGCGCACCATTCCGACCGGCCCCCATATGGCAGAGGCAGGATGGTGCGCAGCCGCCCCCTGGGCGGCTTCCGGCGGGAGGTCCAGGAGGGCGCAGCGCCTCCGGCCCAACGGCAATTAGCGGAGCGGCTCGAAGAGAATTGCCTAGTGGGTTGTCATTTTAAATGACAATTCTGCTCTTCGGTGCTATTCTCTCCACATGTTCAAGGCTGCGATCCGCGTCAACAAGATCTCCACCATCGCCCAGTTGCGCGGGGCATCCCTTCATGCGCAGCGTTACGATGAGATCGGCAAGGCCCGAGTGCGTGAGGGGGCAGAACCCGGTTTTGGTTTGGCCTGGGCGAAAGCGGCAGAGAATGCCCGTGACTATCTCGCCGCCTTCAAGGCACACAAGGCCGAGCTGAAGGCCGGAGAGCGAAAAGGCGCACCGCTTTGCCTTCAGGCCATCTGCGTGGTCTCCCCGGAATGGGTGGAACAGGCCGGCGGGCTGCATGACGCAGGCAATCCGCGCAACCGGCAGCTTTTCGACCAGGCCAAGGCATGGGCCGAGAGTTGGGGCGGTGCGGGGTCTGTGATCGCTAGCCGCCTCGATCTGGACGAGAAGGGCGGGGCCGTGGTCGATGTGCTGGTGTCTCCGGTCCGGGACAGCCGGAGCAAGCCGGTGATCTCCACCAACAAGGCCCTAGGGGAGTTGAAGGTGGCCACGGGCGAGCGGAACGAATACGCCGCCCTGCAGACCTCCTGGGCCGAATGGTGCCAAGCGCATCTGGATCGCGAAATTGTCCGCGGCACCCGCAAGGAGCTGACGCAGCGCCAGCATCTGTCGCCGGAAACCTATGGGGCAGTCATGGACAAGGCCCGTGAGGCCGTCCAGAGGCCCGCAGAGAGCCTCAGAGAGGCCCTGCAGGCCGTTGATCTGTCCTGGGAGGATACGGACGTGTTGCGCGACTACCTGCTCCTCAGGGGCGAAATCAGCCGCCACAGGGAGGACCCACGCGGCTATGAGCCCCCGCCAGGCGAACGGGATGAACAGTGGATCATGGATAGCGCCCTGGACAAGCCTGATCCCTGGCCGCTGATCCGGGCCTTTCGCAAGGGCGCTGAACAGGTCATAGAAGCGGCCTACCGCTTCGGCCTGGGCTGGGATGATCTTAAACGGTCAGACGGGCACGAGAGAGGCCGGGAATGGTTTCCTGCCCTTGCCGACCGGCTGCATCTGGGCGCGGTGATTGCCAAATGTGGGGCGTTCTATGCCCAGGCCGAAGCTTTCGTCAAAAATCTCATGGTCGATGATCCTGCACGGCATCTCGAACCGGAGCGTCTTTCGCCACAGGAAGCCCCGGAGCTGGTAGAACGCTACAATCGCCACTTGGGTCTTGATCTTCCCCAGCACAGCCAACCTCACCACGAACGGGACGGGCTGGATGAGCAGAGCAGCCGGGACATTGGCGAGGAACGGCCGTCCCGGACTCGGGACAGTGGGCATGATTTCGGGCTTTGAACCCTAGTGTTAGTATAGTTACCTACGGAGTAAGTTACGGACCTGAAAATAAGTCGTAACATTCTGACATATCAACAATAAAATATCCACAGAGTTCCGAAACTAACGAATCTGGGTTCCGAAACTAACGAATCTGGGTTCCGAAACTAACGAATGGATTCTGCCTCGAAACCGGGTCCTGATATAACGAACTTGACGAGCCGCCCCGTCCTGTCCGAAGCTGGTTCCAGATATAACGAACTCAACTAGGCGAACGGATGCCACTGCTCCCCGACAGACACCCCCAGAAGGACTTCTTCATCCTCGACATCTCCGATGTGGTGCCGAAGGACGACATGGCCTCGATGGAGCATCCGCTGTTCTCACTCGCCACCAAGCCAGATATGCGCCACCTTGAATATCGCGGCGGTGACAACCGGCTGAAAATCGTGCCGTCCGGGGTCGGCCTGCCCACGATCTTCGACAAGGACATCCTGATTTTCTGCGTGAGCCAGCTCATGCACCGCAAGAACCGGGGCGAGAAGATCGGAAAGCGGGTTCGTTTCAGCGCCCGCGAGCTGATGATTACCACCAACCGCAAAACGGGCGGGATCGAGTATCAGCGCTTGGAACAGGCATTCCAGAGGCTCATCGGGACAACCTTCCAGACCGACATTCAGACCGGAAACAAGCGCGAAACACGCTTTTTCAGCCTGCTTGAATCGGGCAGTGGGTTCGTCATGAAGGAAGAGGGCAAGTGGCGGCTCGACTACTGCGAAGTGATCCTGTCCGACTGGGTGATGCGCGCGATCGAGGGCGACGAGGTCGTAACGATCTCGAACGACTATTTCCGCCTGCGCCGCCCGCTGGAACGCCGCCTCTACGAGATCGGCCGCAAGCATTGTGGGGGCCAGCCTAAATGGCAGATCGGCCTCGCCAAGCTTCAGGAAAAGACCGGCAGCAATGCTCCTCTGAAGAAGTTCCGGCTGAACATCCGCCAGATCATCGAGGACGATCACACGCCGTTCTATCGCATGGAACTGACCGCCGAAGACCTGGTGATCTTTCGCCCGCGCTCACCGCAGAACGAACTCTTGCCCGAGATCAGGCTTCCGGGGTGGGCCGAGGACAAGGCGAGAACCATCGCCAGGGAGAAGGGCCGGGACTACTACGCCCTGCGCTCGGACTGGCTGGCATTCGCCAAGAACGAAGCAGCCAAGGGCAACCCACCGAAGAACGCGGGCGCTGCTTTTGTGGCCTATTGCAGAAAGCAGGATAGCTTGCGTTAGCCGGGCCTAGCTCTGCCTCGATCAGGTTTCCTTGGCGTTGCGCCACGCAACGCGATACCCTGCTGCGCAACAGGCAAAAGCAACGAGGCGCACCGGCATGAAATATTCACTATCAGAGGCCGCAAAGGCCACCGGAAAGAACAAGACAACAATCCAGAGGGCAATCAAAAGCGGAAAAATATCAGCTAGTAAGGGCAATGGCGGCTCATACGAGATCGATCCGTCAGAGTTGCACCGGGTTTTTCCGCCAACTGTTGCGCAACGCGATGCGCAACACACGCAAAGCAACGATACGCAACAGGCGAAATTTACCCCCGAAAGCAGCAACATAGACCGTGTTCTTGAGCTGGAAAAAGAATTGGCAGTCGCCCGCGAGCGAGCCAACGGCTTGGAAGCCCAGAAGGATCAGATGGCTGATACGATCAACGATCTACGGAAGCGCCTGGACAGCTCCGAAACCCGCGTGACGGCGCTTCTGACCGACAACAGCCCAAAGCGCAGTTCTTGGTGGCCTTGGCACCGCTCCTAGCCCCGCCCCAGCCTATCGGTGAGTGCATGCCGCGCCACCGGGCGAAGGAGTTTCTGACTTTCCTGCGGCGCATCGACCGGGCGGTGTAGAGCGTCAACCTCCTTGGCCGCTACCGACAACCAAATTGGCCGGTTTTGACCGCTGCGTTCTTCGTTGATGTTACTGTGCGGTTTTCTCCTCGAGCTTGTCGCTGATGTTGTCGCTGGAGGC
>NZ_JRKN01000067.1 GCF_000763905.1 Paracoccus halophilus
CATCCCGGCCAGCGGCATGTGAATCGCCGCACTATACAGGCCTTACACATGAACGCACCCGATCACTCCGCCAGCGAGCAAACAACCGACTTGCATTAAACGGGGCATCCACACATGGCGTCTCGCTCATGCCCTGCAAGGTCTGGCCGCTGTGCGACCAGACTGGACAAATCCGGCAGGGGGCCGCTGGCGCGGCCTATGGCAAGATCGGAAGCCCCGGCAAGCGGTGCCGGGGCTGCTTTGTTGCGGATCGCGGCCTTTGGCCGCTGCATCCTGACGCGGGGGGATTCGGGCAAGCCGAACGCCGCCCGCGTGCCGCGTTGCACGGTTGCGCTCCATCATCTTCGTCGGGACGAGCTGCTGGCGCTGCGGGTGCTGGCGGCCAGGTCGCGCGAGATCGCCGGCGAAACTCTGGTGTCGCGGTCGGGATGTTTGCTGGTGAAAATGAGGGTCTGGCGGCAGGCGCGTCAAGCGATTTCAACCGCATATCATGTTGAAATGTTGAAATAAAATTGGCCTTTGCGGCTTGTTTTTCCTTGTCTATACGCCGCATTGCGTATATACATGTAACAGGGAAACGGGGAAAGCCCCGGCCCTGCGGGAACCGGATAACCGGCCCGATCAGTCGCTAGAAGGAGTTGAGCCATGCTCGATCTTAACACCTATGTCTGTGCCGCTTGCGCACATGAGTTCCCCGCCGAGTTTCAGCCGCGCCGTTGCCCGAAATGTTGTGCGATGGGCGGAAGCCGCGATTTTCCTTCCGCTGTGGCGCTGACCATCGCGCAGCAGAATGATCGCTATCGCGCGGCGCTGGCGCTTGTCGCACCTCGTCTTTGCCAAGAACGGCTTGACATAGCCCTTGATGCAGGTGCCGCCCTGATCCAGTTGGCGACCGTCACTGTCGCCCCCGACTTGAATGGCCGCATCGTCGTGACGCCCGGCATGGCCGGGAAGGGCATTGCTTTCGTCCGCAACGCAGTTGTCTCCTGCGCGATGGACGGGAATTTCAGCGATTTCACCGACCCCTATCTGGACCATTCGTTCGGCACCATCGAAGTGGAAGGAGAGCGTCTTTATTGGGAAATCGGTCTTTATGACGCCGATTGCGAAGGCGGTTCGCTGGCCCCTGCCGATCCGTCCAAAACCCATCGTGTCGTGACGATCATGTTCCCATTGGAACGCTGATCGCGCCCGAAATCGGCCCGCTTCGCTCCGGGCGGGCCGATGCTTCCCGAAACATCAACCGGAAAGGGGGTGAATATATGAGCAGAGCAATCTTTGAAACGCGCCTCGCGGAAGCATGGGCGCTTATCAGGAAGGGCGATCAGAATGGCATCGGCCGCCGCTTCCTGAACCAGCACGGGATCATTTAAGGCCCCTCGCCTCGCCCCGTTGGGGCGGGGCACCCATAACACAAAACAGTCGTCGCTAACAAGGAACATAGCATGAAACGCGAGAAAATCGCCCCCGCCGTGATCCAGTATTTCCCCTTGGATCAACTCCACCTGTCCGACCTGAACCCGCGTCAGGATGCCGAGCCGGAAGGGATCGACCTGCTGGCCGACAGCCTTGCCATGATCGGTCTGGTGCAAAACCTTTCCGGGCTGGCTGATGCTGAAACAGGTAAAATCGGCATTGTTGCGGGTGGCCGTCGCCTGCGGGCGATTGCCCGCGCCATCGAGCGTGACCCCGCCGTGGTCGAGCGCCAGCCCACCCTTGCGCAAATTCCCGTTCAGATCACATTCGACACAGCGACGGCCCGCGCTTGGGCCAGCGCCGAAAACTCTGCCCGTGAGGACTTGGACCCTGCCGACGAAATCCGGGCCTATGGTCGGATGAAAGAATCCGGTGCTGACGTGCCGACCATCGCCCGCACGTTCGGTCAGACGGAAGCGCAGGTCTATCGCCGCCTTGCTCTTGCTGCTTTGCCTGCGGAAGTTCTGGACGCCCTGAAATCCCGTCAGATCAGCCTCGGCATGGCGAAGGCGTTCACCGTATCCCAAGACCCGGAATTGACGCTGAAAGTTCTGGACAGTGTTCGCGGAAAGGATGCTTCCGAACACCGCATCAAGCAACTGTTGCAGCCTGATACTGTATCTGGCCGCGACCGCCGGGCCTTGTTCGTCGGAGTGGACGCCTACAAGGCGGCAGGCGGAACCCTTGCCGCCGACCTGTTTTCCGATCAGATCGCCTTGCACAACCCCGACCTGCTGTCCCGGCTGTTTGCCGAGAAACTGGAAGATGATGCCGCTGCCGCCTGCGATGGCTGGCACTGGTTTGAGATCATGGAAGGGTCTTACGTTCCCTATGGTGCAGGCGAGAAGATGAAGCGGCTTTACCGCGTCGAGGGCGTTCTTGGAGAAGAACAGTCGGAGCGTTACGATGAACTAGCCGAGCTTGCCAATGGTGAGGTGCTTGACGAGGCCGGACAGGCCGAGCTTGCCGCGCTGCAAGCGATCCTCGATGGCGACTACACCGAGGATCAGCGGCGGTTCGGCGGTTGGCTGGTCTATGTTGACGATCACGGGCGGCTGCGCAAGGAAGGCCCCTATGTGAAGCCGCAAGACCGCAAGGCGGCGACCGAGGCGGGCGTTCTGACCGGACACGCCGCCTATGACGGCGGCGAAGATACCGCGCCGAAATCGCCCTATTCCGCCGCCTTGGTCGAGGATTTGAAAGCCATGCGTCTGGCTGCCGTGCAGGGGGCGCTGCTGGACAAGCCGCAACTGGCGCTAGACCTCGCAGCCTACACGCTTGCGCAGGTTTATGGCGGCCCGCTGGACCTTCGCACCAGTGACGGGAAAATCCAGCCTTCGACCGCTACCGGCTTCACCCCCGATCCCCGGTTGGTCAATCCTGCCGACGAAGAACAGGGTGACAACGACGAAGGCGACGAGAAGGAGGATTTTGCCGCCTTCCGTGCCAAAGGCCAGAAGCACCGCAACACCATCCTGACGCTGGCCCTTGCCCGTGCCCTGAAATACGGTTGCACCGACTTCTGGTCCCAATCCCCTGATCCACTGTTCGATGCGATCGAGACGGAAACCAAGGCAAGCGTCCGCAAGGTCTGGACGCCAAACGCCGAGAACTTTTTCAACCGTGTCAGCGGCGATTACCTTGATGCGCTGCTGCTCGAAGTGACCGGAGCCGACCCCGAGGGCACCGGCTTCAAGACCTTCAAGAAGGACAAGAAAGGCGACAAAGCGCGGCAGATGGAGCGGCTGTTCACCGATCCCGAGTATCAGCGGGCTTGGCACATCGACGCAGAGAAGAAGGCCATCATCGACGCATGGACGCCCGATTGCCTCTGATGCCGACACCGGGGGCGGGACGCCCGCCCCCAACCCCGTTTTTCTGGAGGCCCTGACATGAACCCGCTCAATATGGCATATGCCGATCCTACCGAAGACCAGAAAGCGGCCCTTTGCGCCTATCGTGAGCGCCACGGGAAGCGGTGGAAAAGCCACCTGCTTGCCGATTGGCTGAAATCCGGTGCGCCGGACGAGCGGCCCGAGCTGCGCCAATTGCGCAACTCGCATGGCCCGTCCTGGCTGCTGGCCTATCGCCTGCCCTGAATTTCAGTTTCTGCCCTTCAGCGACGAAGGTAACTGGCCCCGCTTCGGCGGGGTCTTTCTTTTTCCTGGTGCTGTCCTTGGTTCCCGCTGCCCCGGCGCCGGCGTGCCGACACCAGGACAGCGGGCGGCGCTAAGGCCGCGCCGGGCCGCCGCTGCGCGGCACCCGCGTTGCGCCATCAGTCGCGTCCGGCTGTTAACCCGGCCCGCGCAAGGCGCTGGCCGGGGCCGGACCTATCCACCACCACACGGATCTTGTCATTCTACCACACTGGTCAAGGACGGCGGCCGCGCGAGCGCGGCCTTGCAAGCGGCCCGTGCCGGGCCGTCCCTGACTCAGCGTGTCCGATGCCTGCGACCGTGCGGGGCGGCTAGAGCCTCGCTTTTCCCGGTCATATCGCTTATATCCAAGGAAAGGAGTTCTCCATGAGCGAAACCCCGGAAAACCACACCATCCGGCTTCTGCAAGAGTTGCGGAAGGAGATGCGAGAAGGCTTCGACAACGTGAACGTCCGCATGGACGGTATCACGCACATCATGACATTGCTGGCAGGCCACTACCACAACGTCGAGGAACGCCTGTCCGCGCTCGAAGATCGTCAGAAACCCTGACGTCTCATTGCGGCCCCTGCGGGGGCCGCTTTCATTCCGGCGGGGGCTTCATTACGCTGTCCGCAGCCTGGTCGTTGCCCTTCCCGCCAGCAAGGCCGAATAGGCCGCGTCCGAGGCGGCGCGAAAAGGCCGGGGGTCGTCGTGCAGATCGACCCAGCCATCGCCTGCCCAGAACGTCGCAACGTATAGCTTCATGGCTATGTCCTTACGCGAGATCGGTTTCAGAAAAATCGCCGCCTTTGTAGAGCAGCGGGACGTGGAAGGCTTTCGCGCAGGCATAGGACAGTGCGTCGCCAAAGTTCAGTTGGGCCGGATGCCCGACCACCTTGCCATAGATCGACAAAGCCCGGATCGCCTCTTTCCCCATGCCGGTGCTGATGTGCATCTCATGGGCCTCGACCGCTTCAAGAAAGCCGTCCACCAGTTCGCCTGCGGCGGCAAAGTCTTCGGCTGTCGCCGGGCCTTTGCCGCGCGCCTGCACCCGAGCCTTGACCAGCCCAAGGGTGGCTTCCACCCGGACGACCGGCGAGAACCGCAGCTTGCCGCGCGCTGCCTCCATCGCCTTCAGCAAGCCAGGTGCATCCGGTTCGTCCAGCAGCACTGCGACCACCGCGCTCGCGTCCAGAAACATCAGTCCTCGCCCCACTGTTCATCAAAGAACGGCTTCAGGTCTTCGCCCGTGCTGACAAAGCCTGCCTCGGCCGCACTGCGCTGGATCTTCGCCACACGATCAACCAGCCGTTCCCGACCGGAAAGCACCTCGATCTGCGCCGCAAGCGCCTTGCGCACGGCCTCGGACTTGTTTTTTTCGCCCGTCATGGCACAGTATTTGGCGACCAGAGTGTCAATCTCTTCGCCCTTGATCAGCATTGCCATCGGTTTATCCTTTGTGGTATACCTTGTATATAGATTAATGTATATACCGCTGCAAGGAGGATGATATGCGTTTGATCTTTCGCATCGGCATCGCAGGCGTGGCCGCTTACGTCTTCATGCCCATCCTGCGCGACATCGCAGCGGTCGATTTTATGGGCAGCATCATGGCGGGCCTCGGTGCGACCGTGGCCGCATACGCCTATGTCAAACCTTGAAACGATCTAGGGCGTCTGCCCGCCATTTGGCGGGCACCGCGTTCTAGCTTCGGCCGCAAGCGGCCTTCGCCCGAGCCATTCAGGTCGATGCGACCGGCTGCGGCCGGTGCCTGTCTGTCTCGTCCCGAGCCAGCCATTCCCCTGCCGGTCCTGGTCGCCCTGCCCTACCCGTCTCGGCCCTGTCGGGTGACGCCCGCATGACGCGGGGCCGGATCTTGCCCACAGGGCATTCGCTCGATCCTTGATGGGGTGGATGCCCCTCCCGCGCCTCGTGGGCTACCGTGGGATAGAGAAGAGGAGGAACAGCAATGGACGAAGTTACCATCATCGGCGTCGATTTGGCGAAAAGCGCCTTTCA
>NZ_JRKN01000068.1 GCF_000763905.1 Paracoccus halophilus
AGGGCGAGATCGACTGCGACGAATACGGCCGCATTCTGGTGCGGTTCCACTGGGACTTGGCGAACGCCTATTCGATGCGCTGCCGGGTCAGCCAGAACTGGGCCGGCGCCGGCTGGGGCGGCATGGTCATCCCGCGGATCGGCATGGAGGTGCTGGTCGAGTTCCTCGAAGGCGATCCCGACAAGCCGGTCGTCGTGGGCAATGTGTTCAATGGCAAGAACGACGCGCCATACCCGCTGCCCGCGCACAAGACCAAGGCCGTGTGGCGCTCCAAGACCCACAAGGGCGAGGGCTTTAACGAAATCAGCTTTGAAGACGAAAATGGCCGCGAAAAGGTATACATGCACGCGCAACGGGATCATGAAATCCACGTTGAACATGACCGCTCGAAGCGCGTCGACCGTAATCAGCTTGAGAGCGTCGGAAGCAACAAGACCATCGAGGTTGGCAACAATCACCACGAGGTCATTGGCGGGAACATGACGTTGATGGTTGGGCCGAACAAATTGCAAAGCTTCGTGACACAGAAATTTAAGGCTTTGACCTCTGCTCTGGGCGATATGGCGGGCAAGCTGGGCCTACCCGATATGCTGAACATGGGCGAGGGTAACCTGATTATCGGGGTCGCCAAGAACAAGGCAGAAACCGTGATGCTGTCCTCGACCGAGGTTGTCGGTGCAGGCAAGGCGGTCACTGTGGGCGGCGGGATGCAGACCATTGTCGGAGGCATCGCGAACACGACGATCGGCATTGGCGCCTATGAAGAGGTCGGCCACAACAAGGCCGTCATCGTTGGGAAGCAATACGAGATCGTTGTTGGCGACAGCAAGGTGCTGATGCAGGAGAACGGAACCATCTCGATCACCGGCAATAAGATCCTGATCGACGGAAAGGAACTTGTCCGGATCACCGGCAAGACGGTCAAGGTCAACTGATGCTGCCCTTCGGCCGAACGCTGGGACAGCGTTTCCACGATCAGTTGGTGCGCCAGCAGATTGACGCATCGGCCGGGGGGCAGTGGCCGCCGGGTTCGATGCTGGCGACGTTGAACCGGGTCGCGCGCGGCACCAACAACCTGGACATGACACCGAACGAGTTTCTGACGCATGTCCGCACCGACCAGCAGCAATACTTTTTGGAACGTCTGCGCGAATATGAAGCTATGCTTCATATGCTGGGCCTGCTGGTCGGGGCGGTCGGAACCCAAGCCGAACAGAAAGCGGTCCGCGAGGCGCTGGTAGCCGCGCTGGAAAAGTACATTTCCACGCTGGAAGTGCGCAATCCGATGTCGCCGAAACACCCTGGCGCCTTCGTGTCGCCGTCGGCGGCGATCTTTGCCAAGATGCAGGAATGGTTCGGCTACGAGGAAGCCGCCGAGCAGACCCGGCGTTCCAGCCAGATCCAGAATGCGACGCAGCTGGAAATGCAGTTGCGCGTGGGCGAGATGATCGTCGATCTGCTGACCTCGGTCTGGAATTCCTTGGTCGAGTGGTGGAACAACTTCTGGAGAATCTACAAGACCGAGGGCCTGCTGATCGCGATGAACCGGGCCCGGATCGACGCGACTTTCCTGGCCGCCGAGGTTGCCATCGACATTGCGATAACCGTGGCGCTTGGCGGAGCCGGCGCCGCCTTGGCGGGCGCGCTGAAAGGACTGCGGTTCGTGGGGATGCGCACTGCCCGCGGGGCAACGCGCGTCTTGGTCAAGGCGATACCGGATGGCGTGCCCAACCCGCGCGCTTTGGTTCTGATCGAGCGCGAGATCCGCGATGTCGACATCCATCCGGACATAGACAAGATCGTGGACGAGGATCGTTTCGGCGGTGCTGCCACCTTGGATGATACAGCGAAGCGGGCCGAGGCAAAGCCGACAACCGCCGAAACCACCAAGGTTGACGGCGACGCCGATGCACCGCCGCCGCCCAAATATTCGAACCGCAAGCTGACGGAAAGGGAACGCGCAAGGGCCCGCGCCGCCTCGCCCACCGACGAGCTGCGCGACATGGTCAACGAGGGGCAGCCCATCGCTAGCCCCGCAAACCCGGTGCCCGACCCGTGGCTGGTCGGCATGAACCGGACCGCGCGACTGGAGCCGGATCACATCGTGCCGCTGTCGCATATCATGGAGAAACCGGGCTTCAGCGATCTGACCCCGGCCAATCAGGATCTTGTGCTCAACATGCCTGAAAACTTCCACGGGCTTAGCCGCAGCGCCAATGGCTCGCGCGGGAACAAGACATTTCAGGAGTGGACCCAGCATGTCAGCAGCGGTACACCGGTGACACCGGAGCTGCGGGCACGGATGATCCTGGAAGAGGCCCGGATGAACGAGGTGATCCAGCGGCGGATTGACGAACTTCTCAGGCAGCAGCAGGCCGCAAAAACTGCGAGCTCCCCATTCAGAGATGACTGACCGACCATGACAAGCCGCGACGACATGCTTGCCTATCTGCGCGATCGCCTCGATCCGACGGTGCGTCTTTATGCCGGTGCAGCCGACGCATTGCCCAAACACTGGCAGGATTATGACAGCGATGATCAGGCCCTGCGACGTTTCGCACTGCGCCAAGAGCTTGCAGCCTATGAGCCCTATCTGCCATCGACGATGGCCGGTCTGGAACAGGTGGCGCTGGATGCGTTCATCGTTCAGACCGACCGGCTGGGCGTGCTGAGGATCATTGCGCGCCAGATCGGGGGCAAGGTCTATGGCACCTATTCGGCACTGCCGACCGGCGATGACTCTGCCGGGTCGGCCGCGATGAAACTGCTGTTCGCCCATGGGCCCAAGGCGCTGGCATGGACCTATCGCACACGGATGAACGGGCTGACCGATCCCTTTGGCTTTGCGGGCTTCAAGACCTCGGCCCTGCTGACCACAATGGCGGACGAGGCCGACACTTATGCCGAGGCTGACTGGTATGCCGCATTCGCAAAGCAGCACGATACCTGTTCAATCGTCGAATTTCTGGCCACCGGCGGCGGAGCCTATCTGTTGCTTGACCTGTCTCGCGATCAATCTGCGGCCGAGGATCCCGAGGGTTTGGTCGTCTACATGAACGAGGGCACGCCCCCCGAGACGGTCAGCTTCTTTCAATATCTCGACATGTTCATGGAACTTGGCCTGACCGATTCAGGCCGTTGAGCAGCTATGATGCCAACGAGTTCACCAAGGGTTTTGACAGGACACAGCCGATGACCAGGGTCGACAGCGATGCATGGATTCCCAAGGCGAAGAAGCGCAAGGCCTATCGGGATCATCACCGCAACAAGTTCTTTCGGGAAGTCGGGCTGACCAAGGGGGCGGATGTTCAGGATATCACCGGGGCGCCGCGCGATGGGGCCTCTTTCGTGGCTGAACTGCTCGACCTCACGGCGGCGGGCTCGGTTCCCGATCCTGTCCATGCTGCGACCATGGCCGCTATGAAAGGCGCGCTGATGACGGCGGGGCTGGGCATCGGCCAAATGGGCGGCGTGTCCGAAACCATGGCGAGGCTTGATCAATATTCCCTGCCCGTGCTGCGCCGTGGCTGGTTTCGATCGCCTGCGTTCATCGATTGACCTCCCAGCAATTCACAACCAACAGCTAAGGGGGCGCTGATGCCTGCAGGCGGCCGTATCTCGGGATGGATTTATCGCGGCACCGTTCTGCTGACCGGCCTTTTGGCCGTTCAGGCCTTCCGGTTCGGCATTCGGACCTATGAACGCAGCTTTGGTGATCTGACCGATGTCGCGCAAGCCACCTTGGCCGCAAAGATCGCGCTGATGTCTGGCCTGCAACAGCCCATGCTGATAGGACTGATCCTGATTGCGTTGATCATGCGGTCCGGCGCCGTGGTCTGGTTGACCGGCTGGTTTCTGATCAGCAACCCGGCGCCGCTGTTGATCTCGGCGCTTGGCGCCGATCAGACGGAAGCGGTAATCCTGACGCTGAGCGTTGTCGGTCTGGCCGTTCTGGTCATCTTTTGGCTGCTGACCTATCTGGTCCGGACGGGTGAATTGCGCAGACCCTAGCCTGCCGGGCGGTCATTCGACATATCGCAGCTTGCCGACCGTATTGCCCGGCTCTTCGGGCCCGGCGCAATTCATGTCGTAAAGGCAGGTGTGCTGCAGCACCTCCATCCCGTCGACAAAAAAGAAGATTTATTCGAAATCGGGCGGTACCAGCCCCTGTTGACGCCGGATTTGGCCCCGCCGCCTTTGCCGGCCTCGTTTCCGGTCACCTTTTTGGTGCGGCTTGCCATGGTGAAGGCTTCTTGACCCGCGAAGCTCGTATTCGAAACCGTGCTTTCGGACCAGTCGAGACGAGATATGATCATGTAGGGGACAGGCACCATGCTCGACCCGATCGGTGTCAGGCAGACATCCGGTGCGAGACAGACGATCATGGCTTCCTTGCCGCTGTGGCGTGCCGCGCTCTTAGCCATTTTGCCCTGCTCCCCGGCCATCCCGTGTTCCGAGCCTAACCATATCGATCTGTAACGCCTCATGCGAGTCCGATGCCGGAAATCCTGCCCGCCAGATCAAAGTGGCGCGGTGTTCGCTTTCCAGGGTCGAGGCGATATCCAGCATCACCGTATCGAGGGTGAATTCGATCAATGCGTTGTCCGAGGACAACAATAAAATGAGCCCGGCGCACCTTCGACTACAAGTCCACGGTGTAAATCCCCAAGCTCTCCCGAATGCCGAAAGGGCAAAAGTGGACGACTTTTACGCCGCCCACGACTGCACAGCGCCGCCGCTACCGTGGCCGAGTATTGCTCCGCCGTTCACAGGAGGCTTGATCAGGATGATTATAAAGGCGTCCAGTCACTTTTGGATGCCGGCCTTGATGTAAATGTTCGAGGCTTCTACGCAAAAACACCAGAGATTTGGGCTGCACAAAGCAGCAATTGGGCTGGTGTCAGGTTTCTTCACAAACGTGGCGCTGATCTTTCGCTTTACGCAGCGGATGGAACGACTGTTGCTGGCTTCGCAAAAACATCTCGGCTTCGGCTGGATTCTGACGCAGGGCGTGATCTTCAGCAGGTACGTGCAATATTGACAGATATTGGCCTTTACAGTGATGTTCCGACCCCATCAGAGTTACGCGATCGTATGGCATCTGGGGATATACCGACGCCCAGAGCTTTCGATCGCGAGAATTGGCCCTCCGACAGATAGGAGTTGACCCGAAATCACAGGCGTGCGTCGCGACCGGACTAAATACCTACCGCGCAAGCTTTAGGGTCAGGACCCATAAGGCCGCTTGAACCCTTTGGATAGTCGTGATTCACGCCCGCAAACTACGGGGGCAACATGAGCGACTACTACTGGTTGACGGAGGCGCAGATGGAGCGTCTTCGACCGCACTTTCCGAAATCACGTGGCGTACCAAGGGTCGATGATCGGCGGGTGCTGAGTGGGATCATCTACGTCAAACGGAACGGTTTGCAGTGGCGCGACGCGCCATCGGTGTATGGCCCGCACAAGACGCTCTACAACCGGTTCGTCAGATGGTCTCGTATGGGTGTGTTCGCACGCATCTTCAAGGACTTGGCGCAACCAGGGCGAGACGGAGACACCATCATGATAG
>NZ_JRKN01000069.1 GCF_000763905.1 Paracoccus halophilus
TAGAAAGCCTGACGGCGTTATTCGTTCCCGGTTCGCGCCACGCTCAATTGAAAGAACAGGGTGAAAGGAGCTTCGAGTTGGACCAGGATCTTGCGGATATTGTGACCGTAGGCTCAGAGGACGGCGAAGACGGCGGCGGCGATGCGGTCTTTTAGCGGGCATCTTGCAAGATGTCCTTCCGCCTTTATGTGTCCGATCTTGGATTCGATGGCGCTGCGTCGTTTCAGGAGCTTTGCCTGGAACGGTGTGATGCCGCGCCGCTGATCAGGATCGCGGTAGTGCTATGCCATGGCCGCGATAGGCTCGGCGTTCCGCCTCGACGAGATGGTCGAGCCGGATCACCGGCACTTCGCTCAGCCCCAGTTCCGTCGCTGCCAGCACCCGGCCGTGGCCCGCGATCAGTTCGCCGTCGTCGCCGACCATGCAGGGCACGGTCCAGCCGAAGCGCGCCATGCTGGCAGCGATCCGAGCGACCTGATCGGCCCCGTGCATCTTCGCGTTCCGGGTATAGGGGCGCAGCCGCTCGATCGGCCAGAACTCGATCTGGCGCGGCGCAAAGGCGAGGTCCATGGGGCAGGGTGGTCCTGTGGTTTGGGTGGCTTCTGGCGGGGTGGACTCCACTGCGGTGGATTGAACGAAGCCGCTATCGCGGCATTTTTTGGTGATGTTTGGGGATTGGTGCCCTGTCTGCAAGGATTGCGGTTCTTCACACCCGATCCATCCGGACAGGAGCACCACCGATGAACACGTCCATCAGCCCGTTGCGGCAACGCATGATCGAAGACATGACGATCCGCAATCTGTCACCGGCAACGCAACGATCCTACCTGAATGCGGTGTCGAAGTTCAGCCGTTATTGCGGCCGTTCGCCCGACCTGCTCGGTGTCGAGGATGTCCGGGCCTTTCAGGTTCATCTGGTGGCGGAGGGCATTTCCTGGCCCTCGCTGAACCAGAAGGTCTGCGCCCTGCGCTTTTTCTACGGCGTGACGCTGGGCCGGTCCGAGATCCCGAACCTCATCCCTTATGCCCGGGCGCCGCGCAAGCTGCCGGATATCCTTTCTGCGGCGGAAGTCGTTCGCTTTCTTCAAGCGGTATCCGACCTGAGGAACCGCACGGCACTGACCACGGCTTATGCGGCGGGGCTGCGGGTTTCCGAGGTTGCCGGGCTCAGGGTCACTGATATCGACAGCGGGCGCGGCGTGATTTTGGTCCGCCATGGCAAGGGCGGCAAGGACCGCCAGGCCATGCTGTCGGTGCAACTGTTGCAACTCCTGCGGGACTATTGGCGACAGGCGCGGCCGAAAGGCTGGCTGTTTCCCGGCCGGAATGAGGGCAGCCGGATCAGCGTCACGGTCCTGCACGACGCCTGCCGCGAGGCGCGGATTGCCGCCCGGATCAACAAGCAGGTGAGCGTGCATACGCTTCGGCATTCCTTCGCCACGCATCTTCTTGAGAACGGTACCGATATCCGCGTCATCCAGGCGCTGCTCGGGCACAGCCACCTGTCGAGCACGGCGCGCTATACGGCGGTGTCGAACCGGGTCATCGCCAGCACGCAGAGCCCGTTCGACCGGCTTGGGATCGGGGCGGCACCGCCGCACTGACGCGGTCCCGACATGCCGGGACTGGAGGTGGCGGATATCTTCCGTCGCCATGGACCTGCCTATGTTCAGGCGCGCGCCGGCCGGATCGGTCTGGTGGAGCGCCGGGTGATGTCGGCAATCAAACTGTGCCGGACCGCAGAGCTTGGCGGCCATGTCGAGGGTTGCCGCGCCTGCGGCACGGTCCGCGTCGCCTATAATTCCTGCCGCAACCGGCATTGCCCCAAATGTCAGGGCGCGGTAGCGCGCGACTGGCTGGCCGCGCGGGCAGGCGACCTTTTGCCGGTACCCTATTTCCATGTGGTCTTCACGCTGCCGCCGGAGATCGCAGCCATTGCCTTCCAGAACAAGAAGGCTGTCTACAGCATCCTGTTCCGGACCGCCGCCGAGACGCTGCGGGCCATCGCTGCCGACCCGAAACATCTCGGTGCCGGGATCGGCCTGATCGCGGTGCTGCACAGTTGGGGCCAGACCCTGAACTATCACCCGCACCTGCACTGCATCGTGCCGGGTGGCGGGCCGTCGCCCGACGGCAGCTGCTGGATCTCATGTCGGCCGGGCTTTTTCCTGCCGGTCCGGGTGCTGTCGCGCCTCTATCGGCGGCTGTTTCTGCAGGCACTGCGCGCCGCCTTCGATGCCGGACAGCTGCAGTTCTTCGGCGAGATCCTCAACCTCGCCGATCCGCCAGCCTTCACCGGGCTGCTGACTTTGGCAGGTCGCCGCGAATGGGTCGTCTACGCCAAACCGCCTTTCGGCGGGCCGGAACAGGTGCTGGCCTATCTGAGCCGCTACACCCATCGCGTCGCCATCGCCAATTCCCGCCTGATCGGCATGGAGGATAGCAAGGTGACGTTCCGCTGGCGCGACTATCGCCATGGCCACCGACCGAGGCGGATGACCCTCGACGCCGATGAGGTCATCCGGCGCTTCCTGCTGCACACCCTGCCGGACGGTGTTCACCGCATCCGCCATTACGGATTCCTTGCCAACGGCCAGCGCGCGACCCGGCTCGCAGCTTGCCGGGCGCTGCTGGCCGCAGGGGTTCCGGCGACAACGGTTCGCGCCGGACCGGCAATGAAGGCAGCACCCGTTCCGCACCCATGTCCCTGCTGCGGCCGCCCGATGGTGACGCTGGCCGTCTGGTACCACGGCCAGGCACCGCCAGGCAGGCCCTACTGGAACGACAGCTCATGAGCGCCCGCGACAGACCATCGCCACGCGACCCAAAGCCGACCCGAACAAGGACCGGCCAGATAACCTGCTGCCGGGTGACCCGATCGCCCGGGTTCCGGGCGTCAGGAAAGGCGATCCGTCGCCAGACTGGCACTTTGCGACCGCCCCGGCAGGCCGATGCAAGCCCTGTCAGCACCCCGCCAGCTGCCATTCAACGCAGCATCCGCCATCGCGCCCACCACCCAGGGCCAGCCCGCAGGCCACAATCCCCATAGCGCCCCACAGGCCCGCGGCTTCGTTCAATTCGGCTTCAATGAGGTCCGCGACAGCGCACGGCATCAACCTCACCAACGCGGACCTCACGGAACCCTCCAGATTCCGGTGGATTCCGATTTTGGAATCCGGGAATCCACCCTGCCGGAATGATCAACGCCTTGTTTTATTGGTCGAAACGGCTGTCAGGCTGGTCAAGTGGATTCCGGGTGGATTCCCCGGTGAAATCGCCTGACGCTGGCAAACTTCCGCGCTGCGCCCCCCCGAATACGGATCGCGCCGGGGAGGAACCATGGCAGGGGGGGCGTAGCCAGAAAGACCCAAGGCCAGAACAGGCCCTCAACCATTTGACTTGGATAGTCGGATCGTTAGATCGATGACCAAGATACTAAGGGCATCGACGTTCTCGAATTCCTGCGAGATTTTGTTCCAGTAGTTGGTGAGCGCACCCTCCAGTTCTGCGAGGCCGACAGTTTGGTTCTCGATTTGCCACCGTCGGTTCGTTGCAGCACCTGTCCAGATCAAGAGGAAGACGCCCGTGCGGCCACGCCCCTCGCGAAGGTAGTCACCCGCCAGTTGGTTTTTCAGCCGCTCGCGGAGGTTGGGCCCGCTCCAAGGTTTGTCCAGCAATTTCAATTCTATCGGGACGGGATGGGTAACAAATGGCACCTGAACGAATAGGTCAGGCCGCTGCGCGTTAGCCAACTCGTTTTCCTGTGCGCAGGTATATCGTCCCTGCGCGCGGCGGTTAAGTTCGCCTGCGATCAGGTTACGCATCTCCGTTTCCGAAGTCACCCGCTGCCAAGTCTGATATGGGCTGTCGTCGCCATTTTCGAGCCAATCACGAATATCTCGCAGGCGCGCAACGACGATGTCAAAGAGCTGGCGATCCGTACCGGGCACGAAGGTCTGGTTGGCGTGAAAATCTCTGAACTGTTGTTCGGACCACGGCTCGAGGTCGCCATCTGCTTCTGCCCTTCGACGCGCAAGCGTTCGCATCCATGGCCGAGACTCGACAACCGGATGATCTGTGGCCAGCGCACGCAGCGAGCGATACGTCGCCTTTCCGGGGATCTCAGCGAGCCGGGAGAAAAGTTCATCGCGAGCATCCTGTGCATCATCGCGCCGCGTTGGGGAGTAGGCTCCCGTTCCGTTGCGATTGATATCATCTTCACGGCGGACATGCGCATGCGCAAGTCGGTGCAGACGTGTCAGATGCTCGACGGTTTGAAAATTACCAGTCCGTGGTCCGCTGTTGTCTCGCCGCCGACTTCCGACGATGGCTACAAGGGCCTGTTGCATCGCGTCTGAGGTCTGGTCGAGCGGAAGCTGGGCTAGGGTCAGGACCCATTGATTTCCGCAGGCCTGCGTGATTCACGGTTCGAAAAGCGAGCGGTGAACATGTCTGACCTTTTCTGGCTGAGCGACGCGCAGATGGCCCGTCTTGAGCCCTATTTTCCGAAGCCCCACGGCAAGCCACGTGTCGATGACCGTCGGGTTCTGAGCGGTATTATCTTCATCAATCGCAATGGCTTGCGATGGCGCGACGCGCCTGCGGAATACGGGCCGCATAAGACGCTTTACAACCGCTGGAAACGATGGAGCGATAAGGGCGTCTTCGCCCGGATGATGGCAGGACTGGCCGCCGAGCATGTCGAGAAGAAGACCGTAATGATCGATGCGACCTACCTCAAGGCACATCGGACAGCGACCAGTATGGGCGTAAAAAAAGGGGGCGTGGTCGTCTGATTGGCCGGACCAAGGGCGGCATGAACACAAAGCTGCACGCCATCTGCGATAGCCAGGGCCGCCCGATCAACCTGTTCGTCACCGCCGGGCAGGTCAGCGACTACATCGGCGCGCGTGCGTTACTGGGCAGTTTGCCGAACGTCGACTGGCTACTCGGGGACCGCGGCTATGACGCCGACTGGTTCAGAGAAGCGTTGAAAGACAAAGGGATAAAGCCCTGCATCCCCGGTCGAAAACGGCGCAAGACCGCCGTGAAATACGACAAGCGCCGATACAAAAGGCGCAACCGGATCGAGATCATGTTCGGCAGGCTCAAAGATTGGCGGCGTGTGGCAACGCGGTATGATCGCTGCCCCAAGGTATTCCTTTCCGCAATCGCTCTCGCCGCAATCGTCATCTATTGGCTATGAGTCCTGACCCTA
>NZ_JRKN01000070.1 GCF_000763905.1 Paracoccus halophilus
ATAGCTGAACAGCGACTCGCTCGCTTCGTCCGTCCCACGCATCGTCACCCTCACCACCGCTGCCGTGCCGGAAGTGAATCATGTTCTCAAAACCGCGTCGAGACCGGCCTTTTTCAGCAGCCTGTTAATGGTACCCTCAGGTCCAATTGGTCGATGCGCCGCCTGAAGGCTGCCTTCCAGTTTTTCAGCGAGGTCGTCGAGATCAACCGGAGTTTTCTGCAGTGGAGGAGGCTCACGTCTCTCATACAAACTGCGGAGATGAGGCGTTTCTGGCTCTGCATCCAGAAAACCAGTTGCTCTCTTGAACGCCACTTTCAGGAAGTCATAAAATGGCGCTGCGGTAAGGGCTACCGCTGCTGCGGTCGTGGCTGGATTGGCTTCCATTAGGACGATCAGCTCAAAGATGAAACTTCCCTGCCGTGCAGGCTTCATGATTATTGAGGCATTTCTGAGCGCTGTCGCGCGCGAAACTCTCATGATCGCTGTCAACCCTTTGTTCCATGGCAAATAATCCAGCGATGCCGGGCGCAGCGTCTTGTAGATGCGCAAGGTAGGAGGCGGAACTGAGACGACGGTTGAGCAAGCTCTCATGCGCGGGTTGGCTACCGCATGACCGTGGTTTCGTCTTGGGGCTGCCTCGTTCTAAGGGACGAGCGTCGACCGTGTCGGCTCATAACAGGGCACGAGGGTTCCCCACCGCGTTCCGCCCCCAACCTTGCGCATCGGCGTGATCAGGGCGCCTTTCTCAGCTTTGGGTGACGACGCCGACCTCATGTTGCGAGGTTACAGCTCTGGCGATAGCCCAGATGAAACCAACCATCTCGCGTGCGATGGCCGTGGTGACGATCACCTTCGCTTTTCCAGCGGCGACCAGATGCCGGTAGCGTTGGCACATCCGCAACTGCCCCTTCCACGCAATGTCCCGCACGGCCTTGGGCAGTCCCTCGAGCCTGTCGTGAAGTTTGCGACTGACGCGCGCCTGCATGCGATAGCTCCACGCGCCTTCGATCAGCGCCCGCCGGGCGAGGCCGCTGCCGGCCTTCGTGATGCCGCCGCGGCGCACGGTGGCGCCGCTGGAATATTCCGAGGGCGTGAGCCCGAGATAGGCCATCAATTGTCGCGGGTTGTGGAACCGTTGGAAATCGCCGACCTCGGCCACCACGGTCACTGCGACGATGAAGGCCACGCCCCTCATCGCTTGCACTGCCTCCACGATCGGTGCCAACGACCAAGTCGGGAGCAGGTCCGCAACCTGTGTCGTGAGCCTCTCGACACGGGCTTCGGCGTCGGAGACCGCATCGACATAGTCCTGGAACACGATCTGCTGGGCAGGATGATGGAAGCGCACCGTGGTCAGCCAGCGACGGTAGGCGACCGTCCAGCCCTTCTTTCCGGGATAGATGCGACCATGTCTCAGCAGAAACCCCTGCAGATGCTGGCGCGCCTTTCCAAGAACCCGCATCGCGGTCGCACGTGCCCGAACCAGATCGCGCATCGCCTCATGCGCCGCGTCCGGCACCCAGACCGGCGTCAGCTCGCCTGCCCGATGCAACTTGGCCAGCATCACCGCATCGCGGCGATCCGTCTTCACACGGTCGCCCGTCTTCACCGGAATGAGCGATGGTGCGACCACGATGCAGTCATGCCCCATCTCGACAAGTTGCCGGTGTAGACCGTAGCCGCAAGGCCCAGCCTCATAGCAGAAACACAACCGGCCTCCGCTCGCAGCCAGCTTTTCCACCAGCTTACGGACATGATCAGGGCGGTGCGGCACCGTCCCCAAATGCCGGACCTCCCCGCCGCGCTGTCCCATCGCAACCGCGACTGAAATCGTCGCCTTATGGACATCCAATCCGATGAACGTGCTACCCTGCATGTGGTCTCTCCCCCATTCTTGAGGCTCGGCGCCCGCCAACCGGGCGTAACCCTCGAACGGAGAATGCCGCGGGAGAGACCGCCAGCCCAGTCAGGCTCACTCCGCGATCATGGGGTCTCTCCTGTCATGTAAGCGTGAGTGGCGATATGGACGGCGCGAGAAATGCCATCAATCGATGTTGCTCCGTCATATCCTGGGAGGGAATGATCGTCTGCAAGGCCGCCTTGATAGCTTATCCGAATTCGATGTTGGGATAGAGTAGGCATAATGACCTTTCTGCTCAATGTTCAGTATTAAAAGCAAAATTTTCAGGTTGAGAGAAGAGAGTTTGTGATCCCGGCAATGTGCCAGTCTCGCTTTGAGCGATAGACAGGGTAGGGGACCTACTATGATCATCTGGCGAAGCGGGCCGATCCGTCTCGGCTGTCTGATCGGGCACGTCAGGACGAAGCGCTGCGCCCCGAGATCCTGCGTGTCTTCGAAGAGAACTGGCGAGTCTATGGCGTCCGAAAGGTTTGGCGGCAGCTGGGCCGCGAAGGTTTTGATGTCGCCCGATGCACTGTGGCACGGCTAATGAAGAGCATGGGTATTCAAGGCATTATCAGGGGCACCTAAACTGGCTGTATACGCGGTCAACCATGCTAAAAACGTAGCGATTAACCCTTATTGGCCCAGAGGGCCCGAAGCTGCGTATATGAGTGCCAGAAAGAACAAAACCTGATCTGCTCAGCCGCCCGCCAACGCTCAATGCCAACAATATAACGTGACAGCGCTCCAGTGTGCCATTTTGAGTATACCCAAAATAACGCAAGGCATGAACAGCGAAAGCACCCATTTTTATGTTCACTTTGGGTCCGTTTCGAGATAATGAACACATCATCTCAAAGGCACACCCAAAATGAACAGATCGAGCCCCAAAATCGGCTATGCCCGAACATCGACCGTCGATCAGAACCTCGATGCCCAAATTGAGGCGCTGACAGCCGCAGGATGTGGGATGGTGCGCCAAGAACAGCGCAGTGGCGCGACGCTTGAAGGCCGCCCTGAATTGAAAACCATCCTCGACTTTATTCATCCTGGCGAAACCCTGGTGGTGACGCGGATCGACCGGCTTGCCCGCTCAATGCAGGATCTTCAGACCATCGTTGCGCGGCTGAAAGAAAAGGGCGCGCATCTGGCGGCCACCGAGCAGCCCGTGGACACCTCCACGGCGACGGGCAAAGCGTTCTTTGACATGCTTGGCGTCTTTGCGGAATTTGAAACCAATCTCCGCCGCGAGCGGCAGGCTGAAGGGATCAAGGCCGCGAAACGCAAAGGGGTCTATCGCGGTCGCCCACCCAAGATCGACATGGCCACCATTCAGGCCAAGCTTGGTGCAGGCCTCTCTCCAACGGAAATTGCCCGCGAAATGGGGATCTCGCGCGGTACTGTCTATAAAGCAAAGGCTGAAATGCTGACGGGCAATGATCTCATTGAGGGGCGGACTGCATGAAAAAGCCCCCACGCAAGCGACAGCCTTCCGCGCCCAAAGTGCCTGTGCAAACAGGGGCCAAGGTCCCACCACCACGCAACCTGACCCCAGAGCTTTGCGACCGGCTGCGCCGGGACATGATGACGGCCTGCCTCGCCGTGGCAGAAACCCACGGGCTGACGGTCGAAGGCGGGGATCTCTCGGATATCGATCTGCGCCATAGCTTCGAGATCAGCTTCCGCGTCGGCATCCCGCAAGAGAGCGGCGAGATCTACTCACCAGAGAAGGCCCTGTTCGAGGTGCTCGCGCCTCATTTTGGCTTGGAG
Source organism: Paracoccus halophilus (assembly GCF_000763905.1). Classification (GTDB taxonomy): domain Bacteria; phylum Pseudomonadota; class Alphaproteobacteria; order Rhodobacterales; family Rhodobacteraceae; genus Paracoccus; species Paracoccus halophilus. The sequence continues at coordinate 3,674 of NZ_JRKN01000070.1, forward strand.
CCCGAGGATCATGGCCGCACCTTCCGATCGAAGGATGAACTCTTCCGCATCGTCGCCATCAATCCAAACAGGCCAAAATATCCGATCAGCGCAGAACGCGTCTCCGATGGCCGAGGCTTCAAGTTCCCCGCCGAAAACGTCGTCATGTACCTGCAGCGTTCAGGCGCATAGTTTGTACGCCTTTTGTCCCATCAAACGATCAAATATGCACGCTCGGGCCTGTTACGCCTATCTCAAGCGATCAGCTGAGGCATTCGGACCCAAGGGCGACCGCATCTTGAGGCAGTCGCGCGGCTTCGACGACTTCATGCGCTGTCGGGTAAGGGATGCCATCGTCAGAATAGTTGCAAAACGAAAATCTGTGATCCCAGCAGTTATGCCGGTCTCGCCTTGAGCGATAGACAGGGCCGGGGATCGACGGGCTGAGGCCCGCTCACCCCAGCCCTGACAGTTTTCAAACCCTGTTGATCCGCCTGCCATCCCGGCAGGTCCGAGAAAACCGGCAAGCGCCGCCGGTGGCGTCGGTTCCGGCCCTGAATTCCGGTTCCTCCCACGCGCAGGCGCGCGGTTCCCTCCCAAATTCACGCCCTCCACCCGGTTGTCATGGCCCCGCCAGGCCGCAGGACGGGCTTTGCCCTTACCTGCTCTGCCCTTCGGAATGCATGGGCATTCCAAAGATCAGAACAGGAAGGCCCGCCCATCGGCGGAAAGGGGAAGAGACCCGGCCCGCGTCACTCGAAGGAGGGTCACAAATGACCGCAGAGAAGTTTGACGTTTATTCCCATGTTACCAACCAGATCATCGCGCAGATCGAGGCGGGAACGCCGCCCTGGCGCAAGCCGTGGACCGGCGGCGGGGCATCGGTCAGCTTGCCGGAACGGTTCAACGGCGAAGCCTATCGGGGCATCAACATCCTGATGCTTTGGGCCACGGCGATGGCCAAGGACTACAGCTCAGCCCGTTGGATGACGTTCAATCAGGCCAAGCAGCTTGGGGGCCATGTCCGCAAGGGCGAGAAATCCGCAACCGTGGTGAAATACGGCACTGTCGAGCGCGAGGACGATAACGGCGAAGAGCGTCAGATCCCCTATGCCAAGGCCTACCGCGTGTTCAACGCTGATCAGATCGAGGGCTTGCCCGCTGAATTCTACATCCTGCCCAATCCGCCGCGTGATCTTGGCACCGTGGCCGACCCCGCGTTGGAGGCATTCTTTGCCGCAAGCGGCGCGCAGATCGACGTGACCGAGGAGCCGTGCGCCTACTACAACATCAAGACCGACCGCATCCATATGCCGCCGATCGCGACCTTTCACAGGGCTGCAGGATATTACGGCACCTTGGCGCATGAGCTGACCCATAATGCCGAGGTTCGGATTATGCCGCGCCGATCTGCCGGACCTGTTGGGTTGCGGTTAGACCGGCGCGGCGTGTCGGCATAAAAACGTTGGCGACAAACAGCAGCCGTTCGAACTCAACGCGGCG
>NZ_JRKN01000071.1 GCF_000763905.1 Paracoccus halophilus
CCCCGGTCGCCCGCCCTGACATGGCTGCCCCCCTGCCCGACCGCGGAAACGAAGCCTGCGCCTCCTCGATCACCAGCGGTTTGCCGAATTCGCGCACGACGGCGGCCTTCGTCGTTCTGGCCATTATGCGATTCTCCTTATGGGCGCGCGGAGTAAGAAGTCAGCCTTTGAAATGCAGGCTTCGCCCGCGGCGCGCAGGGTTTCGCTGTCGGAGCGTCCCGTGGGGCCGGTCAGCCAGCCGGATCGATCAGGATCTCGAGCTGCGTTCCGCCGCGTGATCAGGCGCCGGGCTGGGACCGTGCCCGTGGCCTCGAGCATCTTCATCGACAGTCGCGGGATCTTCTGCTTCGGTTTCATCCCGCTTCACTCTGACCAGGAATGGCCCGGACCGAAACGATGATCGTGCCCTGGCAGCTTGTTCGTACTGGCAGTGGGCATGGGAAGGCTCCTTTTTGGTATTGGTAAGGAGCGACCGGCCGGCTACAGCATAATTGCTGGCATCAGACTCAGTTAGACGGGTACGCCGAAGTTAACGATTGTCAGCGCGGAAGCCGGCCTGCCCTTTGCCAGGTGGTGCTTCCTGTATTTTGGCGGTGCCCGAAAATCGTGCTGCTTCGCGCCGGCTGACTGGCGAAGGGTGCCGCCACGATAGCTAAGCCAGCGGGTTTAGTCCTTGATTTTTCAGGCTAAGCATATCGGTACAGCAAGCGTTCCTATGAGTTAGCCTATGGCGGGGTCCTGAGGCGACTCCGCCGCGCCAGACTGCTATCCGCACCAAATTGGGTCAACAATTTCTGTTCGTTTGTGGAACAATCCAGCTACATGCTTTGATATGATGACCTCGGCTGTGGTAACGCCATGATATCCTTATCCCGGAAGCCGGAGAGCTTGCTGATGTCATTGGGAACAACCTCATGACATGCGGCCCATCCCCGAAATGGGGAACAATTCCCTAAATAGTAACGAAAACCAGGCGAAAACAACCCTGATCTCCGGATCATAGCGCAGCCCCGCACCAATCCGGCCCGCCGCAAATCAGCATATTGATCTCGCGCGAGGATTGATAAGGCAGATCCAATCCCCGCAGCCGGCTCTCGGCCGTATGCACTTCGGAAAGTTGACAGCCGTCAACCGTGTCCACACCGGCCAGCGGCTGCGATGCCCACCCTGCCGATGCGCCCGAAGCAGGGTCTTTTGCGGCCGTGCCCAGCCGGTAGCCCTGTTCCAGCCGGATCACCTTGCGCCGGGCGTGATTTGCGGCGGCATAGCCCTTTGCGATCCGCTCATCCTCGGCCCGGATCAGGCGCCGAGGACGGGTTTGCCCTGCTCGCCATGCGCGACCTCGATCAGCGCGCGAAGCCCGGCGGCGAACAGCGCCCGTGCCGTGCGCCACTGGACGCCCAGCGGATAGCCCCGCGCCCTCTTGCCCAGCACATGATGTAACCATAGATCGTCCCGCACCTGATCCGGGTCGGACGAGACGACATGCAGGACCGGCCCCTTCACCGGCCGGCATGCAGCAGGGCGCACAGGGCAAAGCCGGCATGCAGCAGATCGGCCTGAACCCCTGCCCTGCGCAACGCCCCGACCGCAGCTATGGCGCTGCGCACCTGCAGGCAGCGCCCTGCCCCGCGATCTGTTCCAGCATGGAACTCGTCGGATAGCCAGCCGCCGGACCGAGATTTCCCCGCGCCCGCCCGTCTGCTGCGGAAAGTCGCGCCGTGCCGGGCCGCCCGCCATTTAAGCCTCGCCCAGTTGCTGCGCCTCATCCACGATCATGACCTTCGAACTCGGCCCGTAATGCCTCTGCGTCGCGTATCTGATCGCCCGTGCCGACACCGACCGTTACCAGCGGCCGATCGCCGTCATTCAGGCCCGTTCTTGCATGCGCCAACGGCAGCGAAGGCGGGGCATTGAAAAGGCGCCGGACCGTGGCGGCGACGCGCGCCAACATCGCAACCGCAGCCGCGGTGGTCGGCAGGGCAAAGAACAGGCCGAGCGCCCTGCCCCACTGCATTATCCTTTGGGGAAGAATCAATGCAGCCTCGATCACGGCCAGAATGAGGCAAACAGGCCGTTACCGGCACAGGTCGCCTGCATGGGGCTGGGCTGCCAGTCGGGATCAAGCACCGGCTGGCGGGAGGGTTCTGGGCTGGTCAGGCCAGCATTGTTGACAGCCGTCAACGCGCAATGGCCGGCATTTCTCAGATAGGCGCACAGGTCAAGGCGCGGAGACTGAGGCGGGGACCATCTGCCGTTCGACCCGATCCAGACCGCCGCCGAAGCCAATCCCGGCAGCCACCATTGAAGGGCGATGACCTGCTGGCTGGTCAGCGCTCCAGCGAGCTTCGACCCATAGCTCGCGGCGGTCTGCAACGCATCCGCGATCGCCTCGCCGGCAATTGCCCAGATCGTGCAGAGCAGTGAGCAGCATCAGCGCGTCATGCCCGGCCAATGAGAAGCGAACCTATCCACAACAACTACCCGCTATGCAGCCAGGCGATTGTCGGCGCGCAACAGGGCCATGACCATGGGTCCGGGCGAGAAAGCCTTGTTGGCGGCCTTGTCGGTCAGGTGCCGTAGATAGCCTCCGGGCCGGGCGATGCTGCCCGATCGTTGCAGGATGCAGGCCAGCGTGGTCGCGGCGGCGGCAGCGCCCATCTCTTGGCAGGCTTGCCGCCAGGCATCGGGGGTAATCCCCAGCATCGGGCTGACAAATGCAGCGACTCTGACCAGATCGCGCCAACTTCGGATATCGCCGCTGGTATAGTCGCGAATGTCGGGCGTCGCTTTCAGCACGATCTCCAGCGGCATGGGTGGCGTTTCATCGCTGCCGGGCAAATCGCTGTCGTTCTGCTCTTTGCAGGATTCAGATTCCAATGGTTCTGTATTTGAATTCTGATGGTGCCGCTCATTTTGGCTGTCATTGCCGCTCATGTCTTCTGTTTTCCGGGGCAGGTGATCGTGAATTCGCGCCAGCAATCGGGCCGCGCAATCGGCGAGCCGCTGCAGGCTGTCCAGATCCAGCTTGCGCCGCAACTGCTTTTGCATGCCGGCAATCGCCTCGAGCCCGTCCGCGCAGTCGCCCAGGTCGTTTTCGCTGGCCCAGACCAGCAGCTTGGCCGCGTCGCGCAGGCGGATCACGGTCATCTCGCGCAGGCGGTGACGGCGCAGGGCGTCCTGGCGGGCCTGCCTTGCAGCATCGCTGATTTCGGCACTGCGAACCAGAAGCGGGCGCAGATCGAAGCCATAGGCCCGGTCCAGCGCGCCGCTGCAGTCGCGCGTGGCGTAGCGTTTGCCATTGGGACTGTCGCGGCGCAGGATCAGCCCGGCGCGGCACAGCGCGGCGATATGCCGGCGCAACGTGCTTTCGGGCATGCCATGCGCGCGGTCCGACAGCGAACGGTTCGAGGGAAAGACGATCAACCCGTCATCATCGGCCAGATCCTTGCCGGGATGAAAGCTCAGCAGCGCGGACAAGACCGCCAGATCGCGGTCGCTGACACCGATGGCCTTGCGGGCCTGGGTCAGGTCGCGCAGCAGCGCCCATTTGTCCGCAGTCGCGGCCGGGGCAGGGGCCTCGGCCAGCGCGCGGGTCGCCAACAGGCCAGCCGTCACCGGCTGCCGCCCGAACGGCGTCATTGAAATATGCCTCATGTTTATGTGTCACGCGGCCAAAAACATGCCGTCGCCTGAACAGACGTTGTTGACAGCTGTCAACCTTTGCCGCTATCTTCGAGGTGCTAGAACGAAAGAGCGGCCCTTCGGGATGTCATGTCCTGGGGGGCTTTCTTTTTGCCGTAATCGTGCCTCCTGTTCCGGTTTCTTGCCTGTCGTTCCCGCTTAAGCCTTTGTTTCCAGCCAGTTGCGGTGAACCTCGTCCAGGTGATCGGCCAGCCAGTCGCCGAATTCGCGGCCGTCTCCGCTGAGTTCGATCACCATTTTCCGTTTGCCGGGCCGGGCTTCGCCCAGGGCTGCGCCATTCTGCCCGGTCAGCTTGCGTGGCGCGGCCGGGACCGCGCGGGCGGGCGCCAGCGCGTCGAACACCGCCTCGAAGCGCTGGTCCGAGCTTTCGCCCTGCGCGGCCTGCACCATCACGTCCAGCTCGGCCCCGCGGGCGCGCTTGACCAGTGCCAGCCAGCGATCCCGCCCGATCGAGGGCGCGCTGCCGATCCGCAGCACCAGCTTTTGCGGCAGCGTATCGGCCACCGTCAGCATGCGCGAGATCACCGTCTTGTCGATCGACAGCGCGTCGCAGATGATCTTGCGGTCATAGCCGGCCCGCGCCATCTGCTGGGCGAACAGCGCCTTTTCGATAAAGGACAGATCCTTGCGCGCGCTGTTTTCCTGACCCTGCGCGATGATCAGTTCGCGGTCGTTCAGATGCCGCACCATCGCCTTGACCGGCTGGCGCAGCGCCTTCAGCGCGGCGACGCGGCGACGGCCATAGACGACCTCGTAGCGGCCTTCCTCATTGGGGCTGTGGCGCAGCAGGACGGGCACCTGCTGGCCATATTCGCGGATCGAATCCTGCAAGGCGGCCATGCCCTCGGGATCCTCGTCCAGACGGTCGCGCAGCCCGCCATTGTCGATCATCTCGGGCGCGACATCGATGATCGCGCGGCGCTTGAGATCGTCGATGGATTTCGACACCGCGCCAATGGCGCCGCGTTCATAGCGGGGCAGGGGGGTCTCGGAG
>NZ_JRKN01000072.1 GCF_000763905.1 Paracoccus halophilus
TCCGTATGGTTCGTGGTTGAAGCGTCGAAACTCTACATCGATCATACACCTCGATGGCCACCCGAGATTAAGCCGAACGTGCCGGTGAAATTACACCACGTCGGCGGACACTACCAACCGGCGCGGTTCAGTGTCGAACCAAACAATTTTCTTAACGCCATACTCGTTCACGTTGTAAGCAACTGGTATCGCACTTGCAGCCTGTGCGACCAAAGTGCCTGAGGTCAGGCCAGTGGTCCTTCCAACCTTCTTCACCCGAGTCCCCGGGACTGGCTGTCCAACAACACCTGGGGTGTCATATGCGCTGCCCTGATGGGAACTTACCCTGTCGAGAGCAGAGAAACTGAATAGACTCACGTCGCAGTTCTGGTCGATATTGATGTTTTCCGGGATGCCATCATTGATCGGCAGCAGGCGGCTGTGTCGTCCGATGGGGAATGGGTCACATGCATCCTGCGTCGCATCAACGGGACCCGGGGCCAGTATCGATAGGCCCGGCATCGCGTGATTGCAGGCTCCAGATACGTGGTTGTTTGTCATTCCGAACATCTGCCCTGAGCATCCTGAACAATCAGACCAAATGTCCCTGCTCCAATGCAGTGAGCCGGAAAAATCGACGAGCCACACGCATAGCGCCCATTGTGATGGGTGAAAGGCTGAGGCTGCTGTGGTGACGGTGGGTTCCCTTTAACCTGCGCAATACCGCCTTGCATGTAATCGGCTGTGTAGTCGCCAATGGCGAATGGGAGCACTTTCTCGTCGCCCTTTGTCACCTTATTGTGGGTAAAGACGATTACCTTTTTCTCGCCGTCGGAGAAGCCAACTAGTTGTTTGATCCCACGGTTTGATGGTGCGATCCTTTCTTTAGGCTCCAGACCCATTGATTTAGGGCTGTTCGCGTGATTCAGGCTCTGCAAGGAGACCTATGCGGATTTCGGAAATACCGGACAGGGATTACGCTAAATCCCGGACAGCCGTTTCGGTAATTCCCGGACAGGACGGGCACGGCTGGTCATCTGCCTGCGAAGATGTTCAGGCTTCCATGGTTTCGGGGTTTTCGGCCGAGGTCAAGTTCTGTGTTCGGTCCTTTCTGCGCATGCTTTCTCCTTTGAGTTCGATGCGGTGTGCGTTGTGGACGATCCGGTCGAGGATGGCGTCTGCGATTGTGGGTTCGCCGATCATGTCGTGCCAGCCCGAGACGGGGAGCTGGGCGGTGATGATGGTGGAGCGGCGCTGGTAGCGTTCCTCGAAGAGTTCCAGCAGATCGAGGCGCTGCTGATCGGTCAGGCCATGGGTTCCCCAGTCATCGAGCACCAACAGTTGGACACGGGCCAGCTTGTCGACGAGGCGGGGAAAGCGGCCATCGAGACGGGCCATGGCCATATCCTCGAAGAGGCGCGGCATGCGGATATAGGAGACGGAATGATCGAAGCGGGCGGCCTGATGGGCGAAGGCGCAGGCGAGCCAGGTCTTGCCGGTGCCGGTCTGGCCGGTGAGGATGATCTGCTCGCGGGCCCTGATCCAGTCGCCCTGGGCCAGCGACAGGATCTGGCGCCGGTCGAGGCCGCGGCTGGCGGCGAAATCGATGTCTTCGATACAGGCGTTCGGGAAGCGCATGCGGGCATTGCGCAGCCTGTTGGCAAAGCGCTTGTCGGCGCGGGCGGCGGTTTCGCGGTCGAGCATGAGGCCGAGCCATTCGTTGCGGTCGAGCGTCTGGTCGGGGTCCTGTTCGCCGAGCGCTTTCCAGGCTTCAAGCATGCCTGTGAGGCCGAGCGCGGCCATCTGGTCGAGGGTGGGATGTGTGAGCACGTCTTTCTCCTTTCCGGGGGTTACTGGTAATAGCCTGGGCCACGGATATTGTCGTGAACCGGCGTGGCGGTGACGGGGTCTGGCGGGCTGGGCGCCCGATCCAGACCGGTGATGAGGATGGAACGGACCGAGGCATAGTTGACGGTGCCGATCGTCAGCGCGCGTTCGCAGGCCGCCTCCAGCCTGTCCGCGCCGAACTGCCGTTGCAGACCAAGCACGCCGAGGGCGGAGCGGTATCCCTGCTCGGGATGGGGCCTGTCGCGCATCAGGCGTTCGATCAGGGCGGCGGCGTGATAGCCGGTCCGGGCGGCGCGGGTGATCAGGCTTTCCGGCGTCATGCCGCCGTAGCGCTGATGGGCCTTGGGCATATGGTCCCGGACCGTGGTGTGGCCGCCGCGTTGCCCCCGGCGATGATGCACCGCAACCCGTTCATGGTTATGGAATATCTCGATCATGCGATGGGTGAGGCGGACATCAACCTGCCGGCCGATCAGCCGGTGCGGCACGGAATAGAAGCCGTGCAGCACCTCGATGTGATAATCGGGATGCACTTTGGCGCGCTTCCACTCGGCATATTCGAAGGGCGTATCGGGCAAGGGGCTGAGCGCGGGGTGTTCGATCTCTTCAAACAGTTCGCGCCGCGACCGTCCGACCCGGCGCATGATCCGCCCGTTCAGGTCATCGAGCAGTTCCGCGATTGCCGCGTTCAGTGTCTCGATGGAAAAGAACTGCCGGTTGCGCAACCGCGCGAGAATCCAGCGCTCCACGATCAGCACGGCGCCTTCGACCTTGCCCTTGTCGCGGGGTTTGCGCGGCCGGGTCGGCAGCACTGTCGTATCATAATGCGTGGCCATGTCGGAGAAGGTCCTGGTCAGCGACGGCTCGAACCAGAGCGGCTTGGCCACGGCGGCCTTCAGATTGTCGCAGATGATCGCCTTGGGCACGCCGCCCATGAACTTCAGCGCCCGGATCTGCGCCTCGATCCAGTCCGGCAGCCTTTGGCTGAGACTGGCCCAGGCGAAGGTGTAGTTCGATGCCCCCAGCACGGCGACGAAGATCTGCGCGCTGTGCATGCGACCGGTGCCGGGGTCGATGACCGGGATCGTATGACCGGCATAGTCCGTCTGCATCACCGCCCCGGCCTCGTGGCGGTTCCGGTAAACCGGGTTGAGGCGGCGCTCGAACGCGCGGTAGCGTTCGCAGAACCATGTATATCCGTAGCCGTCGGGATGCGCCGCCCGATATTCCTCCCAGAGCAGCACCAGCGTCACGCCCTTGCGCTTCATCTCGGCCGCCATCTTCGGCCAGTCGGGCTCGCTCAGATCCCGCGGTGGGCGGCCAACCCGCTGGAAAAGGGCCTGCTTCAGCCTGCGATCATCGTCACGGCCCGCAGGCAAGGGCCAGCAGTTCAGACCGGCCTCCCGCGCCCGCAGCAGATAAGTCGCAACGGTCGTCTTGCTCAGCTTCAGGCGCAGGGCCACCTCGCGGACCGAAAGCCCCTGTTCATGCGTCAGCCGCAATATCGTTCGTATGTCTCGCACGGTCATCCGCCTCGCTTGCTTCCGTCTCGGCATGCCCTCTCCGATCTCGTCAAAGATCGGCAGAGTGCCGTAACGGCGCAGGGGATGACCAACCATGTTCCCGGCACCCGGAACTGTCCGGGACTTACCGAAATCACTGTCCCGGATTTACCGAAACGCGTGTCCGGGAATTACTGAAATCCGTGTCCGAGAGTTTGCGAAACCCGCAACCTATCCATGAGCAACCTTTTCTGGCTGACTGACGCGCAGATGGAGCGTCTGAAACCCTATTTCCCGAAGTCCCACGGCAAGCCACGCGTTGACGACCGTCGTGTGCTGAGCGGCATAATATTCATCAAT
>NZ_JRKN01000073.1 GCF_000763905.1 Paracoccus halophilus
CCTTGATCGCGCGCTCGTTGGCCGGGATCTCGGCAAAGCCCGACTGATGGTGATATTGCGAAATGCCAATGACGCGGCGGTCGCGAATGAAGATGCGGAATTCGGACCAAAGGGGGATGTCGTGCCAGGGGAAGGCGAAAAGCTGGATATCCTCATGGCGATCAACACTGGCCTTCAGCACCGAATACACGCGGTAGTTCTGGCGAGCGAGGACGGCCGCAAAACCGGCGGCGTCCTGAATCCTGGGCGCGCGAGGCCCTCGCTTGAAACTGCACAGATTCAGGCGAAGATGCGCACCATCAGGATACTGGTTCAGAACTGCATCGAGATCTGAGCGAAACTCGTCAGAAAAGGAAAGTCGGCGTACCTTTGCCTCACCGTGCTCACCCGCTGAAAGCAGAAGCATCAGCGCTGCATCGACAGGAGCAACATCAAACTCAGAAACAGACAGGCAAAGATCGCGAATGGCATCAGGCCATTCGCTGACGGACGTCAGCCAGATATGCTGATCTTCGCCCTTGTCGCTCACAGGTTCTTCCGGTCGGTCAGGTTGTTCATGAACTCGGTGAAGCTATCGGCGACGAAGCCAAGGCCACGTGTGTTGTCACCGATCATCCATGGATCGTTGGCGTTGATCCAAGCATAGACCTTGCCATAGTCTTGACTGTTGGCATCCACGTTCAACAGTACATAAATGCCATCAGGCCCTGGCTCGGCATGCCCAATATTAATAAACCCGTCGGGCACCATATTTTTCTCAGGCTCTGGATAAATGTAAAGATTCCAAGTCCCGCCCATCGCATTATCGATTCCGCCCAGCCACTCTATTTCGGCAAGCAAGGTTCCATCATTGAAGCGAGCCAGAAACCATGAACCACGATCTCGCAGCGCGGCTCCATCAGATACCAAAAGAAATTCTATATAGTCCCTTGGCAAAAGCACGTCTCCAATAGGCCCCTCAAAAGTGACCGTACCGTCCGGGTTAATGTCAATCTTAGCTGGCGGATCAAGCTGCCACGCCGGATTCCACTTTATCCCCACAATGCTCATAAATTCTTCTTGTCGGTCAGATTGTTCATGAACTCGGTGAAGCTGTCGGCGACAAAGCCGAGGCCACGCTTATTGTTTCCGGTCATCCAAGGGTCGTTGGTCCGCACCCACGCATAAACCTTGCCGTAATCTAAGCTGGAAGTATCAACATTTAAAACGACATCCACTCCATTTGGTGCCGGCTCCGCATATCCAATACCCATGAAACCGAGCGGTAATTTGTGTTTCTCTGGCTCCGGATAAATATAATAGTCCCACGTCATTCCACCAACTGAACGCAAACTCCCCAACCACTCAATTTCAAAGATCGCCACACCTTCCTTAAATCTCGCCAAAAAATATGAACCTTTATCCTGCAATGCTGCACCGTCTGACCTAAGCATGAAGTCTCTGTAGTCATCGGGAAACCTCACGTTTCCAACCGGCCCCCTGAGAGTTACAGTCCCGTCACCATTGAATTTAATTCGCGCAGGATCTTTTAATTGCCACTTCGGATTCCAGTTTATCTGCATTATATTCAAAACTCCGGCGTTTGATTGATGGATGCATCCCCTGTATGAGAGAGCGCACTGTGAATATCTTGATCGACATACTGCATCGTCGATCCGTTGCCGCTGTGATGCCAATGACCGTCATAGGGGTCAGAGAAGTCCGCGCCATACTGCTCCCGCCAAGCGGCCCATGATGCTCTTTTGTCTAGGTCCCTGCTGCCGCTAAGGCTTTGCTCAATATCGACAGACCAGACCTTACCATCTGGACCGGCCGCGCCTGGCGGCGGGAAACCGGAAAGATCAGGTTGGCCGTTCGAATAGGGCACGCCGTTCACACCGTGATATTCCAACGAATCCGCCAGCTTGGCACCCACCGGATCATTGGGATCAGGCACGAATATGCCTTCGCCCAATGGCGCGGGCGTGCCATCTGCGTTCTTCCACGTCCCCGTCGATTCCGCTGGCAAGTTGACGCCGTTCTCTCGATACATCGCCCGCAACTCATCGTCGCGCTGCTTTCTACATGGAGCCTTGCTGCAGCTTTCGTATTTCTTGAGGATTTCATCGCGACGTCGTTTTATTGCATCCCAATAACGCGTCGAAGCAATCCTGCGACGAGCGATTTCCTGCGCTCGTTTCAAACCGCTTCGAGCGGCATCAAGGGCCTTATCCGCCGCTTCAACAGCACGTTTGATCTTGCGCCCCCGAAAGAAGCCTTTGAACAGATCCCCCAAGACCGGGACGAATCCCACTCCATCGACGATGGCGTCAACATAGTTCCCAGCGGCGACATTCCGCGCCAGCGATATTCCGTCGGCGACCTGACCACCAACCGGGCTGGAGGATGCAACCAGAAGCCCGGCCTCGATCCCGACATCGACCCATACCCGTGATGCGTCATCAAGGCGCGATTGTGCCGCGACAACGCCCGGGTCATCAAGAGGCGCTTCTACCCCGCTTAGCGCGTTACCCATCTTTAAAGATACTCCAGGGGTCCTCGTCCTCCGGGTCGATATCCTCCTCCCAAAGCTCCTTCTTTGTCATCTCGCTATAGGCTTTCAGGCCAAGAATATTCCCGGGCACCAGGCGGGGATACCAATATCGGTCATCGGCTTGATCAAGGGCTTGCCCGCCATCTTCATCCGAGACCTTATAAACCTGATCGACCTTTTCATCCTGTGTGAGGTGCTTGTCGGTCAGAATTTTGTTGAAGGCAGGATGTTCGAAGAAGTTCGGTCCAAGGGCCCACATGACGGTCATGATTTGTCCCTGCAGATCGGGGCGGGTAATGCCAAAATGCGGAAGATAGCGCCGGGCGCTTTTCGTCTTCCTCATGCACGACACGCGACCCAACTCCCTAAATGAGTTGGGGAATTCAGTTCTCAAAATTTCATCGACGTACCATTCGGCGAACTCCACATCTGGCATCGGCGCAGAGTTCATCTGTTCTTTCGTAAACTTGATCACCATATTATCCTCGCTCAGTGGCAGGCTGAATGACATTGCCGATATCCGCAGGCCTGATCATCAGCGGCTTGCCAGTCTCGACGAGGTCCATCCGCTGGCTGG
>NZ_JRKN01000074.1 GCF_000763905.1 Paracoccus halophilus
GGGATCGCCGTATCGGATAGCTGCCGCTGCCGTTCATCCTCCTCCAGCGGCGAAAAGACGATCTGCTCGAGGCCAAGCGCCAGGGCCTCCCGGTCTGGAGAACCCGTTAGTGCCTCGGGAAGGTCAGTCATATTGATGATCCCATTCAGTTCTTAAGTTGTTTTGGCCAGGTAAGCTCCAGAACCTTTTCGATCAGAACCTCTTTGTCCTCACCCTCAAGCTCTTCATCGGGATCGTTGATGACCTGTGCCAAACGAAGACACTGAAGTGGGTGAAGATCATTATCCATGATGCGGCCAATCAGTCGATCAATGATGCCTTCGTCAAGAATATCCCGGCCCAGTAGATATTGGGCAAACTTCTGCAGCGATTCTTCACCGCTGCCAAGATTGAAGAAATCAGCGTTCGAGGCAGCCCCGTATTTCCGCTGAATATAACGAACAATGCTCTCTTCCCGCGCTGCGGCGCCCGCTTCAAAAAATGCATTTGTGACCTTCATGATCATAGCACTTTCTCCTGGAATCTGTTTGACCAGAGGTTTTTGATCTTGAACGCCTCTTTGTCGTCGACATACTTCTGCGTCCACTCGCCCCCTTCGTGAAGCTCGGCGTATTTGATCACCATGCGTTCAAGGATATCCGGATCGCCGCCCCTAGCAATATAGGCGTCCGTGTGTTTTTTAAGGATATGAGCGGATCTCATCCAATTTATTTGGATAAACGGGTTGGAAATTAGCGCCCCTGGGAAAATATAGATGTGAAACTTCGTCTTCTGCCAGGTGTCGAAATAGGTCTCCGGTTCCGAAGCGATCTCTTCTTTAACATCTTCATATGCAGGGTCACGCCTTTCGTTAAATACCGCCGCGGAAAATTCCCGGATAACAGTTAGCCCTTCACCCGAAAAATATTTGGCGACCTCATCGTATTTGTGGGCCCATGTGCAAGCTCCTAACCAAAAGTGGCGATGTGGGAACTCATGCAACGCACACGGATCGCCGTTTTCCAGCCAATGCAGCACGCGGGCGCGATCCGGCGGCGGGATCAGATGGAGATCCCGTTTCATGAAGTTCTCACCGATCTCCAGCCACCATTGGTGCCAACCGATGGCGTCATAATCGTAATAGGCCTCGGGAACATCAGCCGTTGCTTGGTAGCAGGCAGCCTGAAAAGCCTTGGGATCGTCCAGATCCAAAAATGCATAGGGCAAAATCTTTTGAAAACCATCCAGCGAGAGCATCAGGATCATAGATCCCAGCGTATTTGGTCTGTAACGGTCGAGAAAGTTTGGTTGCGTCATGGTATTGGAACCAGATTGCGCGCAGGGAACAGGCGTGAGCCTTCGGAAATAATCAGATATGCACCAAGCGCTACGCCCGTCAGACCCGTGACTTCTTCCCAATATTCCCAGTCAAGAATCCCGCCACTGTCTTCAGGCGTGGTCATCAGGGAATGCTGGCCGGGCTTATAATCACCCTCGGGCATCGGACGGCCATGTTTGGTCTCCCAATCTTCGATTGTTGGAATTCCCCTTGTCGCATTACGCATTGCTTCTTCGCTGATCGGGGCGTGTGCCGGTGCGCCGGGACCGCCACATCCTTGATTGTTATAAAGATCGTTCGCTTCGTCCAGCGCTCGCTGCCGCCCTATTATCTGATCCGCATGCGTCGGAATCCCGCTTTTGACGGCATTCGGCGCCATCATGCGGTCGAACCGTTCGGCCATACCGTCATGCCCGCCATTCTGCTTATCGAAAAAAGTGGAAATGCACTGACAGACATTGTCTTTACAGGTCTTCAGGTGCCGCCGCAGGGCCTTACTCGTGACGTCGCCCCAGATTTCTTTCCCGACCATTCAGGAATCCCCGCCCTTCCCGGCCTTGCATTCCTGCACGAAGGCCTTGTCGGAGTTCAGCGCATCGACCTGATCGGGATTGCCGGACGAAAAGTCGACATTCGGCGATCTCACCCTGAAGTGGCGCGCCTTGATGGTCACGCCGGTCTCGTCGATGATGATCGTGCCGCCCGGCCCGCCGATGATGAATTTTTCCCTGGCGTGCAGCGTGTGCCTCACGGTCCGGTTGAAGATCGATTTCTTGGTTTCCAGATCGTAATCCTCGCCGACCTTCACCTTCATCGTCTTGCCGACCGAGGTCGTCATGATATTGCCGACGACGGTGTTCTTGGCGAGCCCGATCTGCTCGGTCCGCGCGAGGCCGATCGTATCGGTGCGGAATCTCTCGACCACCGAGTTCAGCACGCCCGAGCCGCCGATCATCGAGCCGATCTGACCGGCCAGCGACGCCGCCTGACCGCTTTGCGACACGCCCTGACCGCTGCGGTGATCGCCGCTCTGGGAAAAGCCGGCATTGCCCAGCAGCGCCATCATCTCGACCGGCAGGTCCTGACCACCCGCGACATGGCCACCCATGCCGGTCACCGGCGGCAGCCCGGCTTTCTGACCGGTTTTGCGGAACAGTCTGCCACCCGCCTGCAGAAGCGGCATCAGCATCCCGAGCAGGCCGCCACCGCTGCCGCCGACGGTCACGTTCTTGTTGCGACCCACCCGCTCAACCGCGTTGTCACCGATCACGAGGCTGGCGTTGTTGGTGATGTTCTCGACCCGGTTCGCCCCGATATTGGCGCTGGAATTGTTGAGGACCTTGGTGGTCAGATCCTTCTGGGCGTGGAAGAACATGTCCTCGATGCCCGACTGATCCTCGAAGCTGATCTCATTGAAGCCCGAGCCCTGATGGGTGTTCGACCGCCAGACCGCGCGCGTCTTGTGGGCCGGGAGCGGATAGGGCGCATCGTTCTTGCCGTTGAAGACATTGCCCACGACGACCGG
>NZ_JRKN01000075.1 GCF_000763905.1 Paracoccus halophilus
GTGTAGAGCGTCAACCTCCTTGGCCGCTACCGACAACCAAATTGGCCGGTTTTGACCGCTGCGTTCTTCGTTGATGTTACTGTGCGGTTTTCTCCTCGAGCTTGTCGCTGATGTTGTCGCTGGAGGCTGTCGGCGGAGCGACAGCCTCGGGTGATTGTCGGGAGGCTGCAGCTCGCCGGCGGTAGCTGTCCCCATTCATTTCCAGGATGGTCGCGTGGTGGACCAGTCTGTCGATCGCGGCAACGGTGACAGCCTGATCAGGAAAGACGCTGCCCCAGGCACTGAAGGGCTGATTGGCGGCGATCGCGAGGCTCTTGGTCTCGTAGCGCCGGGCGATGAGTTCGAAGAGCACGGAGCTCTCGGCCTGATCCTTCTGCGCGTAGGTGATGTCGTCGAGAATGATCAGGTCGAACTTGTCGAGCTTTGCCAGAGCAGCCTCGAGGGCGAGGTCGCGTCGGGCGGCCTGGAGCCGCTGCACCATATCAGTGGTGCGGGTGTAGAGGACCCGCCGCCCGGCTTCGACCAAGGCATGTCCAATGGCGCAGAGGACATGGGTCTTCCCGGCGCCGGAATTGCCGATGGCGATCAGGTTGGCGCCGGTCTCGACCCAGTCCCCGGCGGCGAGGGCCTCGATGCGGGCCCTTGGGACGCCTGCCAAGGCCTTGAAGTCGAAGGTTGCGAGGGTCTTTCCCCCGGGTAGCCCGGACTCGCGCAGGTGGCGCTGGATGCGCCGTGCGTCGCGGTCGGCGAGCTCGATTTCGGCCAAGGCAGCAAGAAAGCGGGACGCGGGCCAACCCTCGGCATCGGCGCGCCCGGCCAGTGCGGGCCAGTGCCGCTGGATGCTGGGGAGGCGCAGCGCAGTGAGCATGGCGGGCAGCGCATGCACGTCGACGGGGCGCGGCACGGGCGCGGTCATGCCCGCCCCTCCAGCAGGTCGTCGAAGCTGGAGAGGTCGGTCAGGGTGACAGGTGTGTCTCCCGGCAGTTCGCGCCGCCGCGGTACCAGCTTCGGCTTCAGGGCCCGGGCCTCGGGCAAGAGGCCCTCGTCAAGGACGCCGGCAATCAGCCCCGCGAGTTCGGCCTCGCAGGCTTCGTCATGGGCAAGCCAAAGCAGGTCGACCATCCGGCGACAGGCGTCCCTGCGGGGCAAGGCGGTGGAAAGCGCAGCCCAGGCGGCCTCGTACTCGCTGCGGGGAAACAGGCCATCGCGATAGACCGACCCTGCTAAGGCCTGCGGCTTGCGGCGCAGGGCGTGGATGACATGGCGGTAGTTCACGCAATGGACGCGTACGCCGTCCCGACGCCCGCGCTGCCTGGGGTGGGTGACGACCCGGGTAGCGCCGAGGAATGCCTCGATCCGATCGTCGTAGACATGAACCCGCAGCCGCTTGCCGATGAGCTGGGAGGGCGCAGAATAGAAGACGGCATGCACCAGGAAGCCGCCGGTCTTCGTGACGCGGGAGACAACCTCGGTGAAGTCGGTGGTGCGCCGGATGGGCAGCGGTCGCAGCGCGGCCATCTCAGTGCGCACAGCGGCTTCGCGCCGCCGGTTGCGGCGGGCGACCAGTTCGTCAACGAAGCGCTTCCAGTCGTCGAGCTCGGCGAAGTCGCGGGAGCCGCGCAGGATCAGCGCCTGGTCGAGAGCGACCTTGAGATGGTTGTTCTGAGCCTCGACGGCGCCGTTCTCGTGGGCCTCTCCGGGATTGTTGCGACTGGCCAGCATGCCGTAATGGGCGCAGAAGGCGTCATAGCGCCGGGTCACGTCCGCCGCGGCATTGGCATCGAGGTTGCGGTAAGCGGCCGAAAGGCTGTCAGTCCTGTGCTCCTGAGGCACGCCGCCGAGGGTCCAGAGCGCGTTTTGGAGGTTCTCGGCCAGCGCCGTGAAGCTCTCGCCACCCAAAACCACGGCAACGTGTTCCCAGCCGCTGTAGGCCAAGACGAAGTGGAAGAGCCGGTGCTCCAGCGGCACGCCACCGATGGTGACGCCAAGCCTGCCCGCATCCGTGAAGTCCGACAGTGCCATCCGGCCCGGCTCGGGCGCTTGGCGAAAAATAACATCGCGCTCGGGGCCGTGCAGGGCACGCCAGTCGCGAACGCGGCGCTCGAGGGTGCGGCGGACCCGGTCATCAGGGAAAGCGTCTGGATCGGCCATCTGTAGGTGGCGCAGGAGTGTCACGGCTTGAACGGCCGGATCGCGCTCGAGGATCGGCAGCAGTAAAGTGTCCCAAACCGCCTCGAGCGGATCAGGTACGGTACGCCCGCGGGCGGGTTGGCGCTGCGAAGGAAGGCAGGGATCCGCCTCGAGGCGGCGGGCAGTGCGTTCGCTGAACCCTGCGCGGGCGGCAGCGATACGCTGGCTGTATTGAAGGCGGTCGGTCATGTAGACTCCCACTTGCTGGTCGGTGACGGGTTTGCCCGGCAAGGTCCAATCTCCGTTTGGTAGCAGAGACTTCGACCCTACCGGCCCGCAGCGGCCAGCACCCCCCGCAATCCCCGTGAAGAGAACCGCGCCGCCGCCGCCAGCCTTCGGTCGGGCTACGCCCTCCCTACGGCTGGCGGCGGCGGCCAACTTGCCTGACGGTGCCGGTCAAGATGGTTGTCGCCCACCA
>NZ_JRKN01000076.1 GCF_000763905.1 Paracoccus halophilus
TGTTGATTTCCGCTGAGAATTGACCCGGTAGCCTCCCGAATTTCCACTGAGAATTGACCCATGTGAACACGTTGCCCTGACGGATTCGGTCGGGGAGATATGGAGTGATTGACATGGGATTTTTGAGTGTTATCCGACGCTGGGCATTGCGTGACAAAATGCCAATCCGCGAGATTTCCCGGCGCACGGGACTGTCTCGCAACACCATCAGAAAGTACCTGCGCGAAGGCGCGGTCGCGCCGAAGTTCAAGACGCCATCCCGGCCGAGCAAGCTGGATCCGTATGCTGATCGTCTGTCCACCTGGCTGTTGGCGCAGACCCGAAAGTCGCGCAAAGAACGTCGCACCGTAAAGCAGATGCACGCTGATCTGGTGAAGCTGGGCTATGACGGGTCCTACGGGCGCGTGGCAGCTTTCGCTCGGGATTGGCGCGCGGATCGGCACCGGGTCGAACAGACAACAGGGCGCGGCACGTTTGTGCCGTTGGTGTTTCAGCCCGGCGAGGCGTTTCAGTTCGACTGGAGCGAAGACTGGGCCAGTATCGGCGGCGAACGGGTCAAGCTCCAGGTGGCCCATATCAAGCTGTCGCACAGCCGTGCGTTCCTGGTGCGGGCCTATCCGCTGCAAACCCATGAGATGCTGTTCGACGCTCACTGGCACGCGTTCCGCGTCTTCGGTGGCGTGCCCGACCGCGGGATCTACGACAACATGAAGACGGCTGTGGACCGTGTGGGCCGAGGCAAGCAGCGCGACGTCAATGCCCGTTTCAAGGCCATGGCCAGCCACTATGTGTTCGAGCCTGAGTTCTGCAACCCGGCCGCCGGATGGGAGAAGGGGCAGGTCGAGAAGAACGTCCAGGATGCGCGCAATCGCCTGTGGCAGGTCATGCCGATCTTCAGCGATCTGGCCGAGTTGAACCAATGGCTGGAAGATCGCTGTGTGGCCCTTTGGGCCGAGACAAGACACCGGGACCTACCTGGGACTATTGCCGACGTGTGGAAAGCCGAGAAGCCCACGCTGATGACCCTGCCACCGGCCTTTGACGGATTTGTAGAGCACAGCAAGAGGGTATCGCCCACCTGCCTGATCACCTTCGAGCGCAATCGCTACAGCGTTCCGGCCAGCTTTGCCAACCGCCGTATCAGCCTGCACGTGTACCCTGAACGGCTGGTCGTCGTGGCGGAAGGCCAAACCGTTTGCGCCCATGACCGCATTATCGAGCGGTCGCACCACAAGCCTGGCAGGGTCATCTATGATTGGCGGCACTATCTGGCTGTCATCCAACGCAAACCCGGCGCCCTGCGCAACGGTGCGCCGTTCACCGAAATGCCCGACGCCTTCCGCCGCCTGCAGGATCACATGCTGCGCAAGGAAGGCGGCGATAGGGAAATGGTCGATATCCTGTCTCTGGTTCTGCACCACGATGAAGACGCCGTTCTGTGTGCTGTGGAACTGGCGCTGGAAGCTGGTGTGCCCACCAAGACACATGTCCTGAACCTCCTGCACAGGTTGATCGACAAGAAGCAGACAGGCTTGCCAGAGGTCGATCCGCCAGAGGCTCTGGCCTTGGATACAGCGCCGAAGGCCAACGTCCATCGCTATGACGATCTGAGACAGGCAGGGGGGAAGCGCCATGCGTCATGACCCTGCAGGAGCTTCGATCGTGATCATGCTGCGCAGCCTCAAGCTGCATGGTATGGCGCAGGCCGTCGATGATCTGGTTGCCCAAGGCGCGCCTGCCTTCGAGGCCGCAACGCCGATGTTGTCCCAACTTCTCAAGGCGGAAATGGCCGAACGGGAGGTGCGATCAATTGCCTATCAAACCAAGGTGGCGCGCTTCCCGTCCTACAAGGACCTCGCAGGCTTTGACTTCAAATCCAGCGACATCGTTGAGGCGACTGTCCGGCAATTGCACCGCGGTGACTTCATGGAAAATGCAGAGAACGTTGTCCTGATCGGCGGGCCGGGCACGGGCAAGAGCCACGTCGCCACGGCCATCGGTGTTCAGGCCATCGAACATCACAGATGCAAGGTGCGCTTTTACTCGACCGTAGAACTCGTCAATGCGTTGGAACAGGAAAAGGCGCTCGGAAAGGCCGGCAGATTGGCCGAAATGCTGACCAAGATCGATTTGGTCATCCTCGACGAACTTGGCTACCTGCCGTTCAGCTCATCCGGCGGTGCGCTGCTCTTCCATCTGTTGAGCAAGCTCTACGAGCGCACCAGCGTGATCATCACCACCAACCTCAGCTTCTCAGAATGGGCCCAGGTCTTCGGCGATGCCAAAATGACCACTGCGCTGCTCGACAGGCTCACACACCGCTGCCACATC
This sequence comes from Paracoccus halophilus, assembly GCF_000763905.1. GTDB lineage: Bacteria > Pseudomonadota > Alphaproteobacteria > Rhodobacterales > Rhodobacteraceae > Paracoccus > Paracoccus halophilus. The sequence goes on from NZ_JRKN01000076.1 coordinate 2,332, forward strand.
CTGGAAACCGGCAACGACAGCTACCGCTACAAAGCCAGCTCAGAGGCCGCAAAGAAAAAGAGAAAGGAGACCCCTGCATTGACCACAACATGACCGCCGAGACATAAACAAGGGGGGGTCAGTTCTCGGTGAAAATACCGGGTCAATTCTCAGCGGAAATCAACA
>NZ_JRKN01000077.1 GCF_000763905.1 Paracoccus halophilus
TGTTGTTCGGCGTGGAATAAGGACCCCGCTTCTGGGGTGATCGGCGTCCAAAAGGGACCCCACCGACCGGGGGTTGGGTCCATTGTGTTTCCGATGATTATCGGAGGCCTTGAGCGGGATGTTGATCGTGGAGACAATCGCAAAGATCAGGCGGCTGCATTTTACCGAGGGCAAGGGGATCAAGACGATCTGCCGCGACCTGAAGCTGTCGAAGAAGGTGGTGCGGAAGGTTATCCGTACCGGGATAACGGAGTTCACTTACAGCCGGACGGTTCAACCACGCCCGAAGCTGGGCGCCTGGCTTGAGGACCTGGGCCGGCTGCTGGCGATCAATGCGGCTCGTGGGCGCCGGGAGCGCCTGACGCTGATCCAGATCTATGAGGAACTGCGCGGTCTCGGGTATGAGGGCGGGTATGATGCGGTCCGCCGCTATGCCTCGGTCTGGGCGCGGACCCAAAGCTCCGGGGCCTCTTCCGCCTTCGTGCCGCTGAACTTTGCCCCTGGCGAAGCCTATCAGTTCGACTGGAGCCACGAGGTCGTCCTGATCGATGGGGTCACGACCACGATCAAGGTAGCGCATGTCCGCCTGTGCCATAGCCGGATGTTCTTCGTGCGGGCCTATCCGCGCGAGACGCAGGAGATGGTGTTCGATGCCCATGACAGGGCTTTCGCCTTCTTCAAGGGCACCTGCACCCGCGGAATCTACGACAACATGAAGACGGCGGTGGAGACCATCTTCGTCGGCAAGGAACGTCTCTACAATCGTCGGTTCCTGCAGATGACCAGCCACTATCTGGTCGAGCCCGTCGCTTGCACCCCGGCCTCGGGCTGGGAGAAGGGTCAGGTGGAGAGCCAGGTTGGTACGGTTCGCCAACGGTTCTTCTCGCCCCGGGTCAGGGTCAAGAGCTACGAGGAGCTGAATGCCTGGCTGCTGGACAAGTGCATCGCCTCGGCCAGGAGCAACAAGCACCCCGAGCTGACGGACAAGACCGTCTGGGAAGTCTTCCAGGAAGAACGCCCGCACCTTGTCCCCTATGCCGGGCGCTTCGACGGTTTCCATTCACTGCCTGCGGCGGTGTCGAAGACCTGCCTCGTGCGGTTCGACAACAACAAATACTCGGTTGCGGCGACGGCTGTCGGGCGGCCGGTCGAGATCAGGGCCTATGCCGAGCGGATCGAGATCCGGCAGGAAGGGCGGCTGGTCGGGGACCATCCCCGTCACTTCGGGCGGGACCGGACAATCTACAATCCCTGGCACTATGTGCCTGTCCTGCTTCGCAAACCCGGGGCGCTGCGCAATGGCGCACCGTTCAAGGACTGGGTTCTGCCTGGCGCCCTCGAGCAGATCCGCCGCAAGCTACAGGGGTCGTCGGATGGCGACCGCCAGATGGTGAAGATCCTCGGCGCCGTGCTGACGGAAGGGATGCCTGCGGTGCAACAGGCCTGCGCCGAAGCGCTCGCACAGAGCGTCCATTCCGCCGACGTGATCCTCAATATCCTGTTCCGAAAGCGCGATCCGGTACCGCCACCCTTGCTGCTCACCTCTCCGGCCCTGCGCCTGACCCACGAACCGAAGGCCGACTGTGCCCGTTATGACCTGCTGCGGAGGGTCGGATGATGGATCGTGCAGAGATCATGGCGGCGATGGGTGAATTGAAGCTCTACGGCATGCGCGCCGCCTATGACGAACTCATGGCGGTTGCCGTGCGCCGTCAGCATGAACCCCGCCAGATCGTGGGCGAACTGCTGGCCGCCGAGATCAACGAGAAGAAGGCACGGTCGGTCAAATACCAGACCACCACCGCCAAGCTGCCCTATGCCCGGGAGATCGCGGAGTTCACCTTCGACGATACGCCGATCAACGAAACGCTGGTGCGCGATCTGGCCAGCGGCGAATTCCTCAGCCAGCAGCGCAATGTCGTGCTGGTCGGAGGCACCGGGACCGGCAAGACCCATATCTCCGTGGCGATCGCGCGCGCTGCCATCCGCAACGGCGCACGCGGCCGCTTCTTCAATGTGGTGGACCTCGTCAACAGGCTCGAGGCAGAGGCCCGTGCAGGGCGGGCCGGCCGCCTGGCCGAGCATCTCATGCGGCTCGACTTCGTCATCCTCGATGAACTCGGATACCTGCCATTCGCCCAATCCGGAGGCCAGTTGTTGTTCCATCTGGTCAGCAAACTCTACGAGCAGACCTCCGTCATCGTCACCACCAACCTGGCATTTGGGGAGTGGCCGACCGTCTTCGGAGACGCGAAGATGACCACCGCGCTGCTCGATCGCCTCACCCACCATTGCGACATCGTCGAAACCGGCAACGACAGCTGGCGCATCAAAACACGGGCATGAATACCCCCGAAACGCAGGCCCGCGTCGGCTGCGCCAGCTGGAAAGCTACGCCGCCACGGGCCTGCTCGCCACATCGCCAAAGGGGTCCCTTTTGGACGCCGATAGGGGGGGAACATTCAACGCCGATTGACA
>NZ_JRKN01000078.1 GCF_000763905.1 Paracoccus halophilus
GCCTCCGCCAAAATAAGTTTGCCCAGCGTCAGATCCGAAACTGCGCGTCGGAGCCGTTCATTCTCCAACTGCAGCCGCTTCAGTTCCTTCAACTGATCCACGCCCATCCCACCATATTGCTTGCGCCAGCGGTAATAGGTCTGTTCGACAACACCGATCCGCCTGATCGCGTCCAGACGGAACATTCCTTGCCCCATCAGAACCTCAACCTGCCGTAACTTCGACACAATCTCTTCCGGCTTCGGTCGCTTCGTTCCCATCTTCGGCCCTCCGTTTCCTGACTATTACCGCGGACGACTTCACAGGGGGAGGCTTGCGGCGGCGTTGAGGTGAACGTTTTCGAAACCATCAGATCATCACGGAAACTTCGGACAAATGGTGCTCATTTCCTATGTCCTTCCAGCCCGAGTTCGGCCCACATCCAGCCGAAATCGTACTCGGCGATGGCTCCCCCTTCACGGCGGGCATTGCCGTTCTCCAGATATTTCAGCCATTCGACCACCTTTTCACGCCCGACCGCGCTGCGCGCCGCCTGACGGGGCGACTTACCACCCAGCATGGGTAATGGCGCGTCCAGCGTTTCGCGGTAGTGGCGATCCATGTAGTCCCGAGCGATCTGCTGCATGATCCCCGGCGGGATGTCGTCAGCAGCATCCCCAGACTCGTCGCTGCGCCGCGCGGCCATCATCTGCTCGATGGTCCGGATCGTGGTCAGCGGAGGTTTCAGAAGCGCGCCCACCGCCTTGCTCACCAGCGCTTCGACCTTCTTCGCGCGCCTAGCCGAGTTGACGCTGACCAGCAGCGCCTTGCCCTTCAGCTCCAGCGTCCCCAGCACCGTTTCCCCGGTCTCCATCCTGCTTTCCAGCGTGGTGCCGCTTGCAGGCCTTGGCCCGCGCCCCTTGCCGGCGGCTATCCAGTTCCAGAATTTCGGACCCTCGGGCAGAAGCGCCTTCACCCTGTCCAACCGCGTCGCGACATCCTTCTGCGTCACGCCGGCGGCGAAGGGGAAGCGCAGGTCGTGGAACTTCACCTCATCGCCGTCCGAATTGCAGAGTTCCGGCACGGCAGGATCGAGCGCATGGCCAACTTCCGTGAACAGCCAGGCGGCGGTGAAGATCGGTGCGCAGCCCGACAGCTGCTCAGGCGTGAGCCGCAACTTATCGCGCTTCTTCAGCTTCAACGCATCGCGCAAACCCGAGAGCAGCAGATCGGTGGCCTCGGCCGAGAAGGGCAGCAAGGCACCGGAAATCACATGATGATCGCGCTCGGCCACCACGCGAACGGCGATCCGGTCCCATTGTTTCAGCGTGCGACTGGCGGATTTCTCGCGCACAGTGACGGGCCCCGTATCCGTCAGCAGGTCACGCAGCACCATCGAGGTGCCGGGCCGGACGTCGCTCACCTCATAGAGACTGACCGGCGTGTCGCGCAGCGCCGCGAAATAGGCGCGGTTCAGCACGCTTTCCTTCCAGCCCCGGCGCTTCAGGTAAAGGTCGACGATATTGCCGTCATCATAATGGCGGCCAAGGAAATCCTCGAAACCGCAGCCCCACAGCACGCCCGACCATTGCTCGCCCAGAAGTTCGGCGAGATCATCATGGTCCAGATCGAACTCCTCAAGCGCAGGCAACAGATGTTCGGCGACCGCATCCTGCAGGCGCTCATGCCAGACCTCGTCCCGCCCGATAAAGCCCAGAAGGCCGGATATGTCGTTGCGCCCGGTCATTTGCGTCACCGCCCCTTCACCATCCACGTCGGGGTCAGTCGGATTTCAGCGTCGGAATACCCATCGCGATCCTGCCGCCATGCCCAGTCTTGTCGCCGATGCGCATCACGCCGCACCCGTTGATCTTTACCATGCCGGAGCCCTTCGCCATCGGATCCGGCAGCGGGGGCGACCCGGGACAACCACATTGCCCCCCTTCGACGGCAAGCGGGATGCCGTTGAACCTGACGAAAGCCTGCCCCGGATTCATCACCGGACCGCCGCCATGGATCGGGCAGGTATGCGGGTGGCCGACAAGTGCTATTGGTTTACCCATTTGACATTCCTCCAGCGTTTACGATGGCAGCCGCCACGGATCGTCGATCAGCTGCTGCCTGCCCGTCCAAGCCACCTGAGGCGGATCCTGCGCCTCACGATAGCGGAAGCCGCCATCGAAATCGCCACCGTTCTTCCAGGTGTAAAGGCAGGGATCCGTGCGCTGGATGAAGGGGTTCAGCTCGATCAGCGTGGTCTTGAAGCTGCCATTGTCCTGACGCTCGACAAAGACATCCGCGACCACAGTCTCCATATGCAGTGCATCGAGCAGATCGCGGCAGAAATCGGACAGCGAGGCCTTGATCGCGCGCTCGTTGGCCGGGATCTCGGCAAAGCCCGACTGATGGTGATATTGCGAAATGCCAATGACGCGGCGGTCGCGAATGAAGATGCGGAATTCGGACCAAAGGGGGATGTCGTGCCA
>NZ_JRKN01000079.1 GCF_000763905.1 Paracoccus halophilus
GATCAACATCCCGCTCAAGGCCTCCGATAATCATCGGAAACACAATGGACCCAACCCCCGGTCGGTGGGGTCCCTTTTGGACGCCGATCACCCCAGAAGCGGGGTCCTTATTCCACGCCGAACAACACTCCAAATCGGTCTTCCAGCCGAATCGGCGGTTGCTCCTGCCGCCATGTCCATCCGTCACTCTCACGATGGATCGTCGCCTTTACGATCACGACCGACTGCTCATGCCCGTCCTGATCCCAATGATCGAAGGTCATTGCTGGGAATACAGTCGAATTTATCAGCCGCATCTTGTTCCTGACATACCGGCACGGGTCGCCGTACGGTGGAAGCTCCAGAGATCGTCAATCGGTGCATTCAGGCGTCCGACTGGCAGAAATCGGGTTACATATGCCTGTTTACCCGTTCGCTTGACAGTTTGAAAATGGAACCTGCAATGGCGGCAGCTCTGGTCTATGCAACAGAGTCCTATTACATCCACATACCCTTGGGGAAACATGGCCGAGCAGCACACACTGGCCGACCGCCTGCGGGTCCGCGCCCATCAGTTCGGCCTGACGCCCGCCCATGTCGCCGAGATGGCCGGCGTGAACCGCTCCTTCGTCTACGACATCCTGCGCGGCCGCTCCGCGCGCCCTGGCATCGGCCGCCTGGCCGAGGTCGCCCGCGTGCTGAAGGTGGGGCGCGAGTGGCTGATCCACGACATCGGCGAGGTCGAGGGCACGCCCCCCCTTCGTCGAGAACCCCGACGATGTATTCGTTGTCATCGCCCATGCCACCCCGCGCCCCGCAATGGGCGGCGGCGCGGTCGTGACCGAGGACGGCGACACCCCCGGTCGCGTCTATCACTTCCGCCGCTCCTAGATCCGCAACAGCCTGAAGGCCAGCCCGTCGCAGCTGCGCATCATGCATGTCGAGGGCGACAGCATGGCCTCGACGCTGCTCAGCGGCGGCGCGGTGCTGGTCGACATGACTCACCGATATGGTGTGCGACGCGCGTGAGGGCGAATTGGCAGCATGGCTCGACGCGGCCAAAGGCAGCTTGATCGCATCCTTCGTCCGCGGCCTCCAGAGCGGCTATGCCGCAGTTGCAGCCTCGCTACGGGAACCATGGCCGAACGGGCAGACCGAAGGCCAGATCAATCGACTGAAGACTCTGAAACGCCAGATCTATGGCCGAGCGAATATCGATCTGCTCAGGGCACGTCTCGTCACCGCATCATGAAATGCAAGGTGCATCAACATTGAGTCAGAGCCCAAAATTGTACCCGCCAAGAACGGAAGAAGTTCAGTATTTGTCACATTCCCTCCGCGGTAGGCCAGCGCGTCACGGCATCGCATGGTAGCCCGGGCGCTGTTCATCCCGTTCTGATCGCGGTATAAACGCCCCCGATTGTGGTGTTACGATTCCAAGTCGGAGGCGCGATGAACGCTCCCTTCAAGCAGGCCGAGCGGCTGGGTCGTCTGACCACCGCGCTTGGACCCGACGTTCTGGCCCTCTTGCGCTTCGATGGCAGCGATCATCTGAACGATCTGTTCGAATATCGCGTCGAGGCGCTGGCCATCCGCGAGGACCTGGATTTCGACGCGCTGGTCGGCACGCATGCCACGGTCGAGATCGAGGCGCATGACGAGATGCGGCCCTTCGACGGCATCGTCACCAGCGCCCGCTGGGCCGGGGTGGGCGAGAACGGGCATCGCTATGACCTGACGCTGCGGCCCTGGTTCTGGCTGGCCGGGCGGCGCAGGAACCAGCGGATCTTTCATAACAAGACGGTGGTCGAGATCCTGCAGGAACTGCTGTCCGATTATGCCAGCCTTGGCGATCCGGCGCTGGAGATCGGCCTGTCGAAGGACTATCCGACGCTGGAATACACCGTGCAGTACCGCGAATCCGATCTGGATTTCGCCCGCCGCCAGATGGAGCGGCACGGGATCAGCTTTCACTTCCGCCACGCCATGGGCAGCCATAGCCTGGTGCTGACCGATGACGTGCTGGCGCATCCGACGATCGGGCCGCGTCCGTTCAAGCGCTATGACGGCCACCACCAGTACGAGCAGGAGCATTTCTGGGACTGGGCGCCCGAGCGGAATGTGACCA
>NZ_JRKN01000080.1 GCF_000763905.1 Paracoccus halophilus
TGAAAGGCGCTTTTCGCCAAATCGACGCCGATGATGGTAACTTCGTCCATTGCTGTTCCTCCTCTTCTCTATCCCACGGTAGCCCACGAGGCGCGGGAGGGGCATCCACCCCATCAAGGATCGAGCGAATGCTCTGTGGCAGGCTGTCGGTCACTTTGCTTATTGGCGGTTTCGCGCAGTGTTTCGCAACTTGACCGCGATGCCGGTAAGGGGAAAGATTCCCCGTATGTTCTCACCAAACCCTTTCCTATGGCCCATATGCTGACCCAATCATTGTGCGGGGCTATAACTCACCCCTGCCGTTTTTCAGGCTGTCTGGATCGTCGTGCAGCCGATGCGAACACACCTAGCGGCCTCATAGCCGGTCTGTCCTGCCTTCCTCGGCCGACAGATCGCAGGCAAATTTTCCTTGAAGTAGTCGGGTGCGCGAGCTGTAGTCATCGCCACCAGGACACGCCTTCCTTCCCTGTGCTTCGCGTTCCAGCTTCCTGCGGTTGCGGTTCTTCAGGGTTCGGTTCTGCCGATCGCCAGCAACCCTGCCGGGGATGCAGAGCGCGGGCTGATCTTAGGCACCTTGCCCTTCTTGCAGGTGTTTCGACAGTCCCACCTACCACGCCTTCCCTCTTTGCGCCCGGCCTGCGGCCTTCAAGAACAAAGACGGTTTCCGCGCAAGCGCGGACCCTCCGTCTTTCTTCTTGATCGCCCGGAAAGGCGTAGCGGGCCTTTCTTATCGAAACACCAGCTAGAAGGATCACTTCAATGCTTTACACCCACGCCAAATTCAGCATCCAAGGCTATGTCGGTGCCATCCGTGAAGTCGGCAAGACCCTGAAAATCCGCATCAGCACCAAGGAAAGCTGGAAGGATCGCGAGAGCGGCGAACGGAAGGATCGCGAGTCCTGGAACACGGTGACAATGTTCGAGCGCACGCCTGGCTTCGCCTACATCAAGGAAAACCTGCGCAAAGGCGATCTCGTGACGGCCGAGGGCAGGATCTCTGAAACCAGCTATGACAAGGACGGCCAGGCCGTTTACGAAACAAGCCTCGCAGCCGATCTGGTCGCCATCATCCCTACCGGCAAGGGCGAGTAACCGTCCGGCAGAGCAGGGGGCTGCGGCCCCCTGACGAAAAGGAATCCACCATGACAGTCATTGTCTATTCCAAGCCCGCCTGCGTCCAATGCGCCGCAACCACGCGCGCCCTTGATGCCAAGGGCATCGGCTACGAGCTGGTCGATCTGACGGCCGACGAGGACGCCATGAATAGGGTCGTAGCCCTCGGCTATCGCCAAGCACCTGTCGTCGTCGCCGGCGATCAGCATTGGGCGGGTTTCCGGCCGGACCTTATTGCGGGCATATGTGAGAAAGCATAGCCTTTCTCATCGTATTTCATAACGAAAACAGAGGTTAACTTGATGCTGGAAAGATTGATTAACACCGGGAACAACGCGATTTTCTATGGACTTCTTGCAGTTGTTATCGGCGGCCTGATCTGGCTGGCAAGCGTTCTCCTGAAGGTGCGGCAAAACTACCGCGACTACGGCAGAATCATGGATCACGAGTTGGTGCCACAGTTTTGGTATTCATTGGGTTTCTTTGTCGTCGCGCTATTCGTCTGGCAGATTGCCATCTAGGGCGTCTGCCCGCCACTTGGCGGGCACCGCGTTCTAGCTTCGGCCGCAAGCGGCCTTCGCCCGAGCCATTCAGGGCGATGCGACCGGCTGCGGCCGGTGCCTGTCCGTCTCGTCCCGAGCCGGCCATTCCCCTGCCGGTCCTGGTCGCCCTGCCCTGCCCGTCTCGGCCCTGTCGGGTGACGCCCGCATGACGCGAGGCCGGATCTTGCCCACAGGGCATTCGCTCGATCCTTGATGGGGTGGATGCCCCTCCCGCGCCTCGTGGGCTACCGTGGGATAGAGAAGAGGAGGAACAGCAATGGACGAAGTTACCATCATCGGCGTCGATTTGGCGAAAAGCGCCTTTCA
>NZ_JRKN01000081.1 GCF_000763905.1 Paracoccus halophilus
CTATCATGATGGTGTCTCCGTCTCGCCCTGGTTGCGCCAAGTCCTTGAAGATGCGTGCGAACACACCCATACGAGACCATCTGACGAACCGGTTGTAGAGCGTCTTGTGCGGGCCATACACCGATGGGAGTAATGAGCGAAAGTTGGTGATGCCCTGAGGGGCGGCATATCATGGCGGTGTTCACGCGCCGTCAATTCTCAGCCGAGAAAGGGATATGCCACATGCCAGAGAATACCATCACCCAACTCCCCGATCCATCGGGATTTAGCGCCGATGCATTCACCGACGTTCTCCGCAATGGCGCGCGCAAGTTGATTGAACAGGCGATCCACGCCGAGCTGGCCACGCTCATGGCCGCCTTTTCCAAGGAAAAGCTTGAGGATGGGCGTGCGCGCCTGGTGCGCCATGGCCATCTGCCGGAACGAAAGGTGATGACCGGGATCGGTCCGGTGCCGGTGAAAGTGCCACGGGTGCGAGATCGCAAGCCTGGTGAGGACAAGATCACCTTCACGCCCAGCATCCTGCCGCGATACCTGCGCAAGGCGAAATCAGTGGAGGAGCTGCTGCCCTGGCTTTATCTCAAGGGCGTCAGCACGGGTGATTTCAGCGAAGCCTTGGCAGCGCTTCTCGGCCCAAACGCCCATGGGCTTTCCGCCAAGACAATCACGCGGCTGAAGGCGGATTGGTGGAACGACTATGAGGCCTGGCAAAGGCGCGACCTGAGCCATCGGCGCTTTCTCTACATCTGGGCTGACGGGGTGTATTTCAAACCGCGCATGGCTGAGGAAAGGCAATGCGTTCTGGTGATCGTCGGGGCCGATGAATATGGCCACAAGGAGCTTCTGGCGATGATCGACGGCTTCCGCGAAAGCGCTGAGAGCTGGCGTGAGCTTTTGCTCGATCTGCGGCGCCGGGGCCTGAAGCAGGATCCCAAGCTGGCCATCGGCGACGGCGCGCTCGGGTTCTGGACCGCCCTGCGCGAGGTCTTTGCTACCACGCGCGAACAGCGCTGTTGGGTCCACAAGACAATGAACGTGCTCAACGCGCTGCCAAAGTCGCTGCAGGACAAGGCCAAGGGTCATCTCCATGACATCTGGCAGGCGGAAACCAAGGCCGGGGCCGGCGCTGCTTTCGATTTCTTCGTCGAAACCTACGGCGTCAAATACGACAAGGCCGTTGCCAAGCTGGTCAAGGATCGCGAGGCGCTTCTGACCTTTTACGACTACCCGGCCGAGCACTGGAAACACATCCGGACATCGAACCCAATTGAAAGCACCTTCGCGACCGTTCGGCACCGCACCAAGCGCACCAAAGGTTGCCTCAGTCGCAGGACCGGGCTGGCCATGGCCTTCAAGCTGATGATGTCAGCGCAGGGGAAATGGCGCAAACTCGATGGCCAGAACCGTCTGCCGGAGATCATCCAGGGGGTTGAGTTCCGCGACGGCCTCCGCCAACTTCAAGTCGCCGCCTGATCAAGCGTCACCAACTTTCGCCCATATCTCACCGATGGCGCGTCGCGCCACTGCAAACCGTTCCGTTTGACGTAGATGATCCCACTCAGCACCCGCCGATCATCGACCCTTGGTACGCCACGTGATTTCGGAAAGTGCGGTCGAAGACGCTCCATCTGCGCCTCCGTCAACCAGTAGTAGTCGCTCATGTTGCCCCCGTAGTTTGCGGGCGTGAATCACGACTATCCAAAGGGTTCAAGCGGCCTTATGGGTCCTGACCCTAGGGTCAGGACTCATTTTGGCAGCCAAAAGATGACGATGGCGGCGATGCAGATGGCGGAGAGGAACAGGTCTCCGCATCTGTCGTAACGGGTTGCGATACGCCGCCAATCTTTCAAGCGGGCAAAG
>NZ_JRKN01000082.1 GCF_000763905.1 Paracoccus halophilus
TGAAAGGCGCTTTTCGCCAAATCGACGCCGATGATGGTAACTTCGTCCATTGCTGTTCCTCCTCTTCTCTATCCCACGGTAGCCCACGAGGCGCGGGAGGGGCATCCACCCCATCAAGGATCGAGCGAATGTCCTGTGGGCAAGATCCGGCCCCGCGTCATGCGGGCGTCACCCGACAGGGCCGAGACGGGCAGGGCAGGGCGACCAGGACCGGCAGGGGAATGGCTGGCTCGGGACGAGACAGACAGGCTCCGGCCGCAGCCGGTCGCATCGACCTGAATGGCTCGGGCGAAGGCCGCTTGCGGCCGAAGCTAGAACGCGGTGCCCGCTTGCGGGCAGACGCCTTTATGTTAATGTAGGGCCATCAAGAAACGCTCTCCGCGCATTGGGTCCATTTCATAAACCAGAACCTCAATGCCAAGACGAGCGGCGCGGCGTCTGCCGCGCTGTTTCGCCTCTGCCAAGGTGGCGCAAATAATCGGTAGATCATCAGGATAGTCGCGGATTTCATAGGTGTGCCAGCTCATGCCCCGGTTCCCCGAGGCATGTCCGCGAAAAGGTTGTCGTTGTCCCAAGCCGGGTGCGATTTGGCGGCGGGAAGGGGATCGACACCCTTGGTCTCGATGACAAGGCGTGCCGTGCGCTCGCAAGGACAGCCATAATCGTTGCGGTAGTTCTCGCGGATTTGGACTTCGTAGCGGTTTGGCGTCTCCGGGATCGGCGCGACGGTGTAACGCTTGGGCGAGGATTTCCGGCCAAGCCAATCCGCCCCCCATGTTGCGGGGTTCTTGTCGCGCTGATACTCGATGCAAGCTAGGATATTGCGCTTGTCGGAGGCGGTCAGGTGTCGCCCCTCGATGAGTGAGATTTGCGGTTTCATTGGGCCTTCTCCTGAAGGTAGGTGCGATATCCCCTCTGATCCGTGCTGCCGAAACAGATCACATGCTGATCGGCCAGATGGCGCAGGTCGCAAAGCGCATACTCCATCAGATCGACCACATGGCCGGTGGCATCAGGATAGAGCGCGGTCAGTGCATCAAGAATGCGATCTGCCTGAATGGCGGGGGTGTTGTTGGGGACAATCTGACCTTGTAGATCATCGGAATTGTTACGGATCTTGGAGTTGGTCAAAGCGCGACTCCCAGCTTGAGATTACCGGCCTCGTCCAGCCAGCCGCGCGCCTCCGCGCAATCCATGCAGATACAGGTGCCGGTCCCCTCGATCACGACCGGCGCGAAATAGGCCCAAGGGTTTTTCCTGCCGCATTTACGACAGGCCAAGTCGGGCAGGGGGTGGGGGCCGCTCATGCGGCCCTCCTTTCTTCTGCCTCATTCTGCTGACCGTTCATCAGCCATTCGGCAGCCTTCTGCGCCTCGCTGGCGGCTTTGAAGATCAGCCGTTTGTCGTCTTTCAACGCCCGCAGCCAGCTTTGAACGTAAGCGCCGGACTGGTCAAAATCGGGGGTCAGGCCAAGCCGGGCGCAGGTCATGCAGTTGCCAATCTCGGCAATGAGTTCCTCGAACGCGTAAGCCTTGCGGTCGTTGAAACGGGAAAAGCGGTCAAGGCGGCTCTTGTGGCCGGTCCAGTGCGTGTTATGCCGAGGTCGGCATAAGACGCATAATGCCGAGGTTCGGATTATGCCGCGCCGATCTGCCGGACCTGTTGGGTTGCGGTTAGACCGGCGCGGCGTGTCGGCATAAAAACGTTGGCGACAAACAGCAGCCGTTCGAACTCAACGCGGCG
>NZ_JRKN01000083.1 GCF_000763905.1 Paracoccus halophilus
GAAATGGCGGAGGCTCGACGGTCGGAACCGCCTGCCGGAGGTCATCAGCGGGGTTGAGTTCCGCGACGGCGTCCGCCACATTCAAGCTGCCGCCTGATCAAGCGTCACCAACTTTCGAGCATATCTCGCCTGACAGTCCAGGATTTTCATCTTCTGGTTCGGCTCAAAGTGTTCAACACAGAACAGATGAATCAGGCGGTTTTCGCCTTCCGCCGATACGAAGATGCCTCATTGAATTACACTGGGATTGATAGTCATGAAGGCCTGTCGAGTTATGGCCTGTATAACACGGTTGTTGCCCGGGAATAGGTCAGGCTCTTGCGAGAGTAGGATAGCGTAAAAGTGTAAACTAGCAAAGCTATGTTCAATCAAGTTGCCGGTGGAGTGTACTCGATCGGGCGCATGATAGTATTACCTTCATGAATGATCTCTGCCGGGAGAAGGGACCGCCTGACTCGGCCCACGGTCACCTCGAACAAAGCAATAGAGTTGCGGCCCTTACGCTTTGGCGGTGCCACAATGTCGATCTGCTTGCCCGCAGCTTCTACTTTTGTGAGCGTCACGGCTTCGTTCAAATCTGTATCCGCAGATATGACCAGGGCACGATCAAACCGATCCTGTAGCGCATCTGCCATCAGGTGGACACCAATGTTAACATCAGTCTCTTTTTCCTCGTGAGCCTTATAGCGGACACCACAGGTTTTGCACTGCATTGGTTTCTCTTTGAAGCGGCCCTCAATGAACTGGACGCCTCGGGCCTGCAATGCTGCTACATATCTTTGGTGGCGGCGATAGCTTGCCGGCATCCATGTCGCATAGGCTGAGAAGTATTTGACGGTAGTGACGACTTCTTTTTCTCGGACCAAGGTTTCAGACAGCGCCCAAAGATCAAGCCATTTCAGATGGCTTTCGCCTAGATCATCAAGTGCGTGGTAGAGATTAAAGCCATCAATGTAGACTGAAACACGCCTTGTTGTCATGCGTTCACCAAACCAAGAAATGAAAAAGCCGCCCTTGCGAGCGGCTTATCCGATGGCGCGAACCCCACCGGTTAGATGACCCCTATCTAACACCGAAAACTGTTCACGCAAGCTTAATCTGGCGATCGCTGCCTCACATTCTTGTGCCGTCCCGTTGGGACGTCCGCGCGAAGCGCCGGGCCTGTCGGCGGGTTGCCTTAAGGTTGCCCGCCGACAGGTCACCCAGAAACCGCCCTCAGCCAGGATCATACCACCATGCAAAAAGGCCCCCGCCTGCTGACGGGGGCCTCGATCATTTCGGCGGTACGGGCTGTTACTCGGCGGCCATCCGGTCGGCCTGCGCAGTGCGGGTCATGATGTAGTCCACGGCCTTCTGCGCCTCCGACGCAGCGCGGAATATTGCGCGGCTGTCTTCCTTCATCGCCTCAAGCCATCCTTCGACATAGGCCGCGCTCTGGTCAAATTCAGGCTCCACCCCGATCTGCGCGCAAAGCATGCAGTTGCCAATCTCCGCGACCAGCTCCTCGAACGCGTAAGCCTTGCGATCATTGAACCGGCCCAAACGGTCCAGCCGCTTTGTCGCTCCTGTCCAGTGCGTCTTATGCCGACCTCGGCATAAGACCCATAATGCCGAGGTTCGGATTATGCCGCGCCGATCTGCTAGACTTATTGGATTGCGGTTAGGCCGGCGCGGCGTGTCGGCATAATTCAGAGTCCTTCGAGGAATGCCAAGAGTTCGTCACTCG
>NZ_JRKN01000084.1 GCF_000763905.1 Paracoccus halophilus
CCTGCATTCCCCAAGTGGCGTGTCGTTTGAGGTGAAGATCGCCTGTATCCGAGCGCTAGACAAGGATTTTCTGCCGCAAGCGGCACCTGCGGTCGCGCAGACTGCTGGATCTGGACGGATCAGACCGCGAAGCCGCTGTTTCCTTGCCCAGGGGCGGCGTTTTTCAGCGCAGCGGACAGATCTGTCCAGCCGCTTTCGTTCAGTTTGAGCGTGGATCGCGATCATGCGCATAGCGGTGGCGCTCGCAATCGGCGGATAGCGGCGAGGATGGCGCGTACCATCGTGCCGGTGACAGCGACCTCGGCCAGCTGGAAGGTGATGGTGCGGGCGTGACGGACCACACGTGCCCCGATCTTGATCAGCTTCAGTTGCAGGCTGGTCAACGACCAGTCGGCCATGGCCTCGGGCAGCTCGATGCAGCGCAAGAAGGTGGCCAGGTTGTACGCCAGGGCGTGCAGTTGCAGCCGCACCTCATTGTCGCGGAACTTCCGGCACGACAGCCGCGTCCAGCGAAAGGCGTATTTGCCCTCTTTGATGTGCTGCTCGGCGGTGCCGCGCTGGTTGTAGAACCGCACCACCCAGTCCGGCTCCATCGGCAGGTTGGTGACGATGAAGCCGACACGCGGGAACAGTTCGCCCGGATGCCATTCGATCTTGGCGATCACCCGGCGTTCCTTGTCCCAGGACGCCGCCTGATACTCGAATTCCTCGAAGAACCGCTTGACCTTGGTCAGTGACGGCCGCCCGACAGGGCGCGTTAGCCGATGCGCGATCTTGTCCTTGAGGACCGCGTTTGCGGGCAGCCGGATGGCGTAGAAGAACCGCGCTTCTTCCAATCGCTCATAGATCGCCGGGATCGCGTAGGCAGCATCGGCCCGGAAGAACCTGCCACCAAGGTCGCGCTCCGCGTAGCGCGCAATGACGGGGTCGAGAACATCACGCCAGCCATCGGCGCTGTGGACGTTGCCATGGCGCAGGGCGCAGCGTTCCAGCATCCCGAACTGGTTGAACAGAAAGTTGGGGTGATAGCAGCTACAGTCGAAATGGCCATTCCAGGCGGACCCTTCCTGGTCGCCATGGGTCGGGCTGACCGAGCTGTCCATGTCCAGAACGATGTACTTCAGCCCGTTACGGTCATGGAACCGGTCGATCCATTGCCCGTTCAGGTCGGCCAGCGCGGCACGGTTCCCGGCCAGAGCCAGCGTCTCGGTCTCGAACCGTCCCATCTGCGATGCCGAGGCCGCTTGTGCATCGACCGCTCTGCCGCCGACAACTTGGCGCATGACCGGATCGCAGGCGAGACGGTTGGCGTCGTTGACATCCTCGTATCCGGCCAGCCGCCCAAAGACTGATTGCCGGAACAGGCCGTCGAGCCGATGGACCGTGTTCTTGCCAGAGCGAGTATCGCGCAGCGCCGCTGACGCCAAATCGGACAACCCGAGCGCGTCATCAAGCTCGCGCATCACCAGAAGGCCGCCGTCGGAACTGAGCTGCGTGCCGCGAAATTCCAGCCGCACGCGAGGGTCGAAATCCACCCGATCTGCCCGTTGCAAGCCCGCACCCTCTGGGTGATCCATGAAACGCGCCCCTCGCAGCCTTCAACACCATGTTTTATATAGGAAATATAATGGTCAGGACAGCGAAATCAGCGCCTTACTTGGGAAATGTGGG
>NZ_JRKN01000085.1 GCF_000763905.1 Paracoccus halophilus
CTTTGCCCGCTTGAAAGATTGGCGGCGTATCGCAACCCGTTACGACAGATGCGGAGACCTGTTCCTCTCCGCCATCTGCATCGCCGCCATCGTCATCTTTTGGCTGCCAAAATGAGTCCTGACCCTAAAAAGAATAGAGAATGCGCTAAAGAAAGATCCCTTAGTGGGGTAATCCTCCCCGTTTTAACGGGGCGCGACCGTAGAACTCACGCGGCCATTTTCAGCTTCATGGCGGGTGTGACGCCGCCGATGCCCATGTTCGGGCGTTCGTTGTTGTAGGTCCATAGCCATTCGGTGGCGATCTGCTGCACCTCCTCGATGGTTTCAAAGATGTAGAGGTCGAGCCATTCGTGCCGAACCGTCCGGTTGTAGCGCTCGACATAGGCGTTCTGCTGCGGCTTTCCGGGCTGGATGTAGGTCAGGGCGATGCCCTGCTTCTCGGCCCAGATTGTCAGCGTGGCACTGACGTATTCCGGGCCGTTATCGACCCGGATCGCCAGCGGTTTGCCGCGCCATTCAATGATCTGGTTCAGGGCTCGGACGACCCGCTCGGCGGGCAGCGAAAAATCGACCTCGATACCCAGCCCCTCGCGGTTGAAGTCGTCCAGCACATTCAGCAGCCGGAACTGCCGCCCGTCGGCCAGCCGATCGGCCATGAAATCCATCGACCAGACCAGGTTCGGGGCTTCTGGAACTGCCAGTTCATCGGGCTTCTCCCGCTTCAGCCTGCGCCGCGGCTTGATCCGCAGGTTCAGCTCCAGCTCGCAGTAGATCCGGTGGACCCGCTTGTGGTTCCAGACATGTCCTTTGACGTTCCGCAGGTGCAGGAAACACAGGCCGAAACCCCAGGTCTTGTGGACATTCGTCAGCCCGACCAGCAGATCGGCAATCATCTCGTTCTCGTCGTCACGCTTCGGACTATAGCGAAAGCAGGTCTCGCTGACGCTGAACGCCCGGCAGGCCAGCGCGATGCTGACCCCCTTCGTCGCCACCGCCTTCTCGGCCAGCTCCCGGCGCTGAGCTGGCCGCGTCACTTTTTTCCCAGAGCC
The DNA here is from genome assembly GCF_000763905.1 of Paracoccus halophilus. GTDB lineage: Bacteria > Pseudomonadota > Alphaproteobacteria > Rhodobacterales > Rhodobacteraceae > Paracoccus > Paracoccus halophilus. The sequence goes on from NZ_JRKN01000085.1 coordinate 1,050, forward strand.
TCTCGAAGCAGATCGGCCTGCATGCTGAGATCGGCGAACATGCGCTTCAGTCGCCTGTTCTCATCCTCGAGGGCCTTCATCTGGCTCATCATGGATGCATCCATGCCGCCAAACTTCGCGCGCCATTTGTAAAACGTCGCGCTGCTGATCCCATGCTCGCGGCAAAGCTCGGAAACGGGCAGCCCGCCCTCCGCCTGGCGCAGCACGCCCATGATCTGGGCTTCGGTGAAACGGCTCTTCTTCATCGGAATCTCCTCGTCCATCTTGCCGAGAAAATTCTACCTTCGCATCCCCTTAACCACGGGGAGGATTACCGTGGCGCCAAGAATTGGATTTTGCAGCTGGAAATCCCCGCGGATACAAATTCTTGCATCATACCAATCCAGAGGGGTACTCTATACCATCTGTTCGGAAAATGAGAGAGTCGCCAGGGCGATTGCGGCTCATCTGTCGAGTGAAACTTCGCTTTTCCTGCATCTCCGAAAATGGCACGACATCCCCCTTTGGTCCGAATTCCGCATCTTCATTCGCGACCGCCGCGTCATTGGCATTTCGCAATATCACCATCAGTCGGGCTTTGCCGAGATCCCGGCCAACGAGCGCGCGATCAAGG
>NZ_JRKN01000086.1 GCF_000763905.1 Paracoccus halophilus
TCTCCGCCAATTTTCCCGCGATTTTCGAGCATAACGCATTTATTTTGCTGTTATTCACTTCCGGCATCCTGCTGGCATGGTGGGAATTGGCTTGTATTGGTGCACATATTGGGTGACAAATTGGTGCTCGTCAATACTTGATTCGGGCTCCGACAAAGGCATGATCGCAGCATGAAAAAACCCGTCCCCATCTTGCGCGGAGAGCATTATTACCTGCGACGCAGGGTTCCCTCCCGCTACGCTTCGGTCGATACTCGGGGCTTCGTTCAGCATTGCCTGTTCACCGACAGCTTCGAGACCGCGCAGCGGAAAGCCACCGAGATGTGGGCGCAGATGATCGAGGCATGGGAGGCCAAGCTTGACGGCCAGAACGCCGAGGGCGATTCCCGAATGGCGGCCGCGCGCCGTCTGGCGCACCGCCGGGGGTATCGATATCTCGACGCGCCCGAAGTCGCGCGCCTGCCGATCGAGGAAATCCTGCAACGCATCGAATCCGCGCTGGACAAGCGCGGCCGGCTCGACATGAAGGAGGCCGAGGCGGCGCTTGGTCTTGTGCCGGCCCCGACGATGACCGTGCAGCAGGCCTTCGATGAATTCTACAAGGTGGCCGGTGATCGCCTGGTCGGGAAAAGCGCCGATCAGCTGCGCCGGCACCGGGCGCCGAGGCTGAAGGCGACCCGGAATTTCATCGCAGCTGTCGGCAACAAGCAACTGGCAGACGTGACGACAGACGATATGTTCACGTTCCGCGCGGCATGGCTGGAGCGCGTCGCCGCCGGCAAGGTCAAGGCGGAATCGGCCAACAAGGATTTCATCTATCTCGGATCCATGTGGCGCGCCGTGGCCCAGGCCAAGGGTATCCCGCTGCGGTTCGAGACTGATGGGCTGGCGCTGTCGGCCAGCAAGGGGAAGAAGGCGACGCGGCCTCCGTTCAGCGACGACTGGATCCGGGACAAGCTGCTGGCCCCCGGCGCACTGGACGGGCTCAATACCGAGGCGCGGACGATCCTGCTGGCCATGGTGAACACCGGCGTGCGGCCGTCAGAGATCGCAGGGTTGTTGCCCGGGGAAATCCGCCTCGACGGCAAGGTGCCGCATATCCTGATCCAGCCGAACGCGCTGCGCCACCTGAAGAACCGCCACAGCGAGCGATATGTTCCCCTGACGGGGATCAGCCTCGAGGCCATCCGGGCGCTGCCCGGCGGCTTTCCCACCTATGCGCAAAAGAGCGCGACGCTGAGCGCCACGGTGAACAAGTTCCTGACCGAGAACGGGCTGCTCGAAACCGATGATCATTCGATGTACTCGCTGCGCCATGCGTTCGAGGATCGGATGCTGACGGCCGGGATCGATGAGCGGATCAGAAGGGACATACTCGGGCACGGCTTGAAGCGGGAAAGGTATGGGAAGGGAGGGGATATGGAATATGTCCACTCTCTCCTGGCTGCAATTGCGCTCTGATGATAGTCCGCGCTAATTGACGGCCTGGCGCGACACCGCGATCCTGTGCGGCATGTGCGGACGATTCGCGGACCCAGATTTGCGCAGCGCCGGGCTGGACAC
>NZ_JRKN01000087.1 GCF_000763905.1 Paracoccus halophilus
GCCTCCGACATCAGAGGGTCACGTCCGTCAATTTGGTGTAACTTCCGGGATGGCCTGAGGTCATGATCAGGCTGCTTTCGTAGTGATGCTGAGAATGGGGTCGATCTCCTCCTTGTCGATCTGGGCGAAGGCCTCGACCATCATGTAGCGGCTGGCCGTTTGCCATTCGTCGTTCTGCTCGAAGAGCACGGCGCCGATCAGCCGCATGATCGAGGCCTCGTTTGGGAAGATGCCGACGACATCAGCCCTGCGTTTCACCTTCTTGTTAAGGCGTTCAAGTGGGTTGGTGCTGTGCAACTTGGTGCGGTGCTGCCGAGGAAAGGTCATGTAGGCCAGAACGTCGTCCTGGCTCTCGTTCATCAGGTCCGCGAGCTTGGGCCAGCGGGGTCGGACTTGCTCAGCAACCTTGCGCCAGATTTCTCCGGCATGGATGCGGTCCGGCTGATCGAAGGCCTGCCGGATTGCGGCCGCCGCGACTGTGTGCTGGCCTTTGGAGACATGCGCCAGGGCATTGCGCATCCAGTGAACCCTGCATCTTTGCCAGGTCGCCTCGAATACACGTGCGATGGCGGCCTTGAGGCCGGTATGCGCATCGCTGATCACCAGTCTGACGCCGTCGAGCCCACGCGTGCGCAGAGAACGCAGGAAGTCAGTCCAGAAGGTCTCCGCCTCCGAGGGGCCGATGCCAAGGCCGATGATCTCACGGCGGCCTTCCGTATTGGCGGCCACGGCGATTATGGCCGCCACCGAGACGATCCGCCCGCCCTGGCGCTGCTTGAGATAGGTGGCGTCCAGCCAAACATAGGGCCATTCCCCGGTGAGCGGGCGGTTCAGGAACTCGCCGACCCGCTCGTCAATATCCTTGCACAGCTTGGACACCGTGCTCTTGGAGATGCCGCTCAGCCCCATGGCCTGCACGAGATCATCGACCCGACGTGTCGAGACGCCGCCGATCCCGTTCGCCAGCGGTCTCGAACCGGTGGCGCCTCGCTGGCTCACCCTGGATCACCGCCACCAAGGCCTGTTCCGAGGTCTTGCGGGCTTCGAGGAAGCCGGGGAAGTAGCTGCCCTGCCGCAGCTTCGGCACCCGCAGGTTCAACGTGCCCAAACGGGTATCGAGGGCGCGCTCTCGATACCCGTTGCGCCAGGTCGTGCGTTCGCCGCTGCGCTCGTGCCGCCCGGCGCCGATCAGGCCATCGACATCGGCCTCCATGATCAGCTGAAGGACGGCCTCGGCGATGCTGCGCAGTAAATCACCCTGATCGTGCTTTGCCAAAAGCTCAGACAGGTCCATGGTGGTCTTGGTCATCGGGGGCTCCGTATGGTTCGTGGTTGAAGCGTCGAAACTCTACATCGATCATACACCTCGATGGCCACCCGAGATTAAGCCGAACGTGCCGGTGAAATTACACCACGTCGGCGGACACTACCAACCGGCGCGGT
>NZ_JRKN01000088.1 GCF_000763905.1 Paracoccus halophilus
GAGTAACGCGCGAAAGTTGGTGATGCCCTGAGGGGCGGCATATCATGGCGGTGTTCAGACGCCGTCAATTCTCAGCCGAGAAAGGGATATGCCACATGTCGGAGACTACCATCAGCACGCTGCCCGATCCATCGGGGTTTTCGCCGGATCCGCTGACGGACCTCATCCGGGAGGGTGCGCGCAAGCTGATCGAACAAGCGGTTGAGGCCGAGCTGGCAACGCTCCTCGCCGCGTTCGCCGAGGAAAGGCTCGATGACGGTCGGGCCAGGCTGGTGCGGCACGGACATTTGCCGGAGCGCGAAATCCTGACCGGGATCGGTCCGGTCGCCGTGAAGGTGCCGCGGGTGCGGGATCGCAAGCCGGGAGCGGAGAGGATCTCCTTCACGCCCAGCATCCTGCCGCGCTACCTGCGCAAGGCCAAATCGGTCGAGGAACTGCTGCCCTGGCTCTACCTCAAGGGGGTCTCCACCGGCGATTTCGGCGAGGCGCTGGCCGCCCTGCTGGGGCCGGACGCCAAGGGCCTGTCGGCCAAGACCGTCACCCGCCTGAAAGCCAACTGGTGGTCCGAATACGAGGCTTGGGAGAAGCGCGACCTCGGAACCCGGCGGTTCCTCTACATCTGGGCCGACGGTGTCTACTTCAAGCCGCGCATGGCCGAGGAAAAGCAATGCGTTCTGGTCATCGTCGGGGCGGATGAATACGGCCGGAAGGAACTGCTGGCCATGACCGACGGCTTCCGCGAGAGCACCCAGAGCTGGCGCGAGGTGCTGCTCGATCTCAAGCGGCGCGGCCTCACGCAGGATCCCAAGCTCGCGATCGGCGACGGTGCCCTCGGCTTCTGGACGGCCCTGCGCGAAGTCTTCCCCACGACGCAGGAGCAGCGGTGCTGGCTGCACAAGACCATGAACGTGCTGAACGCGCTGCCGAAATCGGCGCAGGCTAGGGCCAAAGGACACCTGCACGACATCTGGCAGGCCGGGACAAAGGCCGAAGCCAACGTCGCCTTCAACTTCTTCGTCGAAACCTACGGCGTGAAATGGGACAAGGCGGTGGCCAAGCTGGTCAAGGACCGGGACGCGCTGCTGACCCTCTACGACTATCCGGCCGAGCACTGGAAACATATCCGGACGTCAAATCCGATCGAGAGCACCTTCGCCACCGTCCGGCACCGCACCCGGCGAACCAAGGGCTGCCTGAGCCGAAAGACCGGGCTCGCCATGGCCTTCCGGCTGATGATGTCGGCGCAGAAGAAATGGCGGAGGCTCGACGGTCGGAACCGCCTGCCGGAGGTCATCAGCGGGGTTGAGTTCCGCGACGGCGTCCGCCACATTCAAGCTGCCGCCTGATCAAGCGTCACCAACTTTCGAGCATATCTC
>NZ_JRKN01000089.1 GCF_000763905.1 Paracoccus halophilus
AGCGAGACGCCATGTGTGGATGCCCCGTTTAATGCAAGTCGGTTGTTTGCTCGCTGGCGGAGTGATCGGGTGCGTTCATGTGTAAGGCCTGTATAGTGCGGCGATTCACATGCCGCTGGCCGGGATGGAGATACGCGGACCAGGTCCATATCAAGGATACGCGCTGTAAAGCGCCAAGCGTCTCACTGGTTTATCTGGTCCCGATCTGTTCGATCATTCGCCCGTCGTGCAGTGACCTCCTCACACCCCCGCTTGTGCGGTCATCGCCATCAGGCGGCGACCGAACCTCGATAATCTTGATCCTTTGTCAGCATGGCCCAAATGGCTCTGGCCATCTTATTTGCCAACGCAATCGCTGCGACGAGGCGCGGCTTTCTGGCCAGCATCGCCTGCAGCCATGGTCCAAACGAACCTGGCCGCCGCACTGCCCACCGGATTACTGCCATCGCTCCCGAAATCAGCAAGCGTCTGATATCCCTCTGACCCATCTTCGTTGTCCTCCCGAGCCGCGGCCGCCCTCCGGTCGAATGCTGGCGTGGAACCAGCCCCAGCCAAGAAGCGAAATCACGACCCCGCCTAAAGGTCGACATTTCAGGCGCAAAGGTTTCGATGGCTAGTGCTCCAATAGGACCTATGCCAGGCAAGGTTCGAAGCCGACGCGCAGTTTCACCAGCCTCCGAGACAGCGTTCATATGCTTCCGGAGAATGTCTAACTCGCTGGTCTGCTGGTCAATTCGCCGCAGGAGACCGACAGCAAGTTCTCGCACGAGTTCCGGAATTGTTGCCTCTGGATCATCGAGGGTGTCCCGAATCTGCGAAACTCCAACCGCGCCCTGTGAGGCGATGATTCCGAACTCCGACAGATGGGAGCGAAGCGAATTGATTGTTTCGGTTCGTTGGCGCAAGAGCTGCTCGCGTGATCGAAACAGCATGGCCCGTGCTTGTTGATCCGGGGTTTTGGGCTCGACAAACCGCATCGAAGGGCGTTGCGCTGCCTCAACGATCGCCTCTGCATCAGCCGCGTCATTCTTCTGACGCTTGAGGAACGGCTTTACGTAGATCGGCGCGATCAGGCGGACATCGTGCCCCATCTTCGTCAATTCACGTGTCCAATAATTCGAGCTCCCACACGCCTCCATTGCGACCATGCACGGCCGCTGGCGCGCCATGAATTCAGGGAATTGGCGCCGCGTCAGTTTTTTCTGGAAGAGCTGACTGCCGTCCTTGCTGGCCCCATGAACATGAAAGGCGCTTTTCGCCAAATCGACGCCGATGATGGTAACTTCGTCCATTGCTGTTCCTCCTCTTCTCTATCCCACGGTAGCCCACGAGGCGCGGGAGGGGCATCCACCCCATCAAGGATCGAGCG
>NZ_JRKN01000090.1 GCF_000763905.1 Paracoccus halophilus
TCGGCATCGGCATCGGCATCGGCGGTGGTCGCGGGTCAGAGTTGCCTTCTCCGTCAGGCCGTCAGGAGTTTCGGTAGCCTCGCGAGGTTGCAGGCCGCCATCGTCATCGTGAACTGGGCGCAGACCCTATCGAGCCCGCGGTGAACGGTCTGGGACATGCCGCCGACGGTCTTGGCCCAGCCGAACGGTTCCTCTATCTTCTTGCGGCGCCGCTGGGACAGGGCGTAGCCGAGGTTCCGGGTTGTCCGTCCGTCGATGGCGGAATGCCGGGCTTTCTGCGCGACGTGCGGTGTCACGACCATGCGCCTGAGGTCGGCGACGAAGTCGGCGCTGTCGTATCCCTTGTCCGCCCCGAGCGTCAGGCGTCGGGTCGAGCCCGGTGAGTGCCGGTTGATCATCTCAAGTGCCGCCTTCCGCTCGCCATGCCCATCAGCGTGGGTCAGCTCTGCCTGCACCACGAGGCCGTTCCGGTTTTCCATCAGCGTATGCCCCATGAAGCACAGCATCGCCGCCGCGCCCGGCGCCTTCTTGTAAAGACGCGCATCGGGGTCCGTTACGGACGCATGGGTTGCATTCGAGCGCTTCTGGCCCCGGAAGTTCACCTCGGGGTTGCGGGTCTGGCGGGGCGTGTCGGTCATCGGCTGGGTCTCGGTTTGCTGGGCCTGGTCGGTGTCCGGGGAGGTCTCGTCGGCTGGTGGTGATGGCGGCCCACTGGGATCATCATTCTGCGGCGGCGCTGTACCTTCCTTCGGCTGGAAACTCTTCATGGACGCCCACGCCTTGACCAAGGTGCCGTCGACCGAGAAGTGCTCGTCCGACAGCAGCGGCTTGACCTGAGGGTGCGCGAGGATCGCGGCCATTACCTTGCGCGACATGTCGGTTGTCAGCAGCCGGTCGCGGTTCTTGCTGAACACCGTGGGAACCCAGACCGGGTCGTCGATTCCCAGCCCGACGAACCATCGGAACAGCAGGTTATAGTCCATCTGCTCCATCAACTGCCGTTCCGAGCGGACCGAGAACAGGATCTGGAGAAGGCTCGCCCGGATCAGGCGCTCCGGCGCAATGGAGGGGCGGCCAAAGTCGGTATAGAGCGCGTCAAACTCGGCATCGAGGCTCGTCAGTGCATCGTTCACGATCTGCCGGATCTTGTGAAGCGGATGACCCGCAGGGATCCGCTCCTCAAGGTCAACATAGCTGAACAGCGACTCGCTCGCTTCGTCCGTCCCACGCATCGTCACCCTCACCACCGCTGCCGTGCCGGAAGTGAATCATGTTCTCAAAACCGCGTCGAGACCGGCCTTTTTCAGCAGCCTGTTA
>NZ_JRKN01000091.1 GCF_000763905.1 Paracoccus halophilus
CGCCAGACGCAGCACGACAGGCGCAGCCGCGCAAAACACGCGCAAAATGGCGCGGGGTAGAGCAGCCCGGTAGCTCGTCAGGCTCATAACCTGAAGGTCGTAGGTTCAAATCCTACCCCCGCAACCAAAATTACCAAAGATATCAAATAGATAGACTGGTGGTATTATTATACCGCCAGCCAATCGCGCGGGGTCGTTCTGCTATTTCCGCGCCGCGCAACCTGTTGCACCGGCACGCATAGACAGGCAAGAGCAGACATCGGCGGGTAGACCAGCGGGTACAAAAGCCGGTCCGCCCCGGATCAGGGCCATCAATCCGGCGAATCCCGCTTCGAATTCACGTGCCGTATCGATCTGCTCAGGGCACGTCTCGTCACCGCATCATGAAATGCAAGGTGCATCAACATTGAGTCAGAGCCCAAAATTGTACCCGCCAAGAACGGAAGAAGTTCAGTATTTGTCACATTCCCTCCGCGGTAGGCCAGCGCGTCACGGCATCGCATGGTACCCCGGGCGCTGTTCATCCCGTTCTGATCGCTGTATAAGCGGCCCGGGTTGTAGGGTTTTGATTCCAAGTCGGAGGCGCGATGAACGCTCCCTTCAAGCAGGCCGAGCGGCTGGGTCGTCTGACCACCGCGCTTGGGCCTGATGTTCTGGCCTTGCTGCGTTTTGATGGCAGCGATCATCTCAACCATCTGTTCGAATATCGCGTCGAGGCGCTGGCCACCCGCGAGGACCTGGATTTCGACGCGCTGGTCGGCACCCATGCCACGGTGGAGATCGAGGCGCATGACGAGATGCGGCCCTTCGACGGCATCGTCACCAGCGCCCGCTGGGCGGGTGTGGGCGAGAACGGGCATCGCTATGACCTGACGCTCAGGCCCTGGTTCTGGCTGGCCGGGCGGCGCAGGAACCAGCGGATCTTTCATAACAAGACCGTCGTGCAGATCCTGCAGGAGCTGCTGTCCGACTATGCCAGCCTTGGCGATCCGGCGCTGGAGATCGGCCTGTCGAAGGACTATCCGACGCTGGAATACACCGTGCAGTACCGCGAATCCGATCTGGATTTCGCCCGCCGCCAGATGGAGCGCCACGGGATCAGCTTTCATTTCAAACACGCCATGGGCAGCCATACGCTGGTGCTGACCGATGACGTGCTGGCGCATCCGACGATCGGGCCGCGTCCGTTCAAGCGCTATGACGGCCACCACCAGTACGAGCAGGAGCATTTCTGGGACTGGGCGCCCGAGCGGAATGTGACCA
>NZ_JRKN01000092.1 GCF_000763905.1 Paracoccus halophilus
GCGCGAGGCGCAGGTCCTGATCGAGGAATGGAGGAAACACTATAACACGAAGCGCCCGCACAGCGCACTGGGCTACCGCCCGCCGGCCCCGGAAACCATCGTCCAGATGGACTACAGGCCGGACATGCACTAACAATCAAACTGGACCACTCAGCTGGGGCTGATCAACCTGTCGGGCGCCATAGCCGTTAGTGCCCGCCGCACCACCTTGCTGGAGGAGTTGGCCGAGCTTGACGCGCAACGCGCCAAACTTGTCAGCCACAGGGGCCGGGCCGTGCTGGAAGATGCCAGCGCCATCGGTCCAGGGGCTGGCCCGAATGATCGCAAGCTTCGCTCGCGCAGCTGAGCCGGGAGTTGGGCATCAACCCCAGGACCGTTGCGAAGTGGCGCAAGCGCGCCACGGTCGAGGATATGAAGACCGGACCGTCGGAGCCTCGGTCCACCGTCCTCAGCGAAGCCGAAGAGGCGATGGTCGTGGCGTTCCGGCGTCATACGCTTCTGCCGTTGGACGACTGCCTTTATGCCCTGCAGCCCTCAATCCCTCACCTGACGCGATCTGCGCTTCACCGATGCCTGCCACGACAGGGCATCTCGCGCCTGCCTGATATGGAGGGCGGCAAGCCGGAGCGGTCGCAGTTCAAACGCGACCCCACAGGGGTCTTCCACATTGATATCGCCGAGGTGCAAGCCGCTGAGGGAAAACCATATTTGTTCGTTGGAACCGACCGGACGAGCAGGTTCGCCGTGACCCGGCTCGTCGACAGGGCCGACAGGAAGACAGCCTGGGAATTCCTTCAGCACATGCCCGAAGCCGTGCCCTGCCGGGTCCATGCCATTCTCACCAATAACGGGATCCAGTCCGCAGAGCAGCCTCGGAGCCGAAACACGATCTGTTCCCGGCCCATGCGCTTCGACATGATCTGCGAGGGCGAGACCTTGTCCGCCATCGGTTCAAGGACAAGGGTCGAGCGGCATCGAACACCGACTGACCAAACCCGGCCATCCGTGGAGCTCGGAGGATCGGAAAACAGTCCGGGGGAGTGTTTTCCCGACAAACGGCCAGGTCGAACGGATGAACCGCACGATCAAGGAGGCCGAGATATGCTCGAAAGTTGGTGACGCTTGATCAGGCGGCAGCTTGAATGTGGCGGACGCCGTCGCGGAACTCAACCCCGCTGATGACCTCCGGCAGGCGGTTCCGACCGTCGAGCCTCCGCCATTTC
>NZ_JRKN01000093.1 GCF_000763905.1 Paracoccus halophilus
TGAAAACCCGCGCCGCAGTCGCATTGGAAGCCGGCAAGCCGCTTGAGGTGATGGAGGTGAACCTCGAAGGTCCGAAGGCCGGCGAGGTGATGGTCGAGATCAAGGCGACCGGCATCTGCCATACCGATGAATTCACCCGCTCGGGCGCGGATCCCGAGGGGATCTTTCCGGCGATCCTGGGCCATGAGGGCGCGGGCGTCGTGGTCGAGGTGGGCCCGGGCGTGACCAGCGTCAAGCCCGGCGATCACGTGATCCCGCTCTATACCCCGGAATGCCGGCAATGCGCCTCGTGCCTGTCGGGCAAGACCAATCTCTGCACCGCGATCCGCGCCACCCAGGGCCAGGGGCTGATGCCCGATGGCAGCAGCCGCTTCAGCATGGCCGACGGCACGCCGATCCACCATTACATGGGCTGCTCGACCTTCTCGAACTACACGGTGCTGCCCGAGATCGCGGTGGCGAAGGTGCGCGAGGACGCGCCCTTCGACAAGATCTGCTATATCGGCTGCGGCGTGACCACCGGCATCGGCGCGGTGATCAATACGGCCAAGGTCGAAATCGGCGCCAAGGCGGTGGTCTTTGGCCTGGGCGGGATCGGGCTGAACGTGATCCAGGGCCTGCGTCTGGCGGGCGCGGACATGATCATCGGCGTCGATCTGAACGACGACAAGAAGGAGATGGCCGAGCGTTTCGGCATGACCCATTTCGTCAATCCGAAGAATGTCGAGAATGTCGTGCAGGAAATCGTCGAGATGACCAAGACGCCCTTCGACCGGATCGGCGGCGCGGATTACAGCTTTGACGCGACCGGGAATGTGAAGGTGATGCGCGACGCGCTGGAATGCACGCATCGCGGCTGGGGCCAGTCGGTGATCATCGGCGTGGCCGCCGCCGGGGCCGAGATCAGCACGCGCCCGTTCCAGCTGGTCACCGGCCGGGTCTGGAAGGGCACCGCCTTTGGCGGCGCGCGCGGCCGCACCGATGTGCCGAAGATCGTCGACTGGTACATGGACGGCAAGATCGAGATCGACCCGATGATCACCCACACCATGCCGCTGGACGACATCAACAAGGGTTTCGACCTGATGCATGCCGGCGAATCTATTCGCTCGGTCGTCCTTTACTGATCGTAAAGGCC
>NZ_JRKN01000094.1 GCF_000763905.1 Paracoccus halophilus
TCTCCTGGCTGCAATTGCGCTCTGATGATAGTCCGCGCTAATTGACGGCCTGGCGCGACACCGCGATCCTGTGCGGCATGTGCGGACGATTCGCGGACCCAGATTTGCGCAGCGCCGGGCTGGACACGTCCTGGCTCAAGATCGACCCGTTCGCGGGCTGGCGGGACCAGGCATCAGCCAGTCGGGCTACTACCTGTGGCAGAAGGCTTGGCTCGAGCGCCGCAACTGACCGCGCTCCCTCGGCCCTACCGCCTCGACAGGGAGGGCGGGGAGCGGTCATTCGCTGCTCAGAGCATGAATGACCGGGATGCGCTGCGAGCTGGCGTAGCTGTTGCCGCGCGGGCTCGACTGGGCTTAGAGGCTTGTTCCCGCGAAAGATCATCAAATTTGGAACTGCGCAGCAGCACTCTCTGAAATTGCCATGCAGCAGGCAGGATTCGTGACCAAGCTTTGCCCTTCAGACTTCCCCGAGGAATTTAGGTTATCAAGCATACCCTGCTTCCGTGAATTGACGATAGCGTCACATATTCCACAGAGCATATTTGTTGATAATATTCTAACTTTTGCGAGAAATAATATATGGATAAGGCAACGCACTTTTGAGATAAATGTCGCAGTCTTAACCCTGCGCGATCAATTCTGCCGCGACGAGCAACTTATCGCGATAACTCGCGTAAACAGTTACCCTCGGGTTTGTCCTCGGGTCATCCATAGTAAGCGTCTGGTAAACCGTAATTCCTGCCTGTGGACTACCGAAAATGCGAAGCCCAAGCCCTTCTAGGGTCAGGACCCATAAGGCCGCTTGAACCCTTTGGATAGTCGTGATTCACGCCCGCAAACTACGGGGGCAACATGAGCGACTACTACTGGTTGACGGAGGCGCAGATGGAGCGTCTTCGACCGCACTTTCCGAAATCACGTGGCGTACCAAGGGTCGATGATCGGCGGGTGCTGAGTGGGATCATCTACGTCAAACGGAACGGTTTGCAGTGGCGCGACGCGCCATCGGTGTATGGCCCGCACAAGACGCTCTACAACCGGTTCGTCAGATGGTCTCGTATGGGTGTGTTCGCACGCATCTTCAAGGACTTGGCGCAACCAGGGCGAGACGGAGACACCATCATGATAG
>NZ_JRKN01000095.1 GCF_000763905.1 Paracoccus halophilus
TAAAGCGTTTTGCATTTAATCTGAGGCATATCCGGCAGCTTTGAGGAAGTTCCAGCATTCGTCTGGATGGAACATGTCACAGATGTCACCAAGGGCTTCGAACAAGGCATCAAAGGTTCTGGCGCCGATGCGCCGCAAGTGGGCTTTGAGTTTGGAGAAAGCCATCTCGATAGGATTGAGATCGGGGCTGTAGGCGGGCAAAAACAGGAACCAGCAGCCTCGCTTGCGCATGGCTTCGGCGGCGCGCGGGCTTTTGTGTGTAGACAGGTTGTCGAGGATCACGACGGTTCCGGGATCGAGGGCCGGGGCAAGCTGCGTCTCGATGTACGTGTCGAAGGCCGCCCTGTTCATTGCGCCTTTGATCACCCAAGGTGCGATCAGGGCGTCTTGCGTCAGCCCGGCGATGAAGGTCTGTGTCCCCCACTTGCCGAAAGGTGCCGTGCCATAGAGCCGTTCCCCGACTGGGGCGCGCCCGCGCAGCCGCGTGAGATTGGTCTTGACCGCCGTTTCGTCGATGAAGACCAACCTGTGCGGCTCCTGTCGCATGCGGGGCTGACGATGCGTGATCCAGTCTCGGCGGGCCTGGCGCAGCGCGGGCCGATCACGTTCCGCCGCGATCAGTCCTTTTTTTATATGATAGCCCCGCCCGTTCGAGAGCGCGGTGTAGCGAAGAGAGTTGAGCATCTACGCCATATGTTTCCGACAGGGCAGCGGCGAGTTCCTTGAGCGTGATGTCCGGTTCGGCCCGCACGATCTCCAGCAGAAAATCCCGATGCGGTGCCAGCTTGCCGAACTGACCAGCCGGGCGACCTTGTGGTTTGGGGCGTGCAGCACCGTGGTCTCGATGCTCCGCCGCAAACCGAACCGCCGTCGCGGCGCTCACCCCGAAAAGCCGCCCTGCTGAACGGGCCGAGTTTCCCATAGCAACGTAAGCGCAGATCCGTTCCCGAAGGTCCAAAGAATAGGGGTTGCCCATGATCCACCTCCCAGAAGAAGTGAATCAGAAAATCGGCACCATGTGAATCTCCGTCCGATTCAGATCAAACGCAAAACGCTTTA
>NZ_JRKN01000096.1 GCF_000763905.1 Paracoccus halophilus
CGAACAGATCGTTCAGATGATCGCTGCCATCGAAGCGCAAGAGGGCCAGAACGTCGGGTCCAAGCGCGGTGGTCAGACGACCCAGCCGCTCGGCCTGCTTGAAGGGAGCGTTCATCGCGCCTCCGACCCGAAATCAAAACCCTACAATCCGGGCCGCTTATACAGCGATCAGGTGGGGATGAACAGCAACGAAGAATTTTTGCGCCCTGCGGCAACGCCCGCGCCTCTGCACTCCTTCAGTTGCGCCCGCGACTACCTGCTTCTGCCAAGCGCCTTGGTCTGACGAAGCATTGATGGGGCGGGTTCGCGATTGGGTCTTGCCGCAGATGGTCGAGCGCGGCGGGCCGATCACCGCCGGGATCGTTGACGACACGGGCTTTCCCTAGAAAAGCAAACATTCTGTTGGTGTTGCCCGTCAATATTGCGGGCAGCTTGGCAGGCAGGACAATTGCCAGGTGGCAGTCAGTCTTTCCATCGCGACCGAGCTTGCCGGTTGCCTGGCAGCTTTACCTTCCAGAGCTCTGGCTGGATGATCCCGCCCCTCGCCAAAAGGCGAAGATTCCGGAGGAGATCGTTTTCCAGACGAAGCCGCAGATCGCGATGGATCAGATCCGGGCGTCGCTCGCGGCACAGAGGGTGTCGTCCTTGCCGATGCCGGTTACGGTGCAGATGGCGAGTTCCGCCGAGGGCTGACTGATCTGGGGCTGGTTTATCCGGTCGGCGTCCAGCCGACCATCAGTGTCTGGCGCCCGGGCGAAGGGCCACTGCCCCCCAAAAGGTGGAGCGGCAAAGGGCGGCCGCCCAAGCCGGTGCAACGAAGCAAAGATCACAAACCACCTTCCGCCAGGGCGCTTGCAGA
>NZ_JRKN01000097.1 GCF_000763905.1 Paracoccus halophilus
CATGTCCGGCCTGTAGTCCATCTGGACGATGGTTTCCGGGGCCGGCGGGCGGTAGCCCAGTGCGCTGTGCGGGCGCTTCGTGTTATAGTGTTTCCTCCATTCCTCGATCAGGACCTGCGCCTCGCGCAGGTTGTAGAAGGTTTCGCCATTCAGAAACTCGTCGCGGAAGCGGGCGTTGAAGCTCTCGCATTGAGCGTGTGAACGCCACTGGTCCGAGTGAGCACGCGAAACCGTTTTCCCAAGGTGAGCCTGGCTCGATATAGGCCGTGCTGGCCCCGACGGCGGCGATCCAGTCGCGGACAGCCTGGGCAACAAACTCGGGGTCATTATCGGAGCGAATGAACGCCGGGATGCCGCGCAGGATGAACAGATCGCTTGAGCCGCATCGATGACGTCGGCTGAGTTCAGTTTGCGCTTCACCCGGATGGTCAGGCATTCACGGCTGAACTCGTCCAGGATGTTCAGCGTCCGGAAGGCCCTGCCATCATCGGTCCGGCAATGAACGAAGTCCATATCTCCAGACGTGGTTCGTGTATTCCGGACGCAACCGGACGCAGGATCCGTCGTTCAGCCAGAGCCGCCCCTTCTTCGGTTATTTCACTGGCACTTTCAGCCCCTCGCGCCGCCACAAGCCCTCTGAACCGCTTGTCGTTCACCCGGCCCGGCCTGCATCGCGAAGCAGCGCCGCGATCCGGCGATAGCCATAGCGACCGTATTGCCGCGCCAGCTCGATCATGTCTGCGGCCAGCCGGCCTTGGTCGGCGCGACCCTTGGG
>NZ_JRKN01000098.1 GCF_000763905.1 Paracoccus halophilus
TGCAGCCGTCCATCCCGCACCTGACGCGATCTGCGCTGCACCGCTGTCTGCAGCGACATGGCATCTCGCGTCTGCCTGATATGGAAGGCGACAAGCCGAAGCGGTCGAAGTTCAAACGCTACCCCATCGGCTTCTTCCACATCGACATCGCCGAGGTTCAGACCGCTGAAGGCAAACTATATTTGTTCGTCGGCATCGACCGCACGAGCAAGTTCGCCGTGACCCAACTCGTCGATAAGGCCGACAGGAAGACAGCTTGGGAGTTCCTTCAGCACATGCTCGAAGCCGTGCCCTATCAGGTTCACACCATTCTCACCGATAACGGCATTCAGTTCGCAGAGCAGCCGCGGAACCGAAACACCATTTACTCCCGTCCGATGCGCTTTGACAGGATTTGCGAGGGCGAGACCTTGTCCGCCATTGGTTCAAGGACAAGGGTCGAGCGGCATCGAGCACAGGCTGACAAAGCCCAACCATCCCTGGAGTTCGGAGGATCAGAAAACAGTCCGGGGGACTGTTTTCCCGACAAACGGTCAGGTCGAACGAATGAACCGCACGATCAAGGAGGCCACTGTGAAGCGCTTCCATTACGACAGCCATGACCAGCTGCGAACGCATCTCGCGGACTTCATGACAGCCTGCAACTTCGTGCGCAGGCTCAAGACCCTCGGCGGTCTCACGCCTTACGAATAAATCTGCAAGATCTGGACATCAGAGCCTGACAGATTCATCCTGAACCCGATCCACCAAATGCCAGGACTGAACACCTAG
>NZ_JRKN01000099.1 GCF_000763905.1 Paracoccus halophilus
ACCTCGAAGCCTTGCGCCGCGTCGGATCGTTTGACGATCTCGATGGTCCAGCGGCCAATACCGATCAGAGCCTCGCGCAGTTTTGGTCCTGCATATCCTCCGTCCGCGAAGACATGGCGCAGCTTCGGTGCTTCCCGGCGGAGGCGTGTGAAAACCTCGGGGGCCCCATCGCGGTCCTGGATACCTGCGCTGTGAACGCGCAACGCGATCAGGTGACCGCAAGTGTCTGTCATGATGTGACGTTTGCGCCCCTTGATCTTCTTTCCCGCATCAAAACCGCGAAGCGACGTGTTTTCAGACGTTTTCACGCTCTGGCTATCGATCACACCAGCCGTGGGACGTTCCTTCCGGCCCTCTTTGCGACGCGCCAGAACCACCAGCACCCGGTTGATCTCATGCAGCAATCCGTCGTTGCGCCATCGGTAGAAATAGTAACGCACCGTCGAGACCGGCGGGAAGTCTTTTGGCAGGAGAGACCATGCACAGCCTGCCGCCGCGATATACTGGATCGCATCCCAGATGTCGCGCAGGTTGACCTTGCGCGGGCGGCCAAGACGGTTGCGCCCGGGGAGCAACCGGACCACCACCGACCATTCCGCATCGGTCATATCGCTTGCATACCGAGCCGCTTTGCGCTCGTATCGTTTCCGGGTGATTTCGGTCCAGGGCATCATGATCTCCGTTCGTTCTCACAAACAAACAGAATCATAACTCGCTGAAATCACCCAACTCATTTCCGATCAGGCTC
>NZ_JRKN01000100.1 GCF_000763905.1 Paracoccus halophilus
CTGGTGCTGACCGATGACGTGCTGGCGCATCCGACGATCGGGCCGCGTCCGTTCAAGCGCTATGACGGCCACCACCAGTACGAGCAGGAGCATTTCTGGGACTGGGCGCCCGAGCGGAATGTGACCACCGGCGCGATCCGGCTGGTGGATTACAACTTCAAGAAGCCTGCCCAGGCGATGGAGGTGGACCGGCTGGGCGATGCGCAGCACGCGCAGGGCCAGATCGAGAGCTTCGACTATCCCGGCGATTACCTGGCGCAGGATGTCGGCCGGCTGGTGGCGGGGCTCAGGACCGAGCAGGAACGCGGCGCCGATCGCCGCAACCGGGCGGTGGGGGACTGCGTGAGCCTGGGCGCGGGGATGCGGATGACGCTTTCCGGCGACAAGGCGCCGGGCACGGGCGAGACCTATCTGTGCCTCTCGGCCTCGCATCATTTCGTCTCCGAGGCCTATGGTTCAGGCGGTCAGGGCAGTGACGGCTACAGCTTCACCGGGTCCTATGTGCTGATGCCCGATACCGCGCCGATGGCGCCGCCGAAACGTACGCCGCTGGCGGTGGTGCAGGGCCCGCAGACCGCCGAAGTGGTCGGCGAGGGCGAGATCGACTGCGACGAATACGGCCGCATTCTGGTGCGGTTCCACTGGGACTTGGCGAACGCCTATTCGATGCGCTGCCGGGTCAGCCAGAACTGGGCCGGCGCCGGCTGGGGCGGCATGGT
>NZ_JRKN01000101.1 GCF_000763905.1 Paracoccus halophilus
TCTGTTCTTTCGTAAACTTGATCACCATATTATCCTCGCTCAGTGGCAGGCTGAATGACATTGCCGATATCCGCAGGCCTGATCATCAGCGGCTTGCCAGTCTCGACGAGGTCCATCCGCTGGCTGGCGTGCTCGCCTCGCGCATCCAGCCCATGCCTCAGCAGCATTGCTGGATCATCTTTGCTTTCGGCATGGGTGGCCTCGATCCCCCGCCAGAATGCGGCGCGCTGGACGTCGTCAAAGCGCGGCACATATCTGTTGAAATGTTCCGGCCGGTAATATTTGAAGAAATACCGCTCGCCGTCCTCGTCCTCGATCCTCAGGAACTTCTTGAGATGCGTTTTCAGCCGCGGCAGTTCCAGCCGCGAATGGAGCAGGATGCCCCAGTCATGGCCGTAGCCGTCCTCGACGAACCAGTCCCAGGCATCGGAATGGCGCGCCAGTTCGACCAGCCAGGGCGCGACCTCGGCCATGTCGTCATAAGCGGCACCATCGAACAGGCAGCGGGCGGGATCGGAAAACCCCTCCAGACAGATCGGAATATCGGCGCTTTGCGAGGCATCGAGCAGAGCGTAAGCACGCAGCGGCGGGATCGCCGTATCGGATAGCTGCCGCTGCCGTTCATCCTCCTCCAGCGGCGAAAAGACGATCTGCTCGAGGCCAAGCGCCAGGGCCTCCCGGTCTGGAGAACCCGTTAGTGCCTCGGGAAGGTCAG
>NZ_JRKN01000102.1 GCF_000763905.1 Paracoccus halophilus
TCTTACAGCGTCACAAGAGATGGGTTAATCTGGGTGCCGCATGGACATCGCATCTATCTGCGTGCCAGCGTGACAGTCAGTATTCTACGCAGCGTTGCGATCGGGTTTGAGCTGTGCCGTCCGGGCCGTATTGGCGGCTTTTTCGGGTTGAGAACCGCGGGAACAGGGAGGTTTTTCGCAGTTCCCGGTGGTGGCAAATCCCGAGGGAGGAAACGTCCCGCGTTCGGAGAGAAGGAATCCATAGACGGCTATGCACAGACTGGCCTGATGGTGAAATCCTCGCCGACCTCTGCCTTCGGAATGACCCAGACCCGACTCCTGTTTCAGCTCGCGATAATCTCGCTCGATCCGCCACCTCATCTTCGTCGCGGCGACGAGATCCTGTAATGCCATCGTTTGTTTGAGCGGCTTCTCATCGCCTTCAGGCCTTTCGGCAAGAAGCCATTCTCCGGCTCGCGGTTGGGTGAGGTTATGGTCTCTGGAGGCAACACGAAGGCGCATGGCGGCAAAGCGTGACGTCAGATCGACATTGCTCCCCTCGCGCCATGTGACGCTCTTCCACGCATCGGCTGGCAGACCTTCTGCAAGCGCCCTGGCGGAAGGTGGTTTGTGATCTTTGCTTCGTTGCACCGGCTTGGGCGGCCGCCCTTTGCCGCTCCACCTTTTGGGGGGCAGTGGCCCTTCGCCCGGGCGCCAGACACTGATGG
>NZ_JRKN01000103.1 GCF_000763905.1 Paracoccus halophilus
ATGGGGTAGCGTTTGAACTTCGACCGCTTCGGCTTGTCGCCTTCCATATCAGGCAGACGCGAGATGCCATGTCGCTGCAGACAGCGGTGCAGCGCAGATCGCGTCAGGTGCGGGATGGACGGCTGCAAGGCGTAAAGGCAGTCGTCCAATGGCAGAAGTGTATGGCGCCGGAAGGCAACGATCGCCGCCTCTTCATCCTCAGACAGGATCGTAGAGCGCGGTTTCGATGGCCCGGTCTTCATATCCTCGACCGTCGCGCGTTTGCGCCACTTCGCAACGGTCTTGGGGTTGATGCCCAACTCCCGGCTCAGCTGCGCGAGCGAAGTTTGCGATCATTCGGGCCAGCCCTTGGACCGATGACGGGCAGGCCCTCATTATTGCTGCTCGGACAGCGTGCGTCGTCGTGGCGCTGCCGTGACGAATTTGTCCCATAGCGCATCCTTCCAGTCTAGGCTCCAGACTCGTTAACTTTCATAGCCAGAAGAGGACAGTTGCGGCGAGAGCGATGGCCGAGAAGAAGGTTTCCGGGCATCTGTCGTAACGGGTTGCCACGCGTCTCCAGTCCTTCAAGCGTCCAAACATGATTTCGATGCGGTTGCGGCGTTTGTATCGGCGCTTGTCATATTTGACTGCCTCCTTACGGGATTTCCGGCCGGGGATGCAGACCTTTATCCCCTTGTCTGTCA
>NZ_JRKN01000104.1 GCF_000763905.1 Paracoccus halophilus
GAGCCATCGAAGGCGTCACCGGTTCGAGCCCGATGGCGAACGGGCGGGCGAGGTTCGCAATGTTTCGCTACTGGTGGCGATCGGCGTGACCCGCGAGGGCTATCGCGAGATCCTCGGCATCGTGGAAGGCCCGAAGGAGGACAAAGCCGGCTGGTCGGCCTTCCTGCGGTATCTGGTGGATCGTGGGCTGTCTGGCGTGCAGCTGATCGTCTCGGACGCCTGTCGCGGCCTCGTCGAAAGCGTGGCCGAGTTCCTGCCTGGTGCGCGCTGGCAGCGTTGCGCGGTTCACTTCTACAGAAACATCTTCAGCCTGGTCCTCGCCGGCAGGGTCCGCGATGTTACGAAGATGCTGAAGGCGATCCATGCGCAGGAGGACAGGAGGGCAGCGGCCGAGAAGACCGCGACGATCGTCGCCGACCTTCGCGCCACGAAGCTGGCCCAGGCCGCTGACCTGTTAGAAGAACACGGCCATGAAACGCTGACCTTCTACGGCTTTCCCGACAGCCATTGGATCAAGCTGCGGACCAACAACCCGCTGGAGCGGATCATGCGCGAGCTCAGACGCCGCAGCCGCGTCGTTGGCGCCTTCCCGGACGGAAAATCATGCCTCAACCCAATGGTCCACCCGTAAATACATGAACATGGCCATGCTATTCGCGGATCAAACCAAAGGAACCGTCG
>NZ_JRKN01000105.1 GCF_000763905.1 Paracoccus halophilus
CAGTCCTTCAAGCGTCCAAACATGATTTCGATGCGGTTGCGGCGTTTGTATCGGCGCTTGTCATATTTGACTGCCTCCTTACGGGATTTCCGGCCGGGGATGCAGACCTTTATCCCCTTGTCTGTCAAGGCATCTCTGAACCAGTCGGCATCATAGCCCCGATCGGCCAGCAGCCAATCCGCCTCCGGCAGGCTGCCCAGAAGTGCCGCTGCCCCGGTGTAATCGCTGACTTGTCCGGCGGACATGAAGAACCCTATCGGGCGGCCCTTCGCGTCGGTGACGGCGTGTAGCTTGGTGTTCATGCCGCCCTTGGTCCGGCCTATCTGACGAGCGCACCCCCTTTTTTTACCGCCAGGCTCGACGCCGTGCGATGGGCTTTCAGATAGGTCGCATCCATCATGATTGTCTTGTGCTCGGTTCCCTCGGCGGCCAGGCCCATCATGATCCGGGCAAAGACACCATTGTCGCTCCAGCGCTTCCAGCGGTTATAGAGCGTCTTGGCCGGGCCATATTCCCTGGGCGCATCGCACCATCGCAACCCATTGCGATTGATGAATATTATGCCGCTCAGCACACGACGGTCGTCAACGCGTGGCTTGCCGTGGGACTTCGGGAAATAGGGTTTCAGACGCTCCATCTGCGCGTCAGTCAGCCAGAAAAGGTTGCTCATGGAT
>NZ_JRKN01000106.1 GCF_000763905.1 Paracoccus halophilus
AGCTCAGACGCCGCAGCCGCGTCGTTGGCGCCTTCCCGGACGGAAAATCATGCCTCAACCCAATGGTCCACCCGTAAATACATGAACATGGCCATGCTATTCGCGGATCAAACCAAAGGAACCGTCGTCGCTTGAGCAAATATGCAAAAGATTCTTGACGCTACCCACGCTTCGCCTCAGCAACATGCACAAGCGCGCAAGGCGGGCGCGTCACGGCATCGCATGGTAGCCCGGGCGCTGTTCATCCCGTTCTGATCGCTGTATAAGCGGCCCGGGTTGTGGTGTTACGATTCCAAGTCGGAGGCGCGATGAACGCTCCCTTCAAGCAGGCCGAGCGGCTGGGTCGTCTGACCACCGCGCTTGGACCCGACGTTCTGGCCCTCTTGCGCTTCGATGGCAGCGATCATCTGAACGATCTGTTCGAATACCGCATTGAGGCGCTGGCCACCCGCGAGGACCTGGATTTCGACGCCCTCGTCGGCACCCATGCCACGGTCGAGATCGAGGCGCATGACGAGATGCGGCCCTTCGACGGCATCGTCACCAGCGCCCGCTGGGCGGGTGTGGGCGAGAACGGGCATCGCTATGACCTGACGCTCAGGCCCTGGTTCTGGCTGGCCGGGC
>NZ_JRKN01000107.1 GCF_000763905.1 Paracoccus halophilus
TAGGGTCAGGACTCATTTTGGCAGCCAAAAGATGACGATGGCGGCGATGCAGATGGCGGAGAGGAACAGGTCTCCGCATCTGTCGTAACGGGTTGCGATACGCCGCCAATCTTTCAAGCGGGCAAAGGCATTCTCGATACGGTGACGCTTTCTGTAGAGGCGCTTGTTGTAGGTTGCGGGCCTCTTTCGCTTTGTCCGAGGCGGGATGCAGGTGCGCATACCCATGCGCTTCAGTTCTTCGCGAAACCAGTCGGCATCGTACCCTTTGTCACCGAGCAGCCGTTTCGCCTTCGGCAGATCACCCAACAGGACGACAGCGCCACGCGCATCACTCATCTGGCCCGGCGACAGAAAGAACGTCAGCGGGCGGCCACGACCGTCCGACACCATGTGCAGCTTTGAGTTCAGCCCGCCTTTGGTCCGCCCGATGGCCCTCGGCTTGATCCCCCTTTTGAGAGGCTTGCCGCCGTGCGGTGCGCCTTCATGTGGGTACTGTCTATCATGATGGTGTCTCCGTCTCGCCCTGGTTGCGCCAAGTCCTTGAAGATGCGTGCGAACACACCCATACGAGACCATCTGACGAACCGGTTGTAGAGCGTCTTGTGCGGGCCATACACCGATGG
>NZ_JRKN01000108.1 GCF_000763905.1 Paracoccus halophilus
GCGCAGATCCGTTCCCGAAGGTCCAAAGAATAGGGGTTGCCCATGATCCACCTCCCAGAAGAAGTGAATCAGAAAATCGGCACCATGTGAATCTCCGTCCGATTCAGATCAAACGCAAAACGCTTTAATCCCTCATTCCATGCCTAATCACAGCGACCGGCACGGACGTGACGGACCTATATGTTGCTGGTGCACACGCCACCCTGAGCTTGGCGCGTGAGAACGGTTGTCGGTTTGCGCTGTTGATCGACGGTATCTGGATTGCTTGCGAAGCTGTCCCAATCTGCTTGTCGTAATCAAAGCCAAGGAGCGCCATCCGATGCCGTCTCATCTAAGCGTAGAGCGGTCAGCGTTTGGAGGAAGAGTATGCGTCCGTGTCGCACTCCGCCCATGACGACCGCCGATTCCAGAAGCATAGCATTCCGAAACGCCGGACAGAGCATGTACTTATGGGATGCGTCATCCTTTTGTGGCGCCGAAGCGGGTCGCTTGTGGTGGGCGACAACCATCTTGACCGGCACCGTCAGGCAAGTTGGCCGCCGCCGCCAGCCGTAGGGAGGGCGTAGCCCGACCGAAGGCTGGCGGCGGCGGCGCGGTTCTCTTCACGGGGATTGCGGGG
>NZ_JRKN01000109.1 GCF_000763905.1 Paracoccus halophilus
CTATCATGATGGTGTCTCCGTCTCGCCCTGGTTGCGCCAAGTCCTTGAAGATGCGTGCGAACACACCCATACGAGACCATCTGACGAACCGGTTGTAGAGCGTCTTGTGCGGGCCATACACCGATGGCGCGTCGCGCCACTGCAAACCGTTCCGTTTGACGTAGATGATCCCACTCAGCACCCGCCGATCATCGACCCTTGGTACGCCACGTGATTTCGGAAAGTGCGGTCGAAGACGCTCCATCTGCGCCTCCGTCAACCAGTAGTAGTCGCTCATGTTGCCCCCGTAGTTTGCGGGCGTGAATCACGACTATCCAAAGGGTTCAAGCGGCCTTATGGGTCCTGACCCTAGTATGTTCTAGAGGATCGTTATTCTTTGACCTTTATGATACAATAGCGCCGGGTGGTGATCTTTTAGAGGGAGATTGTTTATGTCGAAAGATAGATTTTCTCTATTGTTTTTAGGCGTCACGATAAGCGCTTGCACTCAGCTAGGGTCAGGACTCATAGCCAATAGATGACGATTGCGGCGAGAGCGATTGCGGAAAGGAATACCTTGGGGCAGCGATCATACCGCGTTGCCACACGCCGCCAATCTTTGAGCCTGCCGAACATGATC
>NZ_JRKN01000110.1 GCF_000763905.1 Paracoccus halophilus
TGACAGACAAGGGGATAAAGGTCTGCATCCCCGGCCGGAAATCCCGTAAGGAGGCAGTCAAATATGACAAGCGCCGATACAAACGCCGCAACCGCATCGAAATCATGTTTGGACGCTTGAAGGACTGCAGGCGCGTGGCAACCCGTTACGACAGATGCCCGGAAACCTTCTTCTCGGCCATCGCTCTCGCCGCAACTGTCCTCTTCTGGCTATGAAAGTTAACGAGTCTGGAGCCTAGGGTCAGGACCCATAAGGCCGCTTGAACCCTTTGGATAGTCGTGATTCACGCCCGCAAACTACGGGGGCAACATGAGCGACTACTACTGGTTGACGGAGGCGCAGATGGAGCGTCTTCGACCGCACTTTCCGAAATCACGTGGCGTACCAAGGGTCGATGATCGGCGGGTGCTGAGTGGGATCATCTACGTCAAACGGAACGGTTTGCAGTGGCGCGACGCGCCATCGGTGTATGGCCCGCACAAGACGCTCTACAACCGGTTCGTCAGATGGTCTCGTATGGGTGTGTTCGCACGCATCTTCAAGGACTTGGCGCAACCAGGGCGAGACGGAGACACCATCATGATAG
>NZ_JRKN01000111.1 GCF_000763905.1 Paracoccus halophilus
ATTGATGAATATTATGCCGCTCAGCACACGACGGTCGTCAACGCGTGGCTTGCCGTGGGACTTCGGGAAATAGGGTTTCAGACGCTCCATCTGCGCGTCAGTCAGCCAGAAAAGGTTGCTCATGGATCAGGTCTCCTTGCAGAGCCTGAATCACGCGAACAGCCCTAAATCAATGGGTCTGGAGCCTAGGGTCAGGACCCATAAGGCCCTGATGCATGAAGAAATTTTCGCCAATCGCCCACATGAACGTGGCAAAATGTGCCTGCGATTCGGCGTCCGCAAAGCCCAACTGGCGCGCATAGGCGCGGCCATTAATCGTCATTTCCCGCTTGCCCTGCGCGGAAACTGAATATTAAAAGTCCGGCAAGTTCTTTCGCATGAAGTCGCCCACGTACCAGTCGGCAAAGCTATCATCGTCCCTGAGGTAGCCATCGACCTTCTGTTCTTTCGTAAACTTGATCACCATATTATCCTCGCTCAGTGGCAGGCTGAATGACATTGCCGATATCCGCAGGCCTGATCATCAGCGGCTTGCCAGTCTCGACGAGGTCCATCCGCTGGCTGG
>NZ_JRKN01000112.1 GCF_000763905.1 Paracoccus halophilus
ATTGATGAATATTATGCCGCTCAGCACACGACGGTCGTCAACGCGTGGCTTGCCGTGGGACTTCGGGAAATAGGGTTTCAGACGCTCCATCTGCGCGTCAGTCAGCCAGAAAAGGTTGCTCATGGATCAGGTCTCCTTGCAGAGCCTGAATCACGCGAACAGCCCTAAATCAATGGGTCTGGAGCCTAGGGTCAGGACCCATAAGGCCGCTTGAACCCTTTGGATAGTCGTGATTCACGCCCGCAAACTACGGGGGCAACATGAGCGACTACTACTGGTTGACGGAGGCGCAGATGGAGCGTCTTCGACCGCACTTTCCGAAATCACGTGGCGTACCAAGGGTCGATGATCGGCGGGTGCTGAGTGGGATCATCTACGTCAAACGGAACGGTTTGCAGTGGCGCGACGCGCCATCGGTGTATGGCCCGCACAAGACGCTCTACAACCGGTTCGTCAGATGGTCTCGTATGGGTGTGTTCGCACGCATCTTCAAGGACTTGGCGCAACCAGGGCGAGACGGAGACACCATCATGATAG
>NZ_JRKN01000113.1 GCF_000763905.1 Paracoccus halophilus
CTATCATGATGGTGTCTCCGTCTCGCCCTGGTTGCGCCAAGTCCTTGAAGATGCGTGCGAACACACCCATACGAGACCATCTGACGAACCGGTTGTAGAGCGTCTTGTGCGGGCCATACACCGATGGCGCGTCGCGCCACTGCAAACCGTTCCGTTTGACGTAGATGATCCCACTCAGCACCCGCCGATCATCGACCCTTGGTACGCCACGTGATTTCGGAAAGTGCGGTCGAAGACGCTCCATCTGCGCCTCCGTCAACCAGTAGTAGTCGCTCATGTTGCCCCCGTAGTTTGCGGGCGTGAATCACGACTATCCAAAGGGTTCAAGCGGCCTTATGGGTCCTGACCCTAGAAAGCCTGACGGCGTTATTCGTTCCCGGTTCGCGCCACGCTCAATTGAAAGAACAGGGTGAAAGGAGCTTCGAGTTGGACCAGGATCTTGCGGATATTGTGACCGTAGGCTCAGAGGACGGCGA
>NZ_JRKN01000114.1 GCF_000763905.1 Paracoccus halophilus
GGCGCAAGCAATATGGTGGGATGGGCGTGGATCAGTTGAAGGAACTGAAGCGGCTGCAGTTGGAGAATGAACGGCTCCGACGCGCAGTTTCGGATCTGACGCTGGGCAAACTTATTTTGGCGGAGGCTGCAAAGGGAACTGCAGGACCGCCCGGGGAAACTTCTGAGCCCCTCGCGCCGCCGGGCCTGCATTGATCATGTTCTTGGTGAACTGGGCGTGTCCGAACGCCGTGCTTGCCGGGTGCTGCACCAGCATCGGTCTACGCAACGCAGGTTGCCCAAGGGTCGCGCCGACCAAGGCCGGCTGGCCGCAGACATGATCGAGCTGGCGCGGCAATACGGTCGCTATGGCTATCGCCGGATCGCGGCGCTGCTTCGCGATGCAGGCCGGGCCGGGTGAACGA
>NZ_JRKN01000115.1 GCF_000763905.1 Paracoccus halophilus
ATTGATGAATATTATGCCGCTCAGCACACGACGGTCGTCAACGCGTGGCTTGCCGTGGGACTTCGGGAAATAGGGTTTCAGACGCTCCATCTGCGCGTCAGTCAGCCAGAAAAGGTTGCTCATGGATCAGGTCTCCTTGCAGAGCCTGAATCACGCGAACAGCCCTAAATCAATGGGTCTGGAGCCTAGGGTCAGGACTCATTTTGGCAGCCAAAAGATGACGATGGCGGCGATGCAGATGGCGGAGAGGAACAGGTCTCCGCATCTGTCGTAACGGGTTGCGATACGCCGCCAATCTTTCAAGCGGGCAAAG
>NZ_JRKN01000116.1 GCF_000763905.1 Paracoccus halophilus
CGAAGCTGATCTCATTGAAGCCCGAGCCCTGATGGGTGTTCGACCGCCAGACCGCGCGCGTCTTGTGGGCCGGGAGCGGATAGGGCGCATCGTTCTTGCCGTTGAAGACATTGCCCACGACGACCGGTTTGTCGGGATCGCCCTCCAGAAACTCGACCAGCACCTCCATGCCGATCCGCGGGATCACCATGCCGCCCCAGCCGGCGCCGGCCCAGTTCTGGCTGACCCGGCAGCGCATCGAATAGGCGTTCGCCAAGTCCCAGTGGAACCGCACCAGAATGCGGCCGTATTCGTCGCAGTCGATCTCGCCCT
>NZ_JRKN01000117.1 GCF_000763905.1 Paracoccus halophilus
TGGTGCGGTTCCACTGGGACTTGGCGAACGCCTATTCGATGCGCTGCCGGGTCAGCCAGAACTGGGCCGGCGCCGGCTGGGGCGGCATGGTCATCCCGCGGATCGGCATGGAGGTGCTGGTCGAGTTTCTGGAGGGCGATCCCGACAAGCCGGTCGTCGTGGGCAATGTCTTCAACGGCAAGAACGATGCGCCCTATCCGCTCCCGGCCCACAAGACGCGCGCGGTCTGGCGGTCGAACACCCATCAGGGCTCGGGCTTCAATGAGATCAGCTTCG
>NZ_JRKN01000118.1 GCF_000763905.1 Paracoccus halophilus
GGGATCGCCGTATCGGATAGCTGCCGCTGCCGTTCATCCTCCTCCAGCGGCGAAAAGACGATCTGCTCGAGGCCAAGCGCCAGGGCCTCCCGGTCTGGAGAACCCGTTAGTGCCTCGGGAAGGTCAGGCGTCATGCCTTTTCCCCGCCCTTCCCGGCCTTGCATTCCTGCACGAAGGCCTTGTCGGAGTTCAGCGCATCGACCTGATCGGGATTGCCGGACGAAAAGTCGACATTCGGCGATCTCACCCTGAAGTGGCGCGCCTTGA
>NZ_JRKN01000119.1 GCF_000763905.1 Paracoccus halophilus
CCGTTGCAAGCCCGCACCCTCTGGGTGATCCATGAAACGCGCCCCTCGCAGCCTTCAACACCATGTTTTATATAGGAAATATAATGGTCAGGACAGCGAAATCAGCGCCTTACTTGGGAAATGTGGGCCAAGGTGTCAATCGGCGTTGAATGTTCCCCCCCTATCGGCGTCCAAAAGGGACCCCTTTGGCGATGTGGCGAGCAGGCCCGTGGCGGCGTAGCTTTCCAGCTGGCGCAGCCGACGCGGGCCTGCGTTTC
>NZ_JRKN01000120.1 GCF_000763905.1 Paracoccus halophilus
TCAGAGGCCGCAAAGAAAAAGAGAAAGGAGACCCCTGCATTGACCACAACATGACCGCCGAGACATAAACAAGGGGGGGTCAGTTCTCGGTGAAAATACCGGGTCAATTCTCAGCGGAAATCAACACCCAAGGGTCGCGCCGACCAAGGCCGGCTGGCCGCAGACATGATCGAGCTGGCGCGGCAATACGGTCGCTATGGCTATCGCCGGATCGCGGCGCTGCTTCGCGATGCAGGCCGGGCCGGGTGAACGA
>NZ_JRKN01000121.1 GCF_000763905.1 Paracoccus halophilus
GATCATGTTCGGCAGGCTCAAAGATTGGCGGCGTGTGGCAACGCGGTATGATCGCTGCCCCAAGGTATTCCTTTCCGCAATCGCTCTCGCCGCAATCGTCATCTATTGGCTATGAGTCCTGACCCTAAGTTCTCGCGCGACGCAATTGTTCAGGGTAGACTCATTGAAGCCGCCTTTACCTACGGGCACTCATATTATGGAGGATATGACCATAACCGCAATTTGCGGCGCTGAAGCAGGTCCTCCTAGAG
>NZ_JRKN01000122.1 GCF_000763905.1 Paracoccus halophilus
CGAAGCTGCGCCATGTCTTCGCGGACGGAGGATATGCAGGACCAAAACTGCGCGAGGCTCTGATCGGTATTGGCCGCTGGACCATCGAGATCGTCAAACGATCCGACGCGGCGCAAGGCTTCGAGGTGTCAATCGGCGTTGAATGTTCCCCCCCTATCGGCGTCCAAAAGGGACCCCTTTGGCGATGTGGCGAGCAGGCCCGTGGCGGCGTAGCTTTCCAGCTGGCGCAGCCGACGCGGGCCTGCGTTTC